>CAIWCC010000113.1 GCA_903911085.1 uncultured Bacteroidales bacterium | reverse complement strand
AAGTTACACTAAATTACACAAAGTTTCACTAAGAATAATTTTACAAATTAAGAACACTAAGGAAAAAACATAAATGTTTTTTTTAGAATAGTCGTTTTATTATAAAACATTTATGTTTTATCTTAATGTTCTCATAATAACTGATTAAAAGAACCTTAGTGAACCAACGGTCAGCGTAGCTAAACTTTGTGACATTAGTGACTTAGTGGTAAATCTTTTATTTTAAATCACATAGTATGCTAATCTATATAAAGTATAATTTATAAATCCCTCTACTTGAGAAGAGGTCCAAGAAAACAATTTATTTGGAATGTAGAATTCTTCAAACCTTTCAAACCATCAAACTTTTCAAACCATCAAACTTTTCAAACCATCAAACTTTTTTATTATCTATCTTTCAATGGAATAAATTTCTTTCGTTCCCCAACATTTTTATAAGCAGGACGAATAATACGTTTGCTCGCAAAATTTAGTTCTTCAATTCGATGTGCAGTCCATCCTGCAACACGCGACATAGCAAACATTGGTGTGAAGATTTCTGTAGGTAAACCAATAGCATCATATACAAAACCAGAATAAAAATCGACATTTGTACAAACTTGTTTTCCTATACCATCACCTTTGAAAGTCATAAATGCATTAACTGAACGTTCGTCAAGCAATTCAAGGAAAGCAAACTCTTTTTCCAATCCTTTCTCAACGGCCATCGAACGTGCCATCTCTTTCAACAACAATGCACGTGGATCAGAAATTGTATAAACAGCATGTCCAATACCATATATTAAACCGCTTTTGTTGTATGCCTCTTTGTTCAACATTTTTTGCAAATAAGCATCAATTTCTTTCACGTCTTTCCAGTTTTTTATTGCTTTTTTAAGATGCTCGAACATTTCTACCACTTTTATATTGGCACCACCATGCAAAGGTCCTTTTAACGAACCAATACCTGCAGCAATGGCAGAATAAGTATCTGTTTGTGTTGAACTTACTACACGAACCGAGAAAGTAGAATTATTACCACCTCCATGATCGGCATGAAGTACTAACGTTAAGTCAAGAATTTTCACATCTAATTCGGTGTAATTACCTGGGCCTTTCATCATATAGAGGAAATTTTCGGCATAAGACATTTCTTCGTTCGGGTGACGAATATGTAACGAGCGCCCTTGTTGACTGTGACGAAGAATATTAAATGCATAAGCAACAATAGTTGGGAATTTTGCAATTAAATCAATAGATTGACGAATTAAATTATCGCGTGTAATATCATCAGGTTTTGAATCGAAAGTGTACATTTCCAAAACACTACGCGCCAAAATATTCATAATATCCTGACCCTCAAGATCAATAATATTCATTGTAGCTTTTTGAGCCAATGCCATTCCTTCGATTAGCATTTTTGTAAATATCTTCAATTCTTCTGCATCTGGTTGATAGCCAGATAACAATAAAAATGCTGTTTCTTCAAAGCCCAAACGATTTTCGGCTGCAAATCCATGTACTAAATCTTCAACGTCAAGACCTCGATAAAACAGTTTTCCGGGTACTGCTTTCAAGCCACCTTCGGGTTGCTTTTCGTAACCAACTACATCACCAACTTTAGTTAAACCAACCAATACACCCGAGTGATCTTCATTACGCAATCCACGTTTCACATTGAATTGCGTAAATAAATCTTTGTCGATACGACTTGTAGTTTTAATCGTCTCCGACAGCTTGTAAATTAAATAATCTTTTTCCATAAAAATGTGTGTGTTGTTTTCCCCAACCTTAAAAGGTCAAGACCTTGTTAATAATATATTTAATCTCTTTTTTTACTATTGGGGTTTATTCAT
This sequence comes from uncultured Bacteroidales bacterium, assembly GCA_903911085.1. Taxonomy (GTDB): domain Bacteria; phylum Bacteroidota; class Bacteroidia; order Bacteroidales; family Paludibacteraceae; genus Paludibacter. The sequence goes on along the minus strand of CAIWCC010000113.1, from coordinate 26,070 downwards.
CCCATTCAATGCACTTCCAGCTTTAAACCATTCAATCTGTGCATTATTATAAGTATGAATTACTTCAAATTGTTCAGTGGACGAATCATTATGTGTCAACTTTACAATTAAGTTTTTATTTGCTTCAAAAGTGGAAAGGCCAAGAATGCTAATTTTATCGTTTTCGCGGACTTTATCGTAATCATTTTTATCGGCAAAAGTCAATGCCAACATACCTTGTTTCTTTAAGTTAGTTTCATGAATACGGGCAAATGATTTCACTAAAATGGCTTTTACATTTAGAAAACGTGGTTCCATGGCTGCATGTTCACGACTAGAGCCTTCTCCATAATTTTCTTCGGCAACCACCACTGTGCCAATTTGTTGCGATTTATATTTTCGAGCCAAACCAGGAACAGTAATATATTCACCAGTTTGGGCATCAAGTACAGAATTTGTTTTTCCATTAAAAATATTTAATGCGCCAATAAGCATATTATCAGATATATTATCTAAATGTCCTCTGAATTTTAGCCAAGAGCCAGCCATTGAAATATGATCGGTTGTACATTTTCCCTGAGCTTTAATTAACAATGGCAGTTCAATATAATCGTTGCCATCCCAAGCAGCAAATGGTTCAAGTATTTGTAATCGTTTGGAGCTTACATCAATTTTAACTTCCACTTTGCTTCCATCTGCAACTGGTGCAATATATCCAGCATCTTTAACATCATAACCTTTTGGAGGCAATTCGTATCCCGACGGTTCTTGCAATTTTATTTGTTCTCCATTAGCATTCAACAAACTATCTGTCAAAGGATTGAAACACAAATCGCCAGCAATAGTCATAGCAGCTACAATTTCGGGCGAAGCAATAAAATTATGTGTATTAGGGTTGCCATCAGCTCGTTTGGCAAAATTGCGATTAAAAGACGTCAAAATAGAATTTGGTCTATCGGATGGTTCGCTATCACGTTTCCAGTGACCAATACAAGGCCCACAAGCATTAGCCATAACCACACCACCTACTGACTCAAATTCAGCTAAAATTCCATCGCGTTCAGCAGTATATCGTACCAATTCAGAACCCGGATTAATAATAAATTTTGCTTTAACGGTCAAATTGTCTTCTTTTGCTTTTTTCACAATAGAGGCTGCACGTGTCAAATCTTCGTAAGAAGAATTGGTACATGAACCTATCAAACCAACTTCCAATTGCTGAGGGTATCCTTTTTCTTTTACTGCTTTTGCAAATTCGGAAATAGGATAAGCCAAATCGGGTGTGAAAGGTCCATTTATATATGGTTCGAGTTCGCTAAGATTAATTTCTATTAAGCGGTCATAAAATTGCTCAGGATTATCAAGTACTTCAATATCAGCCTGCAAATGTTCTGCATTTTGAAATGCTAAATCTGCTATTAAACTTCTACCAGTTGCTTTGAGGTATTCAGAAGACTTAACATCATAAGGAAAAATTGAAGTTGTAGCGCCCACTTCGGCACCCATATTGCAAATAGTTCCTTTTCCGGTGGCAGAAATTGAAGCTGTACCTTCACCAAAATATTCTATTATGGCATTTGTACCACCTTTAACGGTCAAAATACCAGCTAGTTTTAATATTACATCTTTGGGTGAAGCCCAGCCCGAAAGTTTGCCAATAAGTTTTACTCCAATAATCTTTGGCATTTTAAGTTCCCATGGCATTCCAGCCATAACATCCACTGCATCAGCACCGCCTACACCAATAGCAATCATTCCCAAACCACCAGCATTAACTGTATGTGAATCGGTTCCAATCATCATTCCACCTGGAAACGCATAGTTTTCTAATACCACTTGATGAATAATGCCAGCGCCAGGTTTCCAGAATCCTATACCAAATTTATTAGATACGGCACTCAAAAAATCATACACTTCACGGTTTGTATCCTGTGCAGTTTGCAGGTCGAGTTTTGCAGATTGAAAAGCTTGAATTAGGTGGTCGCAGTGCACTGTAGAAGGAACAGCAACAGTTTTTCGTCCAGAATTCAATAACTGTAACAAAGCCATTTGAGCGGTAGCGTCTTGCATAGCCACTCTATCGGGCGAAAAGTTGACATAATCTACAGCTCTTGTATAATTCTCTAAAGTTTCATCAACCGAAAGATGAGCATAAAGAATTTTTTCAGTTAGCGTCAAAGGCCTTTGTAATTTACTTTTAATTTGTTGAATCTTTTCGGGTAGTGAGGAGTAAACCTGCTGAATCATTTCTGCATCAAAAATCATATTTCTTGTATTTTTAATCAATTTGTAATTATTCCAACTGCAAATGTAATAAAAAAAAATCTTTTATTGCATTCTAACTAAAATTTCATATTTTTCTAAACACATTTATATTAATTTTGTTCAAGCAACAATAAGTTTTTTTTGCAAACCAAATTACTCAAAAGTGATAATGATTGCTTAATGAACAAAAATGGAACTCAATTCTTATAACTTTTTAGGGCATTGTATTCCTTTTGGTAATGATAAATTTGTGAATTTAATTTTGCAAAACTAGAATTATTAATAATTAATTACATAATATGCTTCAAATCCTAGTTTTATGATTATTTTTGCACCTTAATTAGTAAATGTCATAGCCTCGTAATGAAACTATACTCTTTATTCCTTAAGCATCCTGTAATTTGCACCGATAGTCGTGTATGCCCTAGTGGTTCTATGTTTTTCGCACTTAAAGGTGATAATTTTAATGCAAACGCATTTGCTTTGTCAGCACTCGAAAAAGGTTGTGCATACGCCGTTGTAGACCAAGCTGAATATGCCATTGACGAGCGGTTTATATTGGTAGACAATGTTTTAGATAGCTTGCAAGCACTTGCCAGATACCATAGAAAGCAATTATGCACCAAGATTATAGCCATAACAGGCACAAATGGAAAAACTACTACTAAGGAGCTAATTGCAGCAGTATTACAAGAAAAATTCAACATTCTCTACACCCAAGGAAATTTCAATAATCATATTGGTGTGCCCCTAACTTTGCTAAAACTAACTGCAGAACACGAATTGGCAGTGATTGAAATGGGTGCAAATCATCCTGGAGAGATTAAAATTCTTGCGGAAATTGCCTGTCCCGATTATGGAATCATTACCAATGTTGGTAAAGCTCACCTCGAAGGTTTTGGTTCATTCGAAGGCGTAAAAAATACAAAAGCAGAACTTTACAAATATATTTTTGATAACGGAAAATCAATTTTTATCAATAAAAATAATGCACATTTGGTAGAAATGGCAACTAAAGTGGGATTTGTTGGCGTTGAGCGAATGATAGAATATAACATAACCGAGTCAAGCAATAATGCGAACACTTTCGGACAAGTAAGCAATTGTTCACCATTTTTGGAAATGAATTGTAACATTAATCATGCTGAAAATTTCGCAGTAAAAACAAAATTGATTGGTACGTATAATGCTGAAAATGTGCTTGCTGCAATAACTATTGGGAATTATTTTGGAATTGAAAATATACTGTTGAAACACGGACTTGAGAATTACATTCCTCAAAACAATAGGTCGCAACTCACTGTAACAGAAAACAATAAATTAGTTGTAGATGCATACAATGCCAACCCGACAAGTCTAAATGCTGCTGTACTAAATTTTGCTCAAATGGACGTTTCAAACAAGACGTTAATACTAGGCGATATGCTCGAATTGGGCGAACACAGTGCTATTGAACATCAAAACATAGTGGATTTACTACAACAAAACCAATTAAAAAACGTTTTACTAGTTGGTTCTGAATTCAAAAAAACGAATCATTCATTTCATTGTTTCGATAATGTAAGTGATTTGATTCTATATTTGGAACAAAATCCCATAACGAATAATTTCATTTTAATAAAAGGATCGAGAGGAATTAAACTCGAAAAGGTATTATCGGTTCTTTAAAAAAAACATTTAAATTTAAAATTTACAACATTGGAAACTCATAAAAGAAATAGTTTAATAGTTATCATACTATCGGTTATTGTAGTTATAATATTGGCTTTTGTGGCAATTTACTTCAATAATAAAGCAAAAGAAAAAGATGCTGAAATGGCTGAGGTAGTAGAAATGATGAATTTTGAAAAACAACAAGTTGAAAAAGAATTCACCGATTTGAATTCTGAATTTAGCGGCATCACAACAAATATTCATAATGATTCATTGGTAAAATTGCTTGATGATCAAAAAACAAAGGTGCAACAATTGTTGGATGAATTACGCATCACAAAATCGACCAATGCTCGTCGTATAGCTCAGTTAAAGAAAGAGTTAGCAACTGTTCGCTCGGTAATGATTCAATATGTAAACCAAATTGACTCATTAAATAGCGCCAATAAAGAATTGAAAACTGAAAATGTAGAAGTACATAGAAAGTACCAAGCTGCAAATGAAACGGTTCAGCAACTATCTAAAGAAAAAGAATCACTGAATCAAGTTGTTACACGTGCATCGATAATGGAAGTGACCAACTTTGGTATGACAACACTTAATAGCAAAGGAAAAAAAACTGGTTGGTTTTCGCAAACTGCTAATTTACAGTTTAATTACACAATAGCAAAAAACGTAACAGCTCAAACTGGTGAAAAAACTGTATATCTGCGTATTACAAGACCCGACGATGATGTATTAACTAAAAGTCCAAGCAATGTATTCCAATACGAGGGTAAAAATATCAGCTATTCAGCATCAAAAAAAGTGGAATATACTGGCGATGCACTTGTTGATGTAATGTATTGGAAAGTAGATGAAATCTTACCCAAAGGAAACTATCGCGCCGAATTTTTTATAGATGGTAATAGAGTGGGTAGTTTTACGTTTTTGTTTGAAAAATAATAGAAATAGTTGGGAGATAGTAGTTGGTTGATTCTAATACTCAACCTAAATAAAAATTCATTTAAATTGTAAACTTATGAATGTAAAGAAAAGTGACATTTTAAAAGATTTCAGCTCTCTTTTAAGGCTTCGATTTTCTGACAACTTGAAAGAGTTGGTTCTTTTTGGTTCAAGAGTAACAGGAAAATCGGGAAAGTATTCCGATTATGATTTTTTGGTTATTTTAAAACAAAAAGCTGATTGGAAAACAGAAAGAGAAATTTCAGACTTAAGCTACGAAATAGAATTAAAATACAACATAATAACTGATACTCACATCCTTGCAGAATCAGAATTAAATACTTTAAGAGGGAAACAACCAATTTTCGTGAATGCAATAGAGAAAGGAATGCACGGATGATGGATGAAAAAGATAGAAATGCTTTAGTTTCATATCGGATAGAACAAGCATTGGAAACCATTGAGTTAGCGAAATTTCTAGCTGAAAGCCAAAAATTAACTATCGCAGTAAATCGAATTTACTATGGAATGTATTATGCTTTGACTGCACTAGCACTAAAAAACAGCTTTGAAACATCGAAACATGGTCAATTGATTGGTTGGTTCAACAAAGAATATATTGCATCGCGAAAGCTTGATTATAAATTTGGTAAAATCCTTCGTAATGCATTCCAAAACAGGACAAGAGGTGATTATGACGCATTTACTAGTTTCAATGAACAAGAAGTCGAATTAATGCTTAAAGAGATGATTGAATTTATAGAAGAAATTAGAACGGTACTGAATAAACCAAATCTAATTGATGTTTAAAATTTTCAGAATAAATCAAACAAAATACTTTAAAACAGTCAGAACTAGATATCAAGTGAAATTATTTCACTCAAAACATTAATTATTAAACCATTGACAAATAACTGATAAAGTAAAATAATAAAAAAAGTGTCACAAGCCCAAAAATTCACTCAAGATGCAGATAATATCGCTTTCGATTTAAAACATCGGAATACGATAAAATTCAATATTTCGCGCTATGATACAGCCGTAAGTAAAGGTATGGCGCGCTACAACAATGTAGAAGCTGCCAAAATTCAGGCAGCCAACATTAAACGTGAAGTATTACAAAATTGGGATAAATATTTAATCCAATTTGAAGAAAAAATTAGTTCACGCGGCGTAAAAGTACTTTGGGCAAAAGATGCACATGAAGCTACCAATTTCATAGAAACAATTCTTAAAGAAAAGGATGCTAAATTGCTTGTTAAAAGCAAATCGATGACAACCGAGGAAATTGAATTGAATGAAACTGCCGAGCGAATGGGCTGTGAATCAGTCGAAACAGATCTTGGAGAGTTTATTGTGCAAGTTGCAGGGGAAAAGCCATACCATATTGTTACTCCTGCTATGCACAAATCGAAAGGTGATATTGCAAAATTATTCAACGAAAAATTCAATACACCAATTGACAGTACACCTGAAGAAATGACAGAATATGTGCGTCAGGTTTTACGAAAAAAATATACCCAAGCACAAGTTGGGGTAACAGGTGCAAATTTTCTAATAGCTGATATTGGCGCCATTTCGGTTACAGAAAATGAAGGTAATGGATTGATGTCTACCGCATTCCCAAAATTACACATTGTAATAGCTGGTATCGAAAAAATTATACCAAAAATGTCACAGCTTGGGCTCTTTTATCCATTATTGGCGGCACACGGCACTGGACAACAAATTACTGCATACAATACCGTTTTTACTGGACCACGCCAGGTTAACGAAGTAGACGGACCAGACGAAATGATAGTTATTTTGCTGGATAATGGTAGAACAACGCTTTTTGAAGACAATGAAGCTTATGAAGCATTGGCTTGCATTAGATGCGGCGCTTGCTTAAATGCATGTCCGGTGTACAAAACCATTGGGGGCTATACATACGACACAACTTATAGTGGCCCAATAGGCTCTGTACTAACACCTTTTCTGCGTGGCTTCAAAGATTTTTCGCATTTGAGTTTTGCTTCAAGTTTGTGTGGTAAATGTGTTGAAGTTTGCCCAGTGAAAATTCCATTAACTGACATTTTATTAGCAAACAGACGAAAAACGGTGGAACAAAACCTACGCCCTAAAGCAGAAAAAATGTTGATGCAAGGCTTCAAATTGATGAGTTCGAAGCGCATTGGATTTGATATTGTGCCTAGTTTATTAAAAAACATTGGTACGTATCCTTTCAATTATTTCGGCTGGGGACCAAAACGTTCGATGCCAAAATTTGCTAAAAAATCATTTTCTGAACAGTATAAAAAAATTAACTCAAAATAAACTAATTCCAATAACAATAAAAAAAATGAAACAAACTTCACGCATTGCAATTGTATTCGTAACATTAATTATCACATTAATAGGCTGTAGCGAAGACAAATACATCGACTGGAAACTAAGGAATGACGAATGGTTAACAAATTTGGTTGAGTCAAACAAAAATGACCCTAATTTTGTCACAACTTCAACAGGGCTCAGTTACCGAAGAATTTATCAAGGTTTAGGAAGACGTGCGCAACCAACAAGTACTGTTATAGTTAACTATGAAGGCCGTTTAATTGATGGTTCTGTTTTTGGAAAAGGTGACGTTGACACATTGAGTTTGAAAAGTGTAGTTGCAGGCTGGAGAGAAGGTGTTTCGAAAATGAACAATGGTGGTTCTTATATAATTTATATTCCTAGTACTTTAGGATATGATACAGTTTCAACCAACGCTAAAATTCCACCTTATTCTACTTTAATTTTCAAGGTAGAATTACTTGACTCGCAGAATTAAAGTTTTAACTTACAAATAATTATCAAATTACGAATAATCATTTTGTATAACTTTTAAAAATTCAAAATCCATTATGAAGAAAACACTTCTCATATTATTATGTTTTTATGCAAGTTATTCTTTTGCAGTAGAATATACGGTTCAAACGCTGCCAAATCCAATAACTGCCGATGCTCATGCTTATGTGAGTAATCCAGATGGTATTTTGAAAACCGAAACTGTTCAGCAACTGAATATTATGCTCGACTCCCTCAAAGCACAAACAGGTGCTGAAGTAGCTGTGGCTGTAGTCAATTCAATTGGGCAGGCAGATTATATGAGCTTTGCAACTGAACTTTTTAAAACGTGGGGAATAGGTAAAGCCAAGCAAGACAATGGATTACTTGTACTATTTGTTCTCGACCAACGAAAACTAAAAATTGAAACAGGTTATGGACTCGAAGGTGTTTTGCCTGATGCAATTTGCAGTAGAATCCGCACACAAGCCATGACTCCTGAATTCAAGAAAGGCAATTATGATGCTGGTTTATTGGCTGGTTTACAACAAATTGATAAATATATTCGTAAAGAACCAGTAGTTGAACAAGTAGCAACACCTATAGCTTGGGGTGAAATTCTTCCAATGGCAGGTGCAGTATATTTATTGTTAGTACTTTTAACATGGGTATGGATAGGAAATTCTATCCAAAACATAAAAAAGAACACAAAATTTGTAAGTAATATTGCACGCTACAAAGCCATAAAAAACGAAAAATCTGGTATTATTAGTTTAGTGAGTTTTATGCTTCCTATCGCTGGTTTTATAGCCATTCTTTTCTTTTCGCAACCCATCTATTTATTGTTATTATTGCCCGTTCCTTTCACCACATTGCCTGCAAACATTTATGCAAAATTGATGATGCTAAAAATCAGACGGCAACCAATAGCATGTAATGTGTGTGACGGCAAAATGCATATTTTGAGTGAAAAACAAGAGGATGCACATTTGAAATTGGCACAACAGTTTGAAGAACAATTACATGCCGTAGATTATGATGTTTTTGTTTGTGATAAATGTGATAATCAAGCCATTTTTACTTTAGATAAAGCGAGTGCGTACTCCGAATGTCCAAAATGTGGAACTAAAGCATTTATTCTCAAGGAAAAACGAACAGTTGTAGCACCTACATATATAAGTTCTGGAACGGAACGTACGACTTATTACTGTAAATTTTGTGGTCACGAAGAAAATGACAATCACAATATTCCTCGTTTAACACGAAATGCTTCTGGTGCATTAATTGGTGGTGCTGCAGCTGGTGGCTTATTCAGCGGCGGAGGCGGCTTTGGTGGTGGCGGTGGAAGTTTTGGCGGAGGAGGCGGAAGTTTCGGAGGCGGAATGTCTGGCGGTGGAGGTTCAGGCGGAGGCTGGTAATTTTCAATTTCAAAAATTTAAATTTCTTTTTTGCCCAATCATTATTATAATAAAAATCAAAAAAAAACACTTATTCAAATGAAAACAAATTCAATTATTTTAATTTCGGTAGTAGCGGTAATAGTTATTGCATTTTTTTGGGGAATGTCCAGCTACAATGGTTTAGTTACTAAACAAGAGGACGTTATCAGTCAATGGTCAAACGTTGAGAACCAATATCAACGTCGTTCTGACCTTATTCCAAATTTGGTATCTACAGTTAAAGGTTACGCCACTCACGAAAGTTCAACTTTAGAAGGAGTTGTTGCAGCACGTGCAAGAGCAACTCAAGTTACCATAGATCCTAAAAATTTAACGCCCGAAAAATTGCAAGAATACCAAGCAGCGCAAGGTCAAGTTAGTTCAGCATTAGGTAAATTGTTGATGATAACCGAAAATTACCCAGACTTAAAAGCGAACCAAAATTTCTTGGAACTACAAGCACAATTGGAAGGAACCGAAAATCGCATAAGTACAGAACGTGGTCGTTTCAACGAAATTGCAAAAGATTATAACGCTTCTATTCGTCTTTTCCCACGCAACATAATTGCAGGAATGTTTGGATTTGAGAAAAAACCTTATTTCGAAGCCGAAAAAGGAAGCGAAAAAGCACCTGAAGTTAAGTTTTAAACAAAGTATAATAACTAAATAAGTGGAGTAAAATTTCAGTAATTGATTTATAAGATGTCAAACGAAATATATTTACCTGCATCAGACCGCTACACAAATTCCGTAGGCTATCAAGCTTGCGGAAAAAGTGGTTTGTTATTACCCAACATTTCACTTGGGCTTTGGCACAATTTTGGCGATGTGGATGATGCTAATGAGGCATTAAAAATGATTCAATATGCATTTGATCATGGTATTACGCATTTTGATTTAGCCAACAATTACGGAACCCCTTTTGGAAGTGCCGAAACAAATTTTGGAAAAATGCTAAAAGCACATTTTTCGGCACACCGTGATGAAATGATAATTAGCACCAAAGCTGGACATATAATGTGGGATGGTCCCTATGGCGATGGTGGTTCGCGTAAATATTTGATTTCTAGCATAGATCAAAGTTTAAAACGTATGCAGCTAGACTATGTTGACATTTTTTACTCGCACCGCTACGATGCCAATACCCCTTTGGAGGAAACTATGGGCGCACTTTCGGATATGGTAAAACAAGGAAAAGCATTGTATGTGGGCATTTCAAAATATCCAACAGAAAAAGCCCGTGAAGCTTACCAAATTTTACGCGAAAATGGAACTCCATGTTTGATTAATCAAGATAGATACAATATTTTTACACGCCAAATTGAACAATCTGTGCTGCCTTTGGCACGAGAAAATGGTGTAGGTTGCATTGCATTTTCGCCTTTGGCACAAGGAATGTTGAGCGATAAATACTTAAACGGTATTCCCGAAAATTCTCGTGCTGCACACAGTTATGGTTTTTTACAAAAAAGTCAACTTTCGCCCGAACGAATTGAAAAAGTTAGCAAACTAAATGAAATTGCGGCGCAAAGAAATCAAACTTTGGCACAAATGGCATTGGCATGGTGCTTACAACATCCTGTTGTAAATTCAGTAATTATTGGCACAAGCTCGGTTAAACAACTGCAAGACAACATTGAAGCTTTAAAAAATTTGAGTTTCACTGCTGACGAAATGTGGAGAATTGGGGAATTGGGAGCGTAGATTTTATTTCACGTTTCGGGTTTTGCGTTTTGCGTTTTGCGTTTCGGGTTTTGCGTTTCGTGTTTTGTGTTCCGTGTTTCGGGTTTCGGGTTTCGGGTTTTGCGTTTTGCGTTCCGTGTTTCGTTTCCAATTAATAAACTGCGTCTGGAGCGTTTATAATGGTTTGACGTTTATCTAATTACTTTATTTGAAAACTCATTTGAAGTTTTTGTCAAAAACAAATGAAGAATAACTATATAATATACAGCGTTTTAATTTCATTCCTTGCATTTTTTATTGCGAGTTGCGATGATAATTATCAATCGTCAATACCCGATTTTCCAGTAAACCTTCCATTAAATCTCACTTCTACATATCCAACCTTTAAGAATTCAAACAATCAATTTTTACTTTTCGAAAATAGCAAAAATAAATCTTACCCGTTAGGTCAATACGTTGGCTATGGTGGTATTTTGGTGTATACTGGTTTCGATGGCGAGTATTATGCATTCGACATGAGTTGTCCTTATGAGGCAAAGCAAACCACGCGTGTTCACCCTAATGATATTGGTCAGGCAATATGTGATAGTTGCCATTCAGTTTTCGATCTTGGTTACGGCATTGGCAATCCTTCGACTGGACCTGCCAAAGAAGTGCTAAAAAAATATCGAGCTATTTTGAATGGTGATGTACTGTACATTAGCAGGTAGAAATCTATCATCTGACTGATTATCAACGAATCAAAACCGATATTTACCTTTCTCATTTTTCTTTTGAATTAGTATTTGAAATTATCTTTTTAACAGACAGAATAATGTATAAAACTTTGAACCAATAAGTCTCAAGTTCGTTTAAAAATGTTTTAAAGGATGAAAAGAGAATGAAAACAGAAAAATTTGAAGTAACAGGTATGACATGTACAGCCTGTGTACCTCATATCGAAAAGGCCGTGAATAAATTGAATGGCATAGAAAATGTCAATGTAAATTTATTAACTAACAATATGACAGTTAGTTACGACAATGACAAACAAGATATTAATTCAATAGTAGCATCTGTTGAAAAAGCAGGTTACAAAGCACATATTTTGAACGTTCCACAAAGTTCGAGTACTACAACGAAAATAAATTATGTAAAACTTGAACAAGATGAAATGAAAATGCGTTGGTGGGTTTCTGTTTCATTTTTATTACCACTTTTGTATATTACAATGGGGCACATGTTTGGATTGCCTCTACCCCATTTCTTTCATGGTTCAGAAAATGCACTTTCTTTTTCATTTTCACAATTTCTCCTTACTCTGCCTATTGTTATCATCAATAAAAAATACTTTGTAAATGGCTTTAGAACATTGTTTAAAGCTGCCCCAAATATGGATTCGCTGATTGCGTTAGGTTCTTCGGCTGCAATAATTTACGGAATTTATGCCATTTATCGTATTGGTTTCTCGCTTGGGCATTCCGACATGGTTACAGTAGTGCAATTTTCGTATGATTTATACTTCGAGTCTGGTGCTACAATTCTCACACTTATCACTTTAGGCAAATATTTAGAAGCAAAATCAAAAAGTCGCACCTCGGAATCTGTAACAAAATTATTAGATTTAGCGCCTAAAACAGCAACTGTTTTTCGCATGAATCAAGAGCTAGAAATTCCTATCGAACAAGTAGTTGTAGGTGATACTATAATAGTAAAACCTGGGCAACGCATACCAGTTGACGGATTTGTAGAAAGTGGAAAATCGTCGGTAGATGAATCTGCAATAACAGGCGAAAGCTTGCCAGTTTTTAAACAAAAAGGCGATTCGGTGCTTTCAGCAAGTATCAACAAGTCAGGATTCTTTAAATTCACAGCTACAAAAATTGGGAAAGACACTACACTTTCGCAAATCATTCAGCTAGTAGAAGAAGCAGCTGCATCCAAAGCGCCTATCTCAAAATTGGCGGATAAAATTAGTTCTATATTTGTTCCAATTGTCATCACTTTGGCAATTACAGCTACAGTTACATGGTTATTAATGGGTTATCCATTTGATTTCGCATTATCTATTGGCATAGCGGTGTTGGTAATATCATGTCCATGTGCGCTTGGCTTGGCTACTCCTGTGGCTATTATGGTTGGAATAGGCAAAGGTGCTGAACATGGCATTTTAATCAAATCGTCAGAATTGCTTGAAATGGCCTACAAAATTGATACTGTAGTACTTGACAAAACTGGAACAATTACACAAGGTAAACCAAAAGTAACTGATATAATTACATCAAAATCAGTTTCCAATAATGAGTTATTAGCACTGGCAGCATCTCTCGAAAAAAATTCGGAACATCCATTGGCTGAAGCAATTATAATTGAAGCTGAAAAACTCAAGTTAAAAAATCAAATGGTTAACAATTTTCAATCAATTGAAGGGCAAGGAATTGAAGGATTCATTAAAGATGAAAAATACTTTGCTGGGAACAAGAAATTAATGGTTGACAGGAATATTAATCTAAGTGAATTTGAAGATGTTTCTGACAAATTAGCAGAACAAGGCAAAACTCCTTTATACATTGCTAGTAAAATTGAACTCCTGGGAATAATTGCAGTATCGGATGTGCTTAAACCTACAAGTAAAGAAGCAATAGACCACTTAAAAGCCATGGGTATTGACGTAATTATGCTTACAGGTGACCATGCCAAAACGGCCGAAGCCATACAGTTACAACTTGGCATTTCACATTCTGTGGCAGAAGTTTTACCTCAAGACAAAGAAAAAGAAATTGTGAAACTACAAAAAGCAGGAAAAACAGTGGCAATGGTTGGCGATGGAATAAATGATGCGCCCGCACTTATGCGTTCCAATTTAGGAATTGCCATTGGAGCAGGAACGGATATTGCTATCGAGTCGGCCGATGTAGTACTTATGCATAGCAATTTACTAGATGTAGTTAACACACTTCGGCTTAGTAAAGCTGTGATGATTAACATAAAACAAAATCTATTTTGGGCATTCTTTTATAATATTATTGGTATTCCATTAGCTGCTGGATTGTTTTACGGAATTCTAGGTTGGAAACTGAATCCAATGTTTGCAGCTGCTACAATGAGTTTTAGCTCGGTATCGGTGGTGCTAAATGCACTTCGGTTGTTGCAATTTAAACCTATTATTTCCAAACTAAACACTGAGCCAACAATTATTCAAAATAAACAAATAACTCCTATTTTACGTTCATATCAATACAATGCACAAAATTCAAAACACAAAGTACAGAATTTTGAAAATATCAAACAAACATTTCAAACCAATATTATTATGACTGAAAAAACGATGACAATAAAAGGTATGAGCTGCGGACATTGTTCGGCTCGAGTAGAAAAAGTATTGAATGCAATTGAGGGAGTAGAAGCAAAAGTGGATTTAGCAAACAACTCAGCTAAATTATTATTAACCAAAGACATAAGCAACGACTTTCTTTCTAAATCGATTGATGATATTGGCTATGAAGTGACGGGTATTGTTTAAAATTAAAAATTTATACGGATGAATTTTAATAATCAATAATTCCCAACTGTCAATTTGTCAACTGGCAAGAAATTTGATATAAACAATTAAAAAACAAATAATAATTAAAAGTCAAAATTATGTTAATAGGTTATGTTATTTTCGGAGTATTTGCATTAATCAGTTGGTTAATCTCAAACAATTTAAAATCAAAGTTCGAGCGTTATTCCAAAATTCGCGTTCCCAACGGCATGACTGGTAAAGATGTGGCAGAACGAATGTTACGTGATAGTGGAATATACGATGTAACAGTAATTTCTACCAATGGTCACCTTACCGATCATTACAATCCATTGACCAAAACAGTGAATTTGAGCGAAAACGTTTATGGTTCAAACAGCGTAGCAGCTGCCGCAATTGCAGCTCACGAGTGTGGACATGCTGTGCAACATGCATTTGCCTACACCCCTCTCAAAATGCGGTCTGCATTGGTCCCTGTAGTAAGTTTTGCCTCCAACTGGATGCAATGGATATTGTTGGGTGGAATTATTTTTGTAAACTCCTTTCCTCAATTATTGTTGGCAGGAATTGTTCTATTTGCAACAACAACATTGTTTAGTTTTGTAACTTTACCAGTAGAAATAGACGCTAGCAGACGCGCTTTGGCATGGCTGAATGGTGCTGGAATTACTAATTACGAAACCCATGAACAAGCAAAAGATGCATTAAAAACAGCTGCATATACTTATGTAGTAGCTGCTTTGGGTTCTTTGGCAACTCTAGTGTATTACATTATGATTTTTTTAGGTGGTAGCAGACGATAGGGAACGATAATAAAAGACATTAGAACAAAGAACAAAGAGTAAAGACAAGACGTAATTTATACAATGGTTCGTTATAAAATTGTCTATAATACATCTGTACAGCAATTTATGCAGCTCGATTTAAGAAAAAAACTTTCAGTTTTTCTTTGCGACTTAGTGACTTTGCATCTTTGCTTTCAAAAAATCAAATTTTATAACGAACCATTGTTATCAATACTTTACCAAATTCAAAGTGTAGGTTATAAATGACATTTATTTTAGATTGAAGTATGCTTGAAATAATTCAGCGGACTTGACAAAGACAAAAGAAATCGTTTCAACTCAACAATAATTCTAAAGCAAACTTCATCACATTAATTTGCTCAATGAAACTTAGAAACACATTCATTTTTCACAATTTCAATTTAAAAAAAATTAAATAGTTAGCTCAAGTCAGAGAAAATGAATTGTGTTTTATATTAGCTTTTGAATAGATGATTTTCCATTTCCGATATAATATTGTAAATAATCAAAACAATTAGTTGCACATTCTGTAAAACTTGCTTATTTTTCCAAGTAAAAAAAACAGACAATAGATGCGAAAACAATTTAAATTAAGAGGACATGGAAAAAGGTATTAACACAGAAATTGAATATCGGAACATTTGTGCCAAAATAGATTTACTAATAGACAAAGGTACCAAAATGGGTGACATGGAGTTATTGTCAGATAATGACAAAAACGAGTATGTTAAATTATCAACAATGATTCGTACTTGGGAAAAAGTACATTACCCTCATCCAATACCTGCAAATCCATTAATTGCTAGAATTCAGGAACGTATGACTGAAAAAAACCTCAAACAAAGAGAAACTGCTGCATTACTAGGAATTGATGAAGCACGAATGAGCGAAATACTTCGTGGCAAAAAATCTATAAGTATGCGGATGGCAAAAAGTTTACGAAAAAATTTGAACATTGAAGCAGATATATTAATTGATTTTGCATAACTATTTTAATCCTTATGATTTGATTTGAAAATCGTAAGGATTATTTTTTTTGTCTCATTCCAAAATTCGGAAGAACTTATTACCAAAATACTGCTAACCAACAAACAAATTGCAAGAATGACACCAAAAACTGCAAAACTATTCTCGTTAGTAAAATGTGTTGTTAGCGAAAAGAAAAAAGTTCCAAAAAGCACAAAAACAAAAGTAACTAAATTCAAATATGCAATTATATCACCCAATTTTCGACCAAGATTAGCTTTTTGAATCATTGATAAACAGGGAATTTGAAAAATGCCGCCCATAAATGCAACAATAAATATGCAGACCAAATAGAACAAAAAACTAAGCTTGAAAAATGTGAGAGCAATAAACATCAAAATCATTCCGCCTAACCCTATTAAAACCAGCCCTTTTTTAACCTCACTACCCGAAATTTTACCTGCTGCCCAGCAACCTAGCGCAATGCCAATAGCAGCAATGGCCATTACCATACCTGTTGTGGAATTGGAAGTATAGTAAATCTGTTTACTGTGAATCACCAAATTCATTTGCAACATTCCACCAATTAGCCAAAATGACGAGGCTCCAAAAACTGCTGCATTTACTAGTTTATACTGGTGTGCAAAACGAAATGAATTAATCAAAAACCGAATAGGGTTCAACTGCACGTTTTCACTTTTATCTTCGGGCAATTCTGTTACACGAATGGCGCGCGTAAAAATATAGCCTATAATTGCCAAACCCATATAAAGACCAAATACTAACCATTGATTGTAAAAATCGGATACAATAGATGCAGTAACAGTGCCAACTAAAATTCCCAAAAACGCCATCATTTCGAACACTCCACTGCCATAAGACACGCCCGATTCGCCACCAATATCACGAATTAAACTATATTTTGCCGGTGAATAAAGGCAACTCAATATCCCCATTAACAAAACAGAGAATACTGCCACCATAACCCACTGATAATAAAATGATACACATGCCAATGACAAAACAGCAATTTCTAACAATTTACATAAGCTAAAAACTTTTTTCTTAGAATAAATAACGGCTAATCGACCAGCTAAGGGAGATAAAAAAATATATGGAAGCACTAGCGAAGCAGAAACAAGAGAAATGAGTTGCGACTGAGTCATCCATGCAGGCAACGACCATCCAACAGCTATAAATATAATGCAGTTTTTCAGTAAATTATCATTGAAAACTCCCACAAAATTGCTCGAAAACAATGGCGTCCATTTACTTTGAAATAAATTCATAGCAATTTTAAAATTAAATTTTGTGGCATAAAAAAAAGGGTTATTGCATGTTTTGAAGTACTATTAATTCAATTTTTCGGTATAGAGTTATATGTAAAGATTCAAATTCTTCAATTTAAAACTTAGTGTGTTTTGTAGGTTCTTTTGTGATTTTTGTGCAATAGCTATTCCACAAAGAAACACAAAAAAAAAGAAACAAAGGTTCACAAAAAATATACAATAACATCTTAATAAAAGTGCCTAAAAGCGAGAGTTTTACAAGAATTTATTCAATTACAATCGAATGGCAAATTTCTTTAACCTAGCATCTAACATATGTGCAGGAATAATTTTCTTTACACAGTCGGCTACAGCATTAAGCATTCCTTCACGTACAAAGTCGGGACGAATTACAAGTGAAATTTCTCTTGTAGCTTCAGGTTTTACTATCTCACGTAGATTTAATTTTTGATTCTCATTCAACAACTCAATATGTAGCTCTGGTATAACGGTATAACCACCATTGAAGTCCACAATTTTAACCAAAGTATCTATACTTCCAGCTTCATAAGTCGATATATGTAACGGCTTTTCCAAACAAAAATTAAACACTTGATTACGAAGGCAATGTCCATCTTCTAGCACCCACAAATGATCCAAAGGCATATCATTTGCCGAAAGCGCGGAACGTTGATAAATTGGCTCATTGGGTGAAATATAAGCGACAAATTTTTCGTAATAAAGCGGCACCTCCAAAATATTTGAATTATCGAGTGGCGTAGAAAGTATTGCCATATCTATTTCGGCCAAACGTAATTTTTCGATAATGGTACTTGTATGCATTTCGCTCACTTTAAGCGATATGTGTGGATTAATCTGGTTGAACGTTGATATAAATTGTGGTAATAAATAGGGCGCAATAGTAGGAATAATGGCAAGATTCAATGTACCCGAAAGCATTTTCTTTTCTCCCTGAACAATTTCCTTCAGCTGCTTAGCTTGTACAACTATCTCTTGGGCTTGACGAATTATTTGCAATCCAATTTCTGTAACTTCAATTGGATTTCGCGATCTATCGAAAATTTTACAATCTAATTCGTCCTCCAATTTCTGAATCATAGCACTCAAGGTGGGTTGAGTTACGCCGCAATATTCCGCTGCACGAACAAAATGCCGTGTCTTATCAAGTGCTAAAATGTATTCCAATTGCTGTAAAGTCATAGTCAAGTATTTGAAAATAATAAAAAATTAAGTCAATTTATTGCACTTCCCAAGCTCATTTATTTCTTACGCATATCAATTACTCTCACAGCTTTACCTTCGCTTCGAGCTATGGTTTTAGGTTCCACCAAACTAACTTTTACATGAAGTCCGACGGCACTATTGAGTGCATGCTCTATTTTGCGCGATAAGTTTTGTAAATCGCGAATAGTATCAGTCATTTGCGATTCGTCCAATTCCACTTTTAACTCCAAAGTATCCAAATTGTTTACCTTATCCACATACAACATATAGTGTGCGCTTGTTTCGCCCATTTCTAGTAATACATGTTCAATCTGCGAAGGAAATAAGTTTACACCTCTAATAATCAACATATCATCACTTCGTCCTGTTATTTTTTTCATTCTAACCAATGTTCTGCCACAAGCACAAGTATCACGGTTAAGCGTTGAAAGGTCGCGGGTATTGTAACGCAACAATGGAATTCCCTCTTTGGTAAGTGTTGTAAAAACCAATTCGCCTTCATTTCCATCCTCCAATGCTTCCTTGGTGTTAGGATCAACTATTTCTGGGAAAAAATGGTCTTCGTGTATATGCAATCCAGTATGTGCTGAGCAATCGTTGGCAACACCTGGTCCCATTATTTCGCTCAAACCATAAATATCAAAAGCTTTTATCCCCCATTTTTTCTCAAGTTCCAAACGCATATTTTCGGTCCAAGGTTCGGCACCAAACACACCAACTTTCAACTTCATATCTTCCAATGAATAACCACTTTCCGACAATGCATCTGCCAAATGAAGTGCGTACGAAGGAGTACAAGCCAATACTGTGGAACCAAAATCGGACATCAATTGCAATTGACGGCGTGTATTGCCACCCGAGATAGGAATTACAGAACAACCAATGGTTTCGGCACCATAATGTACTCCCAAACCGCCTGTAAACAAGCCATATCCATACGAAACCTGCATAATATCATCCGCCGACACGCCACATTGAGTTAAACAACGTGCCACCACTTCACGCCAATTTTCAATATCGTTTTTAGTATAACCAACTGTTGTGGGCTTTCCGGTGGTACCACTCGAAGCATGTACACGCACAATTTCTTTCATTGGCACTGCAAACAAGTTGAATGGATAATTATCGCGCAAATCGGATTTATAGGTAAATGGCAATTTTACAATATCGTCAATAGACAGAATATCTGAAGGCTTTACACCAATTTCATCCATCCGTTTCTTGTAAAAAGGAACATTGGCATATACCCTATCGACCAATAATTTTAATCTTTCACTTTGCAAATCACGCATCGCTTGGCGTGAACTGCACTCAATTTCTTTATTCCAAATCATATAATTGGTAGTTTTTTTTGTTGGACGGAATAGTACTAGCTACAAGATGGTAAGCTAAATACAAAGCTCACATTTTTAGCACCATACATCAATTTATTTTTATTTTAAATCAGCTTCACTTATAGTTTTTAAATTATTTTGATGAATGACATCAACTGCTTTTTCGGCGTTATTGGTGCGCAACATTAAAATAGATTTACTACCAAAGCTAAAAGCATAAACATATTCGATGCAAATATCGGCAGCAGTAAACAAATCGAGAATATGGGACATGGTGCCAGGAGCAGCATCCATTTCGAGAGAGAGAATATCGTGCATCCGAACCGAAAAATGTTCTTCACGCAATACTTCCAAGGCTTTATAAGGATCGGAAACAATGGTACGCAAAATGCCATAATCGCTAGTGTCGGCCACTGTGAGGGCAATAATATTTATATTGTGTTTTGCCAAAACGGCCAAAACCTCATTGAGGTAGCCAGTTTTATTTTCGATAAAAACCGATAGTTGTGGAATTGTCATGGTATTATTGTTTAAATAATTGAAAAACAAGGAGATTTAATTCAGCTGCAAATTTACAAAAAAAATGCTTCAAAAACAATGCAAATTATTTTGTTTTAAAAAATATATGTTACCACGGTTATATCATTTTCCTGAAGTCTTTTATCAATTTTATCAATAAGCCTATTACTCAGAGCAGAATGTTTTTATGAGGTTCGTCTTCAACTGCACCACATATTTAGCTTGATGTTTTTTCGGGTATTTATTTTTTATCCTATACGACATATATCTACGCCAAAGAACATTAGAATACTTTTTGTAATAATTTTCCAATCAAAAGTAACATATTTCAGATTCATAGTGAATAACGAATTGAAATAACTTTAAAGAGCAACTTAACAATAATAATTTCTATTGAACTAAATTAGCGTATAAAAAAAATTGTGTTTATCTTTGACGTTAATTTTCATAATAGAATTCTTATTTACGTATATTTAGGGTATTGACAATCAGCACAAAATAAAGTAGATAGTACAAAACAATATTATTATAAACAAATATGAAACAGATCATTAGAATAATCTTAATTGCATTTTCATTAGTATCTTGTCAACCAAAAGCAGCCCAAAATTGTGAAATGACTGCAATGGAATCATTACCTAACAAAATGGAGAAAGCTGCGGAATCACGTACAAATGTAAAATACAATGAAATCTACAAGAAAAAAATCATAAAAGATGGGCGATTAGGAATAACTGTCAAAGAACTTAAAAAAGCCAAAGCTCATGTTGACACTTTGGTACAGAAAATTGACGGATATTATGAAAACGAAAGCTTCACGAATTCTGATTATGAAACTGCATACACATTAAAAATTAGAATCCCATCTGATAAACTTGAATCTTTTATTGCCATGATTGAGAGTGGTGAAAGTAAAATTAATTACAAAGTTATTGAAGCGAGAGATGTTACAGAAGAATACATTGATTTGGAAGCACGACTTCAAAATAAACATAAATACTTAACTAGATATCAAATTTTTCTTCAAAGTACAAAAAGTATAAAAGAAGTGCTTGATATTCAAGAAAAAATACGAGGTTTAGAAGAGGAAATTGAAAGTACAACCGGTAAAATGAAGTACATAAATGATCTAGTAAACTACAGTACACTTGAATTGAATATTACTCAAGAAAAAAATTATAAATTTAGACCTGAGCAACGTGAAAATTTATTCGAGAAACTTAAAGAATCACTTTCAGTTGGTTGGTATAGTTTTGTTGACTTTTTGTTCTTTTTACTATCTAACTGGGCAATTTTAATTTTATTTTCAGTGATTTTATATTTTGGAAATAAATACCGAAAAATAAAAAAGGGAAAAAAGAGAAAAAATAATGATATGGCTAATACGCCTAATGCGTAAGCCTTTAACGGTCAAATTGACTGGTGCTCGGGCTCATCATTGTCTCCATGTTATTGCATGATATGAAGCATTAATTTTATTGTTCATATCATAAACTTTGATTGCTGAAGTATTTTCTGTAGGGAGTTATTAATAGCTAATTTAATTTCAATTAAAAATAACATTGAAGTATATGAAAAAGTAGTTAATCAGACTTTTTGTACGAATGATTAACTACTTTTTCAACCTAAGCAAACACTACAAATCATTTATTTTTAGCGGGTTGTACGAAATATTATTGTCGTAAACATCTGTTTCCTCGTGTTTTTTCACCCATTTTACCAAAACGTTGGTTAGTGGTAATGCAATAATTTCATAACCAGTTTTCATTGCAGTTTGTGTAAGAATAAGCATCCATAGGTCGTGAGTAGGGATAATGCCTGTAAATGCAAGTGTAAAAAACACTAACGAATCGGCACCTTCACCCACAATTGTGGAAACTACAGCACGAATTGAGAAACCTCGTCCATGTTGCATAATTTTCATTTTGCTCATCACAAAGGCATTAAGAAACGCACCGAACAGAAACGCCACAAAACTGGAAGCTACCATTCGTTCTGTATTGCCCAACACAAGTTCAAAAGCTGCTTGATGGGTAAAATTCACTGAACCAGGCGCTAAAATGCTCAATCGGAAAATAACTACTACCAGAAAGTTCATTAGGAAACCATTCCAAATGATGAGACGCACTTTGCGATAGCCCCAAACTTCGGCTATCAAGTCATTAATAATGTAGGATACTGGGAAAATGAGCAAGCCGGCTGTGGCTTCGATACCTCCAATGGAGATTAATTTTTGCTCAACAATGTTGGCTACAATTAGGCATACTGTAAACAGCAGCCCACACACCATAAAGGCGACGGAAACTTGTTTTTTCATTACTTCTTGTTTTTTTTACGTGGTATTCAAGCACACGCTTTTGCAGTTTGTTCCGCAAAATTCGAGTGCAAAGATAATTGATTTTTTGTAGAAAAAAAAAATGCAATAATTACATTTAAACCCTTAGTACAATTTATAGTCAAAGCATTAATCCATAATTAATTATTCTCAAGCAAAATGCGCATATCAATAAAATGCTTACAATCTCCATATTTTGAGGACTTTATAACACAAATTAAACATTGCTTAGACCAGTTAAATTTGTTAGTTATAAATAACAATGATTATAATATTGTCAAAATGACATTGTTTACTGATTGTTGGGACAAAGAAGATTTCAAAGTAAAATCATTACTATTAAATGAATATGTTGATTCAAAAAGTTCATTCAATTTCCCCATTTCGCTTGTTAGTCAGCCAACTATAAATGGTGGAATGACAATGGAAGCTTGGTTATTAGAATGCTCTGAAAATGAATTTTCAATCTCATTTTCAAAAACTAATCATTCCTCCGTTTTGTGTCTCGACAATTCAAATTATAGTTTATTACTGTCAAATCAATGCAGTTTTGAGCACACAGACTTTAAAGATAACGTGTTGTCAACATTCAACTTACTTGATAAAACATTGTATGAAAATGGTTTTGATTATAACGAAATTGTCCGTCAATGGAACTATATCGAAAATATAACCATGCTTGATGATGTAGAAGACAAGCAATTACAAAACTATCAGATATTTAACGATATAAGAACACTTTTCTACAACAAATCTAGTTTTGTAAACGGCTATCCAGCAGCCACAGGCATTGGAATTGAAAATGGCGGCTGCCGTGTTGAAGTGATAGCCTTAAAGCAGAAAAACGAAAACACTGTGTTTCCAATCACCAACTCACTTCAAGTGGACGCTCACAAATATTCCGAAATCGTTCTGGTGGGAAACGCCATTGCTGAAATTAAAAAAGTTTCGACCCCGAAATTTGAACGCGCAAAAGCATTGCATTTAATCGATTTTGGTTTATTATTTGTATCAGGCACAGCTTCTATCGTTGGTGAACAAACAGTTTTTATGGATAATGTGGAGAAACAAACCATCACAACTATCGAAAACATAGAGCATCTTATTTCAGTCAATAACCTAATAAAAAACAAGATAACTGTTACTTCTTATCCTGAATTGATAAATTATCGGGTGTATCTGAAAAACAAATCTGATTACAAAATCGTAAAATTGCTCTGCGATGCTCATTTTGGAATAAAAAAGAGTATTTTTGTCAAAGCAGATATTTGTAGAAGTAATCTTTTAGTTGAAATTGAAGCCATTTATAGTATTTGAAAGGAAAGTATAAATCATTGTTATACAACGAATAAAAATGAATAAAAGTACCAATATAAAAATTCTATCTTTACAAATTGTAGGATTGTTTTTCACGTTGCAAGTTCATGCTCAAGAATTTTCAACCTCAGTCTCTAAATTGGACAATCTTGTTATCAATTCACTAAAGGCCAATAATATAAATGCGTCCGATATTTGTACGGATGATGTTTTTCTTCGTCGAATAATGCTTGATATTACTGGCAAACAACCTACAGCAAACGAAGTCAGATATTTCATTGCTAACAACAGCCCCGAAAAACGAACAAAACTAATTGATTCATTGCTTAATACAGATAGTTTTGTAGAATATCAAGTACTAAAATGGGGCGATTTATTTCGTTGCAAATCGGAATTTCCAAGTAATTTGTGGCCAAATGCAGTGCAAGCTTACACCCGCTGGATGAAAGAAAGTATAAGCAATAACAAACCATATGACCAATTTGCAAGGGATTTGATCGTTTGTTCGGGCAGCAATTTCCGTTCACCAACAGTGAATTTCTATCGTGCCTTTCAACAGCGAAATCCTAAGACGATTGCTGAATCTACAGCCTTGCTTTTTCTTGGAATGCGTCCTTCAGCCAAATTTGCAGGCAACAAACATAGCGCTGATTTAAGTCCATTTTTCACACAACTAAAATACAAAAAAAGCGAAGAATGGAAGGAAGAATTTGTTTATATCGAAAAAGACATTCCGCCTGTTGCTTATGATGTTACAATGCCCGATGGTGCAAAAATTTCACCTATCGACAAAACTGATTTTCGGGTTACTTTTGCCGATTGGCTCACCGATAAGAAAAATCCCTATTTTGCAAAAGTAATGGTTAATCGAATCTGGTTTTGGCTTTTCAGCAAAGGAATTGTTGATGCTCCCGACGACTTTAGAGCAGACAATCTGCCTGTAAATGCGGAATTATTGGCATTTTTGGAAGCTGAATTTAAAGCACATAACTACGATGTTCGGTATATTTTTCGACTGATATTAAATTCAAATACATATCAACGTTCATCTATTACAAACAAAACAAATGTTGATGATGAAAAACTATTTTCACATTATTTTATTCGCCGATTGACAGCCGAACAGCTGATAGATGCAATATGTGATATAACCGATGTGGCCGAAACCTATTCGAGTAGAGCACCAGAACCCTACACTTTTTTGCCCAAAGATACAAGAGCTGTACAAATTGAAGATGGTACTGTATCTACATCGGTGTTAGAAATGTTTGGACGACCATCGCGCGACATTTCTTACGAAAGCGATAGAAATAATAATCTGACAATGAAACAAATACTTTTTTTGCTCAACTCAACACAAATTACTGACAAAATAAAAAACAGCAAAAAACTTAAAGCGCTTTCCGATAAATTGACATCGAAAGAGAAGCTAATTGAAGAAATTTATATACTTGTAATCAATAGGTTTCCCACTAAAACAGAATTAAATACAGTTCTAACTTATTATTCCGAAAACAAAAAAGACAATTTTCAACCAACATGCGACTTGGTATGGGCGTTGATAAATTCAAAAGAATTTTTGTTTAATCATTGAATAACAATCAAAAAAAATGAAACCAACAAATACGCCTCAATTCATTGTGCTTATAATGTTACTATTAATAAGCAACATAGCCCATACACAACCAATTGGAAAACATACAGCCAAATCAGTAATTTTTGTTTTCTTGGATGGTGGTCCAGCGCAAACAGATATGTTCGACCCAAAGCCAAAAGCTGGGAAAGACTATTTTGGAAATTATAACAAACCAATAACAACAAATATTGCTGGAATTGAGATTGGTGAAAAGTTACCTCTGCTTGCCAAAATAGCAGACAAATACTGCCTTATCAGAAGCATGACACATGGACTAAACGCTCATGAAACAGCAAGTTACAGCATGGAAACCGGTTCATTATCGGGTGGAAAAACAGTTTATCCATCAATGGGTGCAGTTATTTCATTT
>CAIWCC010000112.1 GCA_903911085.1 uncultured Bacteroidales bacterium | reverse complement strand
GTTTAAATCCCAAATGGGTTCACATACTTACTGTCAAATTCATTCCATCGCACAAACTGCCAAAAAGAATAATCAAAATCCTTTCTTGGCAATCCTTGCCGTGGCTAATAATTTCTAAATATCAAGTGCTGAGTAGTTACAATTTTCCCGATTGAATGACTTTGTTGCCAGAAACTGCACTATAATAATAAATCCCAGACTTCAACCAACTCAAATCTAGCGTAGTGAGTTGATTTCCAATGGTAGCATTTAACAATAATTGACCTAACGAATTGTACATTCTAAATTCACATGTTTTAAATTCTGAATCAGTTTTTAGTTTAATATTTGTGAATGAACCGAATGGATTTGGATGAATTGACAATTCGACATTTGCATTTTTACTTTCTGTAGAATTTAGAGCCGAAACTACACAAACCGCAGGCATAGTGCTTGTTATAGATGCAGAAGTAAGTGCACCAGCAGTAGTGAAAGCTCTACCATTGAGTGTAACACCTGAGTTTATAGCTCCCAGTGCTCCATTATTTGAAACTATAGTACCACAGAAAACCGAATAATTATTGATACTTACCGCGCCTTCAATTTTCCAATACACATTTTTTGCTTGTGCACCATTCAATAGTAAAACTTTGGAATAAGTGCTAGTCGTAAGAGCACCATTAATTTGAATTATAAATACAGCATCGGCATTTCCTTGTGCATCAAGATAAAGCGAATCGGTAAATGTAGCAGCGCCTTTCATAATATAAGTATGAGGTGTAAGCACCAGGTTTCTACCAAATTGAGCTGGATATAGCAATTCAATATCATAAGGCAATAAGTTCAAATAATTGTATACATTTAATAAGTCGGCTGCAGCTTTTGCGGTTGACAAATCGGGTAAAGGATGAATTGTTCCTTCAACAAGCAAAGGATCGAAACCTGCTGTTGATCCTGAATTTGTACCAACATCGCCCAAAATCGTTGATATTCCAGTATTTGTTACCGAACCTGTAGATGAAAATAAAGTATAACATTTCAATGTTTCAAGATTTGGAGCAGCGGGGCCACTGAGTGTGGGACTACCGCAACCTACTGGTGTATAAACTAGTACGCCATCAACGGTTATTGCACCAGCTGTAGAAAGCGCTCTACCTTCCAATGTGTCGCGGGTGGTCAAAATTATGGCAGCATTATTGGCAATAATGGTACCTTTCATTGAAGTTCCTGGTGCCAAACTAACTAAACCTTCCACTTTCCAATACACATTACAAGCTTTAGCACCACGAATAAGATGAATTTTTGACTCCGCACCAGTTGAAAATGAACCTTGTATCTGAAAAATAAATTCTGCATTAGGATCATTTTTTGCATCCAATGTAAGTGCCAAATTCAATGTTGCAGCACCAGTTATTGAATAAATACCAGGCACAAGAGTAGCACCGTTTCCAAGCAAAGATGCTGGAAAAAAAGTTGGAATTGCGCTATTTAAATTGTTGTAAGCAAGCAATAAATCGGCGGCACATTGCGCACTCGAACCATCATTATCGTGCATCACACCATTTACGTTACCAAAAGCTGTACTTGAACCATTATTAGTACCAACATTGCCTGTTACTTGCGAAATGCCAGTATTGCTTACCGCACCATTTGTTGAGAAAAGTGCAAAGTTTGCCGCAGTCTTTAAATTTATTGCTTGTCCGAAAATTGCATTCGGTATTAAAAACAGTAAAACTGTTATTAATGTAGTAAATAATTTATTATTCATTTTGATTTTATTTTTGCATTGGAAGTATCTCCATTGCAAAACAAAGGTAGGTGATGCAAAGAGCTAATTTGTTATAAAACTATAGGAATATGTTACATGATTCACACAAGTCATATTACTGTTAAAAAACAAGAACCTTTATCAACAACTTCAAAGAAAAAAAGCCCATTGTATTACTACAACAGGCTTTAATTATTTTGAAATCAGTTATTTTTGAAAAATCAATTTTCCTGATTGAATGGTTTTGTTATTATCCATCACTTTGTATAAATATATTCCTTTTGGAAAAATATCAGTTTTGAGTATTGTTAATTTCTGAGTCAGATTTGTGTTTACGACCATTTTTCCCATCGTATCATACAATTTCAACTCAGCATTATTCAATTTTGAGGCATCCAAAACATCAATATTAATGAAGGATTTGGATGGATTTGGATAAATACTTATTGCATTGTTTTCAGATCCAACTCTTAAAGGAGAAATACCTGTCTGTGTACATAATGAAATGGATGTATTGGTAGATGTAGTAGTTACTGCCGAACAAGCGCCTTTAACTACAACATTATAATCATTTGCATCATCAAATGAATTCACGGAATTGATAGTTAGTTTTGATGTGTTTGCACCAGATATATTTCCACCATTAATTAAATTTGAAGTTCCTTTGCGCCATTGATAGGTAACGCCAATGCCTGTGGCTGAAACTGATAAACTTACTGCCGTTCCAACACATGGTGTTTGACTTACTGGTTGCGTAACAATAACCGGAGCATTGAAAACTACCAATGAAAGATGTACCGGAGTTACAATTGAAGCACAAGCTCCTGTAATTACAACATTATAATTAGCTGATGCATCTGAAATTGCTACAGGATTGATAGTTAAAGTAGACGATGTTGCCCCCGAAACATTTCCACCATCAACTAAGTTGGTTTCACCTTTTCGCCATTGGTATGTTACATCTGTGCCAAAAGCCGTAGCCGAAAAACTAACTGAACCACCTAAACAAGCTGCTGTAGAAACCGTTGGGATTGCATTTACAGTTACCAAAACTGATTTTGTTGCCTGACAACCTGACAAAGTAATTTTTTCGGTCAATGTATAAGTTGTTGTTACAGTAGGACTTGCAATTGGATTGGCAATAGTTGCATCATTGAGCCCGGTAGCTGGTGACCATAAGTAAGTATGACCAACAATTCCTGTTGTGCCTAGCATTACAGTATTTCCATCGCAAATTACGGCATTAGCACCAGTTGTTGCACTTGGTAATGGACTTGTAGTTACAATAAGATGATTTGAAGTAACACTTCCACAACTATTTGTATTTGTTACAAAATAATTACCTGCTTCGCTAACAGTAATTGTTGCAGTAGTTGCTCCATTGCTCCAAGTTCCGCCTACATTTCCTGACAGAATTATGCTGCTTCCTTCGCACAATGATAATGAACCACTAGCAGTAATGACTGAAACTGAGGCCAATGGATTTATTGTTACTGCAATATGGTTTGAAGTCACGCTACCACAAATATTAGTATTTGTAACATAAAAATCGCCAGCAGTGGCAACAGAAATAGTTACAGTGGTTGCTCCATTGCTCCAAGTTCCACCTACATTTCCCGAAAGAACAACGTTACCACCAACACAAAAAGTAGTTGCACCACCAGCTGTAATAACCGATGCTACAACCGCAGGACTAGAAGTCACAATAATATGATTAGACGTAACACTTCCACATGAGTTTATATTTGTTACAAAATAATCACCTGCTGTAGTTACAGTTAAGGTTGCTGTGGTTGCTCCTGTACTCCAAGTTCCCCCTACATTACCCGAAAGGACAACACTTCCACCATTACACAAAACGATTGAACTACTTGCTGTAATTACCGATGCCGTTGCCGCAGGAGTAATTGAAACTACAATGTGATTGGAAGTTACGCTTGAACAAGTATTGGAATTTGTTACGTAATAATTGCCTGCTGTAGAAACGGTTATTGTAGGTGTAGTTGCTCCAGTACTCCATATACCACCCAAATTTCCCGAAAGTACAATATTGCCACCCGCACAAAAAGTAAGAGGTCCACTAGCAGTAATGACAGAAGCTGTAAGTGATGAACTCAATGTTACTGCAATATGATTGGATGTTATACTTCCACAAGCATTGGTATTGGTTACATAAAAATCGCCGGCTGTAGTTACAGTTAAGGATGCAGTAGTAGCACCTGTACTCCAAGTTCCACCAACATTTCCTGAAAGGACAACACTTCCACCATTACATAATGCAGTAGAAGTAGCTGCTGTAATAACCGATGCGGTTGCTGCAGGAGTAATTGAAACTACAATATGATTGGAAGTTACGCTACCACAAGTATTGGTATTGGTTACATAATAATTGCCTGCTGTAGAAACGGTTATTGCGGCAGTTGTAGCACCAGTACTCCAAGTACCACCAACATTTCCTGAAAGAATTACATTTCCACCAGCACAAAATGCAATTGGACCACCAGCAGTAATTACCGAAGCAGTTGCTGCCGAAGTTAATGTAACTGCAACATGATTGGAAGTTGCACTCCCACATGTAGTTGTATTAGTAACATAATAATCGCCAGCTGTAGAAACTGTTATTGCAGCAGTTGTAGCTCCTGTACTCCAAGTACCACCTACATTTCCCGAAAGAACAACACTACCACCAGCACAGAATGATGTTGCACCATTGGCTGTAATTACTGAAGCCATTGCTGCGGGTGTTAATGTAACTGCAATATGATTGGAAATTGCACTACCACAAGCATTTGTATTAGTAACATAATAATCGCCTGCTGTAGTAACGGTTATTGCAGCAGTGGTTGCTCCATTGCTCCAAGTGCCACCTACATTGCCAGAAAGAACAACGCTACCACCTGCACAAAAAGTGGTAGCACCACCAGCAGTGATAACCGAAGCTGCAGGTTTCAGAACCGCCGAAACAACATTATTGTGCAAAGAAATAGCTCCAGCGCGTGTTAATCCTCTACCCAAAAGAGATGAACCTTCTAATAAATTTATAGCTCCATCGGCAACAATTGTACCCCTGAAAACCGAACTTTCGCCTAAGTTAAATTGACCTTCTACTTGCCAAAAGACATTGCACATAGAAGCTGAATTTCGCAACACAATATTGGCAAAAGTACCAGTGGATAATGCGCCTCCAATTTTGATAATAAATAATGCATTGGCATCTCCTTCACCGTCTAAAATTAAATCGCCATTAATAGTTGTAGCGGCACCAGTGTGATAAATCCCAGATTTAAGTACCTGACCACTACCCATTGTAGTGCCAAGAACAGTAAATACCGACAGTTCGCTCAATTGACCATAAGCAACGTTTACATCAATAGATGCTTGTGCTGACACTGCATCAATTTGATGTGATAACCCAACTACTGTTCCTGGATTTGGGAATCCAGTTATTGGGCTAACATTACTACCAATATCGCCTGTAACATAACTTGCTCCGGTATTATCAAAAGCTCCAGTTCCTGTGAAAAGTGCAAAAGTGGAAGTTACACCCAAATTTGGTGCTTGCCCGAAACCTACAATCGGCAACATAAACAGCAAAACTGCTGATAATGTGCTTAGTAATTTTGTTTTCATAAAAGTATATTTTATGTTGAAAATGTATTTTCTCAACGAAACAAAATTAGATGTTTATGTAAATGCTGAAGTTACACAACATTGAGAATAAGTTGTAAGATTCACACCTGAAAATAATTGACAATTGACAATTGATAATTGACAGTGGAAAGTTGATAACTATGGTTTAATTAGGGTTAAA
This sequence comes from uncultured Bacteroidales bacterium, assembly GCA_903911085.1. Lineage (GTDB taxonomy): Bacteria > Bacteroidota > Bacteroidia > Bacteroidales > Paludibacteraceae > Paludibacter. The sequence continues at coordinate 2,381 of CAIWCC010000112.1, read as the reverse complement.
GAGGACAAGTGACATCATTGTCGCTTATTATGTCATTTTTTTGCGAATGGGAAGACGCTTGTCCGTTGTTTTGCAAAAAAAGACAGGCTGAATTTCAATCAAGAAATTCAGCCTGTTAAATTTAGAATATATAAATCAAGTAGTGTATAGCGATTTTATCAGTAAGCCATACTACATCAGTATAACTTTGTTTCCCACACAACAGAGCAAAAAAAGGTTTGAAGAACTTGAGATAAAAGTATCAAACATTAAATATTGCCTTCGTGTAAGTCCCAAATTGGGAAACACATTTCATAATCATTCCAAATTATATCTCCATATTCAATTGAAAATCTTTTAAATAACTGCTTATCTAAATATTTTTTAGTCATTGAATTTCTAGCATTTTTTAGAAACCCTGAAAAGTCTATCACCTTTTCAATCCCATCTGAGAATGAAAATTTAATTCCATACTCACCAACGTATTCTGCATTAACAATTGAAACAATCATTGTTTTATATTTTTTTTGTAATTTTTTCGGAAGGAAACTCAATATTATAGACAAAGAAATCAATCCATTTTCTAATAATATCGTCTCTATATAGTTCAACAATTTTCTTGAACTTTTTTAAGTTTTTAGTGTCTAATGGCTTTTTACCTTGTACTTCTTTAATGCTAATTTCTTTGAACTTACCATTTTCAAAGATTATTTCAGCCTTACTTTCCGTATCTTGATATTTCCCATGAATATGAATTGGTTCATGTTCATGAGAATAAAACAAAAAAACTAATCCGAAATACTCATATAGTTTTGGCATAATCTTCAAATTAATTGTACTGCAAATATACAAACTTCTTTTTGAATGAAATTGTTTTTAAAATTTCATTTTGCAAATATACAAATTTGAAAATATAATTTCAAACATCCACAATCAAATATTTAAAGAAAGTTTGATTTTACACTTTTTTAGTGATAGCCTGATTTTATTCTATCAATTTCTACAAATTTGCTTGCGGCAGTTATTAGGAATTGAAAAAAGACAGAGACTTCAATTGAAATCTCTGTCTATCAAAAAACTAAACCAACTAATCTCAATCTTATTTTTCAATATCAATAATTACAGTACGATTATAAAAGCGCTCTTCGGGTAATTTGTTTTCGAAAGGCGATGTTTTTTCATCTTCACCAAAACCGCTAACCTCAAAAGTTGCATCGTTTCTACCCGACTTTTTCAAACTGGCTTCCATAATTTTTCTTACATCGTTGGCACGCAACAATGACAAGCGTTGGTTGTGATCTATATCGCCAATAACATCTGTAAAACCACGGATTATCACTTTTCCTCCATTAGGAATTTTGGGTGTTACAATCTCGGTGAGGTATTTTTCGTACAAAGCAATTGCTCTCGAATCGTCAAATTCGAAAATAATGCTAAAACGCATCACTTCTTCAATTTTGGGTGGTATGGCAAGTTCCATTTGTAGCTCAACTGTCCTTTTAACTATTTTGCCAATATTCATTTTAGCTATCATAGTTGTCGTGTATTTACCTCTGAGTTTATCTCCCATTATGGTTTTTCGTGCAACCATTATTTTATCTTCGGTGTAGGGTCCATATTTTTTCAATTTTTCATCTTCATCCGTAATTTCCATCCACCACGACGAGAAAGCTACTTTTGCGCCATCGGCAATAAACGTAATTACACTAGGAGAATTGGCTTGTTGCTCCGTGATAATTTCACTAATATCTGTTGTATAGTGGTTAAACCGACTTTGCCAAACAATAATTAAACACCTCGTTATGCTTTATATCTTATCGGGGTATTTCATTTTTCTTATGTTCAGTTTTTAGTATATTTTTGTGGTATGAATTAATAATGACATTATGAAATAAATCAATAACTTAAAAATATATTTTTCTATATTGCACAAAAAGATTTAACAAAAGAGAGGTTATCTAAAATAAAATGTGTAGCTTTGTCGTCTGTATTTTTTTACAACACTACTGTATTATTGTATCATAAAACACCCAGAAATACTGATTATAAACTGATTCGGTTTTCTTAGTCAGAACAGATTCAACTTTCGTATAATTTAAACTGTATACTATGTCACTTTTCCAAACACAAGTTGAACGTCAGTTTTTAGTAGGTATCACTACCGACTTGAACCCAATATATAATAAATTCCTGTCCTATTTTGGTGATCCCGTTATTCAAGCGAATATCTTAGAAGTGAAGGAAGAACAATATCAGGGTGAATTTATCAGAGCTTTATTTGTTGATGTTTTAGGATATACAGCTCAACCACAGCCAAATTTCAACCTGTTACGCGAAAAGAAAAACGAAACTGACAGTAAAAGTGCCGATGCAGCCATTAGCATAAATAACAAAATAGTAGC
>CAIWCC010000111.1 GCA_903911085.1 uncultured Bacteroidales bacterium | reverse complement strand
ATTAATAAATAAAAAAAAGAACAATATGAAACTTTCAAAATATATAATATACATTGCCATTTCTTTTTTTAGTATGTCGTTATCAGCTCAAAGCACTTCCGATGAAGTAGTTTTTAAAGCTTTGTCGGATGAAATGAGCCGCAGCTTAACCGATTTGAAATTGGACAAGTACAAAGCTCCGTTTTTTATTGCCAATTACATGTCGGATGCACAACTTTTTAATGCAAAATCGTCATTGGGAGCTTTAATTTCATCAAAAGAATTTCCTATGCGTCAATTGTCGTACCGACTAATGGTGGGCGATTATGCCTTCAACGACGAAAATTTTGTGGGTGGTTCCAGAAGCTACAATTCGGGTGGTAGCAATATTGCCATGCCAATAGAAAACGATTATTATGCCATTCGTCGTTCTATCTGGTCGGCTTTGGATAGATCGTACAAAACTTCTATTGATACTTATTCTCAGAAACAAACTGCTATAACTCAACAAAATAGTGAAGAAAGCGAAAGATTGGACGATTACAGTCGCACAAAGCCAGTAACGCTTTTGATGCCAGCTGGTAAATTGAAATATGATAAAGCTTTATGGGAAAAGAATATAAAAGATGTATCAGCTATTTTCAAAAATTATCCGAATATACAAAGTTCTACTGTGGATGTGTTTTTTATCAACAATAATACTTATTTGGTAAACAGCGAAACCACCAAAATTAGATACAATATTGGTGCGGCTTGTTTTTTTGTAAATGCTACTACACAAGCTGCCGATGGCGAAGTATTGCGCGACCAATTGTTGTATTATGCACCATCCAACGACCAATTGCCAACTGTAGAAAAGATAAAAGCCGATGTAAAACAAATGGCCGATGCTTTACAAGCGCGTCGTACTGCCTCAATTATCGAAGAAGCTTACCAAGGACCAGTGGTTTTTGAAGGCGATGCTTTGGCAGAATTGTTTGGCAATAAGCTTTTTGGCTGGAATGGTTTGTTGACAACACGTGAACCGCTATATGCAGTAGGTTCTTCAAGAGGTTCGAATAATAAGATTGAAAATAAAATTGGAAAACGTCTTTGTTCAGAAAACATTTCAATAGTGGCATTACCAGCTACTAAGTCATTTGCAGGAACACCGCTTATTGGTTCATTTGATATTGATGCCGAAGGAGTAGTGCCAACAAATAATTTAATGTTGGTTGACAAAGGAATTTTGCGTACATTATTGAGCGACAGAGTTCCTACCCAAAAAGTAAAGGAATCGAACGGACACTTTCGTTTTTCGATGTTTGGTGGATATCAGAAATCACCTGGTGTAATTGATATTTCTTATGCAAAAGGTCAATCGTACACCGATTTTATTAAAGGTATCACAGCCGAAACAGCTAAAAATGGATTGGATTATTTCTACATTATCCGTAAGTTTGAAACTGCAAATTTAAGTGCAAATAACATTCAACAAGGCAATTCGGGATTGACAAAACCAATAGCGATATTTAAAGTGTCGGTAAAAACAGGTGAAGAAAAGATGATTCGTTGTGCCAATATCAGCGATTTTCCTATGCTTTCGCTCAAATATGCATTGGGTGGCACCACCGAGCAATTTGCCTACAATACTTTGCGTTGGTCGTTACCGGTTACCTATATTGTGCCAAAAGCAATGGCCTTTAACGATATTAGCATTGAAAAAGACAATGCCCCTAAAGCAAAATTACCTGTGGTAGAAAATCCTTTGGCAGTGAAGTAATATCCATTTCTTGTTAAAATAAAATGCCCATCAATCAACATTATTGCGTTGACTGATGGGCTTTTAATTTGTTTCTAAATGTTGTGTGAAACTGAGAATAAGTAATAGAAAAACAAATTTGGAATTATCAAGATTGATGACATTGTTTTGTGTCAGATTTATACTTATAAATCCTTAGAATTTGTAGCCAAGCATCAATGAATAATTGACAATGTGCTGCTTACTGTCTTTATTCAATTCAGATAAGCCAATTTGTGATTCAATGCCAATTATTATTTTTTTATTAAATTCAAAATCCACTCCACCATTTGCGCCAACATCAGTTGAACTCATTTCGGTCATTCCTTCAGGTTTTTTGCTTACCAGATAACAGATTGATGGGCCTGCATTTAATGCAATAGAGAATTTAGAGGAAATTGGAAATCTGAAAGAAGCCAATACTGGGATTTCTAAATAATTCAAATCTTTTCTGTTTTCAGGAAAAAAATCGAATGGGGTCTTGCCATTTGACACCCCTTTCATAGAAAAAAATACACCAGATTTTAGAGCTACAGGTTCAGAAAGCGCTATGTCAATTCCTAAACCCGCTTTTGCACCAAATTTCATTGTGAAATCGCCTTCTGGTATCCCACTTAGATTTCCACCTACCCGAGCATCAAACGATACTTGAGCGTAACTCGAACTTGCAAAAAGCAAAACAATTAATACTTCAATACACTTTTTCATTATCATTATTTTTTAGTTGATTAATAATGCTGCAAAAGTAGTGCTGAAAATTGCCTCGATTGTTCGTATTTATAAAATGGAACTCATTAGAATTTAAAACTATAAAGTGTTGATTTCCTTATTAATATTGATTTGCAAGTGTTCCGATTTATAAATTGGAACAACTTTTTTTGTATTCGGAAGGTGTTTGTTCTGTGATTTTTTTGAAAGTAGTATTGAATGATGTTTTTGAATTAAATCCCGATTCAAAAGCAATGCCTACAATTGTGAGATTATTCATATCATTTTTAGCAAGTAATTCTTTTGCTTTTTCGACCCTGAATTTATTGATATACTGAAAGAAGTTTTCGTTAAATCCAGAATTAATTACATAAGATAATTGGTGTGGAGTGATATTAAGCATTTCAGATAATTTCACAAGATTCAAATCGCAGTCCAGATAGGGTTTTTCTTGTTGCATAATCTGATTAATTCTTGATTTTAAAGGGATTAATTCTTCATCCGATACAATTTTTCTTTTCATATCCAATGAGTTTTCATCTATTAGAATTATTTCGTTTCGTTGCTTCTCATTCCAAGGAAAAATTTCCTTTTGTTTTAATGAGTTATAAGCAATACTGAAAATCACAATTAAATAAGCGGAATTAATAAATACGTTAAGATGTAATGGATTGAATAAAATGTAATAAAGTACTGATACTCCACTCATAAGCAGTACAATGAAAATAATATATTCCAACCAATCAAGATTTATTTCTCTAGTATTGGATGAGAAAAGCTGAATTTTTTTTTGGTGTTTTCTTATTCTTAGGTATGATAAACTTGTAAAGAAAAAGGCCTGAATAAGGAGCAACCCTGTCAGGATGGCTTGATATAAGTCTATATTATCTTTTTTTGCTATTTGTTTTAGAAGCAAGAATATTAAAAAGATTATGGGCAGAATCATAAACTTTAAATCAGTGATTTTAAATTTATGATTAGGGTTTGAGAAATATACCACACTGAAAAAGAAAACAATTGGTGTCAAAAACTGTATAAAGTGTATAAAAACAGCCAGTTGGTTATTTATTTCATTGCCGTAAATTAGAAATGATATTTCATCTAACCAGAATGTAGACCACAACAAAAGGAATATGCCAAACCATAAATTAGCTTTCCTATTTACTTTCAACGGATTAGAGATATTCAGAAAAGATAGTAAAATAAGAAATCCAAATATTAGAATAATAATTATTGAGTTTGTATTATCAGTATTCATTTTAGGTATTGTTTTATTGATTTTCAATTATTATTGCTAAACTTGCAAATCTATACAATCTATTGAATGTAAACATTAGTACTATCAGGCTTAGGAGAGAATTTTTTAAAGTGGTAGGTTTCATCTAACTCCCTAGTATCTTTTGTATTATATGATGCATATTCTCTGACTAAATGAAAGGTAGTATCATTTAATATTTTCCCCTCTTTTATATACATAGGTGTTCCAATCCCTCCCATAGGTTTGAATGCTTCTATCTTGATATTGTCATTTTCTATAGAGTATAAAGCCCATACATTCGGATTGTTTTGGACGTAATTATTAAATTCTCCATTTTCAGAATTGTTTAGAAAACTTAATTGGGATAAACGAGATGTGAGAGCTATCCCATTATTGTATAAAAAAGTAATGCCTGTATTTCGAGGATTAACAGAGTCCTTCGAGGCGTAGACAATATAAAAGTACCCATCAATTTTTAATTCATTACCAGAATATGCCGTTTTAGTTAAGGTGAATTTCTCATCTTCAAAAAAACTTAAGCAACTACAATTCAATGTTGTAACTATTAATAAAAAGAATATCTTGTGTTTTGAAAAATACGTTCTATTCATGTTTTTTGAATTCTATGTGATGAACTACATTTACTAATCTAAATTGCTTTCATTTTATTTCCTTTAGCTTCATGAGTCAGTTCAGCTAGTCCAAGTTTTTCCATTAATGGAGGAATATACATGCCAAAGCGTCCACGAAGTCCTTTTTTTAAACCATACCAACCGTTAACAGGATTTGTGTCGGAGCGTCCCCATGCTTCAACAGTTCCTTCTTTTGCGGGTTTCTGTTCGTCGGCACTACCAAGCTCCATCCAGTCACCATGTTCAATCAGCATTGCATGGAGGTGGTCCAAGCATCGAATATCGTAATGTAAAATCGTTTTGCCAACAGTGCAAACTAAAACTTCTTTGCCGTCTTTCTGGTCAACGTGCATTGTATATTGGCTGGTCAATGGTGGTGTTTTTAATTCCATTGGGTTTTCTTTTGTTCCAATTGTGTAAGTCATATTTCTTGTTTTAAAATTTCGTCAAAGATAAATACTATTATTTAAATAAGCTAATTTTTTTCAAAGTATAATAGAGCTTTTATGGTTACTTTATTCGTCGTAAAAAGTTGTAGGCTGGTGCTGGTGGGTAATAGGGATTGGGCTAGTTGTTTTTTGATACTTTATTGGACGTTTGGAACACTCACCCGCTATTCTGACCGATTGAGATTATAAATAGCAACATGTAAATAAGTTGCGAAATTGATTAGTATTTAATTTTGCCACATTAATTTTAAAGATAATTATTATGAACTACAGATTTTTACCTTTAATGAGAATTGCGTGTGCTGTGGCATTTGCATTCTCAACAATTTTTGTGGATGCACAAGTATTAGATGGTTTAACACAGAATGCCAGCAAAACCCCAACACTGGCGTATTCGCTGCGCAAACTGAAAGCTGCCTATACAGGCCCGGCAGTGCGGGTGCGCAATGCAGCTGGTGCTGAATTGCGAGATGTTTATTTTGATTCCAATGGATTGGTGTCGCTCAATTCGCCAATATCTGCAGCTGGAGGAGGTGCTGCTACAGCCACTACACTCACAACTTGGATTGGGTCAGGAACTTGCTTTATTACTACGTGGTATGACCAAAGTGGAAATGGCAGAAATGCTACTAATCCTGCGGCTGTACAGACAGTTAATGGTGCTTTGACAACTAATGGGACAACTGTTACATTAGGTACTGCAGCTGGAACTGCTGCAGTTTATTCATTTACAACAAGTGCAGCAACCTCAAATGCAACTTTAACTGTAGCTACTGCTCCGGGTACTTCCGTTGTAGGTATGGCAATTTCAGGAACCGGGATTCCTGTAGGAACTTTTGCCACTGTCAGTGGAACTACAATTAGTCTTACAAATGCCGTTAATGTTTCATCAGGCTCAACTTTTTATGCATACGGTACTACAAATAGTTATCAGCCTGGAAATATGTTGGTTGATAATCAAGGTAAGTTAATTGGAATTATAAAAGATGTGGATGCTGATAAGGTGACTATGACTTTAACCTCAGCAGCACCGACCAATACAACATACCTTGCAGGCGGCACTTGGGGGTTAGCTACACAGCCTACTCTGGTATTAGATGGTGTTATTGAAACAATTCCCGGAACGGCTATGCCAGCCATGAGAATGTATAACGGATACAATTCAAATACACGTTTCAATATTCCAAATTTTGATAATGATGGAGGTGCAGGAGTTCAGAATCTTCAGAATATGAAAGGGATTAATATCTTTGCTATAATGAGAATGGATGGGAACTTTACAGGTCCTGGAGTAACATCTGGTCAATCGCTTTTTGCAACTACTTCACCAAATTCAGGTACTGCCGGTAAACTTTCAATGCAGTTTCTAACATCTTCAACATTAAAACAGGCTCTTCGGGGATATGTTGGGGCCACAGTTATAACAGGGGTCTCTTATGGGCCTGTTATTAAGACTAGTCAAGCTGTCCGATATTCAATAAATAACACAAGTGGTAAGGCTTTAATGTCTTCATCTGTAAGTGGAACACCTGCTGCTGGTACAGCAGTAACTCCCGCTTTTGATAATACACAAATACAAATCTTTGGACATAGCGGACAAAAAAACCGTCTTTTTGAAGGATTGGCTTCAGAAATGATTTTCTATGGAACAACGACAACAACTGATTGGGACGAAACAGATGCAGTTGCTTTGTATAACGATGAAAAATCATATATTGGTTTTCCAACAGTTACGTCACCTACTGTAACCAACGTTGCAGCTACATCCGCAACGATTGGTGCAAATGTTACGGCGGCTGGTGCAACAACAGTTACAGCCCGTGGAACATATTACGATACAAACACATTTCCGACTGCAAACGGTGCTACCACAGCGGGTACAACAGGAACTTTTACGCGTGATATTACAGGATTAACTACTAATACTAAATATTATTATCGTGGTTATGCCACCAATACTGCAGGTACAAATTATTCCGTAGATGGAAGTTTTACAACGCTTCCTGCTGCTCCAACTATTGCTACAGCAAGTGCTGTTACTGCTTCAGGTTTCACTGCCAACTGGACTGCGCCAACGCAAGGTGCTGAGACTTTTACATACACCGTTGAATATGGAACAGCTTCTGATTTAGCCGGTGCAACAGCTATAGGTGGCATTACAAGCGGAAACTTAAATAATTTAATTACCGGACTAACCGCCAGTACCAACTATTATTACAGAGTAAAAGCGGTAAATACACAAGGTGCAGGAGCATGGTCGGCAATTCAATCGGTTACTACTGCTGCTCCGACGGTGATAAGTTCAGATGTGAATGTTTCTGACCTTTCGCTAGCTACCAGTAGTGTTGTATCTGTTGAAAATGGTGGTCGTTTATCGCTCAATCAACCAACAAATGTATATAGTATGGCTCTCGATTCGATAAGTAATTTGAATGTAAATAACAATGCTGTAACTGTAGGTGCATTAACTCTAAAAGCAGGTAAAACAAATTCATTTAGTGCCAAAATAGATGAAACTATAACAGCAACTTCGGTTAGGTTTCTTAAAACAATAGATGATAAAAAATGGTATTTCATGTCATTTCCTTGTACCATTACGGTGGCAGATATCAAACTTTCTAACGGGAATTCTATTGGTACATTGGGCGCTAGTGGCGAATGGTTTATAAAGGAATACAATGGTTCCCAGAGAGCTATTTCTGGAACTACTTTAAACAATTGGAGTCATATTTCAAGTGCAACGCTTACGGCCAATAAAGGTTATATTTTTGGAATGGCAGATGGAATGGGCACCAAAGAAATAGCATTTCCTTTATCTACTGATGTATTAATCAAGGAAGTTGAAAAAGGTATTTCGGTAACTGCTTATACGGGTGCTGCTGGTGGTAACAACTATGGTTGGAACTTAATTGGGCAACCATACTTAAGTAGATATACTGGATCTGGTGCAAATATTAATTTCATGACGTTCTCGGATGGTATTAGCGAATATACACAATACTCGAAATTCTCAGCAACTCTACCACTTCCAAGTATTAATCCGTTTGCAGCCTATTTTGTGCAAGTTGGAGTTTCTAGTCCAATTTCGTTTGCTTTAACAAGTCGACAGGGTGTGCAAGCAATGGTTGATACTCCACAGTCTGATATTGTAGAATTGAATGTGAGCAATGCTACAGGTTCAGATGTCACTACTTTTATTATGGATAACGACCAGAGTGTAACTTATCAAATTGGACAGGATTTGGAAAAATGGCTTACCCTCGATACATTCAAACCACAGGTTTACAGTGTGATGAATGGTGTGAACTATGCTTATAATTCGCTTCCAATGTCAAATGTACAAAACTTGTCAATTGGAATATATTCCAAAGTTGCAGTTTCGACCACAATTAAAGCAAATGGCACCCAAGCACCCAATTTGGAAAAGCTCATGTTGGTGGATAAAGTAACTGGTGTAGTTACCGATTTATTAAATTCTAATTATACATTCACTGCCACAGTTGGTACTATAAATAATAGGTTTACAATATCCGCTCAACGCATTCCTACTGAAAGTGAGTTGATTATTAGTAAACTGAACGAACCTGTTGTTTCAATGATTAATGGCAAATTGTCAATTGCTAATATAATGCCAACTTCCACTATTCGAGTATTTGATGCTTTGGGACGCATTGTAGTGAATAAAATTGCTAATAGTAATTTATTGGAAATTGATATGCTTCCAAAAGGAATGTACTCAGTTCAACTGCAATTGGGAAATAGATATATTACCAAAAAGGTGATAAATTAATTTGATGACATAATGTTGGGTTTGGCAATCAATAAGTTAATAGTAACTTTATTGGTTGCCAAGCTTCGTTTAGAATATGTATTTTTCAGCAATTCGTATTTATTCATAATAATCATTTGTTTCGATTTTGGAAGTCAATTTCCATAAAATTGACCAATTCAGATTATTTATTGCAACATGCAAATAAGTTTCACAATTGTATTACGCACTAATTTTGCCCCATTAATTTTTAAAAATAATATATATGAACAAAAAACTTTTACCTTTTATGAGGTCTGCATTTGCTGCGGCACTTGTATTCTCAACTATCAGTGCCGAGGCACAAGTATTAGACGGTCTAGCTCAGACTTCTAGCAAAACACCAACCCTTGCGTATTCTTTGCGCAAACTGAAAGCTGCCTATACGGGGCCTGCAGTACGTGTGAGAAATGCAACCAATACTGATTCGGTGGATGTGTATTTTGATAGCAATGGGCTTGTTTCTCTGTCTTCGCCAGTGTCGGAATCTTTGACTTCTATTGCCATTGGTGCTTCAACTGCAAATACCCTTACTACTTGGGCTGGATCAGGTACAGCGTTTGTACAACGTTGGTTCGACCAAAGTGGAAACGATCGTCAGGCGTATAATTCGTTGGCTGTTCAGTTGGTAGCTACATCTAATTTAACTACCAATGGAACATCTGTTTCATTGGGCACAGCTATGGCAGCTTACTCTGTTTATGATTTGACAACCAATGCTGCTACAACCAACACAACTCTAAAGATGGCAGCTATTCCTGGAACAACCATAACCAAAATGGCACTTACAGGTGCTGGAATTCCAGATGGTACTTTTGCAACTAATTCGGCTGCAACTACCAATACTACAAAAGCAGTAAATGTGGCAAGTGGTGTTACATTCAGGGCTTATGCAACAGGTAATACTTACCAACCAGGCAATATGTTGATGGATGCAACCGGAAAGCTGATTGGTATTATCAAAAGCATAGAGTCAAGCACTTCACTAACATTGGTGGCTGCTGCGCCTGAAAATAAGACTTATGCTGTAAGTGAATGGGGTATGTCTACTCAACCTACATTGGTAAAAGATGGTGTTGTTGAATTTATTCCAGGAACGGTCATCCCAGCCATGCGCGTGTACAATGGAACAAACTCAAATACACGTTTACTTGTAACCCCTTATACAAATGATGGCGCTACGGCTTTAAATCTTGCTGGAGTTCAGAATATGAATCTTTTTTTCCTTGTTAGACCAGAAGGAAGTTTTAATGCAACCAATGGTGGTGTAATTTTCGGAAATCGTCATGCCACCAATACTGCTGTAAATAAAATGGCAGTATCTATCACATTTACATCATCTTTCGTGTCTGCCTATAAATTGTGGAGATCAACAGTAAATGCAGTAACCCCTAATTTCCCGGGCGGAATTAATACCGCAGTTGGTAGAATGAGCGTGACATCAGATGGTTCAGCTTCATCGGCAATCATGTACACTTCAACAAGTACAACAGCTGGTACTGCAACATCAAGTATTTTGGGTACGCCGACTACATCTGGGCTTGATGCTTCCAATATTCAGTTGTTAGGTCATAGCGATGGTAAAGACCGTATGTTTGAAGGATTGGCTTCTGAGTTGATTTTTTATGGTTCAACTACAACTACCATTTGGGACGAAACTGATGCTGTATCATTGTACAACAATCAACGTTCGCAATTTATTGTCCCTGTGCTTTCGGCTCCAACTGCTACAGCAATTTTAGCTACAACCGCAACTTTGGGCGCAACTACTGCAGGTGTAATTACTGCTCGCGGAACTGTATTTGGAACTGCAGCAGCACCAACCGGAAATATACTGAATGAAGCGTCAACAACTATTGGCGCATTTACACAAGCACGTACCGGTTTGGCAGCTAATACAAAACATTATTACAGAGGCTATGCTTCGAATGGTGCAGGTACTGGTTACTCGGCAGATGCTACTTTTGTTACACTTCCTGGTGCGCCAACTATTGCTGAGGCAACTAATAAATCAACTGCTGGTTTTACTGCCAATTGGACTGCTCCAATGCAAGGTGCTGAGGCATATACTTATACAATGGAATATGGAACAGCTGCCGATTTATCAGGTGCTATAGCAGTTACTGCCATTGCTAGTACCGAAACAAGTGCTACAGTAGCTGGTCTTGCCGATGCTACTAAGTATTATTATAGAGTAAAAGCAGTTAATGCAACTGGTTCTGGTGCATGGTCAGATATTTTATCATTAACAACAGGTAATTATACTGGATTGGAAACAGCAAAAGCTAATGTTTTGGTTGCTCCAAATCCTGCTTTCGACCATGTGAATGTAACTTTGACCGAAGCAGGTAAAATTGAGATTTTTGATGCTATTGGAAAAATGGTTTATTGTGTAAATGGAAAAATGGGTTTACAAACTATTCCTGTAACTTCATTAAATCGTGGATTGTACATTGTGAAAACACCAACTGTGTCGGTGAAATTAATTTCGAAATAGTTAATTAGTGTTGATGGTTTAATTTGATTGTAAGCCCTTGTCCGTAGAGGATAGGGGCTTATTTTTCCCACAAAGCCACTTTACAACTAATTGTGGCTTCTATTGACCACTTGAAATAAAAGAATGCAACATACACATAACTTCTATTTTTTGGTTGTGTCTTAAATTTGCAAGAGTAAACAAAAAAAATAATGTGTAACAAGGAAAACTTTAATCATTTAATCAAATAATAAAAATAAGTATTATGAAAACAAATCGACTTTCGCATTTTTGTAAGTATGCCATGATTTTATTCATCGCATGGTCATTTGGTTCGGCCAAAGTTCAGGCACAAAATTATCTTTTGGATGGACTTAGTGAATCGAGTAAAACGCCAACGCTTGCTTATTCTGTTCGTAAACTTAAAGCAGCTTATCAGGGTCCCGCCATGCGTCTTTTTCGCTCCAACGATAACGATACTGTGGATGTATATTTTGATGCTAACGGAATTGTTTCAATGACTTCGCCTGTATCTGCGTCAAAGGGTGGTGCAGCCACTTCTACAACACTTGAAACTTGGGTAGGTACCAATAGTGCTTTTGTTGTAATTTGGTACGACCAAAGTGGCAACGGACGAAATGCTCGCAACACCACTCCAATAAAAAAATACAACGATTACCTGATTACCGATGGTTCTGCTATTGGTTTGCTCGGAAATCCGGTGCTGAAATTTGACACTTGTTCTGCAGTAGCAAGTTCATTCTCGTCAGTAGTATCATTTAATGTTACAAATTACAATACTACATTAGGAAAATCAAAATATGCTGTTTCGGGTCCCGGAATTGGATTGTTTACCTACATAAATCAGGAAAATGGTGCTAAAACTAACTGGACTTTTACGGCTCCTCCCACATCGTTTACAAAGGGGGTAAGACTTATGACTTATCCGAATTCTAATACACTTCTTCCGTCTAATGTGTTGATGGACGAAAAAGGCAAATATATCGGCATTGTTAAAAGTATGGAAAGCAGCACTAGTTTTACATTTTTAAAACCGGCTGCAGGTATGGTTTATGAACCCAACAAGTGGGGATATTGTAATTTACCTTGTTTGGTGTTCGAAGGCAAGCTTCAAATGATAAATGAAAACATGGCTGCTCTGCGAGTATTTAATGGTACTAATTCCGGATCACGTTTGGTGGTAGATACTTTCCGTAACGATTTAGGATATAAATACATGCGTAAAGTCGTTGCATTCAATTTGATGGCAGCCATCAAACTGGAAGGAAATTTTTCTGCGTCAAATGGTGCTGCTTATTTTGGAACTAAACAAACAGTAGCTTCAGCCGACCGTAGATTTTGTGTTACTGCTGCATCTACTTCAACAATGGTTCCAACATATAAAGTACTGTTGGGTAGCAAATTTAGCACTACAGCTAATTCTAGTTATGCAAATGGAATAAGTATAACCCGTAGTCAGGTAAAAGCAGATAATACCGGAAGTGTACGTGTATCTATGCTCACCACAGCGGCTGCAATAACATCGCCGGCCCTGGGCAATGGTTTTGTGGCAGGTAAAGTTCCTGAATCAATTAAAATTGATACCATTAAAACATGGGATGCAACTTTGAATGATTACGTAATCACAATAAAACGCGATACTACATTTTACACTACAGTTGCCGGTGTAGCTGCCGATGCCTTGGACGAAACACCCATTCAGCTTTTTGGTGGCGGAGAGTCATATGATCGTAACTTCGAAGGTTTGGGTTCTGAATTTATTTTCTATGCTTCGGCAAACGGCGATGCACCTGAAACAGATATGGATAATGTGTACGTAGATCAGCAAATGAACTTAACAAGTGCACCTCCAACTTTAGTTAAACCTGTTTCTACGCTTGCTACAACGACTGCTACTATTGGAATTACAGTTCATCGCTTAGGTGGCATACCTGGTGTTACAGAACGTGGTTTGTATTATGGTACTACTGAAAACACTACTTCTAACGAAATGATAGATGCAGCACCAGCTACTGGCGATTTTACTAAGGCGTTAACAGGGCTTATTCCAAATACTAAATACTATTTCCGTGGCTATGCTGCCAATGCTATAAAGAAAGGTTATTCAGATGAAGGTTCGTTCACTACTTATTCCTTGGCTCCGGATTCGGTGAAACCAGCCTCTGAAATTACTTATAGCTCATTCAGAGCGCATTGGGTGCCTATTAGTGCGGCGCAAGGAACAGAACCTTATACTTATACGCTTCAAGTATCAAGGGACTCAGTGTTTACAATACCAAAAGGTGCATTCACTATTTACAACATTCCAACAACCAAATTGGATACATTGGTTGGTAACAATATTATGTCCGATTCTACCTATTATTTCCGTGCTAGAGTAAATAACGTAAGCGGTGCAAGTGCTTGGACAAAATTCAAATCGGTGAAAATTGCCACTGCTCCTGCAGGTGTTAGAAATCAGAAAGAAATGATGTTAACTGTTGCTCCAAATCCAGTGTCAGATAAAATTTACCTTACACTCCAAAAATCGGCTATGATTCAAGTTTATAATATCACTGGTCAAAAAGTGATGGAAGTAAATGGGGTTGAAGGAAAAAATATCATTTCGGTGAGCCAACTTCAAAATGGTCAGTACATTGTAAAGGTGGCAAATAGAGTGGCAAAAATTACAAAACAGTAATTTAGCCCAAAGTAAATAGATAAGCTTTCATTAAATGGTGAAAGCTTATTTATTTGCCTTGTTAAATGATTTTTGAATGAAATAATAGTGTAATCGCATTACTTTCTAATTGAGAATTTTGATATTTTATTGTAAATTTAAATCAATTAAAATTATGAATTACTCCTACAACTTAAATTCTGAAAATAAAACCATAACTGTTATTACAACTGGTAATTATAATGCAAGAGAACTGGAAACAATTGAATTTCAGATTCGAAGAAAAGCCAATGATTTAAAGTATAAAATAATATTTGATTACAGAATGTCAAAAATTAGTATATCAATTACTGATTTTTATTATTGGTTTTCAAATAAATATGACTCTACTAATTTAAGACTGAAACTCATTCAGTCGGCCTATTTGGTAAATGATAACGATTGGGATGCATATACTTTTTTTGAATGTACTTCTGCAAATAATAGTATTCCAGTAAAGGTATTTCTTGAAGAAAACGCAGCTAATGACTGGTTAAAAATTAATTAATTTATTTGAACCATTGATATTACAAACACAAAAAGTATAAAGATTGGCATTCTTTTATGTCACAAAAAAAATGTTTATGAGAATTCTGAATTCAAAGAAAATACTAATTTCAACATTGCTACTGGGTATTACTTTTACCCATTTAATTGCTGCTCAAAATGTTGTTCAAATGGCTTCTCCAATTTCGGTTGTAAAGCTAATTGGCGATAAACTTATACGCGACACACCTTTTAAATATGGTTTGGGTTTGGTTTCAAATCAGGGTGAATTTAATGGCATGCAAGTGGTGGATTTTGGTCGTACGTTTTATGCCAATAAGCCAGCTGTGGCTTATGCATTTACACAAATAAAATCCCTAAAGGAAACCGACATGAATATCCAAATAGAGCACAATGATGGGTGTAAGGTTTGGTTAAATGATGTACAGGTTTATTCTAAGCAAAGTGATAAAAAAATTATTCTTAAATACGATGAACGTAGTGTTGAAATGTCCGATTCATTTTCTATTCATCTAAAAAAAGGATATAACAATCTGCTTATTAAGTCCGAAACCAAGGGCAATGAATGGCGAGTGTATATTCAACCACCGAGTGCCAAAGGTTCGGTTACAACAACGATTGATTATCCAACAATTGGGCTTAATAATTTGCCAAATATCGATCCTGCTATTTTAAAGGTATCCAATTGGTTGGTAATAGGGCCATTTAAAAATGATTCGTTGAATGGTGTTCGCAATGGTTTGAATACAAAATACGCTCCCGAAAGCGAATTGGTTTTTGGACGTATGTATACTGGTCAAACAGAGCCAATTACTTGGACGATTCCCAAAGTTGAAGTGTTAGGAAAATTGATAAATCCACTAATTTGGGGTACTAATTATACATGGAATTACCACAATGGAGGCGTGGCTTGGGCTATGCAACAATTGTCGGAAATCTCGGGCGATAAAAAATATGATGATTATGCCACCAATTTCTGCGATTTTCATCTCAATGGACTACCGTTTGTGGAGTATCAGGTGAAGGAATTAAATGCGATTGATTCCGACAATAGTTTTATTGTAGATTCCAAATTGCTCGATTTTACTACAGCACCTACTTTGCCTCTGATTTACAAGCTTATAAAAGATTCTAGTTTTACAAATCGTCCCGATTATGAGAAATTTGTAAATAGAATTATGAATTATGCCAAAAATGAGCAAATTCGTTTGCCAGGTGCCAATATTTTTACACGAACTTCGCCAGTGCAATATACCACGTGGGTAGACGATATGTTTATGGGCATTCCATTTTTGGTTCAGGCTTCCAAGCAAGCCAAAACACCCGAACTCAAAAAAGCATTTTTGGATGATGCAGCTTCGCAAGTATTGGGTTTTCAAAAAGAAGTATGGGATGAAACAGCTCAGTTGTATATGCATGCTCATTATTCAACCAATGCCGTAAAATTACCACATTGGTCACGCGCAAATGGCTGGGCTATATGGGCTACCACTGAGGTTTTGCTCAATTTGCCCAAATCGCACCCAAAATATAAAGCCATTCTGGCACAATATCGTAAACACGTGGAATCGTTGGTGCGGTATCAAAACAAAATCGGTTTTTGGTACAATGTAATAGACAGAGCTGATTCCAAAGAAGAAGTTTCGGGAACAGCCATTTTTACGATGGCCATTGCTCGAGGTGTTACCAATGGTTGGTTGGATGAAAAAAAATACCAATCGGTTGTTGAGAAAGGCTGGCACGCTGTAAAAACTCAAATTGAACCTGATGGAACTGTTAATAATATTTGCATGGGTACAATGTGCTCCGAAGATGTGAATTATTATTTGGCACGTCCATTCCTCAAAAACGATACTCATGGACTTTTTGCAGTGCTATTTGCAGGAATTGAAGTTTCCAAAATGAAAGCTAAATTTCAGAATTAACTAAAGTGCAATTTGAAAATGAGAGAATTTGAAAATTTGAAAATTGGGTCTACTACGATAAGTCTATAACACATTTTAGACCGCTAAGAACGTAAAGTCACAAAGACGCAAAATTCAAATATACAACATATAAATTTTTTTGCGTCTTAGCATCTTAGTGTCTTTGCGTTAAAAAATTATTTCGCCGAGTGGGCTCAAAATTAAATCAAGTGAAACTATGATTTATGAATAAATCAAGATTTCAAATTTAATTTTTTACAAAATACTAATATCTTGTTTCAACTTTTATTTTGAACATCGTTTTCTCAAAAAAAATTAAATCAAATTCTATCAATAAATTGCATTCTATTATGAAAAAAACGTGGATTCTATCCTGTATTGTCATTTGTGTGCTCAATATGGGCTGTGTAGATACCAGCAAAGATATTTATAACATTCCAAGCAACTTGGATGGTGAAATATACAAACAACTTTCTTCGGATAGTCGTTTTTCAACTTTTGTGGCAGCTATCGATAAGGTTCAAGGACTTAAGGAAGAGTTAAATACATCGGGATTGTATACTGTTTTTGCACCTACCAATGAAGCTTTTGACACTTATTTCCGTACCAATGGAAAATATACGTCGTTGGATGAAATTCCAAATGAAGAATTGACTAAAATAGTGAAATTTCATGTGCTGAAATGGATGATTTTTAGTTATCAATTTATCAATCCAGGTGCTACAAAAAATGTTTACGATGTTTATAAGTACGCAACTCGCTCTAACGTAAAGTATAGCGAATATGTTGAACTTTACAAACGAAACATTTCGTTGTATTACGAAAACAAGTATATTCAAGTTTATACACCCAATTATTTTTCCACTTTTGCAGTTACAAATGCCGATTATCAGCAGGTTTTTGGTGAAGGAAGTTCTATTTCCGGAAAGTTTAATGTGTTGGGTGCTTCGGTTTTACAGTCGGATATTGCTTCGGGCAATGGTGTTATTCACATTATCGACCGTGTACTTGATGTGCCAACCAATATAGCTCAGGAGCTCGATAAAACAGATGAATATAGCTCCTACAATGCATTATTGAAAAAACGATATGCAACATATACTTTCGATTTAACAGGCACACGCCTTCAAGGAAACTATGGCGACCCCAACAATGATGGAATTCTCGATTCTTTATTTCGTAGAAATTATTCTATTGTGCCGGGTTTAGATTATGAAAAAGGATATGCTTTAACTGCTTATATTCCCACAAAATCTGCATTTGAAAAATACATTAACAATCTCGCTACAATTTTTGGAAGCGAGCAATTAATTCCAACTTATACCACCGATTTATTGTTCAAAAGTCATTTTTCGACTTCTACTTATTGGCCTTCAAAAGTTCAGAATGGATTGGCATTTAATATGCTTTTCAACTCGGTGGATTTAAAACCGGAGGATATCAATTCGGTGAAAATGCTTTCTAATGGTTTATTGTATCAAACCAAGCAAGTGGTTGAGCCCGATGCATTTAAATCGGTTTGTGCACCTGCGTTTTTTTCGCCTACTTACTCATTACTTGGTCGTTTGCTATATGTTTCGGGCTATTTTAATGCACTTAGTCAGAAGTTGGCTCACTACAGCTTTTTTGCACCAACCGATGAGGCTTTTGCACGTATTGGCATCGTTTATAATGTTGCTGACCCATTGAAACCAGTTTTTCAAATAAGAGAAAATGGCGTTTACAGAAATATGAATGTTACCGAAATGGAATCATTGTTGGGCAATAATACCATTCTTTCAAGCCTTGATCCATCAAGCTTTGCAGATGGTTTTTACGAAACATTGAACGGTAATATGTTGCAGATTAAAGATGGAAAGTATTTTGGTGCCGAAAGAGACTCAATGCCCACAATTACTATTCCGGGCGTACCTAAAAGCAACGGCTATGTGTATGGTGTAAACCAATTTATATCGCTAGCAAAGGGTTCGTTTACATATATAATTAACACAACCACTACGCCAGAGTATGCCGAATTTCTTAAAATTATTCAAAGTGTATATCCAAGTTTTGCCTCGTCAGGTTTTTCATTTATAAATCAAAATTCTGATTTGAAATATACAATACTCATTCCTTCGAATGAAGCTATTGTAAATGCAATGGCCGAAGGTAAAATCCCTGTTTTGCCTGCAACTACCGACCCAACTTATGCCGCTCAAAAGGAAAAATTAATACAATTTATTCGTTATCATGTTATTCAAGGTCGCAGTATGACTGATGGTAAAGTGGTTGGGAATATTCTCACAACTCATTATATTAAATCGTCGCCCACTAGTACCAAAGAAATTTATATTCCTATAAATGTAGCTGGTGGAAATGGAACTTTAACCATTACTGATGCTTTAGGATCGGTAGCCACTACTCAATCCAATTCCGACAGAATTTGCAAGGACGGTGTCATTCACATTATTGACAAAGTATTGCAATACTAGAAAATGCATTTGTTTATTTCCCATTTTTCCAAATATAAAGTTATATAGCCATTAATCAATATAATATGAAATTTAGAAACAGAACGAAGATAATTATTGCCATGTTTTTTTCATTGTTAATACAATCTTCTTATTCTCAATCAACTATTGTTAGGGGTCAGGTAAAAGATTCAAAAGGATTTCCTTTGACTGGTGCAATAGTACTTGAACGCGATGCCAATAATAGAACAATAAGTGGAGTAAGTGCCGATGTGAATGGTAATTATCAATTGCGTGTTACCAAACCTAGCGCCACTTTAATTTGTACATTTATGGGTTGTAAACCTCAAGAAATTAAAGTAAATGGGCGTACCACCATTAATATTGTTTTGCTCGATAATGAAAACGAGTTGAAGGGTGTGGAAATTGTTGGTAATTCGAATAGTGTAAACAATGGGTTTATGAATGTTGACAAACGAAACTTGGCTTCGTCGGCTTCCACCATTAAAATGAAAGATTTAGAGGGGATACCAGCTGCGTCAATCGAGGAGATTTTGGATGGGCGTGTATCGGGTTTAATGGTTTCAATGAATTCAGGCGACCCAGGCGCTGGCGCAATGATTCAGTTACGTGGATCGGGTTCGTTGGGTTTAAATACTCGTCCGTTGATAGTGGTGGATGGTATTCCGTGGACAAGTAATATCCCTGCCGAAAGCGATATGACTAGCTCCGAAGGCATTAGCAATTTATTGAATATTCCGCCTACTGATATTGCCACTATCGACATTTTGAAGGATGCCGCAGCCACAGCTGTTTATGGTTCAGAAGGTGCCAATGGTGTGATTGCCATTACTACTAAACGTGGTGATAATATTCGACCAAGTGTAACGGTTACTTCCAAATTTTCGTTTACACGTGCCCCCGAGCAGTTACCGTTACTCAATGGTACGCAATATAAAACTATGATTTTGGAGGCGTATCAAAACCGTTATTTGATGGAAAAAACACCCGATGACCTTTTTCTTGAACCTGATAATATTAACTACGAAAACTATAATAATAACAGCAATTGGTTGCAAGCCGTAACACGTTCTGGTCTTCAGTCCGACAACAATTTATCCATACGGGGTGGTGGAAATTCAACCTCATATTCAGTAAGTTTGGGCTATTTGTCCGAATCGGGTACAACCATTGGCACTGGGTTTAATCGTGCAAGTGGGCGTTTGGCTTTCGATTACAAAGTGTCGAGCAAATTGAAATTTACATCCGATGTGTCATTTACCAACAGTGTAAAAAAAGAAAACACCTCTCAGCTTATTGCAGATGCTAATATTATTGCACCAGTGAAACCAATTTATGCGCAAGATAGATTTGGGAATGATACCTACAATTATTTTCTTAATCCTACTGGTTTTCAGGGTAGTTTGAACAATCCTGTGGCAACAGCTTATCTGGCAAATGCACAAACTAAATCAGACTTGCTAAACAGCAGTGTACAAATGCAACTTCGACCTAACGAAAATCTTAATCTGTTAAGTGTGTTGTCATTACAATACGAGAATTCGGAAAGTGATAAGTTTTTACCTCAATCGGCAACCGGAAAAGAATATACCCGTACAAACATTGCAAGTGGAGTGAATACTGCTACTTCAGTTCCAAAATATGGACTGACACTTTACCAAAAAAACTGGTTGACTTACAATATTCATCTCGACAAACATTTATTTACCATTGGTGGTGGAACAATTGTGAAGGAAAATCAAGCTCGTTCTATTACATTGGTAACCGATAACACAGCATCTGAATCAATATTAACTCCTTACTCAAGCTATACTTTTAGTTCGCTGGGTTCTACTAGTTCATTGTCGCGTTCGGTATCATTAACCTCACAAATGATTTATATTTTTAAAGACCGATATTCTGTGCAAGCCATTTATCGACGGGATGGAAGTTCGGCTTTTGGTGGTGAAAATAGATATGGAAATTTCCCATCATTATCGGGTTTCTGGCGTTTTGGAGGCGAAAAATTGCTAAGTAGAAATATTAAATGGATTGATACGGAATCAAAAATTCGATTTAGTTGGGGTTTAACTGGTCGTGCACCAGCGGTGTCTGCATCTAACTATGCAACTTACAGTTCTACAATTAATTATGGCGATCAAGCAGGAGTAAAACCCGATAATTTTGAACTTTCAACACTACGTTGGGAAAAAACGGAACAACGGAATTTAGGACTGGATTTATCACTTTTCAAAAACCGATTTAATGCCACTGTAGAGGTTTACGATAACGTTACCAATGACCTTTTATGGCAGCGTCCAGTTTCAACAAATTCTGGCTTCGAAACTGCTTATCAGAATTTTGGTGAATTGCAAAATCGTGGTGTTGAGCTTGAACTTACCGCCGTGATAGTGAAAAACAAGGATTGGAGAATAGCAACAACCTTTAATGTTTATAAAAATGATAGCAAAGTGCTTTCGTTGCCAAGTGGCAATGAAATATCCAAGCAAAATGATATAAATAATGGTTCTATTATCCAGAAAATTAGGGTGGGAGATGCCATGGGTGCATTTTATGGATTGCGATATAAAGGAGTATTTGCAAATGATGAGGATGCATTTGTGAAAAACTCTGATGGAAGTTTTGTAACAAACCTATCTGGTGAAAAAATTCCAATTCGTTTTTCTAATCAGTCGGGTTATATTTTTCAAGGTGGTGATGCTATTTACGAAGATATTAATCAAGATGGTGTAATCAATATTCAGGATGTTGTGAAAATTGGCGATTCACGACCAAAACTAGCTGGTGGATTTGGTATTACTTCGGCTTATAAAGAGTTTTCATTCAATATGTTTTTTAATTTCAGATATGGCAATCAAATTTTCAATGCCACACGTATGAAAACAACTTCTATGTATAACGACAACAATCAAACTACAGCAGTTATGAGTCGTTGGAGAAAGCAAGGCGATGTTACCTATATGCCACGTGCAATGTATGGAGCTGGTTTTAACTGGGTTGGAAGCGATAGATATGTAGAAGACGGTTCATTTCTCAGAATGTCAAACGTGTCATTTACCTATCGAATGGCCAATAAAATGGTCAACATGATAGGTTTGAGAGCATTAAGTTTTACTTTGTCAGGTTCAAATTTATTATTGTGGACAAAATATAGCGGTGTTGACCCCGAAGTAGGAACAGGAAGCAACACCGACCCTTTTGCTGTGGGACAAGATAATTCTGTTACTCCACGTGCTAAGTATTTTACGTTCAGTACTGTGGTTAGTTTTTGAAAATTTTTTTTACAATTCTCAAAACTGTTTGCAAATTTAATAACCAGTTAATTGATTACAAAAATGAAAATAAATAAATTATATAAGTCAATTTTTCCAATTGCACTTTTAATAATATTATCGTCGTGCAATGATTATCTTACTATTAGTCCAGATAATAGTTTAACTAAAGAAGAATTTTGGAAAACAGAGTCGGATGCAACTTCTTCTATAGTAGGTGTGTATGCTACTTTACGTACCAATTTGGAAACTTTTATTTACTGGGGCGAAGTGCGCGGCGATTTGTTAAAGTCAAATGCTGGTAAAGGGGCTGGTGTTGACAAAGAGGCATTCGATGTTTTTATTGTCAATCCGTCAAATACAATGACTAAATATACCAATATGTACAGCGTGATAAACGGTGCCAATCAGGTATTGAAATTTGTGCCAACCATTGTTGAACTCGATAAATCGTTTACCCAAACTGAATGTAATCAGATTCTTGGAGAAGCTTATTTTCTTCGGGCCTACACCTATTTTTGGTTGGCTCGTACCTTCAAGGAGGTGCCTCTTACGTTGGTTCCGTCCGAAAACGATGTGCAAGATTATAATTTAAGAAAATCGTCACAACAAGTTTTGTTTGAGCAAATTTACAACGATGTAAAGTTGGCCGAAAAATTTTTGCCCAAAACATATCCTAGCATAACGCAGGTAAAAGGGCGTGCCACCAAATATGCTGCCTTTGCGCTCGAAGCAGATGTAGATTTATGGATGGGAAAATATCAAGAGGCTATATCAGCTTGTGATACAGTTGTTTATTCAAAGCAGTATTCGTTACTTACCAGTTCGGCTTTAGGAAATCTGTATTATCCTGGCAATACTGTTGAGTCAATCTGGGAATTTCAATATTTAAATTCATTGAATCAAAAACATTCAATGCGTTCATGGTTCAATTCAAGTAGCTATTTTTCAGCTACTTTAACCGATGACTTATTTGAAACAAAAGATACCCGGCGATTATTGGCAGTAAGCAATTCATTTAATGTAGTAAAATACAATGTTACTACCGATGATGCACATTGGATTTTGTACCGATTGGCGGATATAGTACTTATGAAAGCTGAAGCGTTGGCACATTTAGATGCTAATAACAATGCTACAAATATTGCAGCGGCCGTTGTGGAAATAAATAAATTGAGAACTCGTGCCAATATCGAATTGTTAAGCGGACTTAGTAATATAAATGCTGTAGATGAGGCAGTTTTGGATGAGCGTGGACGTGAACTTTGCTACGAAGGAAAACGCTGGTTCGATTTATTAAGAATAGCTTCGCGCAATAACTACGCAAACAAAACGATGTTAACTTCACGTGTCTTAAGTTCATTTGATGGTGTGGAGCAACAAGTTATTAACCTACGCATCTACAATCCCGAAAGTTGGTATTTGCCACTCAATTCGGATGCCATTAACAACAATACTTTATTGGTTCAAAATCCTTATTATAAATAATATACACATTTTTAGTGCGATGAAAAAAATCTTATTATATTGCAGCGTAATTCTTTTTACAACATTGGTTGGATGTGTGGAGCGAGAAGTTGTTTTTCAAAATACACCGGCGAGTTTAACTATTTCACAACTTCTATTGCAAGACACTGCTTGTACTCAGGTGGTACAAGCTCTTGATAGTGCCAAACTGAAAGTAATGCTTAACTCGTATGGTTCTTACACTTTTTTTGTGCCAACAAACGAAGCGATAAAAAAATATCTTGCCAAACGCGGTTTCCAAAAAGTGTCCGATATTTCGGGCGCAGAGTGGCGAAAAATTCTTTTTTATCACATGTATAGTTCCATTTATAGTTCCAATGCATTTATGCCTGGCACTTTGCCTGGCACCACTGCTTCAGGCGAATATATGGGTATGGATATCTCGGGTGGTGTAAACAATACCATTCTCAATAGAACTGTGAAAGTTACCACACTGGATATTATGGCTACAAATGGTGTATATCACAAAGTGGATGCAGTGCTGGAACCAATATCTACTAATATGCTCGATTTCTTGACTTTGGATGGTAATTTTTCGATTATGACTGAGGCAATTTTGAAAACAGGTCTTTATACCTTGCTCAATAATTCGGATGATGATCCTGCAAAACGATTGAGATATACTGCATTTTTGGAAACCGATTCGCTTCTTAAAGCCAATGGGATTAATAGTTTCAGCGATTTAGCCAAAAAGTACAGTAAACTGGGTAATTACACCGATGATGGTGATTCGTTAAATATATTTGTGCGTTACCATATTTTACCTAAAAACCTATTCTTGTCGGAGTTTACAAATAGTTATACCGAAACATTACACGCACAAGATTTTATAGTATTATCTACCGATAAAGGTGTTTCTGTAAATCCACATAATGTTTACACTCTTAACAAATTAACTGGTAATGTGGATACTACTTTTGTGAAAACCAATGTGCTACAGTCAAAATCAAATTTGTTAGTGAAAAATGGAATTGTACATGCTGTAGATAAAATATTGGATGTTCACTGGCCTGAACCTGTGGAAGTTACATTGCCATTTGTGAAAGATTGTTCCAAATTTCCTACTTGTAGCGGTAGCTTTACATTTACATCTGCCGAGAGTTTTGCAAATTTGGGTGGTTATATTACTTGGTATCCTTTGAACCAACCAATGCAGGTTACTACCAGTAATCCAGGTCAAAACGTAGCCAGTAATTTGTTGCGATTTGATCCCAAAGACAAAACTTATTACGTGGAAATGACCACCGACCCAATATTAAAAGGAACTTATAAAGTTTGTTACAGTTGGCGTCGTATTTCGGGTAGTGTGGGTGTACCTACTATCGATTTTAACCTTGATGGCGTAAAAATTGCTTATATCGACCAACAACAAAGTCGCGCCTATACGCCAACAGGAACTGTAATTACCAAAGACATTAATGGTAACACTTTTACATTAATGAATGATGTTCCACCAGTTCCATTAACAACAGTTACGTATTCAACGGTTCAATCTCATGTTATCAGGATGCAATGTGCAGTTGGAGGAGTTGCCTATTTGGATGCAGTAAAATTTGTGCCTGTAAAATAATAATAAGAATAAAAACCATTGCGTATGTATCTGAAATATAAATCAAAACATTTTTTCTCAGTATTTGTGCTGTTTGCCATGCTAGTTGCGTGTACCGACAAGTTCGATGATTATTACAACAATACTCAATACGAGGGTAGTAACCTTTTACAAGTGTTAGAGAGTCAACCTAAGTATTCGGAATTTGTGGAATTGATAAAAATCACTGGTTACGATTCTGTGTTAATTAGTCCGAATAATTACACCGTTTTTGCGCCTATAAACGGTAGTTTTGGACAATTGAATCGTAATAATCTCGATTCGTTAAAACTTATTGTTGGCTCATATATTGTGCCGTCAACCATTTACGACAATGCAATTACAAACCAACGCATAGCTACTTTAAGTGGTAAATATATGCTTTTGGCAAAAGTAGGTGGCAAATCTGTTTTCGATAATGTGGAATTGTCGGCTGTAAATCTGAGGTCGGCCAATGGGGTGATTCATGAATTGCCAACGGCAGTAGTGTTAAGAAAAAGTATTTACGAAATTATTAAAACCAATCCTAATTATTCAACTTTCTACAGCTATATTCGAAGCAATAACTCCATGGTTTTCAACAAAGATTTGAGCCCCATTGTAGGTGTCGATTCGTTGGGAAGAACAGTGTACGATACCATACGAACGCTTCAAAATACTTATCTCAATCAGATTGGGATTGATAAAGAATCGGAAGTAACTACTTTGTTTATACCTACAAACGATTTGATTAATACAATTTTTACCACCAATTTTGTTGCTGCATTGGGTGGTGATGTCTCCAAAATAAATCACATAGATACTACGCAATTCAAATCAAAATTATACAGACATATAGCTTTGTTGAATAAATCTTTGAATTCAAATCAGCTTACAAGTGCTATGAAATCAGCTTTAGGCACAAATTTGAAGGTGTCGAATAGTGATATTACTAATCCAGACATTGTGGCGAGTAATGGTATATGTCACGAATTGAGCTCATTACAATTGGTCGATTACCTGTTTCAGCGCAATGTAACTACAAGTGCTCAGGATATCAATCTGCTGAAACTCGAAAAAACGTCATTTCCAACTAGTGTAACTAGTCGGCAAATTGTAAAACCAAGTACCTACACCACAGCAGGGCTTTTTCAGTTGAACCTTTATTCGGTGGGGAGGTCTGTAACGGTAGATGTATGCGAAAATCTGCCATTGTCGCTTACAGCTAAGGACTGGAGAGGTGTTCCTCCAGGTTATTACAATGTGATTTTGAATTTCTTTAGCGATGCCACTTGTTGTTATTTGGATGTCGCCTATAACAATGTAAATGTGTCCAAACAGTCAATTGCTGCTGGTGCATATCGACCAACTACCAAGCAAGATTTAAATATTGGAACTATTTATGTGCCTGCTTTTGGTAAAGTTACGCTCAAATTTACTAACGGTGCAAAATCTATTTCAACTGCTGTAAATTTATATATCGACAATATAAAATTAATACCTGCTGTAGCACCTTAAATAATTGATAATTAAGAATTAAGAATTAAGAATTAAGAATTGACAATTGTGGATTATCAGACAAATAACTTTTACTATTTAATATTGATTTAATACCGAAATTAACAACAAAAAATAATATCTATGAGATTATTCATCATACTTTCAATATTTGTATCTTCTACTTTTATGGTAAAAGCGCAAAATAATGTAGGGTCAAAAAATGTCGAGTCAAAGCAGGACACAACCATCAATAGTGGTTTTGTGCAAGTAAAAGGTTCGGTAGTGGACATGAGCAGCGGAAAACCATTGTTCGACGTGAGCATTTCGCTCAAGGGAATTCGTAGCAAAACAGTTCAAACCGACAAAAATGGTTCGTTTACTGTATTTGTTCCAACACTTTTCAATACTATTTCGGTTTCATATCCAGGTTATCAGTCAAAAGAACAAGCAATTTTTGGTGCATCAGTGCTTAAAATAAAGCTTGCCAAAGAAAATGCTAATGTAGCCGAAATGTTACTTGCTTTGCCTTATAGCAATCAATTTCAGCAAAATTTGAACGGTAGCTATGCCATTGTAACACAGTCGCAAGACAAAATTGGTGAAAAGAAAAACATTCACCAATTAATTAATGGTACTGTTTCGGGTTTACAATCTACCACATTTTCGGGTGTTCCCGACGAAGGAGCTAATCTTTCGATTCGCGGTATTAGCAGTTTGTTTCTTAACACCACGCCGCTTGTGGTGGTGGATGGTTTTCCAATTGATAATACTTTATCAGCCAAAAGTATTATCAATGGAAATGTGTATAACTATCTGTCTGACATAAATGTGAAAGATATTGAATCTGTTACTGTGTTGAAAGATGCAGCTGCCATTTCCATTTACGGAACAGAAGGTGCCAATGGTGTTATTCTTGTAAAAACCACATCGGGAACAAGTGGAAAAACCTATCTTGATGTGGATGTACAAACCACTTTAGGCGAAAAATTCAGAGATATTCCGGTTTTGAACGGTAATGATTATAGATTGAATTTTCAGAATTTATTGTACAATCAAGGCTTTAATAATCAGACTATTGCCCAAACATACCCATTTTTATTTAATACCGATAAAACAAATGCCGATTACTGGCGCTATGC
Source organism: uncultured Bacteroidales bacterium (assembly GCA_903911085.1). Classification (GTDB taxonomy): domain Bacteria; phylum Bacteroidota; class Bacteroidia; order Bacteroidales; family Paludibacteraceae; genus Paludibacter. The sequence goes on along the minus strand of CAIWCC010000111.1, from coordinate 77,015 downwards.
AAACAATACCAATTGGCAGGATGTGATTAAACGCAATTCGTTTGCTCAAGATTATCATTTGAGTTTGCGTGGTGGCGATGGAACATCCAAATATCTTTTCAGTGTGGGTTACAAAAATCAAGAGGGCGAAATAACTGGCGTAGATGTAAGTCGCTTTAATGCACGCTTTAATCTCGACTTTAAAATGTTGAAAAATCTAAGTATTGGAACTCGTATTTATTATTCAAAAACTGATAAAACGCTTGTAGATCAAGGTTCTGTAACCGAAAATAATCCATATTATATTGCACTTACCAAGCCTTCGTTTTTGTCGGTACATGGTAAAAGCGCGTTGGGCGAAGATTTGCCTGGTTATGAGGCTGGTGCGTACGATAATTTGAATAATCCGCTTGCTTTGGCCAACGAAGCTGATAACAAAATTTCCAATAACTGGTTGTTGGGTAATGTGTTTATGAATCTCGATTTGGCTAAAGGCGTAAGCACCAAACTAAATATGGGGCTTGACTGGCGCAACATGGACGAAAATAGATTTTTGCCGAGTTTGGGTAGAATAATGGATAACTATGGGTATATTCGTTCGTCCGAGCAGCAATTTACAAAGTCCAATCAAATTTGGGTTGAGCATACTTTTTCTGTCGATAAATTATTGAGAAACATGCATCAAATCAATTTCTTGGCTGGATATAATATCAAAGTAAACAATAGAAAAGACGATTATGGTTACAGTGTAAACTCGCCTTCCGACGATTTTAGGGGTTTAGGAAGTGGAACCAAAGTGCGTGTTGATGGAGGTAGCATTACGCAGCGCAATTTTTCGATGTTTGCCAATGTTGATTATGCCTTAATGTCAAAGTACCTTCTCTCTGCTGGTGTGAGAGCAGATGCTTCGTCTTTGTTTAGAAACGCGTCAAATGCAGGTTTTAAAATTTCGTCGCAACCTTTTGCGGCTGCTCCATATCTTGGTCTGACTTGGAAAGTCAAAGGAGAATCGTTCTTGCGTGATGTAGATGCTGTAAGCGATTTTAAACTTAGAACGTCGGTTGGCGTAAATCTCAATCAACAAATTGACCCTACTTTAAATCAATCTTATTATCAATCCAAGTATTATTACAATATACCTGGTTTGGTGTTGGAAGGCATTGCTAATAAAGATTTAAAATGGGAGTCGACTCAAAAATTTAACGTTGGTGGCGATTTGTCATTGTTCAATAATTCACTTCGTATGACCTTGGATTACTTCTATCATAAAACAACAGACATGCTTTTACCAACTCAATTGGATGGAATTGCAGGGTTTGTCAATAGTTGGGAAAATGGAGGTGAAATGCTGAACAAAGGGGTTGAAGTTGGTTTGGCACAAATGGGTGAAGTTGGTAATTTTACATGGAATGTAGGTTTCAATATTGCTTTTGCTCAAAACAAAGTGCTTTCTTTGCCTAATGGCAATGATATTTTGTTGGATTATTATGGCAGTCAGTCTATTACGCGTGTTGGGCAAGCTGCAGGTCAGTTCTACGGATATAAATCTTTGGGCGTTTTTAAAGATCAAGCTTCAGCCGATTTGGCAAATCTCACTGGCGACAAAAACCTTAAATTTATGGCGGGCGATTTTCAGTTTGAAGATGTGAACGGCGATCATCGAATTGATAAAAATGATATGCAGGTGATTGGAAATCCTAACCCTGACTTCTACGGAGGCATTACGGCTAGCGTTTCGTATAAAAATATTGATTTAGAAACTTTGCTTTCTTATGCCTATGGTGGAGCAGTAATGAATGTGTTGCGCTCCAAACTTGAAGTGGCAAGTGGTTACGAAAATCAATCGGTGGCTGTAAAACGTGCTTGGAAAGCTGATGGTGACATTACTAACATTCCGCGCACAAATTATGGCGACCCACTGGGCAACGGACGACCATCGTCCAATTGGATTGAAGATGGCTCGTACCTCAAAATGCGAACTTTAACTTTAGCATATAATTTCAATAAAAAAATGGGTTTTGTGCGCAATGCGCGCTTGTATGTGACTGGATATAATTTGTTTACGCTTACCAATTATCTTGGTTTAGACCCCGAGTTTGCTGTTAGTAATAGTCCATTTGTAAAAGGCTACGACTTTGGCGCTATGCCACAGAGTAGAGCTGTAATGGTGGGTGTTAAGTTAGGATTGTAATAAATAGTTTAAAATTTGATGTTTATGAAAAATAATATAATTATAGTATTTGTTCTTGCTATTTTGTTGGTATTCAGTGCCTGTTCCGATTATTTTGATGTGGTATCGCAGGACAAAGTTACTGCCGAAAACAATTATACAAAAGAGATTGATGCCATTGCGGCCATAAATGGATTGTATGCGTTGATGCAAGATTTGGTTGACCCGCTCTGGCTGATAGGTGAAACACGAGGCGAATTAACTTTGCCTGCTCGTGGTGCCGATAAATATATGTTCGATTTGTCGATGAACCAAGCTCGCCCAGACAATCCATACACCGATTATGCTAAATTCTACCGACTTATTAATTCTTGCAATGGCGCTATCGAAGGATTGACACATTTGCAAGATATTAATCAGGATTATAACGAAGATGTTATGAAAGTGGATGTGGCTGAGGTGATGGCTATTCGTGCATGGACGTATTACAAAGTAGCACAAATTTGGGGAGATGCTCCATATTTTACAAACTTCATTAGTACTTCCGATAAAATAGCAACGGTTAGGGCCATTCCTTGCGATTCAATTATATATTTTGCTGCCAAAGATATGGAATATGCACGTAGCAAAACCACAGCCAATTATGCCAATCGCGGACAATTCAATTTTTATTCAATGTCCTATTTTTTGGCAGAAATGAATGTCTGGTTGGGAAAATATACCGAAGCTCGAGAAGCTATTTATTCTTTTGTTCCTTCAACTCCGGGTTGGGAATTGCGCATGGAAAAATACTATAAAAATTATTGGGTAGACCAATTTTCTCCGTCTAAATTAAATACAACCGCTCAATATAGTTGGATGCAGTACATCCGTTTCGATGCCAATCGTCAGCAAAAACACAATATCCTGCGTTGGACAAACAATAAAAACGATGGAATTTATGCATTTAAACCAAGTGCAATTTCTATTCAGCGATGGAATATACAGCCACAAATGAATCAGGATACTTACAATTATTACACTTCTGATAATGATTATTTGGCTTTGCCCAACGGATTAGTAGGTGATATTTGGCGCGGTAATTATCGTTCTTATTATATCGACGGTAAAGACACATTGATTTATAAGTATCTTATCAATAGCAATTTGGGAGTTGATGACCGCAAGGAATCATACAAAAATGATATGGATTTTTGTATTGTGCGCGATGCTCAGTATTGCTTATTATTAGCCGAAATTAACAATAGACTTGGTAAGCCTGATGAAGCGTTGCGATATGTGAACGGCAAAACTTGGCCAGGTGCTCAACCTGCCGGTTACGGTGTCAGACCACGTGTAAGATTAATGCCTGTAATATTAAGAGCTTATACCACTGCTAAAGTAGATTCAGTGATAGCCGATGAGCGTGGTATGGAATTGGCTTTCGAAGGTAACCGTTGGTTCGATTTGGTGCGTATGGCAAAAACGAGTAACAATCCTGCATTATTGGCCGACAGAATAGCCACAAAATACCCAGCAGCTCAACAGGCAGCAATTCGTACTCGATTGATGGATGCGAAAAACTGGTATTTGCCATATAATGAACGCAATATAAAGTGTAATTCCACACTGGTGCAAAAATTATACTAGGCGGAGTAATTGAAAAATTTAAAGTGTAAAAATAACAGACAAAACAAAGATATATTATATGAAAAAGCGAATAATCCAAATCTTACTTTTTGGAGCTAGCCTTAGTTTTTTTTCGTGCAATAGTGACATTGATGCCAACCGACCTGAGGTATTGATAAAACCAAAAGTTGTCATTTCGGTTGTAAAAGATACAGTGCAAGTTGCCGACACTTCGGTGATTGTTGGTCCAGCAGTCGATTACGAGCAGTCAAGTAAGGTTGTTTATGAAATTAAAGTTAAGTCCGACAATGATTTAAAGAAATTTGAGGTTACTACCACTTCATTAAATCGGTCGTTGAAAAATGGCGTAATTCGTTCTGTGCCTGCTAATGTGTTGGATGCTAATGGAAATTTCACACAGCCGGTGCGAGAGGTAACGTTGTATTATTCTTACAATATTCTGGCAACTGATGTGGCTGGAACTCCTATTTCGGTGGCTTTCAATGTGCTTAATAATTCTGATGCCGAAACTACAAAAAAAACATCATTCACGCCTATTTTGGCAGGAAGCACTTCGGGTAAAATTTTTCAAGTTTGGTCAAAAGTTATGCTCAATTCGGTGAATGTGAATTTTGATATGCCCCACGGTTCTGTTCAGGAATATTTAACCTATAGTTTGTTTAGTATCGAAAAAAAAATGGGTTTTGTTTATTCGTCTGATGCAATGAATTATCTGAGTGATATTAACTTCTTTGTAAATAAAAACGGGTCAGTACTGGAGCTGGTTTCACCCACTCATAAAGATGGCACTTTGTTTTATGTAAATTCTGTGACGCAATATGCTCCTTTCAAAAGTGTAGTGTCACAAATGCAGGAAACTGTTATTAAAAAAGTCACAAAACAGGGTGTGGATATCAATGGTAATCCTGTAGTGTTGAGCTATAAAGATAATTATTTATTAATAACGCATGATAATAAGCTCGACTCTATTTTAGGAGCAGTGCCATTGCCAACCACCAAATCGGAAGGAATGAAGTTAGGTGATGTATTTGCATTTCGTTCGGCCAAAGGAGTTAAAGGGTTTATATTGGTTACAGCTGCCGGTTCTTCATCTACAAGTGCTTCGGCTACTCTCGAAATTAAATACTTAGTTCCATAAAAAATAATCTTGCATATCTATTTAATGTGTTTTTTTTGAGCTTTTTTTGTAATCGTTTGCAACGATTTTTATGTTAATAGAGATTAAAATCAAGCATATAATAGAGTTGTGAGTAAGAACTAGTTTTGTAATTTTATATCTTTAAGGATTAAATAATTGCATTGTCTGTAAAAATATGATATCCAATTTCAAATACTTTTATTTATTATTAATAGGATTCGTTTCACTTCAACTTTATAGCCAAAAAATAACTATATCAAGGGATATACGGTTGATTGGCTCTGATGCTTTTTTTGATAGATATTTCAGTTCCGATGGTCTTCCCGACGATCGAATACGAAATATCTTTCAAGATAGTCGTGGTTTTATATGGATAGGAACCATGAACGGTGTGAGTAGATATGATGGTTATACCTTTAAAAATTTCTATAAAAGTCTTCAAACCAATAGTATAGTTGGCAATTGGGTTTATGCCATTACCGAAGATAGTGAGCATAATATTTGGCTCGGAACTAAAGAAGGATTAAGTAAATATGATGTAAAAACGGATATTTTTACCAATTATAAGCATGATAAACAGGATGCTAATTCCTTAATAAATGACAATATTAGCTCTTTGTTCTACGACGAAAACAATCAATTATGGATTGGAACGGTTAAAGGGTTATCTAAAATGGACATTAGCACTCGCCAATTTACCAATTTCGCACAGGCACCATTTAATGACCGCATTTGTAAAATTATTACCTCACAGAAGCATTCATTATTGATTGCTACTAGTAACTCACTCATTAAATATCAACTCAATACAGGAAAATACAAGGTTTATCCTTTCGTTGTAAAGCCCAATGCTTATGGCGATAAAGTGTGGTCGTTGCTCGAAGTTAACAATGATGTGTATATTGCCACTGGTGGTCAAGGGTTGATCCGTTTTTGTTACGATTATGTGAAGAAAGATTATAAAACTTACGAATCGTATAGCAAATTCAATAATAGCAACGAAAACCTCGAAAATACACAGATTTTTGATATTCGTCTATCAAGATCTGGCGATATCTGGTTGGCAACTGATAGGGGTTTGGCAAAAATTGATAGAAAAAGTAAAGCTGAGAGGCTTGTGTTTTTTACTTACAACAATTTTAGTAACCGTTGTTTAAGCAATAATCAAGTATATCAGGTGTTTATCGACAGAACAAATGTGTTGTGGTGTGGTACTGAATATGGATTAAACAAACTCGATTTATACAATCTTCCTTTTCATAACTTTACGTTTGTTGATAAAAATACGCGTGAACCAATTCGTAGCATAACTTCGCCCGATGGTGAAAATTTATGGCTTGGCACTACCAAATATGGTTTTTATAAGTATAATATTCTCAATGGATATGCCGAAAGTTACTTGTTTAATCCCCTAAATAACCCGTTGAATAGTTGCCGTACCGCTATGGCTTCCAATGGTTTTACTTATTTTGGAACTTTAGGTGGTGCTGTTGTTTTTCCTTCAAATTCAACTAATAATGTTAGTACTCAAATAGATGGTCATGCTGTGTTTTCGGTTTTGCGCGATAGGAAAAATAATCTTTGGTATGCATCCTACAATGGACTTTACAAGGTGTCGCCCGATGGTAAAATTGAAAACTATGTAGAGAAGATTAAATTCCCCAAAAATCAATCATTCGACTTTGTTCGTACATTACTCGAAGATAAAAGTGGAAATATTTGGCTTGGATTCGAAAACCATGGAATAGGTTATATTAGTCCCAAAAATGAGCATTTTTACCCCGTTCAAACCGACAATGAAAATAATACTGTATTTGGCAATATCATTTATGCTATGACCGAAAACCCTAAAGGTACTATTTGGGCTGGTTCCGAATCAGGATTGTCGTCTATACAGCTAGAAACCAATGGAAAATACCATATTCAAAACTATTTTTACAAAGAAGGACTACCCGATAAAACCATCAGCGGAATAATATCTGGCGAAGATAATTCTCTGTGGATTAGTACCAAAAAAGGTTTTGCCAAGTTTAATTTGAAATCGAAACAATTGACCCGATTTATGGGGAATGTGGCTTTTACTTGTTGCTACAAATTTTCAAATAATCTTTTTGCATTTGGAACTACCGAAGGATTTGTAATTTTCAATCCAAAGGAAATTGCTACCAACAATTTTGTTCCAGAAGTAATTATTTCTGATTTGCGTTTGTTGAATAAATCGGTTGCAGTTGCCCAAAAAATTAATGGCGATGTGATATTAGAACAAACAATCCAAAACACAAGTGAAATAAAGCTTAATCACAATAATAATCAATTTACGTTGGAGTTTTCAGCTTTGCATTTTTCCAATTCCAACGACAATCACTATACCTACAAAATGACTGGTTTTGACGAAAACTGGACACAAACTACTGCCGATAATAGAAGTGCTACTTATACAAATTTAAACTCTGGCACTTATACTTTTGAGGTTCGCGCTTGTAATAATTCGGGGGTTTGGAGCACTAAAACTACCAAATTGAAGATAGTAATATTGCCTCCACCATGGAAAAGCTGGTGGGCTATTTTTATATATTTATTCATATTGTCTGTTATCGCATATATGATTTGGCGATATGCATTGCTAGATTTTAAACAAAAACAGCAGATTAGAATTGATCAGATGGAGAAACAGCAGCTCAAAAACATGGATCAAATGAAAATGAGGTTTTTTACAGATATTTCGCACGAATTTCGTACTCCATTGTCGCTTATTTTAGGGCCTGTAGAAGAATTGCTTTCAACAAATGAGGCTAGTTTTGATATAAAGTCTAAAATTCAATTGGTACATCGCAATAGCAAAAAGCTTATTTATTTGATTGACGAATTGATGACTTTCCAAAAAATGGAACACGGAGTGCTAAAACTCAAAATGGAGAATTGTGATATAGAGCTTTTTACTAAAGAAGTGTTCGAAAACTTTGTGCTTTTTGCCAAACAAAAAAATATAAATTTCAATTACAAAGGCACTAATAAAAAGTTATTATCATCAGTAGATAAAGGTAAAATTGAGATGGTTCTTAATAATTTGATTTTTAATTCCTTTAAGTTTGTTTCTAAAAATGCAGAAGTTAATGTGATAGTAGAAATCTGTAACACAGATGATATTACACAATTATCACAAAAAAATGCTTCAGAATGGGCTTGTATCACTATTCAGGATAACGGACGTGGTATTCTTAAAGAAAATATGAAACATCTTTTTGAGCGATTTTACTCAGTTAAAAGTGATAATGGCACTGGTGTTGGACTTTCATTAACCAAAAACTTAGTGGAGTTGCACAATGGAGTAATTACTGCCGAAAGTGAGCCAAACGTTTCCACCAAATTTAAAGTATATCTTCCACTTATTACTGAAGAAGAATTTTCTAAAAATGTTGAGATAGAGCATTTTGTGTCAGAATATGATGCGAGTTTGCTTTTTGAAGAGCAAATGTTGATGCCTTTAGATAGAAGTTTGGTTGCCGAATCAACAAAATTTGCATCTCTTTTGATAGTAGATGATAATGTGGAAGTGCTCGACTTTTTGGAACAAATTTTACGCAAAGAATATGAAATTGTTCGTGCCGAAAATGGGATACAAGCTTTGAATCTACTTGCCGAAAATTTGCATCCTGATCTGATTATTAGTGATGTAATGATGCCCGAAATGGATGGAGTGGAACTTTGTAAAGCTGTAAAAGCCGATTTCAATGTCAGTCATATTCCATTTATTTTACTGTCGGCAAAGGCTACCATCGAAAATAAATTAGAAGGACTTAAAACTGGTGCCGACGAATATATAGCCAAGCCATTTCATCCAGCATTGCTCAAAGCACGAGTTAATGCAATGATAGAAACGCAACGCCGCTTTTTGGAAAAGTTCAAACAAGACGGTGGCATAGTAATTCCTAAGGACATTGCCAAAAATCCTCAGAACGATAAGTTTTTACAAAAAGTAATCAATTTGGTAAATGCCAATATGAGTAACGATGAATATAGTGTGGAAGAGTTGGGAGATGCTTTGGCAATGAGCCGTAGTAATTTCTTTCGTAAGCTGAAATCTATTACAGGGCAAACGCCAATCGAATTTATTTATTATATTCGACTGAAACATGCTATGAATTTATTGCTAGAACGGAAACTTACTATTTCCGAAATTTCTTATGAAGTTGGCTTCAAAAATCACTCTTCCTTTACTAAAGCATTCAAAAAACAATTTGGAAAATCCCCCACCGAGTACTTGAATTCTGCCATTAAGGAAAAAACTAATTCTATTTTACCTAGTTAGAAAACAAACCCCATTATGCACAATAGTGTGGATTGGAAATGATGATTTTAGTGTTAAAATCTCAAGAATACTAACAGGTATTTTCCTAATGTGTATTTTTTCTACTATTACGATTACAAAATAGCAGCAAAAAAATGTCCAAACATAAATACCGCATCCCATCTGCAGGTGCGTGTTGGCACGATTATAATGGTGGGTATTATTTTATTACCATTTGTACAGCATGGTAATCAAACAGTAGATGAAAAAATGCAATTAATTTCCCAGCGAAAAGGTTTATTATCCAACGCCATGCGTGGTTTAAAATCAGCAATTACCAGATTTGCCAATAGTAATAAAATTACATTTGGATGGCAGGAACGATTTTAAGATAATATTATCCGCAATCAGGATGAATATAACCGCATTGTAGTATATATTGAAAATAATCCTAGTACGTGGGAAAAGGATAAATTTTACAGGAAGGAATAAGAAAATATAAGATGGCGCCGCACGTAGAGACGTGGCATGTCGCGTATGATGAAATGATGACCGGGTGTTGTATAGACGTGGCATGCCGCGTCTGATGTTGTAGAAAAGCAAAATAGGCAATGTATAGAGTGGCGCACCCCGTCTCTGCATAGGTTTTAACCTAACAATAGGAAATATATATTTTAATGATTAGATTTAAAAACAAATTTATTCGTACATTTGCAATCCGTAATCGGGTAGAGACGGGGCGCACCCCGTCTCTACATTTTTCAAAATTTTATAAATAGCATTTAGCTATTGATTGGATTATAAAATAACAAAATCAACTTAACATACTATTTCTATTATGGACGATAAAATAGAAAATGCTGAAAATATTATCAAGTTTTGGATGGAGTCCTCAGACCAAAATCATGTAACTATGCAGCATTTAATGTTGACAAAAGATTATAATTGGGCATTGTTTTTAGGGCATTTGGATATCTTGTAGAGACGGGGCGCGCCCCGTCTCTACTAAAGCCCATTATGTAAAAAAGCATCAGAAGCATCCACTATTCATTCATGATTTATTAAGGTTGTCAAAAAAAGATTGAACTTGAACTTACCGAAGAACAGGAAGAATGGTTAGATGAAATTTCAACATTCAATCTTAATACACGTTATGATAATTACAAACAAGAATTTCGTACTCGATGTACATTAGATTATACTACATTTTGGATTAATAAAATTGAAACGCTACGTATATGGTTAATCAATCAATTATAGAAACTGCTGAAAGGTTTGGAAAACTGATACCAGCAAATCTAATGCTAAAAAAAACCTATCTTTTTGGGTCTTATGCCAAAGGTAGTGAGCGCGAAGAGAGCGATATAGATATTGCAGTTGTGCTGGGTAATATGAATGATTTTTTTGACACCCAAATGCAATTGATGAGACTCCGTAGGAAAATTGACCTACGAATTGAACCTCATCCAATTAGTGAAAAAGACTTTAATGATTCAAATCCTTTTGCTTTCGAAATACAAAGAACAGGAATTGAAATAAAATAAAACAACAAACAACAATACCCCATCGACGACAAATCGATGCAATGACAACATTTTATAAATAGCATTTAGCTATTGTTCGCACACCAGAAACCATGTTGTAAACAAGTAAATTAAAGCTGAATTGATGAAGAATAAAAAAATAAATGTAAGTGGTACAGACATTACAATTGTGGAATATCACGATTCTGATTTTATTTCTTTGACAGATATGGTAAAAGGTTTTGGGGACGACACAATGATTTATAGTTGGATGCGTAACCGAAATACCTTAGAATTTATTGGAATATGGGAAGAAATTCATAATCCTGATTTTAAAGGTAACGAATTCGTAACCTTTAAAAGTCAGGCAGGCTTAAATAGTTTTAATCTTACGCCACGCAAATGGATTGAAGCTACTAATGCCATTGGTATAATTTCGAAAGCAGGAAGATATGGTGGAGGCACTTTTGCTCACAAAGACATTGCATTTGAGTTTGGAAGTTGGTTAAGTCCCGGCTTTAAAATATATTTAATTAAAGAATTTCAGCGTCTCAAAGATGATGAAAATGACCGCTTAAAATTGGAGTGGAACTTTCAGCGAACTTTGTCGAAAGTGAACTACACTATACATACCGATGCTATAAAAGAAAACTTGATTCCTGCTGAATTATCTCAGCAACAAATCAGTTATATTTATGCCAATGAAGCAGATATGCTCAACATGGCTTTGTTTGGAAAAACAGCACAGCAATGGAGAGCTGAAAATTCAGAGTTGAAAGCTAACATTAGGGATACTGCTAACATTGAACAATTAGTGGTGTTATCCAATATGGAAATGTTGTGCAAGCGAGGGCAAAGCCGAATTTATTCGGGCTATGCCGAGTGCCGCCAACATTCTTGAAAAAAAAGTATGAATGCAGTACTTATTCATCAAGGATTATCACTGCCGGAGCGGTTGACAGAACTTAATAAAATGGCAATCATGCAAATGAAATCGCTATTAAATAATAATAAAATTCAGAAATTGAATAAATAACGACACAGACAATAAATTAATTTTCAACATTTTATAAATAGCATTTAGCTATTGTTCGCACACCCCAGAAACCTAGGAAATTTCTTTTAAGCGAACAAGTAAACAGATTCAGTAAGCAAATGCTCACGTCGGAAACGGCGTGGGCTTTTGACTTATCGTTTACTTGTGGCCTTTCCTAGGGGCTTGGGGTGTGGATAAGACGGAGTTCACGCTTTTTTTGTGGACAAAAGTCTGGGGAACAATCGGCAAAAGCTGATAACCAAATAATTCATCCCACAACCCATGTCAAACATCTCACTTTTTCAAGAACTGGAGCAACTCCTTCGCCCTTACAGCCAATATACTTCCGAAGATGGTATAATGCTTAAAAACAGCATAGTAGAAGCAGCTTTGCAACTTCGTCCCGACTTATTGAAACTCATTTTGAGCAACGAAAAACTGAAAGCCAATTTCTTTACTGAAGTGGAAAGCATTTTGGTGTTCGACAAATTGCGTTTCCAAAAGTTTGTAATGAACAAACGCTTTCTGCCAGACAGTTATACCAGTTTCAAAAACAAGATAGGATTGACAACCGACGAGGGCGATTTTCTGGCTGATAGTCGTGAAGTGGTGCTTTCGTGGCCATACAAAGACTGCGTGCTGGAAGGTGGACAAACCAAAGAGGATGCCAAACGAAACGAAGTTTTCTGGAATGAAATTCTTGCTCCCGACGAAATCAACCGACTCTCCGAACCAAAAGTACTCACCAACTTCAAGAAGTATGATGCCGATGGAGAACATCTTGTGAAATCAATTTCCAAAGTCGATAATCTGATCATTAAAGGTAATAACTTGCTTGCATTGCATAGTTTGAAGAAAAATTATGCAGGTCAAGTGAAACTGATTTATATTGATCCGCCATATAACACAGGAAATGATAGTTTTCAATATAATGATAGTTTTAATCATTCTGCTTGGTTGACATTTATGAGGAACAGATTGACTGTGGCTAAGGAATTGTTGAGACATGATGGGATAATTCTTATTCAATGCGATGATAACGAACAAGCTTATTTAAAAGTTTTAATGGATGAATTGTTTGGGTTAGATAGCTTTGTTAATACGTTGGCTATCCGATCATCTACTCCAAGTGGTACAAAGACAGCCCATAAGTATAAAACAATAATCAAACAAAAGGATTATATTCATATTTACAAAAAGAGTAATGAAATCTATCTAAACCCTCAGTATTCGAAAAAAGAGAAGTGGGATACACACTTTAATTATTTTGTAGATAGGGATAAATGTACAGTTTCGTCATTTCTAGATATATTGATTCAAAATAATATATTGTCTAATGAGCAAAAGTTAAAGGATTTTAATATTGAGAATAAGATTCATAGAGCATTTTATATTAAGAATGCAAATCGTATTTGCCAAACTCAATCACATAAAAGCGAAGTACATAAAAATAATTCTTTACTTCAAAAAGATATTGTTTATTTTGTCAATAAGGGAAGAGATAATGAAATGATGTTTTATAATGGAAGACAACTTACGCCTTTATTAAACAGTATGAATAATGTGTACTCTGATGGACATTTCCAAAATGATATATCAGTATTATTATGTGATTTTTGGTCTGACATAGACTTTCAAAACACACAAAATGAAGGTGGTGTCGAATTCCCAACGGCTAAAAAGCCAGAACTATTGATGTATAGACTTATTGACTTAACAACTCAACCTAATGACATTATCCTCGATTACCATCTCGGAAGCGGCACTACCGCAGCCGTAGCGCACAAAATGAACCGTAGATATATTGGCATTGAGCAAATGGATTATATTGAAACTGTGGCTGTGGAGCGATTAAAAAAAGTAATTGGCACAAAAACAGATGTTGTACAAAAACCAATCCAGCAAACAAGTTTAGATTTTGTGGCAGAACCAGCAGCCACTTATCAAACAACGGATTATGATCAAGGAGGCATTTCCAAAGCAGTAAACTGGAAAGGTGGAGGTTCGTTTGTTTATTGCGAGCTAGCCAAAGCCAATCAGGATTTTGCAGAACGAATTTTGTCTAGCGAAAGTAAAGAAGAATTGACAACCTTATGGCAACATATCCAAGAAACTGGTTTTTTGAGTTGGAAAGTAAACCCAAAACAGATAGACGAAAAAGCGGAAGACTTCGCGGCATTATCTGTTGAAGATACGCAAAAGTTTCTGCTCGAAGCATTGGACAAAAACTTGCTTTATATTCCTTATTCCGAAATAGATAACCAAGAATTCGGAATTTCCACTGATGACAAACGACTAAATGCACAGTTCTATGGCAAAGCGTAATACGGATGAGCCTCAAGTGGCAAAAAAGAACTTGCAGGATTTACTAAAAGAAGAGTTTGGAAAGCGGACGATTGAAAATACTGAATTGCCAAAGTATTTTACGCAATCGCTGAATTCGGCTATGAAGTTGCGCCCTTATCAGGAAGAGTGTTTCAAGTACTTTATTACCTATTGGGAAAATGCGTTTGCGGGCAAAGACCGCCAACCGCAATTGCTGTTTCACATGGCTACAGGCAGCGGTAAAACCTTGATAATGGCGGGTGCAATGCTTTATTTGTTTGAAAAAGGCTACCGTAACTTTTTATTCTTTGTGCCGAGCACCAACATTATTGAAAAAACCAAAGAGAATTTTCTGAATCAAGCTTCACCCAAATATCTTTTTGCACCCACTATTTCCATTGGCGAAAAACGCATTGAGATAAAAATGGTTGATAATTTTCAGGGTGTTGACGATGGCTGTATCAATCTTTGCTTAACAAGTACGCAGGGTTTGCATACTTCTCTCAATATGCCAAAAGAAAACTCTATAACTTATGATGATTTTGCGCAGCATAAAATTGTGTTGATTTCGGACGAAGCACACCACATCAACACAGCCACCAAAAAAGGGAAATCAACTCAGGCAACAATTGATTTTGGCGATGACACTTCGGATGACTGGGAAACAACAGTAATGCGTATTTTCAATGCAGATAACGGTACTTCGATGCCTAACATTTTATTGGAATTTACAGCCACAGCCGACCTTACCGACGGAAATATTGCCGAAAAGTACAATAACAAAGTGATATTTGATTATCCGCTCAAGAAGTTTCGCGAAGATGGATATTCCAAAGATATTGAGGTGGTGCAAAGCGACCTTTCAGCCATCGACCGTGCCATTCAGACGGTGGTGTTGAGTCAGTATAAACGTAAATTGTTTGCAGCCATTGGTCAGGATATTAAGCCTGTCATGATGCTGAAATCGAAAACGATAAAGGAAAACAAGGAGTTTTTTGAACTTTTTGTTGATACAATTAAAAAGTTATCAACCATTGATTTGGAAAAGATACGACATGATGCAACAGGAGACATTCGTGAATCGTTCCGCTTTTTTGAGGAGCATAAAGTTGATGCCGATAATTTGCTATTAGAGTTAAAAGAAGATTTTAAGGAAGAAAATCTGTTATTGGTGGATGGCAATAATATTACCCCCGAAAAGCAATTGAAACTGAATTCATTAGAAGCCAAGGATAATGAGTTTAGGGCGGTTTTTGCTGTGGATATGCTCAACGAGGGCTGGGATGTACTGAATCTTTATGACATTGTGCGTCTGTACGAAACCCGTGATGCAAAGGATGGTATTCCGGGCAAAACCACCATGCAAGAAGCACAGTTGATTGGACGTGGTGCACGCTATATGCCATTTGCAGCACCCGATGGCGATAAACCAACGGGGCAGCGAAAGTACGATGATGACATTACCAACCGATTGCGAGCCGTTGAGAAATTACATTACCATAGTTCAAATAATTCTCGTTACATTTCGGAGCTTCAAACAGCTATGGAGGATACGGGAATTGTTGCCAAACGAACGAAGGAAATCAACCTCAAAATTAAAGACAGTTTTAAACTCACCAAACTTTACAAGGATGGTTATGTGTTTGTAAATGAACAAGAACCCTATTTGCTGAATGAAGATGTAAATTCATTTGGCGAAAATATTCTCAACAATCCGTTCAAAGTACGTATCAAAAGCGGAGAAATGAAATCGAGTTTGGTGTTCGAGAAACTAAGTAATGTGGTGGACAGTGATGCATTGAAAACGATGAATATCAGAATGTATGAACTGGGAAATCACGTTATTCGTGCGGCAATTAATCGACTGGAAACCTTTAAATTTTCTTCATTGAAAGAGATATTTCCTGCGCTTACTTCCATCAAAGATTTTATTGTTTCCGACAAATATCTTGCTAATTTGTATATCACTGTTTCGGGACGGGAAGAGGTAATTTCGGAATTATCACAAATAAACAAATTGGGCATTGCCACCGAAGTACTTCGCCAAATAGAACCCATGTTGAGTAAGTCCGGCGTTGGTATGAGAGGTACAAAGCGGTTTGTTGCTAAAAGCTTGAGGGATAAGATAAAAGACAAAGTGCTGAAAGTATCGTTGGATGGTTCTATTGACAAAGAGTTTGGAAAATCAATGACGGAAACAACCAATTTGGATCTAACCACTGACTTATCAAAACAAGAATGGTATGCGTTTGAAGATTGCTACGGTACTTCCGAAGAAAAACATTTGGTAAAATACATTGAAGGCTTGTACCCAAAACTCAAAGACAAATACGAAGAAATTTATCTTGTACGCAATGAACGTGAGATTAAAATATATGATTTCGACAATGGAGATGCATTTGAGCCTGACTTTTTACTGTTTATGCAACGAAAAACGGACGCAAACAAGTATGACAACATTCAGATATTCATCGAGCCCAAGGGCGGTCATTTGGTGGCTAATGATATTTGGAAACAAAACTTCATGTTACGCATCAAAACCGAATCAATTGTAAACTTCACAACAAGCATTGGAGATTTTCATATATGGGGATTACCATTTTATACAGAACAAAATGTGATACAATTTGATAGAGAAATGAAAAAAGAGTTTGTGATTTGATGTTGCCAATATTAAAATCATAAATTTATTTAATTGAAATTACCACCAAAAGAAGTGTAGAGACGGGGCGCGCCCCGTCTCTTAATATTAAGACCAAAACGAATGAACTAGTTGTTTTTTTGCAACATAATAAAAACATTTTCTGCATTTTTCCATATTGGACAAACCATTGCAACATTGAGATAAAGTCACAGAATAGATTTGTTCTATTTTTGTACACTCTAATATTATTAATCTTGCATTATGAAACAATCACTACTCATTATCGCCTTATTTTGCATCCAATTGATTCATTCACAAACAAATCTAATCAGCAATGGCAGCTTCGAATCCTATGCTGCGGCCGATAGCAGTTACATTACAGCAGCTTCGGGCGATTTAACCACAAAGCCTGGTGTTTGGCAACTTTCGGCTTATGGAAATTCTGCAACAGGCTCTGCCCTCGTTTTTTCAAAAATAGTGGATACCACTGCCGTTGTAGGTACAAAAAGCATGGCCATTACTATTGTTCGGCAAACAGCACAATGGAGCATTCGTCTATTTCAATCTATTGCTGTAGTGCCTGCCGAAAAGTTGGTGCTCACTTTTTACATGAAGGCTGATGCGGTGGGTATTCCTTTCTCTATTGACATTCTCAAAGCATCGCAAAGCTTTACCAGTTTGGGTACTACTGCGCCCTATTCAGTGCAGTTTTCCACTACCAAAAACTGGAAACAATATAAAATGTACCTCGATTTTTCAACATGGACTTTAGCCGACCGCACAAATCTTCGCATTTCCATGCGTCCAAATACTGTGGTAGGGTCTACAACCCCTACGGGTCCTTTTCCAAAGAAATTTTGGTTGGATGAAATATCGCTAAAAAAGAATGAGGTGCTTGCCGAACTCAAAGATATGGCCGTGCAAGTGGCAATGGACAGGAAGTATATGGCGCTTGATGCTGGTTTTATGGCCGAGGCCAATGCGCTTAACACAGACATCAATACGCTGCTTAATACTGCTGTCGATTTACCTGTTGTACCCGACAAGGCCATTGGTTTTAATCCTGCTGTAAAGGTAACCACCAACAATATTCACATAGATGCCATTAATACTTGGGCTGCTGCATATTTGTTGAAACCACTTTCGGTATATCCGTCATCGGAGCCAAACAATACCATTATTCCAAAATCAAAAATTGGAGAAGACACTATTTATACCAGCGACAAATACAACGATTCACGCGAAATGGGCGAAATGCTTCAACGATTGCATTGGCTCATCGTTTCGCCTTACAGCAATTATCGTTATCATCCTGAATTGTTTCGTAGGTTTTTACATTTGACGTACGCCACTTCCGACGATTACAAAACATACTGTTATGCGACGGGTGGAACTATGTTGCCGGGTGGAACAGCCAATTCGATGAATGATTGGTTTGCCATTTCCGAACTTACTTATGATTGGCGCATTGCCACCGTTTCGTTTGCACAATACCTACCTACTACCATGGTGCAGCAATTGAAAGATGCCGCATTGGTTGCAGGTAAACTGCATTACGATTTGGCACAAGCCATTTTATCCGGAAATTATGCCAACCGTGATGTGTCGTATGCTGAGGTGTTAATGCATACCGGTATGTTTCTGAATAATAAAACATGGATTGATTTTTCCAAACAAATTGTTGATTCAATGTTAATGACAAATTTATATCCCGATGGCGCACATGCATATATTTGGCATCAAAACGAATCGGGTAGTTACCATGCCGGCAATAATTCATCTTTAGCCAAAATCTGGGCAGTGAGTGAGTATCAAAATGCTTGGGACTGCATTGCCAAAGGAGCTAACTACGAGATAATGACCATTGAAGGCAGCGGAGTGCCCGAATATTACACTGTCCCTGCTTGGAAAACCACATGGAATGGAATTCCTGGCTTTTCGGGAGAATATTTATTAGGCATTACTGGTAATCCGTGGCTCAAAACGAAGTATGATAATTATCGTACTGGCAGCCCTAATCCTATTGAAATTCCGTTTTTCCGTACTGATATTGTGGCTAAACCCATTCCAGACAACTGCCTGGTTTACGACCGAAACCTTCAGGGGCCACGGGGCAGATATGGACGGTTTTCCTATTCGGCTACGGTTAGAAATGTAACTGTTGAGCCAAATGTGCCTGGCTTGCAAACCGTAATGGGAACGATGCAAACGCGTCCTTACGGAACGAGTACCACCAAAGATAACTTGGACGGTGCCGTAATGTGTGTACACAATAAAGTGCATGTAAACCCTGGAAATACTACTGAATGGGACTCTTGGGGCTATATGCTTTCTAACGTAAAATCTAAAGTGTGTGTGGGTCAAACTGCATCGGCTGTAACTGCTTGGGGAACATTGCAAAGGCAATCATCTGGTCCTACTGGGCACAATACCGATTGGAGCTCTTACCAACAATGGGTTACGTTGCCTGACCGTATAATCGGTTTCTTCGAAGTTTATCCTACAGGTGCTTCGGCTTCTGCTTATCAGGTAGATGGCAGGGTTCGTTTTACTTACGGTCGTTCAGGAACGATGTATCCTAAGAGCATTATAAAAGAAATAGATCAGAAACAATATGCTTATGGAAAG
Source organism: uncultured Bacteroidales bacterium (assembly GCA_903911085.1). Classification (GTDB taxonomy): domain Bacteria; phylum Bacteroidota; class Bacteroidia; order Bacteroidales; family Paludibacteraceae; genus Paludibacter. Next base: position 57,655 of record CAIWCC010000111.1, on the reverse strand, counting down.
TACCGTGCATATATTCATGGACACGATTTTCAGACAATATTTACCAGAACGGCAGGTGTAATCCGCGATGATGTGCAACAGGCCGAAGAAATTGCTTTTCGTTTCGACGAATCGGGTGGGGGAGTAACAAAAAAAACATATAACTCATCGTTTAAGAAATACTTCATTATCGAAATTCGTGATTCATTATCAAAAACTGATGCACAGGTTTCGCGCGTAATAAATGGCAATGTGAAAGCGTTGATAGTGAAACTGAATGGAAAATGTTACGCATCGTTTAAGAATGTGGGTTCCACAGCAGTAACGGCAGATTTATCGGCAGCTATCATTCCGGGCAATACCAACGAAATTCATTTTTCGCGCCTCGATTCATTGGTCAATTTGCCTGTGCGAATTCCTAATTCAACGTATTCCATTCCTGCTAATGAGCAAATTCTGTTGGTGTCGAGTAATGACCCTGCGGATTTGGGACGTGGATTTCAGAATTATACCGAGCTATTAAAACTAAATGGAGTTTTGAGTACCGGAATTAATTCGCCGGTTTCTGAAACTGAATCAACCTTTAAAATAGAAAATGTGGTAAGAAATGCTGGAAATCATTCGATGATGGCTACAATTGTAAGTCATGATTCTGTGAAAGCTACAGTTCGGTTGGTCGATACTAAGGGTGCTGTTTTGTTTCAACAAAAGATTGGATTTTCATCTGGAAAAAACACAGTAACATTGCCCGACTTATCAACTGGTAACGTTCTGATTCTTCAGGTTTCTGGTGAAAAAGGAAATAGTGTAACAAGAAAAATTGGACTTTAATTTACTGATAATGAAAAAGATAATTTTAGGTTTTATTCTCAATGTATTATCAATAAGTTTTATTGGCGCACAAGTGCAGATTGAAGCAGCCCGCAATTGGCCAGTGTCCACACTTGATTCCTTGCGGCAACTTTACGCTGGCATTTCAGGTCCGGGCAAACCGGTTGAAGGAACTTTCTTTGGCGGTCATGTGGGTTTTTGGAAAATGGACACCGATGTAACGCTTGAAAATCGTGCGCAATATGCCGATGGGTCTGTTATTGCAAAGGGTTTTATCCCCAATATTAAACCTATATGGGATGTAAATATGCGTGATGCAGTGATTATTGTGGGTGGCGACGGCAACTATTACCTCACTGGCAGCACGGGTCGAAATATATGGAAATACAACGATGGTGTGGAAATTTATCGCTCTAAAGACCTGAAAAAATGGGATTATTTGGGGCTGGTGTGGAGTATAGAAAAAGATGGTGGCTGGGAAAAACAGTGGCGGATGCGTCACGGAATGCCGGTGCGAGCTATTTGGGCACCCGAACTGCACTACATTCATAAAAACTATTACATTACCTTGAGTATGCCGCCAGGAGGAATTTCTATTCTGAAAAGTACCACAGGTAAACCCGAAGGACCTTATGTACATGCCACCAACCCCGATAAACCGCTGATGGGTGGTATTGGCCCAATTCCCGGTTCGTTTTTAATAGACCCCACTTTGTTCGAAGATGAAGATGGAAAAGTCTATTTCACTCAAGGGCCAGCTAACCGCATTGCCCGAATGAAAGATGATTTGAGCGATTTTGCAGAGCCATTGCGTGAAGTGGTTTTGCTGACACCCGATACGGCTGCCGAAAATCACTTATCATCTTGCAAAGCGAATTATGGATGTAAAGATATTGGTTTTGAGGGTGCTACACTTTTTAAACGAAACGGAATTTACTATCTGGGCTCTACCGACAAATACAAAGATCGTTATTCGATGATGATTTCGACTTCAAAAAACATTTATGGCCCTTATACAGGGAGGTACGAAGCTGCACCTTGCAATGGTGGTACTAACTTTTTTAGAGCTAAAAATGGTGATTGGTTTACCTGCTTTTTTGGCGATGACAAGCAAGCACCGTGGCGCGAAAAACCGGGCATCATAAAAGTAGAATTCGACAAAAATGGCAAAATAAGTGTGGCTAAAAAGCAACCAGATTTTATTCTGAATAAATAAAATTTTAGTTTGGAAAAACTTATTGAATGGTTTTTAAAATTCACTTTGAATTTTATAAGAAATAAAATATTAGATATTGTAAATGCATATAATAATTATCGATAAAATGAAACAGAACAAATTTATTCTCAAAGTATCTTTCATAATTATCTTTTGTTTAATTGTGATAAGGATGACAGCGCAAAATCTCACTCTTTTGCCACCAATTCCCGAGCCGGCTACAAATCCACACATTTCAACTCTTTTTTCGGGGTTAAATATAACCAGTACTGCCTATTCGGATGGTGAAATATATACGGCAGCTTTGGCCTATTTGCATCCGAATAGCCCGTATAAAAATCAACCGGCCGTTCTTAACCGATGGTTATTGTTATGTGATTCTGCATTTACTCGGTGGAGCAAAAATATTTTGGTCAACGATATGGGGATGATGTATCCCGGCCTTTCGTATCTGATGCTCAAAACCTATCTGCCCGATAAAATCCCGGCTGCCAAAAAGGCGATGTGGGAAACTCAGTTGAAAAAGGATGTTACTACTCTGCTGAAAAATACAAATCTATACGATAAACGTTTTGTGGGTGCAGTATGGCTCAATGGAGATATTCGTCAGGCGTTCAACGGTTATTTCTGTGCGCTGGCGGTTGGTGACAGTGTTTCGGCTAAAAAAGTAAGATATGCCATTGATAGCGTGATGACGAAAACTTTGTTGGGCGATGGTGGGACTCATTACGTTGGTTATCAGAACGAATCGCCAACTTATCACCCGCCGGTAATTTCTACCTATTGCCGTTATTATGCAATTACACATTCGCAGGCAGTATTGGATTTTTTGAAAAGAACAGCCAATTATATTCCTTCGGTTACGGTTCCTGTAGGTTTGAGCTATTACGAATACAGCACCTCACCAGCCTGGAAACCCTACTACAATGCTGGAATGCAAAAAGTGGAGGCGTTGGCAATTTCTTATCTTTCGGGCGATGGCTTTAACTATGGTATTGGAAAAGGTAGTGATGCCAATTATCTGGCATATCTTTATCGGTCAGGCCTCACAGCAAAGACATTACCCAATAATTATATGTTTTTTGACAAGAATATTCAGGGGCCACGCGGACGATATGGTGCATGGACAGTCACAGGTGTAGGGCGCGATGTTAGTCGCCCGGGGCCTGAACTCACGGAGGCGGCTTTCGACAACATGGATGGCATAAATACCTTGGTGGGTGCAGCTATTCTAAACGAAACGGCAACTTCAGGTCAATATCCGATAAATGCTGTATTTCATGGCACTGCACCAGAGGTAAAAGTTTCAAGGGGTGTTGAAACAGATTGGAGTAGGGGGAATTATTGGGCATGCTTGACAGGTAAAGATAGCTATTTCCGGGTGAGTCGCACGCAATCCGTGTATGGATTATCATCGCGTTACGATGTTTCGAAAAGTCGATATGCCGAAACTGCATGGGATGGCAAACAACTTTGGGTTTTGACTCCAGACCGTGTTATTGGACTTTCCGAAATTGAATCTACGGCTTCTAGTACCATTTACGGATTAGCCAATCGCATTGTGCTCACGGCTGGTCGCAACGGTCAGCAGGCTACCTATAAAGCATTGATTGCAACGGGCGAAAATGAATGGAACTTCGGAAAACTTCGTTTCAAAATCCACCAAAAAGATTATGCCGGAAAAATTGAAATGTTTAAATATGGAATCTGGAGTGCTGATACCTTGTCGCTTATGATAAAACTACACGATAAGTTAAGTGGTAATGATGCTGCTGTAACTTATCCAGCTGGAACAAAGCGCTATGCACTTATGGAAAGCACTTATGGTACAAAAACTTACGCAGCTGGTGTAACTCGCTTACCCGATACTAATAGTTTGATTAGCTTTCAGTTTACCGAAGCTGTAGGACGCAAAATCAGAATGATTTTCAATGCCTCTTCTGTAGCACAAACTTATACTGATACGATGTCTTGTCCGTATGGTAAGGCACGTGTTGTAAAAAGCTGGGACGAAACAAGTCTTGGAGATGTAACAGTTACAGCTGGACAAATAACCGTTCCTTCGGTCTCTATTCCTGCTTATGGTCATATTTTAGTATTAAATAGTGACATAGCCGAAGATCATGTGATTGGTTATAAAGAGTACGAAACGGTGTTTGTTCCCACATTAGCAGCTACGCCTTCAGGCTTAAAGGCTACTGCAGCAGATAAGAAAGCTACACTTAGCTGGACTGAGGCTCTAGGTTCTTTTAGTTATAACGTAAAACGCTCTGATACAGCAGGCGGGCCTTACACACAAATAGCAAGTGGTATTACCCCATTGTCTTTTACTGATACTGGATTGACTAATGGCAAAGCATATTTTTACGTTATTTCTGCAGTCAACAAAGCGGGTGAAACGGTCAATTCGGCAGAAGTATCGGTAAGCCCAATTATGGCTAACGAAGTTACAATTTTTCAACAGAATAATATTCGTATTTTCCCTAATCCAATAAAGGATATTTTGAATATTGAAAATGCAGATGGAGCAACTGTAACATTGTATAATGGTTTGGGGATGGTTAACTTCTCTAAAAAGGTGATAGGTGATACTTTCGCAATTAATATTAAAAATATTTCAAGTGGAGTTTATTTTTTGAATATCAAAAAGGAAAATATGGTTTTTGTAAGTAAGTTGTTTGTTGAGATTTAGCAAACTTAATTTATAAAAATAAAATTTCAATTCAATAAAAAAATGTTCGTCGTGTTAATAGGAATGACTAGTTTAAATCAATTTTTATGGCTGATTTAAAATCAAATAGATGTAATGATCATCATGTTTTCATTATTTGTTCATTAGCCTCAATTGCTGGGCTAATGTACGGATATGACTTCGGTATTTTTTCAGGAGCAATTCCATTTATCGCCAATCAGTTTAGTTTAAATGGAATTTTGCTTGGTTGGGTTGTTGCTATTTATCTGCTTGGTGGTGCTATAGGCTGTTTGCTAGCAAGTTACTTAATAGATAAATTTGGTAGAAAAAAGTTGTTGATTTTTAATTCCTTTTTGCTAATAGTTACAGTTCTAGGTGTTACATTCCTGTCTACAGTAGAAACGCTTTGTATTTGGAGATTTATTCGTGGCATCAATGTTGGAGTTGCTTTGGTTATTTCGGCTATTTATATCAAAGAAATTTCACCAGAATATCTGCGTGACAGAATGTTATCGTTAATGTTTTTTATGCTTGTTTTGGGATTTTCATTGGCACTAGTAATAATTTACTTGTTTGTTGATACTGACAATTTGGAAAGCTGGCGTTGGATGCTGGGGTCGGCTGTTGTTCCTGCTTTTGTTTTTTATATGGGATCACTTTTTATTCCCGAAACTCCATTTTGGTTGATTAAAGAAGATCGGGTGGTTGAAGCTAGACGAGTGTTAACTAAATTGTATCCCAATGAAAATATCGAAGAGGATATCGTAGCAATAAAAGTAAGAATGAATAACATGAAAGCTAGACCATTAAAATGTCAGCATGAAAATTTTTTATCACCTATGGTCGATCGAAATACTATTTTAGTACTGCTTTTATGTGTTTGTAGCAATGTTATTTTATATATGCAAATGATTTTTGAAGATGTTCATATCAGCTTCAATAATGGACTTTTTATTGGCATGTTAATCGGTATTGCTTCATTTTTATGTTTAATTATTGGGGTATTTCTGAGGAATAAAATTAGACAAAAAGTGTTTGTAAATATCTTATCGGGATTTATGACTGTGTTATTATTTATATTAGCATGGTTGTTTCAAAGCAATAGCGTCAATGTAGAATTGGTACTTGTTCTATTCATCATTTATATTTGTACTTTTACATTCAATCTAGGTTCAGCAGCTTGGGAGGATATTTTTAAATCATTTTTAAATCCTAATAATAAATCAGTTTCAATATCATCATTATTTTTTTGGATAGCTAGTTTTCTGCTAATTTTAGTAACGCCATATTTAATTAAAGTTCAGCTTGTGAATTATTTCCTTTTATTCTGCTTTCTAAATATAGCTAATTTAACTTATGCATTTGTTAGTATGTTCGAATCCAGCATTGTTCATGCTCAAGGAATTATTTCTTATTTGGAAAATGAAAAAAGTGTAAGTAATTGATGTTAATTAAATATGATTGAAAATTTTAAATTATACAATTCTTGATAAAATCACATGAAACATTTCTATTTTTTTAAACCTATTCTAATTTTTTTTTTCTAATTGTTTTTTTCAATATATCTGCACAACGACAAGAATTAAATATTACGGGTTCGGGCTGGCGTGCTTGGCTCGACAAAGAGGCGCAATGGGAAAATGATACACTTTTTTTGCCTGAAAATCTTGAAGTTAAAAATATCCCGGTAAACGAACCAACTTGTGGCTGGAACATGTTATACCGTGAAGCGGGTAAAATGGCTAAGATTCCTGCAACCTTTGAGGAGGTATTTGGTAATGGGGATCCCCTGTTTGTTTATCATGGTGTTGGCTGGTTTAGCAAAACTATTTTGGTGCCGGCAAACTGGAAGGGCAGAACTATTGCTCTGAAAGTGGAGAAATCGCGTTATCGATTGGAGCTTTATATCAACGAAAAATTAGCTGGTTATAATATTATTCCTGATGCGCCGGTTCAATTTGATATCGCTGAATTTTTAAAGCCTGGAGAGGCAAATCGCATTGCTTTTCGTATTACAAATCCTGGAGGTCAGCGCGGTTGGAATGATAATCCTGTAATACCGTGGGGTACTAAATTTAATGTGTCGCCAGGTCCCGATTTTGGTGGAATTGGCGGTGATGTTACATTAATTGCCAAAGCTCAATGCTCAATTGATGATTTATTTATCAAAAATATTCTGCCCGCCAATGGGAAAAGAATTGAAACATCGCTTCGGATTGATAACAGACTATTGGAAAATAAATCACTACAAGTCAAATTTGATATAATCTCATGTGCCAATAAGGCGGTAGTTTTTTCCAAAACAATTCCGTTTGTTGCTGCCAAACAATCAAAATCAACCTTGAAAGAGGTATTCACCGTACCCGATGCCAAATTATGGGATACTGAAAATCCAAATCTATATTATTGTAAGGTTTCTATTGCAGGTACTGATACTATTCAGGAGCGTTTTGGGTTCAGGGTTTTTGAAGCCAGAGCCAATGATAAAGGGCAAGAAAATTATTATCTGAATGGAAAGCGTTTACGCATCCGTTCGTCTATTGATTGGGGATATTATGCGCAAACAGGCTATTATGCAACCGATGATATGGCTCGGAAAAGTGTGGCCAATGCCAAAGCAATTGGGCTAAACTGCCTTAGCTTTCACCGACGAATTGGCGACCCTTTGGTGATAAAGTATGCCGACGAAATGGGCTTGTTGCTTTACGAAGAAGTGGGTGGAATGCCTGGAGTTGACCGGATATATATATCGTCATGGATTGGCCCTAAAGAAAAGGATTATATTCTGTCAGAAACCATGACCGAAAAATTTAGACGCATGATGTGGCGCGAAAGAAATCATCCATCCGTGGTTATTTACAATATCGTAAACGAAAGTAGCGGGTTTGATAAGGTGCATAAACAAATATTCAAAGATGCTGCCATAATTGATAATTCGCGCATGGTGGTTAATCAGTCTGGCGGAACTAAAGGTGGTGTTTCGGGAATTATTCCTCACTTGCGACCTTATGCTAAAGCAATGTCTTTTAATTATATGGACGATCATACGGTTGATGCACAATCCCGTTTTCAGGAAATTATTCTGAGTAGTAATCAAACCGAAAATGACAGTTCTATTATTCATTGGGGCGAGGTAGGTTGTTATTGCGGTCCATCAAACTATTATTTGTTGGCACAAATAAAAGATACAATGGGGTACGACCATTTATCATGGAAGCCAATGAGCCAAAAAATAGCTGAAGTATTCATTCAAAATGATTTTTCGAAACATCCACATATTAAGTCACCGGCAGATTTAACTACCCAAGCAGGTCGATCGCTCATGTACACAGATGGCAGATATTGCCAGGCAGCAATGGCAAGCACTAGCAATGATGGTTTTGCCATTAATGGTTGGAGTGATACCAATCAGAGTTTAGGTGATGATTTTTTTGCATGGTATTCTGCTATATGCGACGAAGGACGGAACTTGAAAGGTCCGGCCTCCGATTTTAATTACTGGACAAGGGAATTGCAACTGGCTGTTTTTCGCAAAAATGGCAAATATTTTAATCCCGGAGAAACAGCTCTTTTTGACATTCACTTGATAAACGAATCGAGATTGCCTGCAGGAGATTATGTTTTAAATATAAAAGTGAATGACGGAGAAGGAAAACAAACCTCTTTTCAGTTTGCCAAAACTGTTCTGATTTCTGCCGGCGAAGATTATGCACAGCTTTTAATGAAGGATTTTGCGCTGAAAATGGATAGCAACTGGCACGGTGGATACATAACCTTGGAATGCCGGTTGACAAAAGAAAATAAAATACTGGTAGCAGGAACAGAACAGGTTTTACTTCGCAACCGACCTTCGTATGCCAATTGGGTTACTGCTAAAAATATAGCTGTATGTGCCTGGCCTGCCGCTCTTAAAGCAGTGTTGGAGGCTAACGGAAAACCCCTCGAATGGACTCCGAAAATGATGAACCCCAATTGTATTTTGGTAGGTGATGTGAGCAACGATAATTCGTTGAAACAAATGTTGAAATCTGTGAAGTCTGGTACTACTTTGATTATTCGTTTTGATTCGTTGTGGTCAGAAAAATTATTGCAACATAAAATTTTGAAACAGCCTGTCACTCACTGGGGTGGATTTCAGAAGGGTTTCTGGAATGGTAATGGTTGGGGTTATCTCGATACATTTGTTGGTAATCAGGCTATTCCTTCGGGCGATGCGGTTGGTACCAACAGTTGGGAAGTTCCGTCCGACCCTCGTGGATTTTATCCTTTCGTTAGTAATTATCCACAAAAAGTGCATGGTATTCAATTTTCCCGCCCCGATAAATTGCTCGTTTTACTTGGTTCTATCACCTATGGCAAGGGTCAGATTATTTTATCGCCGTCCTATACTGTTGATAAAAATGAAATATTCAATGATATACTGTTTTACAACCTGATTAAAAATACAAAATAAAATGAGAAATCTATTTCTTGGAAATCACACGAAGTTTATAATTGCGTTATGCCTGTTTAATCTTGGTGCTCAGGCTCAAGACCCGATTAAATTTACTCAAAAAGAGTTTGAAGAGGTAAAAGCCGATGTGCTGAAAAAAGGTGATAGGGCTTGGGAGAGTTTTGCCACGCCTCAGCAGATTCAACTTTTCGAGGGGAAAGAAACAGTTTATCCCGAAGTGTCGCGCAAAAGTTATGATTTGAGTGGATTTGATGCTTCTGTTCTGGGTTCCAAATTACCCAAAGCGGGCGTACATCCCCGCATTTTCTTTAGCGAAAATGATATTCCTGCCATTCGTAAACGGCTTAATGAAAGCAATGGCGGACAAAAACTGCTGATTGAAATAAATGAGATTTTGAATCAGACCATTTTATCCAAGACGGCCGATGAGGGTGTGGTGTTTCGCAAACTGGTTTCGGGCGATATTGCCGACCTAAAATGGCCAGAAAGTGAGGCTATTACGTCAAATACGCACTATTTTGTCGGATACAAACGTAAAATTAATCTCTACGTGCATACCGGATATTTCCCTTGGCTGCTTACTGCTGCATCGTTTCAGGCTTTGCTCAATAACGACGATAAGTTGGGCAAAGATGTGGCTGCCGCCGTGGCCAATTATTGGAAACTTCGTGAACCGCTGATTGATTTCCGAAACAACGAAATGCACAAAAGTAAACGAGCTCCCAACGATTTTTGGAGAGAAATGCACCCTGCTGTGGCCAACAATAACCTCGGGTTTTCGTACGACTTTTCGGCAAAATGGATGAACGAGCAGCAGAAGACAATTGTGCGTCGTGTTATTTCAAAAGCCACCAAAGGAAAAATGGCTTATGGTATGAATGGCCCCAAACGCTGGGCGGAAACCAATTGGTCAACCTGGGATTTGGAGCTGTATATCAATGCTATGGCTATAGATGGAGAACCCGGATATGACCCTGCCATTGCCACTGCCGCCCAAAAAGTGGTGGAGGGTTTTCTGCAATGGGGCATCAACGAAAACGGAACCATTTTTGAAACAAACGGTAAAAATGGTGGCGGTTTTTCCTACCTGATTGCTACTATGATAAGCATGGCGCGCCACAGCAATAACTATTTCGGTCATCCGCATTTTCGGAAACTATCGGCTATGCAGGCGCAAGCAATTATTCCCAACGGCACATACAGTCTGAACAATGGTACCTGGGGGAATTCCATGTTTGGTGGTGCTGCTTATATAAAATGTTTTTATCCCAATGATAAATGCGCTGATTTTGTGATGCGCTGCTACCAAATTGCCAATCCAAACCCGGATTTGACACAATATGCCGCAAAACTGGCATCAGGTAAATTGCCTTCTTTGCCCGAATTACCTTTGTGTATTCCGCTTATGGCGTTCAGAAATGATACAAACATGCCTGTGAATGTTGCTGCCGGAAAAGATGAACTGACCGCTGCACGAGAGGAGCTGAATTTGCCGTTGGATTATGTGGATAAAACGCACGGTTTACTCTATACTCGTTCGGGCAACGATACCAAAGCGGCTTTTCTGATGTTCGAAGCACGCACCGACCAACACACCGTTGGGCATCAGCACCACGACGCGGGACAGTTTTATTTTGCGGCTTTGGGCGAAATGTGGGCGGTGGAGGCCGGACCAAAATCCTCTACGTCCGACAATCACAATACAGTGCAAATTGATGGAAAGGGGTATGTAGATGTGGGCTATGGCGTTTCCATGGATTTTCAGGGAGCTAATTCTACAAAAGACGGCGTGCTGTTTTCGTCAGATATTACCAAAGCCTATAACTATTCGTGGACAAACCCGGCTCATTTCAGCTGGACTCAACCTGGTAGTGAGAAATGGAAACTGATGGTAGAAACAGATTCGGATGTGGTGGATTATTTTAAAGGAACGCATTTGTACAAAAGTCGAATCTGGAATGGTAGTTATTGGAACAGCAATTGGGGCCCTATGATGCGCATTGCCGGCGACAATCCGGTGAAATATGCTTTCCGCTCTGCCGGTTTGGTACGTGGCGAAAATCCCTATGCCTTGATTATTGACGATATACAAAAAGACGATGCGCAACACACCTACGATTGGCAAATGCAGTTGCCGTCATCGGTTCGTTTGGCGGATGTGTCGCTGAAAGAAAAATCGCCCATAGCAGCTGTTTTGGTCAAAATTCCTGCTCGTGATGCGTTTACTAAAACTACAGTGGAACTCGAAACTCTTCCTGTTGGAACACCTGCACTGATGGTGGTTTCGCTCAATCAGGGTTTTCGCGAAAAAGATTTTAGTCTGGGTGGTGGTCTTCCTAATTTTGTGGATACAGATGTGTTACCTTATCGTTTGGAGCAATTGCCTATTACCGGCCTCAAAGCTGGTTCGGTGAGCATAAAGAACCGCTTGATTATTACTCAAAATTCTAAAAAAGCAGAATATCGGGTGTTACTGATTCCTTTTTATGCAGGTATTTCTATGCCCGAAGTGAGCTGGGATGAAGCTACTCAAACCGCAGAAGTGAAATGGAAAAATCAGACTGATAAACTGTCTTTTACAACGAATGAAGCTAACAGAACTGTTGTGAAAGTGGAGCGGAATGGAGTAGATATACTCACTTCTCATTGATTTTCTGATAGCTGACTGATGTGTGTATTCCATATTTTGGCGTAATATCTGTACTTGTATTCCATATAATGGCGTAAATATTGGAATTCAATTCCATATATTGGCGTAATATTTGGAGTTTGTTGTAAAATATAGTATCTTTGTGTCGTTAAATAATTGATGAACTCAATAGTCTACCGACATGATAAACAGACAATATTCGCAGGCCTTACTCAAAAAGTGCATTTCCCGGTTTGGTAGAATTTTGGTATTGACTGGTGCGAGGCAAACGGGCAAAACAACTCTTGTGCGTCGCCTTTTCCCCGATTATACCTATATTTCGGTCGAAGATCCTGTTTTGCGCAGCACGTTCAGCAATCTGACGGCTCAGCAGTGGAAAACCATTTACCCTAAAGCCATTCTCGACGAAGTTCAAAAGGAGCCTCAGTTGATTGAAAGCATTAAATCTACTTACGATCAGTGGGACGAACCGCGCTATATTTTATTGGGTTCAAGTCAGTTGCTGCTGATGGAAAAAGTGCGTGAGAGTTTGGCTGGTAGATGTACCATTGTCGAAATATTTCCACTCACACTGCCTGAGTTGAAAACAAACGGTTGGGACGACCCAGTGGTTTTATCATTTTTTCAGCAGGAGGTGCAGCAGCAATTGGAGGGCGATTATTTGCCTTCATTTTTGTTGGACAGAAACTATATGTCGAAGTTATCTGCTTATAATCATTACCTTAAGTTTGGTGGCTATCCGGCAGTAAGTGGCTCAGACAGCACGCCGGATGAAAAAACAGAGTGGCTGATGAATTATGTCCGGACTTATTTAGAGCGGGATGTGCGTGACTTGGCTTCATTTCGTGATTTGGAGCCCTTTGTAAAATTGCAGCAGTATTTAGCACTGAATACATCGTCGCTCACAAACGCGTCTTCAATAGGTAAACAGTTGGGCATCACAATAAAAACGGTTCAGCGATACATCAAGTATTTCGAAATGAGTTATCAGGCTATTGTATTGCCGTCATGGTCGCGCAATGCAAACAAACGACTGATAAAATCCTCAAAAGTACATTACATGGATTTGGGGGTTATTCATGCCGTGTTAAACAAACGGGGTGGCCTCACCGGCAATGAGTACGAAAGTGCCATTGTTTCCGAAATTTATAAACAAGCCAAAAGCATTGATTTGCCGGTTCAGTTTAGTTTCCTGCGCACACACGATGGTCGTGAAGTCGATCTGTTGCTCGAATATCAGGATTTTTATTATGCTTTCGAAATAAAAATGGCCGAAAGGGTAAGCCGAACTGATGCTAAGCATCTGTTCCACTTGGAAGAGATATTAGATAAACCTGTTAAAAAAGCATTTCTTCTATCCAACGACCCCGAAACGAAATATTTCGACGAAAAAACGATTGCCATTCATGCGGCGCACTTTTTGGGATGATAATCATACACTTCTGACTTATTCGGATAAGTGCTTGCCCCACGTACAGAAGATTTCGTTCATAGCGCAAAGAAAATTATATTTTGATATATGTAAATTTTTCTGTACAAAAAACTTGACATGCAATAATTCATTCACCAGCTTGTTCGTGTCTGTGACCCTTGACATAACTGAACCATAGTTTTATAGTATGGTTCACAGGTTGCGCTAGCAGGGATATTACTTTCTATAACGACTCATTGTTTGAACCCTCAAATCAATCCGCTTTTAATATCAATCCCTTAACTTTTGTCATTGTTTTTTCTATTTCTTTTTGCTTAGTCACTGCTTAGTCACTGCTTAGTCATTGATTGACTATTTGTTTAGCTGCTTGCATATTATTACTCAGCGTTGCTTAGTTACTGCTTAGTTACTGCTTAGTTATTTATTTTCTCATTTGCGTTTTTCAATCCCTCTTTTAATAATTTTACTATTTTTCTACCAAAGGCAGTAAGAATTTATCGTTGAAATTCACTTTTCGGAGCAGGAGCTTTGCTTCCCACCCGACGAAGCGAAAAGACGCTTCGCCGAACAAAAAGACGACCGAATTACGCTACGGCGAACTTAGGCAGCCCTGCCCAACCCAAGTTCGGCCTTAAAGGCATTCAATCGCCATAAAGAGTGCAGTCAGCACCCGCATCACGTACCGAAGCTTCCGTTCAAGAAGGACTTAATTTTGCGTTTAAGTGAAAGCCAATTCAAGCTTGCTTGAGAATTGGCTGAGCGTAGCAAAATCAGCGCAGTTAAATCGCAACACACCGCCAAGAGCAGTGCTTGACGGGGTGTTTTGCGTTCGGAGTGTTGCGTTTAAGTCCTATGATGTTAGCGGCTAGGCCATTTCTTTTGTTGAGTCAAAAATTTGTCGTTATCCTATTTGTTGTCTTGTCGAAATAGTTACTCAATCTGGATATAAATCTGTCTCATTCTTTCAATGCCAAATTTTACTGCCAAATACCTCAATTTATCGAATTTTGTGTCGAAATTAGTTATTTCTTTCATGTGACTAACTCTTTTAATCGCACTCAAGCTACTAGGTAAACAGTTTTTAATTAATATATCAATTTGAGCAAGAGTGTGTTTTTTTAATCTTTTTTCCATGGTTTTAATTTCATTCAAAATTTCCTCGTCAATTACGTCAGAAATTTTCTTTTCAAAAAAATCCTCAAAAACATCATTTAATAATTTTGGTCCAATTGATATTTCTTTGCCATTTGCTTTAAAAGAATAAAAATTCATTTTTGCGATTGCTTGAATTAGCAATCCAACAATTATCGAGGTTGCCCATTTGTTTTCTAATACAGAAAATGAGTTTATCTTCAATTCATTGTAAAATATTAAAATATTTGTTATCAGGCAAATTACCGAAAAATAAAGTCCATAGAATACTAGGTATTTGTTTCTCTTTATGAGTAAATTATGGTTTAATTTATATTTGCCAAACAATACTTGAGATATGCTAAACAAAAATGCTATTAAGACAGAACAGATTATATGTAAATTGTCAATTAGAAATTTTATCATCCTCGTGCTTTTTTGTTTAGTAGAATCTTGTTATAGTTGTCTTTGAAAGATAGAAAGTCGCACGAGTTGAAGTAACTGAGAACTTCTTTCAACTCTTTAATTGTCAGACCTGATATTAATGACAATTTGTCAATTGATATTGGTTCTGTTTGTTTTAACAGAATAGTTGCGACCTTATTATAGTGTAGATTGTCAATCATATTATTTATGTTTTATTTTGTTTTTGTTTTGCCTTTTTCTGTTGTTTAATACTAGACGAATAATTACGTTCTCGCTTCTTTTTTATGGCTTGCCGCTAACACATAAATATACTTAGTAAAAGTTGGCTATACCCAGTTGACTGTACATATATCGCATTTATCTATACATGGTAATTTATTTATATTGCAGATATTCAGCACAATAAGTTTGTGTAATGTTTGTAATACTAAGCATACCCAACTTGTTAATATTCTATACTGTAGTTTTTTGTTATTTAATCAATTTAACCGTCAAAGATATACACTATTTTTTACTTAAACACTATTTTACTAACTTATTTTCAAATTATTCAAAAGACTCTTTATTTGGTTAAATCCTTTGTCTTTGCTTTTTGTTCAATTCTACTTTTTATATATCAATTCTGTAAAAATGATTGAACCACTATAATTGAGTGCTTTATTTTATACATGATGTTTATTAATAGATTCTTGAGCACAAAGTTGGCGTTTGAAGGCTTTTAATGGAGAAAACTTGCTGTTTTGACACATTCAGATAAGTGCCTGCAACATTCAGACGAATTAATGTTGCAGGCATTTACTATTTTTGTACCCTTGATTGCTCTGTTTTATTTGAAATGGATAATCATCGGTCAACCTTTAAAAATCTATTATTTCAAATCACAGTAAATGAAAACAAAAAGTTATTTTGCGGCTTTATTCTTTTTTAGCACTACAAATGTAATTTTTGCGCAACAATCAGGAAATTATCAATTTCCGAAGCAATGGGCCAACGATACCTTGCAGCACAATGACTTGCGCATGGCTGAAAAACCTTCTCGCACTTACACCGCCGATGAGGTGCTGAATGGCACTATTAAGTGGAAAAATCCTTATGCCCCAATTCAGAATACTGCCACGGCCGGCTTCGACTATTCCAAAGTAGGCAAAACCCCCAAAGCAGGCATTTATCCTCGTTTGCTCACTTCGCCCTCAGAATTTCAAACAATTAAAATCCGCCTTGAAACTACCGAAACAGGCAAACAAATGCTCAAAGCGGCTAATGCTCAAATTGCCGAGATGCGTGCTGGAAAAGGAATTTCCGGAAAACTTTATGCTAAGCTGTTGGACAGCAAATCGGTGGAATCCGAAACTGAAGCAAATTTGCGCAATATGACCAATATCCTCTCTGTGCAAGGGCTTTTGGCACAATTATTTAACGATAAAACCTTGTTGAAAGAGACCGCAACTGTTTCGGCTGGCCTGCTTAAAGCGCTGATGCACCACATTGATGCTACACCTCAGGTACCGGGACTCGAAGCCATGGTCAAAGAATCGGTGTATGGCGGTGCCCGTTTGTCGAAACTTTTCGACTTTACGGCTGCTGGCATGTCGGAGGCCGACAAAAAAATATTTATCGACTTTATGGTGCGCGAAACCAAAGGCAAATACGGCGACGGCATGCAGTTGCCCACCCATTGGCGCCGTTGGAATCATATTGCTATGTCCGTTTCTTATTCATTGACGGTTTTGGCTGCCGAAGGTCAACAAGGCTACGACAAGCGCATCTATGACCGTGGTGTAGAAGTGGCGCATGATTATTTGTCGTACACTTTCACGCAGGAGGGCATGAGTCCCGAAGGAATGACTTATACTTTTGGTCCGTTTTACGATGTGATGCAATACATGACGGCTGTTTCGCGTCGCAGCAAAGTCAACCTGTTTGCTAATCCTCATTTTCGGGCTATTCCCGATTGGTTGATATACGCGCTTGCACCCAATCCCGATGCGCTGTGGAGTTCACACGGCGACACGGGCAGCAATACCCGCCTCAATTGGACAATGCTCATGTACATGAAATTTTATTTCCCCAACGATACCCGCCTTGATTATTTACTGGCAAATACCTTGCCTCGTAAAATAGACGAAGTGCCCGATGTCAGTGCCTTTTTGGTGGTGAATGACCCCGCAAAAACAGCTGCTGAATACAATGGCATTCCACCTGTGAAATTGCCAACTACTTTTTTCTCGCCCGAACGTGGTACTTTTATTGCCCGCGACAAGTGGAGTAAAGATGGAGTTATGTTTCAGTTCGATGGCCGTCAGGACATGCTCTATCAGTCGCACGACCATTCCGATAGAGGCAACTTTATGCTTTTTGCCAACGGTCGCCCGTGGGTGGTGGATGGCTGGCGAAGTACCGAAACCAAATATCACTCGGCCATTACCATCGACGGTCGCGGGCAGGGTTATTTTGCTGTACCAGTGCAATGGCTTGATTATGTGGACAAATCGGAAGCCACTTTCGGCGTTATCGACTATAAATATGCATTCGATTGGATGTGGCTCAAATCGCCTGTGGCCGACATTATGTGTGGCAAAACGGTGGCCGACAAATGGCAAAATGGCGTGTACGGCGAATCGGCCAAAAAACTCATGCAATATTACCCCGGCGTAAAACCCGAACGCGATCCGCTGCGCAAAGTGGCCGACTATTTTGGTGGAAACATGGCTACCAATCCACTGATTTGGAAAGAAGATACCTGGCCCATGCGTTTGCCCAACTATAAGGTGGAACACGCTTTTCGCACTGCCGGTTTGGTGAAAGGAGCGCACAACTATATGCTGATTGTGGACGATTTGAAAAAAGATAATCAGGAGCGACTTTACGAATGGAATATGCCCATGCCACTTGATGTGGAAGTGGTGGCTATCAAGCAATTGGTGGAAGTTACTCAGGGAGCTGCCGCGCTCAATATCGGCTTCAATAGTTTTTCGGGAAAAGGCGTTTCGGGCGAATACGACATTGTGTTGGGCGACAAACGCATGGAGCGCAACATGAAGGAAGTGGATAATGCAAATGGTGAAAAATGCGATGCCGGACGTTTTACGCCTAAAAAGGGCAATCCTCAACTGCTCGTTCGTGTGTTGGAACGCACTCCGGCACCGCGTCCAAACTTGGAACCCAACCCCCGCTTGGAAGTCATCGAAAAGCTGAAAACCGAAGATATGCACCAGTTTTACCTGCGCACCATGGACATTGGCAAACGCTTGGTTATTCCGTCGCGCTCGGCCGATCCCAACTTCAAAGTGCTGCTCGTTCCGTACCTGCAAGGCGACGAAATGCCCGAAACCACTTGGAGCGAAAATCGCACCCGTCTACGTGTAGAGTGGAGCAACCAAAAGGATGAATTCTTTTTCTCGAAAGGCGAAAACGGCCGCACCAAAGTGAAACTGGTTCGCGATGGAAAAGTTGTTTTTGAGTTGTGAGAATAAACAATAATTGCGTGATTTATAATTGTCTTAGGGTCTGATAAAAAACATTCATTTAAGAGTATAACAGATTAATTTGTAATATATTGAGAAGTTAAGTGCAGGGTAATTGAGAAATTACATCAAAATCCATGCATAACAAACTTGGCTCAATAGGATTGGCCTTTAGGCCATTCAAAGGAATGGAAAACATCGGGCTTTAGCCAAAACTATAAAACACATTTTTTGGGCTAAAGCCGAAGACATATTCAACATTGACCCACAGCTAAAGCTGTGGTCTATTGATTGGCAGTGTGCTAACAATAAAGTATCGGAATTTTATTTGTATTCTGATAAATTCATTAAATTATACTGATTGAGTTTCACAGCAGACCCTATCCTATATATTTATTCAAAAAAATATCACAAAATGAAAAAACTTTTATTTACCTTATTGGTCGCTTTCTTAGCTTTACAGGCAAATTCCAAAAACTATTATGTGTCTTCTACTTTGGGCGCTGATACTAACGATGGACTTACAACCTCCACACCATGGAAAAGCATTACAAAGGTAAATAGCATGTCTGCCACCATTACTATTGGCGACTCTATTTTGTTTAAATGTGGTGATGTATTTACAGAAATGCTCAATATTGCCAAGATTGGAATCGCCTCAAAGCCAATTGTATATGCCAGTTATGGTACAGGTGCAAAACCGATTATCAACACAGCAGTAACTGTTACAGGTTGGACTGCCACTGCCGCTAATCCGCTTATTTGGGAAGCAAACTATACTGGCGCATTAACCGATTTCAGGTATTTGACCATTAATGGAAAAATACAGCAAATAGGTCGCTATCCGGATGTTACAGCTGCCAACGATGGGTTTTTGTATCACGACCAATGCTGGAACTCAAATAAATTTAGGGATGCGGCGCTGAATGTTACTACCCGCGATTGGACGGGAGCTACTTGTGTAGTTTACGCAACGCCTTATGGTATAAATGTTTTGCCTGTTTCCCGCCACGTGAAGGATACTATTGTTTTTGCTCGTAATGCTAATTATGCACTTTATGATGGATATGGCTATTTTATTCAAAATCATTTAGCAACGCTAACTCGTCAAGGTGAATGGTTTTTTAATAGAACAACCAAAAAGATTTATTTGTACAGTTCTACCAACCCTTCGCTGGTAAAGGTGCAAGTGAGCGGAACGGATCATTCTGTGAATTTTGCCAGCACAATGGCAAGTATTGTACTTAAAAATCTGGTTTTTCAACATGCTGACAGTACCGCAATTCCCATAAATTCGGGGAGTAATATTCTGATTTCAAATTGTGAATTCCGAAATTCACTCAATGGAGTTCGTTGCATTACAAGTTCAAATATTACAGTTGACAAATGCTCATTCTATGATATATTCAATGTGTCAATAGCCTCAACAGCAATGAGCTATAACATGATTTTTACGAATAACTTGATAAAAAGAAATGCATTAGTTCCGGGTTTGGGAAATGATGGTAGTTCTGGTGGCAACAATGCCATTTCAATTTATTGTTCCAATGCCAATATTTCGTACAATAGAATTGATAGTTGCTCGTATATTGGAATTCGTTACGAAGGATATGGCAATAAAATTAACCATAATGAAATCAGTAATTTTAACATGCGTCAGTTTGACGGTGCTGCTATTTATAGCTTTGGAACCTGGTCGGCTGTTTCGGGCATGGGCAATGTGTATGGAAATAACATTATAGAATACAACTATTTGCACGATGGAATTGGGTATCGCACCGGCACCAATTCTGGTGATGGATTTAATCGTCAGCCGGGTATTTATTGCGATAATTTGACACAGAATAATATCATTCGAAGAAATATTTTATACAATACCAACGGGATATTGTTTAACAATAATACGCATCACCACACGGCTATCGAAAACACCATTTATAATAGTGACGCTTTTGAAAATCTGCATCCTGGTATTGCCGGCATAGGTGGTTATGATGCAGGAGCTTTTCATACGGTAACCAAAAACACCTTGTTCAATGTGAGTAATAGTGCTGATTATAACCCTTATACCGGTTATAATGTTGGTAGAAGTGTAGATACAGTTCCACCTTATACCAATCATGGTCACAGGAATACGCAAAATATTGTGTTTTCGTCGAAGTATTACCGCCATTTGCCAATGAGTTCCGACTATTCAATAAAAAATTTCCCTCAGTATTTCAGCAAGTTGGATAGTAACTATTACTGGCAACCTTTTGCATTGGATACCATGATTACTGCGTTGAACGACAGTGGTTTTACCAAAACGCGTAAAATGGTTTATGGTCCGGTGGCTTGGAGTAAATACGAACCCAATGCCGTGTTTAAAACAGCTGAAGTCCCATTTACCTACGGAATTCCCGGAGCCAATCTTTTTGCATCAAACTCTACCTTCGATACCGATTTAACAGGTTGGACCTTTGATTCTGAAAATGCCACGAATCCTTGTTACTGGACTTCTACAGGTTTGGATGCTGGAAGTGTTACGCTATCTTTGTCGTCAACTACGGCAAATAAACTGCCCAGTGTCAGACTGATACATTCCATTGGGTCTGTTAGTCAGGGAGATGTTTATTTGTTGAAATTTTCCATGAAATCAAATTCAAATATTGCAACGCTGCATATAAACACAACTTCGGCCATGAGTACACCTAAAATGTACACGGTAAGCACTACCCGAACCGAATATGTTGTGCCGATTTGTTTTAGTCAGAATTTAACTTCGCAATCTATTTACTTTACGCTTCACGACAAAGGGAAAGTGATTTGGCTGGATAATATTTCACTCCAAAAAGTGCCAATTACGCAGGAATCACCCTCTACGGCTATGCGCTTTGAGGTTAATTCTACCAATGTGGCCAAGCAAGTTGATTTAGGAAGCGTTTCTTACAAAGATGTTTTTGGAACAATATATTCTGGTGTAATTACTTTGGAACCACACACGTCTAAAATACTGATGAAATATAATCTTCCACAGGGAATTTTTACACCTAAAGGGGATGTTGAAAAAAGTCAGACTATTTCTGTTTTTCCAACGCCAAATAAAGGAAAACAAGCGCTCAGAATATCTTTGAATAGTGCTGAAAATGTAAAATCAACTTTGCGAATTGTATCAATTAAAGGAGAACAAATATTGCAAAAGAAAATTAACCTGATGTTTGGTCAAAATACAATAGAAATACCCGCATTAAACGCAGGAATGTATATTGTTGAATCTATTACAGAAAACGGTCATAGCTGTTTTGCTAAATTTATTCAGTAGAGTTTATATTGATAAAATGATTATTGTACTCAAAAACAAATAATTAAGATTAACCACTATCCCGATAGCTATCGGGACTAAGTGCACTGACCCCGATAGCTATCGCGGGACACTAAGAATATCAGCTGAACAAAGAACACTAAGGAAAAACATAAATGTTTTTTTTACTGCAATTGTTTCTCTATAAAACATTTATGTTTTATACTTAGTGGTCTATATTTGGTTTAAAATTATACTTAGTGTATCTATGTGGTCTATGTGCTCTTAGTGTTAAGCTTCTTATTTTAATTGCGTAGCAATTTAATCTATATAAAGTCTAATAATCATCTTTTTTTATTGATTAGCTTGTCGACAAAATGAAAACACAATTCCTTTCAATCCTTTTTTTCTTTCTATTACCATTTTCATTTTCAAATGCAAAACCGAGCGTTGATTTATCAAAAACACAAAAGCAAATTCTTTTAAAACTGATAGAAAAAGAAGCTCCTGATTTTGATGCAAAGGAAAATATGGTACTCGAACAATTGCCAGTATACCAATATCATACCGATGCTACAGGAGCTAAATTTCACCATATTCGTTCTTCGTTTCAGTATGCGCTGGCTTTGCTAAATTCCGGGGAACGCTCGTATAGAAACAGAGCTTTTGATGTTATCCGTAAAACGCTCAACCTGCAAGACCAGGATCCTAAATCGCCTACTTGTGGTGTGTGGCCGTATTATTTGGAAGAGCCTTTTAAAACCAAAAAATCTCCACCCGATTATAACATGGCTGATTTTAATGCCGTTACGCTCATTGAAATCTGGATGAATCATGCTGAAATTTTGCCGTCGGATATTAAAATTAATCTTCGAAAAGGATTGTCGTTGGCAGCTTATTCCATTAAAAAACGTGCTATCAGCAATGGTTATACTAATATTGCCGTGATGGGTACTTATGTAACCTATATGGCTGCGCAAATTTCTGAGGATAAAGATTTATTCCTTTATGCCAAAAATAGGTTGAAAAGCTTTTATGATTATTCAGTGCAAAAAGGTGGTTTCACAGAATATAATACGCCACATTATACCGCCGTGGCACTTGACGAATTGAACAGAATGCAGCTATTTATTGCCGATAAAAATGATAAAAAGATGGTGGACAGTCTGTATTTTATGGGTTGGGATATGTTGGCGCGTCATTACCATGCACCTACCGGACAGTCGGTTGGCCCCAATAGCAGGGTCTATGTGTCATTGGTTCCGGGCGTTTATACCAACTTTTTGAGCGAGGCTTTGGGCGCAAAAATTATTGCTCCTATTGATTCACTGTATAATTTTAGAACCTTTGGACGGACACGCCATAAAGTTCCTGCAACACTTCGGCATTACTTCACTGAGCCCGTTTTTCCACGAACCGAAATTGATGTTTTTGAACCCGATACCCCTCAAACTATTGGCACTGCGTATATGACCAGCAAATTTGCGCTTTCGTCGTGCAACCAGGCTGTGCTTTGGAATCAGCGTCGTCCGCTTATTGCTTATTGGGGTACTAAACCTGAGCCAAAATATCTGCAAGTCAGGTTTTTACATGATAATTATGATTTTAGTTCTGCCAGTATTACTACTCAGCAAAAGGAAAATAAAGTGTTGGCAGGTGTCAATTTCAGTAAGGGCTTGGGCGACAAACACATCAACATTGACATGATTAAAAACGGAAAGTTTAAAGTTTCCGATTTGCGCTTGCGTTTTGAGTTTGGTAGTGCTTCTTTGCCTTCCGATCTGCCATTACCAACGAAACTGAACCAACCAATGTCGTTTAAAATTGATGGATTGTGGTTTAGTATCAATATCTTTGAAGCCGGATTTGAAAATAACTTGGGTTATTGGGAAAAAGGTGCTGATGCTAATTCTTCGTGGATTGACTTTGTGCTTTACAAAGGTGAAAACAATGAATTTGATTTGAATAATTTGCAAAAAGCGATTGCAGCTTTTACGCTCTCGATGAGCGATAAACAGTCTGATAATGTTCCTATTCCATCATTTATTTACGATGGCACTTTATTGAACGCTACGTGGGGCGATTTGAAAATATCAATTAGCTCAGATGTGCGGAAGGTAAAAAAACATGGAGGTTGGTTTTGATTTATTTAGCATTGTATAAGTTTATAGTGTCTGATATACAGATATTTAAATTTTGAGATTAAGAAATAGGACGCGGATTTACGCAGATGTAGCGGATTTTAAAACGGATTTAAATTTCACCTTTGGTGAAATGATTTTTAAATAGTTAAACTCTTATCATTTTTATGTTCGAGTTTATTTGTTTTTGTCATAAGAACTTCGTTTCATGCTTGCATGAATAAAAATCCGTATCTAAATCCGTTATCTATCTTATCCGTTTTTATCAGCTAAATCCGTGAAAATCTGCGTTCTATTTTTTTTAATCCAACATTATATTACACTTACATAGTATACTAATCTATCTAAAGTCTAATGTGTAAATTCTTTTTAAATGAATAAAAAATTATTAGTATTTTTAGCTTTGGTTTGTGCTTTTGAGGCAAATTCCAAAAATTATTATGTTTCATCGTCCGAGGGTGTTGACACAAATAGCGGTTTGTCATCATCTACTTCGTGGAATAGTATCAACAAGGTAAATAGCATGATGAGTGTTTTTACAATTGGTGATTCTATACTTTTTAAATGTGGCGATACATTTACTGAAACGCTGAATATTTCAAAAAGTGGCTCGTCGAGCATGCCCATTGTTTTTGCAAGTTATGGTGTTGGTTCAAAGCCTGTTATAAATACCTCTGTTGCTGCAACTGGTTGGATAGCCACTGCTGCTAATCCACTTATTTGGGAAGCTGATTACACGGGTACGCTAACCGATTTTCGCTATCTAACCATCAACGACCAAATTCAGCAAATCGGGCGTTTTCCTGATGCTGATGCAGCCAATGATGGATTTTTGTTTAGCGATCAGGTTTGGGGCAGTAATAAGTTACGTGATGCTGCGCTCAATGCTGCTATTCGCGATTGGACTGGAGCTGTTTGTGTGGTTTACGCCACGCCATATAGTATCAATGTTTGCCCTATTCAAAGTCATGTAAAAGATACACTGATTTTGGGGACAAACACGGCTTATGGCATGTACAATGGCTATGGTTATTTTATTCAAGGGCATTTGGCAACTCTCACCAAACAGGGCGAATGGTATTTTAATCCCACAACAAAAAAAATCTACCTTTATAGCAGCGTAAATCCCAATACGCTCAATGTACGAGCTAGTGCAGCCTCCAAAAGTGTATTGTTTAGCACAAGTGTATCAGGTATTGTGGTCAAAAATTTCTCTTTTCGTCAATCAAATGGTTCGGCTGTAGAAATGACTTCGGCAAATTATATCACTATTGCCAATTGCGATTTTCAATATGCTTATAATGGAGTTCGTTGCATGACGAGCTATAATATTACAGTGAACAACAACAAGTTTTATGATATATTCAATAGTGCTTTTTCTTCCACAGCATACAGTACAAATTTTACTGTAACCAATAATTTAATAAAGAGAATTGCCTTGCGACCCGGTTTTGCTGGCGATGGAAGCTCGGTAGGTAATAATGCCATTTCGGTGTATTGTACCAATGCTAACGTTTCTTTCAATACTATAGATAGCTGTTCGTATACAGGTATTCGGTATGAGGGATATGGAAACAATGTACATCACAACGAAGTGAGTAATTTTAACATGAAGCAATTTGATGGAGCTGGAATTTATAGTTATGGTACGCCATCTTCTGTGTCGGGCTTAGGGGTTAAATATGGAAATAATGTAGTTGAAAACAATTACATTCACGACGGTATTGGTTATCTTACATGTTCCAATGCAGGGGATGGTTTTAATAGACGACCGGGCATTTATTGCGATAATTTGAGTGAACAGAATACGGTTCGCCGCAATATTCTTTACAATACCAATGGAATTTTACTCAATAATAATACACACCATCACACAGTGGTAGAAAACACCATTTATAATAGTGAAGCATTTGAAAATCAGCATCCTGGAATTGCTGGAATTGGTGGATATTATGCCGGCGCTTTTCATACGGTATCCCGAAACACCTTGTTCAATGTAACCAATAAAATTGATTTCAATCCCTACACAAGTTATACAGTAGGTCGCTCAGTAATTACAGTGGCACCTTATACCAATCATGGACACCGAAATACGCAGAATATTGTTTTTTCGTCCAAGTATTACCGCCATTTGCCTATGAGTGCCGACAATGCTTTTCGAAATTATCCGCAGTATTTCAATAAGGTGGATAGCAACTATTATTGGCAACCTTTTGCATTGGACACAATGGTTACAATGCTGAATGATAGTGGGTTTACTAAAACACGGAAAATGATTTACGGGCCCGTTCAATGGAAACAATACGAGCCAAATGCGGTTTTCAAAACATGTGAAGTGCCTTTTACTTATGGAACACCTGATGCTAATCTGTTTGCATCAAATTCAACTTTTAATTCAGACTTATCTTGGTGGTCGTTTGATTCAGAAAACACCACCGATCCATGTTATTGGTATAGTGGAGTTCTTGATGGAGGATCGGTCATTCTGTCGCAAGTAAATACAACAGCTGCCACAAAACCTTCAAGTGTAAGACTTTATCGGTCAATAGGTAATGTGAAAGAGGGGGATGTTTACTTGCTTAAATTTTCGATGAAGTCAACTTCCAATTCGGCTACTTTGCACATTAATACCACAAGTAGTATGAGCACGCCAAAAATGTACAAAACCAGCACTACGCGAACCGAATACAGTGTGCCAATTTGTTTCAGTGACGATGCAACTTCGCAATACATTTATTTCACATTTCATGAAAAGGGAAAACTCGTATTTCTGGACAATATATCGTTGCAAAAAGTTAGTATCACTCAGGAATCGCCTGCCACAGCAATGCGTTTTGAAGTCAATCCCACAAATACTGCCAAACAGGTTGATTTAGGTGATGCAAATTACAAAGATGTTTTTGGGAAAATATATTCAGGTACAATAACAATTGAGCCGTACACCTCAAAAATTCTTTTGAAAACAGTAAATCCTTCGTCCGACTTATTAACTCACATGGATGAAGCTGCGTGTAAAATGAGTGTATATCCTGTTCCCAATAAAACTGGTCAGCCATTGCATATTGCCCTCTCAGGCTCTTCGTCATCCAAAGGAAATTTACGAATTTTCTCTATCAGTGGTTCGCCCGTTTTCATTTCGTCGGTTGTTCTAACTGCTGGAAAATCAGAATTATTGCTTCCAAAACTTGCTTCAGGCATTTATTTTATTGAAATGACGATGGAAGATGGCACGAAGCTGTGTCAGCGGTTTATTCAGTAGTTGATAATAATACAATTTTTTTTCTGAATATAATTTCTTTATCACTAATTTGACTAAATTTCATATAAACTATCATGATAAATATTTTGAACAATATCCAGTTGGTTTCATCCGCTCTTTCTAGTTTTTTTACTGTTGTTGGAGGTAAATACTTGCTATTCATTTTGATAGCTTTGCCATTGTATGCTCAGAATTCGGATGGCAATTCTCGAAAGAGTTGTTCTGTTGCCGAAGCGGTGAGCATTGATGTCGATATAAATAAGCCTATTGGTGAGTTAAATCCTTTTTGGGCATGGTTTGGTTACGATGAACCAAATTATACATACATGAAAGATGGAAAAAAACTTTTAAGCGAGCTGTCAGCGCTTAGTCCGGTTCCGGTTTTTGTGCGTGCTCATAACCTCATGACTTCGGGCGACGGGACACCGGCTCTCAAATGGGGTTCAACAAATATGTACACCGAAGATAAAGAGGGCAATCCAATCTATAACTGGACAATCGTAGATAGTATTTTTGATACTTATATACGGTTGAAAATGAAACCCATGGCGCAAATTGGGTTTATGCCGGAAGCTTTGTCTGTTCATCCACAACCTTATCAGCACAATTGGGAGCCAGGTAAGTCATACGATATTATTGAAACAGGTTGGGCTTATCCGCCCAAAGATTATAATAAATGGAGCGAGCTGGTCTATCAGTGGGTGAAGCATTGCGTGGATCGTTATGGAAAGTCGGAGGTAGAAAGTTGGTATTGGGAGGTGTGGAATGAACCAAATGGTGCTTATTGGAAAGGTACAACAACCGAATTTTATAAACTATACGATTATGCTGTTTATGGCGTGAAACGTGCTTTGCCTACTGCGCGTGTGGGTGGTCCACATCCAACTTCGGGTGCAACTAAATATCTTCGTGGATTCATTAATCATTGTCTGAACGATACAAATTATGCGACCCGAAAAATTGGTTCACCTATCGATTTTGTTGCTTTTCATGCCAAAGGTGCACCTCGCTTAATAAACGGAAAGGTTCAGATGGGGATGTTTAATCAGTTGAGGTCAATTAATAATTTCTTCGGCTTGATTCGTTCGTACGATCAGCTAAAAAATATCCCTGTGGTTATCGGTGAATCCGATCCTGAGGGATGTGCTGCTTGCGGTATGCAAACGAATCCCGAAAATGCTTACCGGAACGGAACTCTTTTTTCAAGTTATACAGCAGCTTCTATTGCACGGATATATGATTTGGCAAGCCTCCATGGAATCAATTTGGTAGGTGCTGTCAACTGGTCTTTCGAATTCGAAAATCAACCCTGGTTTTTTGGATTTCGCGATTTGGCGACCAACGGTGTTGACAAACCGGTAATGAATGTTTTTCGAATGTTTGGTATGATGAATGAAAATAGGGTGACTGTTTCCGGAAATTTGGCGTACAACCAAAAATTAATTTGCGATTCAAGCGTGCGGGGTAGCCGGACAGATGTAAATGCTTTGGCGAGTGTCGGCCAACGTTCGGTCACTGTTTTACTCTGGAACTATCACGACGTTGACAGTGTCGATGCAGGTTCGCCCGTGAAACTCACCGTGATGGGAATTCCGGCTAAAAAAGCAACATTTACTCATTATCGGGTTGATAGTGAGCATAGCAATTCTTATGAGGTATGGAAGAAAATGGGTTCACCTCAAAATCCAACGCCAGAGCAATATGTAGTGCTCGAAAAAGTGGGGCAGTTGGAGCAATTATCCGAGCCCGAACGCTTAAAAATATTAAAAAATAAGGCTGATATTAGTTTCCAACTTCCGCGTCAGGCAGTTTCGTTGATTAAAATAACTTACTAAATACAGTGTGATTATGAAGAAAATATTTCTTTCTTTTTTTGTTACCCTGGTGGTTTCACTTCAATCATTGTCAGCTCAGAATCCGATAGCTCTTCATAAAGTTTGGGAAACACCAGAAGGATTGAATGTGCCGGAATCGTCGCACTATAATGTTTTTGATAGGTTTATTTATGTTTCAAATGTTGTAGGCAAACCCGATGCGAAGGATAGTGTAGGGTATATCTCTAAGCTCGATACAAAGGGGCATTTTGTTCAAAAAGAGTGGTTTAGCGGGCTAAATGCGCCCAAAGGAATTGCTTGTACTGCAACCCATTTATATGTTACCGATATCAATCGGGTGGTGGAGATTGATCTCAAAACTGCTAAAATAAGAAAGGAATACAGAAATTCTAAATCAAGGTCGCTAAATGATATTTCTATCTCGCCGGATGGACGCGTTTTTGTTTCTGACTCGGGGGGTAATTGCATATTTGTGGTTTCCGGCGACTCATTAGCTGTTTTTCTTGAATCTGCTCAATTGAAGTCGATGAACGGTATTTTGGCAACCAAAGACCGCCTGTTTTTGGGTTCAAAAGGGAATTTTATTTCTATCGATAGTGCAACCAAAGAGCTGAGGGTTGAATGCGAGAATGTGGGCTATCTGGATGGAATTGTGCAGATTGCAGGGGGCAAATTTATTACGTCGAACTGGCAGGGGAAAATACAACTGATCGAATCAGGAAAGGGTGCTCAGCTTCTATTGGATACCACGCCGCTCAAAATAAATGCGGCTGATTTGGGTTACATTCCGTCGAAAAAACTCTTGTTGGTGCCGACCTTCTATTTAAACACTGTTGTGGCATATCGACTTAAATGATTTGCCGCTTTTTAGTGCTTGATTTCTTTGTTACAATAAAAAAATGAAAAAACTGATATTTAAAACATGTCCTAAAACGGGTCGAATTCGAGGATTCAGAACGGATACTGTTTTGCATAAAATGCTTTATCCTTTAATCGGACTAGCTGCACTAATATGGGTACTCATTCGGGTTGTACCCAAACCTTCGCGTGCTTCATATCCTTGTCAGCAGGCTGCTATTCCACTGGCCGGCTCTTTTATTGCCTGGTTTTTAGCCACATCGGGGTTCGTCTTTTTTATCAAAATAGCAAAAAAATATTTCGCTGATAAACGGGTGCTTCTTGCAAGTGGTTTCACGTTGGTTGCCCTTGCATTGTTTGTTGTAGCTCAGTTGGTCAATCAACAGTCTGTTTTGGCAAACGACAATCCGGCACTTCTTTTAGATAATCCGAATAAACCTATTGGTGTTGCAAAGGGAATTTTCCCCGGCAGGGTAACCTGGATAAGGGATAACACTGCTACGCCCTGGGATGGTAAAACCGGCAATTGGTGGGCAGAAGGAAATATAAATGAGTCGGCTTTGGCACGAATGTATTCCCGATCTTTGCAGTCACTCACGGGTGCGTCCAACGATGCAAAGGCATGGCGTGCTCTTTTCAAGCATTACAACCGCACACATGGCAGAGGCAACAGAGGCTGGAGACAGGGTGAGCTAATAGCCATTAAAATAAATATAAACAATACCTATAAGCCCGACGATACAGACAATGATATTGACCAATCAACACAATCAACCCGACAATTGTTGCGTCAACTTACCGGCCCTGCGGGTGTGGCGCAAAAGGATATCGTTGTTTACGATGCTTCGGTGGGTTGGAAAGTTCGGGCAATTCCTGATCGTATATACAAACCTCTTCACGAAGAGTTTCCCGAAGTGCGTTGGATGGATGGGCAGGGTTCGCCGGGACGAGAAAAGCCCGAATGGGTTGCCAATGCCATTTCTTACACTTCGCCCGAAGTGGAGCTCGGAAGTGAACTTCCGAAAGCAGTTGTAGAGGCCTCATATCTGATTAATGTAGCTCTTCTGAAAGGGCATGAAATGGCAGGTGTAACGCTTTGTGCCAAAAATCATTTCGGGTCCATTCGTTTTCCGCAAAAAGATCATCGAAAATATGTGACTCAAATGAACGGTAAACGTGGCGATTACAGCGCTTTTGTCGATCTAATGGGTTCGCCCAATCTTGGCGGAAAGACTTTGCTTTACATTGTGGATGGGCTCTATGGTATGCAAACGAATGTGGGAGCGCCACAGGAGCGGGATCGTTGGCAACGCCTTTTTCATGGTCAATGGAGTGCAAGTTATTTTATGTCTCAAGATCCGGTGGCAATTGAATCTGTTTGTCTCGACTTTTTATTATCCGAATTTCAGGGTGAGTTGGGCTATAGCGGAGCAAAAGCTTTTCCAAAAGGGGCAAGTCGCAATTGTGACAACTACCTTATTCAGGCGGCGTTGGCGGTTAACGACAAATATGGACGATACCATCCAAACGGCGTAAACCTCACCAGTTTGGGTGTGTATGAACATTGGAATAATCCGGAAGATAAAAAATACAGCCGAAACCTCAATACAGGCAAGGGAATTGAGTTGTTTTGTGTTTCATTAAACTAACTACTTTGCGTTTTTATATATTTATCTTGCTGAAATATAATTGATTAAAAAATACCAATGAAAACAAAAATAACAATTCTACTTTTACTAATTGCAAATATTGGATTTGTTTTTTCTCAAAACGAAGTTTCAAAAGTATGGGTGGCTGACAAAGGAGATGGAACGTATCAAAATCCGATTCTTCATGCAGACTATTCCGACCCGGATGCTATTCGTGTGGGTGATGATTTTTATATGACAGCCTCCAGTTTCAACCAGGTTCCCGGCTTGCCTGTACTTCAGTCTAAAGATTTGGTAAACTGGACTTTGGTTGGAAATGTGTTTGCAAAACAACCGCCTTTCGACCGTTTCAAAACTGTGCAACACGGTGGTGGCGTGTGGGCGCCTTCCATTCGTTTTCATAAAGGTGAATTTTATATTTATTATCCCGACCCCGACGAAGGCATTTATTTGGTAAAAGCTAAGAAAATAACTGGCCCCTGGAGCGAACCTGTGCTGGTGAAAAAAGCAAAAGGATGGATAGATCCCTGTCCGCTGTGGGACGAAGATGGTAAAGCGTATTTAGTCAGTGCATTAGCTGCTAGTCGTGCGGGGATGAAAAGTTCGTTGATAATCAGTAGAATGAGTGCCGATGGTACCGCTCTACTTGATGATGGTGTGTTGGTTTTTGATGGTCACGCCAATCACCCAATAGTGGAAGGACCTAAAATGTACAAACGCAATGGCTTCTATTACATTCTGGCACCTGCCGGCAGTGTGAGCAAAGGGTGGCAATTGGCATTGCGAAGCAAAAATATTTACGGGCCTTATGAAGCAAAAATTGTACTTGAGCAGGGTTCTACCAACATTAATGGCCCGCATCAGGGAGCATTGGTGGATACAAAATCGGGCGAAAGCTGGTTTATCCATTTTCAGGATAAAGATTGTTATGGTAGAATCGTTCATTTACAGCCAGTTAAATGGGTGAACGATTGGCCAATGATGGGCGTTGATGCCGATGGAAATGGCATTGGAGAGCCTGTTTTGAGTTATAAAAAACCCAATGTTGGAAAAAATCAACCTATTGTAACACCACCAGAATCTGACGAATTCAACGATAACAGACTCAGTTTGCAATGGCAATGGGCAGCAAATCCACAAAGTAATTTTGCGTTTCCTGCTGGTAGCAGTTATGGCTTTTTACGCCTTTACAATGTGCCTGTGGCCGATAGTACCCGCAATTTGTGGAATGTACCTAACCTGCTGACCCAGAAATTTCCTGCACCTAGTTTTACGGTCACTACCAAACTTACATTCACACCACGCACCGACGATGAGGAAGTTGGACTTATCATAACCGGACTGGATTATGCTTATATTTCGCTCCGCAAAACGGCGAATGGATTGGTTGTTTCGCAATCGAAATGTGTTGATGCAGAGCGTGGTAATGCTGAGCAGATATCAACCGGGATACCCGTAAATGTTTCCACAATTTATTTTCGGGTAAATGTTCGGAATGTGAATCCAGAGTCAACCGATTTTCAATTGTTCAACAAAGCAGAAGCGTCCAGTTACGGCAATGCAGCTTGCACATTTAGTTATAGCACTGATAATATCACATATCAGCAAGTGGGTGAGGTGTTTGCTGCACGAAAGGGAAAATGGATTGGTGCTAAAGTAGGTATGTTTGCTATTCGTAGTGGTAAAACCTACGAGACCGGTTATGCTGATTTCGATTGGTTTCGGGTGGAGAAATAAAGACAGTGCTTATCAATCTTAAATTCAAATAAACGACTCAATTCGTTATATGACAATGAAAAAAGGATTAAAAATCAAACAACTTTTTGTTGCTTTTACATGTTTTTCGTGCAGCCTGTTGTCGGCTCAGCAACCCGATAAAACCCTTTGGTACAAACAGCCTGCTCAGGTTTTCGAAGAATCGCTGGTGCTTGGAAATGGAAGACAAGGCGCTTCCGTTTTTGGTGGTGTTACTACAGACCAAATCTATTTGAACGATGCCACTTTGTGGTCGGGCCAACCGATAGATGTAAACGCCAACCCCGAGGCTTATAAAAATTTACCTGCAGTTAGGGAAGCCCTGAAAAATGAAGATTACAAACTTGCTAATGAATTGATTAAAAAATTGCAGGGGCATTTTACCGAATGTTTTATGCCATTGGGAACGCTTTTTCTGGATTTCAATCACAAAACTGAAGCCACTCAATATCGCCGTCAGCTCGATTTGAACAAAGCCATCTCCACCGTTCAATATCAAGTGGATGGTGTGAAATTTACCCGTGAATATTTTGTGTCGAACCCCGATAAGGTAATGGTTATTCGCCTGACAGCAAGCAAAAAAGCTAAATTGGATTTTGTGGTGAGGTTCAATAGTCTTATGCGTTATGATACAAAATCGACTGGTAGCCAGCTTGTTGTCAATGGTTATGCGCCGGTTCATGTTGACCCGCCTTATTTGAAGAATGCTCCCAATCCGGTAATTTTCAATCCCGAAAAAGGAACTCGGTTTAGTTCGTTGGCGGGAATAAGTACAACAGATGGAACTGTTTCGGCAACTGATACAACTATAACAGTAAAAAATGGTTCTCAGGCAATTATCGTTGTTTCGATAGCCACCAGTTTTAATGGTTTTGATAAAAATCCGGCAACACAGGGTTTGCCAAATTTGCAAATAGCTACGGAGCAACTCAAAAATGTAAAGACGAAATCGTACGCTGCACTTTTGAATGCGCATATTGCAGATTATCAGCGCTTTTTTAATCGAGTGGCCTTGGATTTGAAACCCGAAAAAACGCCGGTTTTGCCTACCGATGAGCGTCTGAAACGTTATGCCACGGGTGCCTCCGACAAGCAACTGGAGATGTTGTATTTTAATTTTGGTCGTTATTTGCTTATTTCATCATCCCGCACTGCGGGTGCTCCGGCCAATCTGCAAGGCATTTGGAATCACCTTATTCGTCCACCGTGGGCTTCAAATTACACCATTAACATAAATACGGAAGAAAACTACTGGCCGGCAGAGGTGACCAATCTTCCCGAAATGCATCAATCGTTGTTGAGTTTTATTGCCAATTTATCGAAAACAGGAAGCTATACCGCAAAGAATTACTACGCTGCCAATGGCTGGACAGCAGCTCATACCACCGATATTTGGGCAATGACAAACCCTGTTGGCGATGGCAATGGTAGTCCGACCTGGGCAAATTTTACCATGGGTGGCGCATGGCTCAGCACACATCTTTGGGAGCATTATTCATTTACCAGCGATAAAGATTTCTTGAAAAATCAAGCACTTCCAGTGATGAAAGGTGCTGTGGAATTTTGCATGAGCATGCTTGTAGAAGATGCCAAGGGCAATTTGGTGCCATCGCCCGCGTCATCGCCCGAAAACAGATTCATGCATCCAAGCGGTTTTGCAAGTGCCACTTTGTACGGCTCAACCTGCGATTTGGCCATTATTCGCGAATGTTTTATTAATTATATAAAAGCTGCAAAACTCTTGAATACAGATTCTGAATTTTGTGAAAAAGTAGCAACTACCATGGCCAGACTTCATCCGTATCAAATTGGCAAAAAAGGGAATTTGCAGGAGTGGTACCACGATTGGGAAGATGTGGAGCCAACGCATCGTCATCAGTCGCATTTAATTGGTTTATATCCCGGTTCGCAAATTTCACCCGCCAAAACGCCCGAACTAGCTGAGGCCTGCCGAAAAACACTAACTGTGCGTGGCGACGAAACTACCGGCTGGTCGAAGGGATGGCGTATTAATCTTTGGGCACGGTTGCTCGATGGAAATCATGCTTACAAAATGTACCGCGAACTGCTTAAATATGTTGCACCAAACGGCAAAGACCTCAATTATACAGGCGGTGGTGGCACTTATCCAAATTTGTTGGACGCGCATCCGCCATTCCAGATTGATGGTAATTTTGGTGGAACGGCTGCGGTGGCTGAAATGTTGCTGCAATCTACCGATGATAGCATTACCCTGCTTCCTGCGTTGCCCGATGCATGGAAAAATGGCTCTGTGAAAGGATTAAAAGCTCGTGGCGGTTTCACGGTGAGTATTGATTGGAAAAATGGAAAAGTGTTGAAGTACAGTATTTTTTCTGCCACGCCTAAAAAGATAAAAGTGTCTGTAAATGGGGAAGAAAAGGTGATTGTGTCTGCAGTTTTAAGATGAACAAAATCAAATTCGAAGAATACTTATCTTGTAATCGTTTACATTGTTTTTGGGTCAAAAAAGTCCAGATTTAAAGCTTTTTGACTGAAAATTTTGTATTCTTAAAATATTCAGTTACCTTTACAAATCAATATAGAGCTATTTTTTAATGGATGGATTTTTTTGAAAATTTATACCAACGTCGGCTTGCTTTTACAGAAATGATTTTGTACAAAGTTTCCGTTGATTTCTATGTTCAAACTTATAATTAATCCTTTTTTCATGAAAAACATTTTATCTCTTTTTTTTGTAGCGATGTTAACATTAAATGTATCATCGCAAGTAACCAAAACCGTAGCTGTAACTATACCAGGCTCACTATCTACCTTGGCAGGTCCGTATTTAACTACTGTAACCAATCTTACCGTAACAGGCAATATTGATGCCCGTGATGTGGCAACCATGCGCGATTATATGCCTTTACTGGCTGTGTTGGACTTAAGCGGAGTGAGTATTAATACGTATACTGGCATTGCAACTACCACAAATTCAACGACATACCCAGCCAACGAAATGCCACAGTATGCATTTTACAATTCGAATACTTCTGTAGGAAAAACAAGCCTTAAAAGCATTGTGTTTCCTTCTTCCATTACCACCATTGGTGATATGGCTTTTTTGGGATGCAAAGGTTTAACAAACATTTCTATACCAGCATCAGTAACTTTTATTGGGTTAAATGTTTTTGGCAATTGTTCCGGTTTGACTAGTATAACGATTCCCAATTCAGTAATATCAATTGGAAATACTGTTTTTGATGGTTGTAGTAGTTTAACCAGCATTACTATTCCAAATTCGGTTACAACTCTCGGGTTTAATGCGTTTCGCAATTGTACTGGTTTGACCAGCGTAACGCTTTCAAATTCGCTAGATAGGATTGCAAATAATACATTTTACAATTGTGCAGGGCTGAAAAATATATCTATCCCTAATTCAGTAACAACAATTTACGAAAGCGCTTTTCAAAAATGCGCAAATTTAACGTCCATATCTATCCCTGCCAGTGTTACTTCTATTGTTATCGATTCTTTAAGAAATAGCAATAAACTCACTGAAATAACCGTGGAAAGTGGCAATAATAATTATTCTAGTATTGATGGCGTTTTATTTGACAAAAATCAAACGTCACTGATTATATATCCTCTTGGCAAAACAAACAGCACCTATACTATTCCAAATTCTGTAACATCAATTGGTAGATATTCATTTTGTAATAATCAGGGTTTAACCGGTATAACAATTTCTAATTCTGTAACATCAATTGGTAATTATGCATTCAATAATTGTACTAACTTAACTTCTGTCTCTATTCCTAACTCAGTAACATCAATTGGCAATTATGCATTTTCAAATTCTTTGGGTTTAACTAGTATAGCACTTCCAAGTTCTGTGACAACCATTGGTGCTTCTGCTTTTAATAATTGTACAAATTTTACTTCTATTACTATTCCCGCAGCGGTAAAAACGATAGGTGTAGATGCTTTAAAAAATTGCAGTAAATTAACAGAAATAAATGTTGAGAATGATAATCAGAATTATTCAGCTGCGGATGGAGTATTGTTTGATAAAAATCAAACGACCTTGATGCAATATCCTATGGCTAAAACCACCAGCGATTATATTATTCCTACCTCCGTTAAAATTGTTGGAAGTTATGCATTTTCAAATGCTAAGAGTTTAACTGGAGTAACTATTCCTAATTCAGTCACAGCTATTAATAAATATGCATTTACCGATTGTAGCGGATTAAAAAGCATAAATATCCCTGGTTCAGTAACTGCGGTTGGTGATTATGCCTTTCAAAATTGCACAGCAATTACTTCGATTTTTATCAATAGTAAGCCAATGATATTAGATTATAGTGGTTCTTATATTAACGCTACATCCTTCAGTTATAGTAACTCCATACCACTTAATAGTACGACATTTTATGGAGTAAATAATCTTTCTTGTGTTTTGAATGTACCTTATGGAACCAAGAAATACTATCAAAATACAAATTATTGGACTAAGTTTGATAAAATTACTGAATATAGTAATGGTTTTTGTGTTGATAAAAGCTACCTAAGCATGGCTGACTCAGTTGGTATTTCCAAAGTTGAGATAGCTGCCAACGTAGCATGGACTGGAAGCTCCGACCAAACGTGGCTTACTGTAAATCCTGCTTCAGGTACTGCAAACGACTCACTCACATTATCCGCTCAGGTCAATATGGCAAACACATCACGCACAGCAATAGTTACTGTTTCGGCTTCTGGATACGTTTCGCAAACCATTACAGTGATACAAGATGGAGCTCCGAGAGTAATAATAATGACACCTGGTAGTTTATCAACCTCTTTAACAGCCACCGAACTTTCTACGGTTAAAAATCTCACCCTTACTGGCAGTATCGATGCCCGCGATTTTAAAACCATGCGTGATAAAATGCCGCTTTTGGTAAAACTCGATTTAAGTGCTGCTTCCATTGCTGCTTATAACGGAGTAGATGGGACAAGTAAAAATACTACTATTTATCCTGAGAATGAATTACCTACTTATGCTTTTTACAATGCGGATACCCGACTGGGAAAAAGTTTAACTTCCTTGCTTTTACCCAATTTAATTACTTCAATTGGATATGGTGCTTTGGGCAATTGTATTAGTTTAACAAGTCTGATTATACCCAATTCTGTAACATCAATTGGTGAAAATGCATTTTACGGTTGTTCAGGTTTGACTTACATTAATATTCCAAACTCAGTAAAATTCATTGGAGATAGGATTTTTTATGATTGTACTGGTTTAAAGAATATTGCCATTTCAAATGCTGTGACATCCATTGGTACTTATACATTTTACAATTGTAAAAGTTTGGAAAGCATTAATATCCCAAATGCTGTAACATCCATTGCTACTTATGCATTTGCCAATTGTAACAGTTTGAAAAGCATTGCCATACCAAATTCGGTAACATCCATTGGCGATTACGCTTTTCAAAGTTGCAATGCTTTGTTTTCCATTTATGTGAATAGTAAACCTTTACCGATTAGTTCTAATACTTTTTCGGGAGTTTACACCTCCTTTTGTGTTTTGAATGTTCCGTATGGTACAAAAAAACTTTACGCAGCTGCAACATATTGGAAAAGTTTCGTGAATATTGTAGAAGCAAGTACTGGTTTCGTGGTGGATGTAAAAAAAATGAATATGCCCGCCATTGGCGGAAGTGCAACTGTAGGAATAACCGCTAATGTGGCATGGACTGCAACTTCTGATCAATCGTGGCTGGTAGTAAGTCCAGAGTTAGGTACTAGCAACGATACACTTTCACTGACTGCACAAGCCAATCAATCAGAGATTTCGAGAATAGGAACAATCACAGTTACATCTCCTGGATTTGAGTCTCAATCTTTTACTGTTTCCCAAGCTGGTGCGCCAGCAGCAATAAATGTTACAGCTGGCAATTTGTCAACAGTTTTAACTGCCAGTCAGCTAAATGGAATCAATGACCTGACACTAACAGGAAGCATTGATGCCCGTGATTTTAAAACAATGCGCGATAATATGCCACTATTAACTAAGCTTGATTTAAGTGGAGTTACTATTGAAGCTTATACCGGTACAGCAGGGTCTGACCCATATATTAGTAAATATGCAGCTAATGAAATCCCACCACATGCATTTTGCAGCACAATAGGTGACATTGGCAAAAAGAGTTTGCTTTCACTTAAGCTGCCTTTGCTAATTGATTCAATAGGGAATTTTGCATTTTTCAATTGTGTAAATTTGGCAGACTTAACCATTCCTAATTCGGTTAAATCAATTGGTATGAGTGCTTTTTATGGTTGTAATAGTTTTATAAACATCGTTATTCCCAATTCTGTTACAACTATTGGTGATGGGGCTTTTTATGCTTGTACAAGTTTGACTAATATAACTATACCAAATTCAGTTTTGAAAATTAATTCTGGAACATTTATGTATTGTCTTAGTTTAAATACCATTAACATCCCAAATTCTGTAACTTCAATTGGCGATGAGGCTTTTTCAACTTGTACCAGATTAACTAGCTTAAATATTCCAAGTTCAGTAACATCGATTGGCAAATCTGCTTTTTTTAACTGTGGTGCACTTACAAGTATTGACATTCCGGCATCAGTTTTATTTATAGGTAATAATGCCTTGAATAGTTGTGCTAAATTAAGTGCTATAAATGTAGAAGGCACGAATCAGACTTATTCAAGTATCGATGGTGTATTGTTTAATAAAAATCAAACTACCCTTATTCAATATCCTATTGCCAAAACAGGAAGCTCTTATACCATACCTGCCTCAGTTACAAGCCTTGATGATTCTGCATTTACGTTTAGCAGCGGTTTGACAAATATTGTTAATCCAGCATCTCTTGTGACAATAGGAAGCAATTCTTTTAGAGGTTGTAGTAATCTAGCTAGCATTAATATCCCAAATTCAGTTTTGGTTATTGGCAATAATGCTTTTTACGGGTGCAGTGGTTTGACTTCCATTTATGCTTATCCTGCATATCCGGTTGATATAAAACCAGCAAGTGTTTATAGCTCGAGTTATATATTCAATAATGTAAATAAATCCACTTGCAAACTTTATGTGCCAGTTGGTTCAAAGGCGTTTTATCAGGCAGCCAGTCAGTGGAAAGATTTTGCAAATATCGTAGAATTGACAACTTCAGTGCCTGCAATATCTGCTTTCGAAAAAGTTCGGGTGTTTCCAAATCCAGTAGTTGACAAGCTTACCATTCAAGGATTAGATGCTGCTTCAAAATTAAGTGTTCTTGATTTAAGTGGGCGAGTAATGTTGGAGAAAAATATGAATTTCGAAACTTCCGTTTCGCTGGAATCATTGCATAGCGGGCACTATATCCTACAAGTTTCAAACTCAAATAGAGTGAAATGTTATAAAATAGTGAAGCAATAATTACAACGTGAATTAATACTTGTTATAAGTAGGCTTTAGCCAAAAATTGTGTATTTTATTTTTGGCTGAAGGCAATTGATTTTCATTTTACTTAAGACGTACGAGTCAAAACAAAAAAAGAATGTCTGAAACTTTAAAATTTCAGACATTCTTTTTTTGATATTAAGAAAATGGTATTTATTCAATCTTCCTATTTGCAATGAATTGACTGTTGAAAAACAACATCTTAATCAACTATGAATGACATGCATTTCTTTAAAAATATTTGATTTCAATTAGATTTGATTGCTTTGATAATTAGACAAGCACCTCCACCCGGAGCAAGTTTTACATGTACTTTATCCTTTGATTGGAGCATTTTTTTATCAACTTTCAACACCTCCCGATTAGTAAGATAATGTGCGTTATCGCCATCTTGAATAATGGTTACTTCAAATTTTCCTGAATTTAGGAAATTCATGGGTATGTCAAGTTCTCGCGCATCTTCATTAGTAGCAACCCCAACAAGCCAGGTATTATCTGACGCCTGACGTGCCATGACAATATATTTCCCAATTTCGCCTGCAAGTGTTTTACTCTCGCGCCAAGGCATCTTCTGTGACGAAATAAACTGCAATAAATCGGGATATGTCTTATAGAATTCAGGAATATCGGGTATAATGGTGGCACCCGAGAATACTATTAGCGTGCGGGCAGCCTCCGAAACCAAGGTAGAGGGAACAGGTTTATTTTCATCCACACGGGTTGTTTTGCCCTGACGAAGATCGAACATTCCATTGTTCATATCGATTGGGCCTGCCACCATATTTACAAAAACTGATGTAACAAAAGTAGAGGGCATAAATACGCGATGCGCATCAAGCTGAGCCTGACAATACTCACGGGTAACAGCATTTGGAAAGGTGCGCATTTGACCATAAGGATGCACTGGCCCGTCGTGATAATTGCACAACAAATGATTATGTGCACACAGAGCAGTGATTTTGCGTGTCCAAGCATTTTTCTCAACCTGACTGCCTCTCATAAAACCATATTTTATACCTGACGCACCCCAATCGCTGTATTGCTTTAATGTTTTCTCGATAGGGTATTTACGCCCACCAACATCGTTGAGATACAACCAAACACCAACACCTTTTTGCTTACCATATTGAATTATCTTGATTACAGCCTGACTTTTTATATCATCCAACGGATTTGATTCCGATTGGTGTTCGGGGCCATACCAATTTGCATCCAATACAAGGTGTGCAATATTATTTTCGGATGCAAAATCTATCATCCTTACCCACGATTCATAGTTCATGCCGTAGGTAAATCCTTCTATTTGAGCGCCATCAATTCTCCAATCCCAAACCGCAACTCCAGGTTTTACCCACGAATAATCTGCTGTAGGTGTGGGATTCAAAAGTTCAATAAGGTGAGAGTCGACCAATGCGCCGGGAGAATTTCCACAAAGAATTACACGCCAAGCCGATTGGTAACCCGCCTCCATTTTGCCCGGTTTTGACGCCACTGTGAAGGTGGTACTTCCGCCAACCGATTGAAGTACTAATGGTTCGCCATAAGCCAAATCGGCTTCATGCAAAGCCATATATGTATCCTCAGCAGCTTTGATAGTCATAACTGGGTTTCGTTTGCCATTTGTGACTGACAATTTTTCGGGGCCAATATTATGATTCTCAAAATTGTAAAACCAAGCAGTATAATCGGCTGCAAAATTGTATTCGGTTAATTCTGATGTTGGGGTTAATGTGCCTTTTACTGTTGCAGGAATTCGATACCGAAAAGCAATACCATCATTGTATGCACGGGCTTCTAACATCAATTGCTGAATTGAATTGTTGCCCCCACTTTTCATTTCAAATACAATTTCGTTGTAGCAATCTTTTACAATAGCTCTTTTTCCCCAAACGGGCTCCCACACTGATTTATTTGAGCGTTTACTGCCTGCTTTGATGGTCCATTCTTTCGAAGGAATTGTTTCGGCTACTCCTATATTGTAACCTAATTTGGATGACTTAATTACTTCGTTTTTAT
Organism: uncultured Bacteroidales bacterium; assembly: GCA_903911085.1. Classification (GTDB taxonomy): domain Bacteria; phylum Bacteroidota; class Bacteroidia; order Bacteroidales; family Paludibacteraceae; genus Paludibacter. The sequence continues at coordinate 15,165 of CAIWCC010000111.1, read as the reverse complement.
TGATTTTTAAACTGTAAGTAATTGTGCCATCGTCTTTTAATTGAAAATTTGCAGTTAACTTACCATCTGGAGAGCTTAATTTTTCAATTGGCTTAGCCGCAAACTGATAACTACAGAAAAAAAGGCAGAAAAAAAGAAAGGATAATTTGCTGTACTTCATGATATTTTATATGATTTTGATTTTATAGTATAAATGTTTATTCCACAATATCGAATGATAATTCGTCCGAGACACTTATCTTATTAACCCCGTGCGCTATTTGATATTACCATTTAAAAAGCAAAGATAATAGTTTTTTTATTGCAACTGAACAACATAGAATTTATACTAGCATGAGGATGTCTCTATTAATAGAAACATCCTCACTAAAAGATTAAAAATTTTGTTCTAAGGTCTTTTATTAAGATAGGTTATCTGCTTAGAGCAAGTGTTTATTTTCATTTTGCATTTTCGACCCCCAACCCCCTACTGGGGGCTAATCCCGATAGCTATCGCGGACAAGTTGATATAAATTTATAATACTGCGTCTTAAGCCCCCTTCGGGGGTTGGGGGTCAGACAATCAAGAGATAAAAACAAATTTAATTTAATTGCAATGTAAACCTACGTTCTACTTACTCTAAGCAGATAACCAGTTTATTAAGTAGTTGGAATTATTTATTGATAGATTTGTTGTTTCATAAGACATTCATTTACTACGTCTTACTAATTATTAATTGTTCGTTATTCATTATTAATTGCTTATATCTTTAATTCCAACCTGGATTCTGAATCAATTTAGGATTTAATGCAATTTCGTTGGTTGGTATCTGGTATAAATAGTATTTATCAAGCCATCCTTTGCCACTTACTGTCGGGTCGTTGTAAAGGAAAATATATCCTTCGGTCATCGTGGTGCTCGACAGTTTGGTTGTAGCGTCTAAAAATGGGTTGCTAAATACAGTTCTTGTTGTCCATTGCCCAAAAGGCTGCTTGTTAATAAACCAATCGGCTTTTTTCCATCTACGCACATCATCAAATCCAAAACCTTCGCCCATTAACTCAATCATTCGCTCCCTACGAATTTCCCATAAAACAGGGTCAACAGTTTGGTCACGCTTTGGATCAAAACTTGCATTAATATCACTCACAATCATATCGGCCACGCTGGCACGTTTGCGGAGCTTGTTAATAGTGGCAGCGGCTACCGTTTGTGTAAATAAACCTTGTTCGAACATACATTCGGCATAATTCAACAACACCTCTTCAATTTTAAAAATTGGTTTGTCGGCTGTATTGAGTGCACCTGCATTGGAATTTGTTTCCCACTGACTCCAATTTTTCCAAACGTAATATCCAGAGCGGGAAGCTACAAATGCTTTTGTTAAACTCAATTTACTTCCTGCAGAATAATTAGGCATAATTGGAACCAACGAAGCACTCCAGTTTTGAGCAGGAAGGCGTTTCATGCCAATGCCAGGATTGGAGCAACTTGCATTAACTCCCATAATATCAATGTATTCTCTGTCGGCAGCTATTCCTGTATACGACCATGTTGTGTAATCCCCTTTTTTTTCTTTTACATTGTAAGGTGGAATAACGGTGTGATAAAGCCGCGGATCTCTGTTGCGAAAAGTGGCAAACATGTCTTTATCGCCCGCATAAAGCGACGAGTTAGCAATGGTTTTACCATCCTTGCACAAATACATATCTACAATGTGCTGTGGAAGCTCCATTACACCAGACGAAGTATGCTCCACGTAACATGCATTATTGTAGTAGTTTACGTCGTTAAAGTACTGTTTGTAGAAAATTACGCCGGGCACTTTTGATAAATCCTCAGTTGTCCACATTTCGCCATAACCAGCTGCTGGTTGTCCGTCAACACCGGTATAAAGCGTTGGGTAAGCAGTCATAAGGAGTTGAGATACGCGGGCGCATTCCACAAAATACTTATCGTAATCGATCATTCCGTGATACTTACGCCAAGTTCCTTCCCGAAGTGTAAAGCGAGAAATTGCTGCCCGAATTACATTTACAATAATGGGATTATTGCCATCGCGAGATACAAAATTTCCAATATTTTCTTCAGCCCATTTTAAACGCTCTAAAACCTTATCAGCAACTTCTGTTCTACTATTTCTAGCACCGTACGCATCTGCCGAGGTCTCATTAAAAACAGTCTCAATCCATGGCACATCCCCAAAACGATTGATGAGTACCGAGTACCAATATGCATGAAAGAAATATCCAACAGCTTTCCAGTGATTTTTTTCGGCATCATTCATCGTTTCACACGCATCAATGTGCGAAAGCATAATATTTACTCGCCTTATTCGTGTAAAATCCCAACCATTGCCAGTGGTAGATTCCGGAACAATTTGCCAAGCATAAGGATTCATAGCCGAAGTGCCTTTATCTGTCATGTATCCAGCATAATAATCGCCACGATAATTGGATTGTGAGGCATACCACCCATTGTAATTTGTGAGAATATTTGTGTTTGTAAACACATCATAAAGTGGATACACAAATGCCTTGAAATTATCATACGATTCGAAAGCATTTTGCTCTGTTAATGAAGTAAGCGGATATTTTTCAAGAAAACTATCATTACATGCAATTAGCATGAGTGATAAGCACATTGATAAAATTATATTTTTTTTCATATCTGTATTTTGTTTATAAGATTAGAAAGTAAAACTGGCGCCAAAAGACACAGTACGATAAAATGGATAGTTCCAACTCAAACTTTCTGGATCAAAACCATCTGGAAGTGAACAGAATGTAGCAAGATTCTCAACACTTGCATACACCTTAAACTGTTGCAAATGTAAAGCTTTTATCCAGCTCTGCCGAAGGGTATAAGAAAGCGTTACATTCTTAACACGTAGATAAGCAGCATTTTGAATGTATTTGTCTGATGCTCGAGTATTTGAACCAACGTTTTCCATTTGGTTATAAATTCTGAATAATTTCGCATTCGGATTTTGGGCTACCATATAGTCTGGGCTCGTTACATCGGTACTTATTGGCTTCCAATAATCGGTTTGATTATAAAATACCGGTTGAAAAACAGCTCCCGCAGCTGCCATGCCTCCAAACGGAAAGATAGAATAGTCACTAAGCCAATAGTCGCGTTTGCCAACTCCCTGAAGCATCACGTTAAGGTCGAATCCTGCATAATTTAGTCCAAAATTTGAACCAAATTGAAATCGCGCAGTAGTGTTTCCAATAATTTTACGATCGCCCGCATCAGTTAGTGTCGAAGTTGCTCCATCAATCAGGTTCGTACTACCCGCATCATCATTCAAATTTTTAAATTTCACATCGCCGGGTTTCACATTGTAACCTTCTATAGCCGCCACTCCATCTTTTAATTTCCATAATTTAGTATCCGAAAAATCGTCAACCGTATAATATCCATCATTTAAATAACCCCAAATTTCACCAAGGTTTTGGCCTACATAATAATTGCTGATAAGCCCCGATTCATTATTATCGTATTTAGTAATTTTGGATGTTCTATCGTACAAATTGAATCCGAAACGATAGCCAAGTTTCCCGATTTTGTCCGACCAATTGACACTAAGTTCCCAACCTTTGGTTTGCAAACTGGCTGAGTTTTGAGTGGGGGCCGATGCTCCTACAGTGGCAGGAAGCTGAATAGTACCAGCTGTCAACATATCTTTGGTATCACGTTGATACCAGTCAAATGTACCAATCAGCTTATTTTTGAATAACGAAAAATCTACTCCAAAATCGAGTGTCGTTACTGTTTCCCAAGTAAAATTGCTACTTACCAGTGAAGGAGTTCCAATGTATGTAACCAGTTGCATATTGTCTGCCCATATATTTGATTTTCCAAGCGACATATCAGGAGAGTATTGATATGGGTTAATGGCCTGATTACCAATAGAACCATAAGAGCCACGTAACTTAAATTCGTGAAGCCAATTGTTGGCAAATTCCATAAAGCCCTCTTTGCCCATTTGCCATCCTGCTGATACTGACGGGAAAAACCCAAAACGAGAATCTGTAGGGAATTTAGATGAACCATCGTAACGTCCGTTGGTTTCGAACAAATATTTATTTTTATAATTATAGTTCAGTCTGTAAAAACCGCTTCTACTTGAGTATTCCGAATAATTATCGGTATTGGTTACTACCCCTGTTGCTCCACCAAACGACGGAACAGATGGAACTGCCTGTGTTTCAGCTCTGTTATTTACATTTTCGTAATAGTAGGATTCTTGATTGAATCCACCCATTGCCGAGAAATGATGATCTCCAATAGTTTTGCTGTAATTAGCATAAATATTGAGCGCATCTTGATTGGTAAAATACCTTTGCTTAACTAAATAATCTTTTGTTGGTTTGGTCTGTTCCCCCAATTGTATAGAGGTGAAAACGAATTTACCTGAATAATAATTATAATTACTGCTATTCTTATCAAAAGTATATTCTGCATTGATAATTAAATCTTTAAAAGGCTTAAATATAGATTTAATCATCACATGGGGATTATCTGTGGTCGTTGTGGCAGCGTTTGAATTTTGAATAATATTCCGCGGGGTAACCAGCGGCGTGTCTTCATGGTTCATGCTCAGTGATGCAGGCATATCTCCCTCCGGATAATACGAAATAAGATTCAGTGCATATAGGCTTCCCACCTCATCTACATACATGTTTTTTGTACTTTGGGCATATCGGATATTAATTTCCTGTGTAAACCATTTGTTGACATCGGCAGAAATAAGCGCTCCAGCATTTAAGCGTTTATAGAAATCCTTATTTGTAATCATAGGGCCATCCTCATCATTATATCCCGCCGAGATTCTGTATCGAAGTGTCTCAGTACCACCTGATGCAGCTACATTGTGAGTTTTTGTTAAACCCGTAGTAAGAAAGTTCTTAAACAAATCTTTCTCGTTTAAATAATAAGGAGTTCCATTATCCACATAAATCCCATCTCCAATCGTATTAAATGCAGATGGATTTGCTTTGTAATCATTTACATATCCCATCCACTTTTTTACATCTTGTGAATTTGACCAATAGGTATTAGTAAAACCAGCGTCAATATAGGCCTGAAGATATTCAGTTAACGAGGCCTGCTTTGGGTTGTTTATAGATGATTCCAATCCGTAATATGTGTTGTATTCCAATTTAAATTTGGCACCTGATTGAGGGCGTTTAGTATTCACCAAAACGACACCATTTGCTGCACGAGCGCCATAAATTGCAGCAGAAGCTGCATCTTTAAGTACCGAAACGGATTCGATGTCATCTGGATTTAACATGCTAATTTCACCCGGTGCACCATCAATTAACACCAAAGGCGAGCCACCATTAATGGATAATGTACCTCGTATGTTTAATGAGTTGCTATTTTGTCCCGGCGTGGAGTTACGGGTAATTTGTAGACCTGGAACAGCACCTTGCAACGCACTTGTGGTATTCATCAAAGGTCTGTCGCCAAGTATTTGTTCCATTTTTACTTGAGAAACTGCACCTGTCATATTCCCTTTTTTTTGTGTTCCATATCCAACCACCACCACTTCGTCAAGCGCTTTCGTGTCTTCACTCATTGATATTTTGAGGTCTGTTTGGTTGTTTATTGCTACTTCTTTGGCCAAATATCCAATATAGGTTAGCTTCAATGTGGCATTGCCAGCAGCCTCTATAGTAAACTTTCCATTCACATCCGAAATAGTACCCGAGGTAGTTCCTTTTACCGAAATACTTACACCAATAATTGGGTCACCATTAGTGTCGGAAACAATTCCGTTTACTTTTACTGTTTTTTGTTCCGTTTCTTTTTGGGCTTCTTTTTTGCGTGTTAACACAATGCTTTTGCCAGTAATTTCATACGCTACTTGTTGTCCGGCAAGTATTTGTTTTACAACCTCGTCAATAGGTTTGTTTGCGGATTTTACTGAGATTTTCCGTTGGGTATCTATATCATTTACTTCATAAATAAACGAATAACCTGTTTTTTCTTTTAGTGTCTGTATGGCTTCTTTTACAGTTACATTACTAATATTCAGCGTAATGTTTTGCGCAAAAACTGTTGCAGATAGGCAATAGAAAGCCAGGGTCAATAAAATGACCTTCATCGTTTTCATCATAAAAAATTGGTTTTTTGTGAATAAATTTGAAACTTTTATATTCCTGTATATATCTGAATGATTGTTTTTTTAATCAATGTAAGGAATATCTCTGAAGGAAATTATCTGAAGCAGAAAAAAATAATTGGTAGTTTTTGAACACAAAACCCAATTTTATTTGAAATACATCAGATATAAGTAAGTAATTGATAATTAATAATGAGCAATTAAAAATTTGTAAGACGTAGAAAATGAGCGTCTTATGAAATAAAAAATATATCAATAAATAATTCTAACTACTTACAGAAGTTCTACGGGGAATTAACTTTTTTCATTTGTGATTTAATTTAGAGCTATATAGAATTATGGTTATTTAGTTGTAAAGCAAATATCTAAAAAAAATAATGCTGTTTTTTTTAGAAAGTAAATACAAAAATATTTTAGTTATTTTAATCGAAGCGTAATTTCTCTTCCTTTTTGTTGGTAGCTCAGCTTGTTGGTAGAAGCCAGTACATTAAGCACATCTTCAATACTTTGTTCGGTACGTGTAAAGTTTCCATAAAAACGATAATTAAGCAATGAATCGTCGGCAATAGATATATTTACATTGTATAACCGTTCCAATTCGCGAGCAATATTACCTAACTTTTCTTCGTCGAACGATATTAATCCTTTGGTCCAATCGGAGGAGTAGGTGGCTCTAACTGTGTTGATAGTTATGTTTTTACTAGTTTTGTCAAATATGGCCTGTTGGTTTGGAGCTAATATATAGCCACCATCATTCTTGCAATTATCATTTAATTGTACTTTTCCTTCAATAAGTGTTACACTTGCTTCGTCCTCATCGCTGTAATTTCGAAAGTTAAACTTCGTTCCCAACACGTGTACAGTCATTTCATTTGTTCTTACATCAAACGCCAGTGCTTTATTTTTTGTTACCTCAAAATAGCCTTCACCAATCAATTGAATTTCCCGATTCTCAACTCCAAATTCTTGACTGTAAATTAACGTTGAACCTGCATTGAGCCAAACCAATGTGCCATCGGGCAAGTACATTTTTGTTTTAGATCCAAAGGGTGCTTCCACTTTTACATCGGCCAATTGGCCAGCATTGCTTCCACTGCCTACCCAGTATCCAACTCCTGCAAAAACCATCAATACTGCCACCGCTGCCGCCACTTTTATAAAATTCAACTCAAAAAAACGTCTGCTATTAACTGTTGGTGTGTCGTTAGTGGCTTTTTCATTCAAAGCAATTGTAGAAGACAAGAAACGTTGAAAAGCTTTTTCTGCATTAAATCGAATAGCATGATTAGCACTTATGGCCGAAAACCAAACTTCCTGCGCTTGCAAAAAATATGTTTTATTGTCATTAGTGGATTTTAGCCATTGTTGCAATTCAGCCAATTCTTCTTTGTTAAGTTCCTGCGCAAAATAGCCAGCTATCAACTCATCTATACCTGCTATGTCGTTTTTTGTATTCATCATAAGTGCTTGTAATAATAAGGCAGAAATTTTATCTTATCGGGTAGTGTAAAAATGCCTTTTTTTCAATTTACTATATATTTTTTTTTGGAAGGTAAGTTGCGAAGTGACATAAATTCTATGATATTCAAATCATTAGCTATTATATTTAAGCTCATGTATTATTTAAATAAATAAGCCCACAATGCCCACAGTGAGATATATTGACTAAGGTCGGCACGAAGTTTTGCCAACGCATTTTTTACATGATATTTTACAGTATTTACAGAAATACTCAATTCTTGCGCAATGTCTTCGTATTTTTTATTTTCGAACCTGCTCATTTGAAACACTTTACGACACTCATCCGAAAGATCATTAATTGATTGCTCAATTTTATTCTCCAATTCTTTTTCAAGCAAAGTAGCAAGCGGGTGGTTATCATTAACAAGAAATTTACTATGTCCGTTCAAAAAATCTTCTTGCGCAGGAAACCTGGTTTCTTTCACCACGTATTGCAATTGCTGATAATTAAGACATTTGTTGCGGACAGACTTTACTAGATAAGCACGTAGGGAGGTTTGAATTTCGATGGTTGACCGTTTTTCCCAAAGATATAGAATTACATCTCCCACAATGGTTTCGGCTAAGAAATCATCCTTCAAAAATTCGGAAGCAATACTACACAACAAGCCATAATGCGTATCGAACACAAAACGAAAAGCATTTTCGTCACCTAGCTTTAGTTTTTGAAGTAGTAGTTGTTCTTGCATTTAAGGTATTGCACAATTTATTTTTTTTGAAAGCAAATTTATGATTGAAAAAAGATTTTTAAATCTAAAAATTAACAGCAACATGAAACACAAAAGTAGTATTTTTTTTTAATTTCGATACTATTTACTCGTAATTATTAATTATTACGAATGCCTGAAACTCATTATTCTTAAGAAATCAATTCTCTTTTTCCTAAATTTATAACTAATTTTTCTTACTCAGAATTGATTTTTAAAGTTTTTTTATAGAATTGATTGGGTTTCAGGTTTGTAAAAAAAAATATTTTAACTGTAAAACCTATTTTTTTCTATTAAGAGTTTATTTTCTAATTAGGTAGGGTAGGGTAGGTCTAATAAATTTGCAATTGATTTTATAAAACACAGGGGTCTTTTAAATTGTATGGTTTTACTTTTTGTAATTACTTATATATCTATTGTTTACAGCCTTGAAAAAGAAAACGAATTCTTTTTCAAGGCTGCTAGACAATCTTTTGAATAAAACAAAAAACTGATTACTCCTTTACCACCTTTGCAGATTGATTCCCTTTATCTGTGGTATATCTTAAAATATATGCTCCTTTATTTACTTTTTCTGTATTAATTGATGTTAGATTTGTGGACAAAATTTCTTTTCCGTTTAAATCAATCAAATAAATTCTTGAACCTTCTAATGCATTTTCAACTTTCAAACAACTGATGAATGGATTTGGATAAAAACCTTCAGAGGTTGTAGCTGTTTTTACCGCGGTTATTTTGCTGTAAGCAACTGCGATTGTTGCATTTGAATTTACATTGAATTTATATTGGTTTGTTAGCACTTGTGTTGTAACATCCACACCATTAACGGTTAATGATACTAAGGAGTATCCAGAATTCGGTGTAAGGGTTACTGTAACTTGAGTTCCAACTATAACACTTCCGCCCGAAGTAAGAGTAGACAGCGTTGATGTTCCATTTGTAGCTCGTACCTCTACAGTTCCGTTCGAAGGTTGCGCAAAGTTAACTGTTTTTGTAGAAGTGATTGGATATAGAAACCAACCAGAAGCATTTTGAGTTCCGGCAGTAAAAACAACTACTTTATAACCTGCATTACCAAGATTATCACCCACATTCAAATAACGTTTGGTGGCTAAGCCTTCAAAATTAAAAACGTACTGATTGGGTGTAGTTCCTGTTTGACCAGTAGATGCTGCAGTTTGAAATTTCCACTCCACTCCGCTGTAGTCAACAGTTAGTGACCCATTAGATGCCAATGTAGCTATTCCAAATAATCTTTTCCCTGACGCTTTGTTAACAATATACACATACCCTTCACCACTTACACCTGCCTCCAAACGCCATAGATATTTGTCGTTTTGGTTGGCCTCCAAAATGCCACCATCAATTTTTTCGGATGTAAGAACATCACCATCTGCAGCCAAAGTTAGAAACCTGTTTTGACGATCGGCAGCGGTAAGGTGCGACGACATCATGTTGTACCAAACTGGCGACGCAGCGGTACTAACTTCGGGAGTTGCTACTGAACCTGCAGGCAGGTTGGGCATTTGTGCTTTCAAACCAGTGGATGAAACTACAAGGATTAATGCAAATAAGAAAGAGTTTAACTTTTTCATAAATAAATAATTTAATTGATGAGTATTGAATTTATATTTCTTTACTGTCCTCGCATGGCGGAACAATAGTAAAGTTTAAGATGAATAGAAAAGTACAAGTATATAAAATGCCGTCAGACATTACTGCTGACAGGTTATTTTCCAAAATTAAAAATGGTGGAATTTACATGAGCGTTGTCCATGATTGTAACCAGCTCCTTTACTTTTTCGGGATATTTTGCTGATAATTGCGTTGATTCTATAAGATCATCTTCCAAATTGTACAATTCAAGTGTTGGTGTGGTGCTGATGTTTTGACGAATCAATACCCATGCACCTTTTCGTACACATTGACGGCCACCTTGTTCGTGAAATTCCCAATACAGGTAATCATGTTCCGCTTGAGTTCCTTGACCAGTTAATGTAGGCAACATTGAAACCCCATCGGTGGCTTGCGTCCAACTGGTTTGCTGCCCCAACAAATCATTGAAGGTAGGCATCATATCCCAAAAGGCAGCTTGGTGATTATTGGTAGTTCCGGGGGCAATATGCCCGTTCCAGCTAGCAATAAACGGCACACGCATTCCACCTTCGTACAACGACCGCTTGGTGCCTTTGAGTAGCTTTTCGGTATTAAAAAAATCGGGATCAGCGCCTCCTTCAGTATGAGGTCCATTATCGCTTGTGAAAATTAAAATGGTGTTGTTCAATATACCTTGTTTTTCAAGTTCAGCAATTACCTGGCCCACGTATGTGTCGAGACGGGTTACCATTCCAGCAAATTGAGCGCGTGGTTTTGTTGTTCCAGCATAATCACCGTTGTAGGTATATGTTTTGGGCTCGCAAAATTTTCCATCATACATTTTTAAAATGCTATCATTGGGCTGTTCCAACGAGGCGTGGGGTAATGAATATGCGAAATATCCGAAGAAAGGCTTATCTTTATTTTCACGGATAAATTGGAGCATCTGCTGATGAATTAAATCCTGAGAATAAGTTTTGCTATCTAATATTACTTTGGTAGTATTATTATAGAGCCATGCAGGATAATAGGAATGAGCTTGCCTCTGACAATTATAACCATAGAATTTATCAAAACCCATTCTGGTAGGTTCACCCACTGACCCTGGATATCCTAATCCCCATTTTCCGAAAGCGCCAGTAGCATATCCAGCCGTTTTAAACAATTGGGCTATGGTTTTTACGGTAGGGTCAAGGGGTTCCTGACCTTCGGGATTAAGCTCTTTATTTCCTCTAATTTTTGTATGTCCTGTATGTTGCCCTGTCATTAAGCTGGCTCGCGAAGGAGCGCTAACAGATGTACCCGAATAAAACTGAGTAAATGACATTCCACTTTTGGCCAGTTTGTTGATATTGGGAGTGGAAATGTGCTGATTGCCGTAAGTTTCTATATCGCTGAATCCAAGATCGTCGGCTATGATATAAATAACATTGGGCGTTGCATTTTCTGGACTTTGTTTTGGATTTCCAGTTGTTTGTGCGGTGGCTCCTACCGTTACTGACGATAAAAGAAGTCCTGATGATATTTTGTTGAGAAAGTTATATTTCATTTGATTTTTTTTTTAGTCTGAATTTATTTAAATGAAAAAATTATCGAATAATTTTATAGGAACTTAATTGACCATTTGTGTTTTTAGCCAACACTACAAAAACTCCTTTTGTAAAAAAAGACAGTTGCTCTTTTTCGCATCGAATTGTACACTTCAATACCGCATTACCCAACATACTATATACCCAAACTTGGGTGCCCATCTCCATACCTTCCAAACATAAGTAATCATTGTTCAAATAAACCTTATGTTTTTGAATACGCTGCGTTTCAACACCTGTAAAAACTGCACCGGGTACTCTGTAAAAAAACCATCCAGAACCAGTACCAACACCGCCATTGTACAATAAAAGATTAAACGAAAGGGCACCATTCAGCAGTTTATCTGTGGTACTGTTATACTTTACCGAGTAACTTCCGTTTGCATTTCCGCTTGTTGTTATCTGAAAATCAGAGCCTACATCAGAACCAGTCAGCACTTCATTTGCGGCTCCAGTGGCGGCTGTTATTTGCTTGTTGGTTCCCCTATTTATTAACTTTACCTGTCCGTTGATAGAGGCTTCCAATCTCCATAGAAATTTATCTGTAAAATCTTCGGGTTTTTGAATGCGTAAAGCAGTGGTATAACCAGCTGAAATGGCATTGTCGTAGGCAATAAAACTATTTGAACGGGTATCGGTATGTGCATTTTTTATCTGATACCACACTGGATTTGCTGCTGTACTGGTTATAGGAGCTTCCATTATTGCTGACTGCGTTTTAAAAACCGCAGTCAGGGATACAACAGCACTCACTTTGAAAGTATAATTTTTATCGGTACTAATAATTTCAAGTCCATTACTCCAACCTGCAAAATCGCAAAATGCAGCAGGAATAGCCTCCACAGTTACATTATCACCTATGGTAAATTTACCGTCGGCATTAGTCGACACAGTTTTTACACTAGCTGTACCCCAAGCAGTGTTATTGGAAGATACAGAAACCATTGCAGTATTTGAAGTTCCCGTATTTTCGGTTGCAAACAATACAAAATCGTAAATATGACCACTAGAAATTACATCAGTAGGATTTACGGCAGTAATGTTGGTGGTGGTGAGGTAAATGCGGATACGGGTTTTACCCAACGATGCATCTGCCGGAACTGATATTGGATAGAATGTATTGGGGGTTTCTTTGGTGGAAATTTCGGAAATTTCCTTTTTACCTAGAGAGGTTTCAAAAATTCCATCACGGTTCCAATCGGCAAAAGCATATACATATCCTGTGCTGATGGCGCTATTTTTATTGGTAGTAAGCGTTAATTGAAAGGTTTTACCACGCTCACAAGCAGTATTTGTGCGTGAATAATTTACATAATAAGAAGTTGGAACTTCATTACAAAAATACGAAAGCGGACTTTGAACAGCATTTCCAACCGTAACGGCTGATTTTAAATAACAATTCAGATTGACAGTGCCGCAAGGAACAGAATAGGTAGGATTTTTTTCCGAACTTTGATTGCGTTCAAGCATTTGACCAATCAAAGTGTACGAATTTTGAGTTTGACAGTTAGTTGCTTGAATGCCAAACAAAAACATAAAAATAGTCAGCACAAAAATAGTGAGTAAGGAGTGTTTCATAAAATAAAATTTAAAGTCAATATAATAAAATAACAAGTCTAACAGTCTTCAATAATTTGAAAAATTGACAAATAGTTACATGCCGTATAATTATTTTCTGGGGTTTTCTGCGATAATTAGCCAGCCATTTTATTTTTACATGGCACGTCATTTTTATGTATTATAAATGTTTGTATCAATAAGGCAGAAATTTTATCGTATCGGGTAGTATGAAAATTACTTTTAACTATTTTCCGTGAAATTATTTTTGGGGGACTGAAATACAACAAACAAATCATTGTTAAGTACAACACAGAAATTAGTTTATACTATTCACCTCATCTAATAGGTTTTGTAAACCTATTAGATGGGGTGAATAGTATCGGCAATTTGTTAAAATTAACTTCGTTGCATTTTTCTTTATGGCCTTGTTAGGCGTATGGCTCCTCCACGATAGATATTCAGCCGACGTCGAACAGGGGATTCACATTGTGGGAAGAAACTAAAAAGGTAAAAGTTGAACAATTTATTTATAAGCAATAACTTGATTTATCGAAACCTAAAAACGGTTGAATTTCATATTTTAAGTTCAACCGTTTTTTCAATTTTTTTTTCAATCTGCTACTAATGATTCGTAAGGAATATTCATTTGGTGATGAATTTTTCGAATCATCGTAAGTGTCAGGCCTCTTTTTTTGTTAAACAACTCGGAAACTCGACTTTTATATCCAATAACTTTAGCTAAGTCATTATTATCCATATCCATTTGTTCCATTCTAAATTTAATGGCTTCTATCGGATTTGGGGCTTCAATTGGATAATGTTGATTTTCGTAATTTTCAATCAATATGCTAAGCAACTCAGCCTTATCTCCATCAATAGAGTCTGCTGGTGCATCAAAGACTATTTCAAGACTCCGTAACGCTTCGTAATAGTCTGCTTCCGTTTTTAAAACTTTTATTTCCATACATTTAAATTGTTTCTGCATTAATTTTGTCGTATTCGCTGTGTGAACCAATAAATCGAATAAAAACCCATTGTCTCAAATAATTTATTTGGACAATCAATCTATATTTATTTCCGCAAATACTAAAAACAACTCTTCCACTTTTAAGAATACTTGCCTTAGGATATTGAGATTTTATATCAACTGGAGTATTCTAGTTTGATTTAATTACTTCTTTATGCCATGCTTTTAATTGTTCCTCAGCATCTGTTTGTATTTCCCAATATTCACGAAGTATCTTTTTAGCAATTACTCTCATTGATGATTCATATTTTGAACAAAAAAAATACTTTTTGTACCAAAATGGTAACATGCAATTTTAATTTCTAAAATTAATTTACCAACTAGCAGAATATGAGTGTTATATACTAAATAATTTAATTATTTAGTGCTTGAAATAATAATCCATACACCTTTTGAAATAAATATTAAACTCCGTTCCCCGTAGCGTACCCACACACTCTCTTTTGTTCGGAGTATGGCTCTTTGCCTACTTCGTAGCTAGAAGTAGAGCTCTGCTTTTCAATGCAAGGCAGGAACCTTGCTTCCCACCCGACGCAGCGAATTGAAAATCAACGTAGTTAAAGACGCTTCGCCTAACAACCTAATACCGAAATGCTTAACGATTTTTTTATGCTATTAGTTGTTACTGCTTGTGTGGGTTAAAAACTAATGGAAAAAAGAAAAAAATATTGTAGGTTCTGGATAGCGCAAAGTATCATCATGCGCTGCTATTGCAACCTTGGCTGTAAGCAATAAGCGATATTTTAGAATTATTTTTTCTTCCAGCATATTCTCCTGACTTAAATGCAATAGAAATGTTGTGCAAGAAAACACGAAGAGCTGTTACGCAGAACTGGTTTTATCATAATATATAAAAGTTAAAATTCGATTTGAGTTTACATTGAAATCAATTCGATAAACCAAACGATGTTTTGAATAATTTAACCGCCAATATAAATCGCTTATTATAGTTGTATTTTAATCAAAAAGCATTTGTAACCAAATTTGATTTTCAACTAATTAGTCTTGCTGGTTTGTTATTAAATATTATATTTGATTCAACATATATT
>CAIWCC010000110.1 GCA_903911085.1 uncultured Bacteroidales bacterium | reverse complement strand
ACTAAGGGCACAAAGTTACACTAAGGTTCTTGTAATCATTTATTATGAGAACACTAAGATAAAACATTTATGTTTTATAATAAAACGACTATTCTAAAAATCATTTATGTTTTTTCCTTAATGTTCTTAATTTGTAAAATTATTCTTAGTGAAACTTTGTGTAATTTAGTGTAACTTTGTGTCTAATCTTAAATCTTTGTTTTTGAGAGCTATAAACGTTTAATCTATATAAACTCTATTGTTTATTTACAAATTAGTGACTAATGAAAAAAAACCTCAAAGATCAGCAAAACACAGACTCTTTGAGGTTCTTTTTATCACTTATCATTTATCTAACAACCACTTTTCTCACCCAACTCTTCGCTCCCACTTCCATTAGCACTGTGTACATACCTGCCACATTTACAGGTATTTCAACCGTGCTATTGCTTGTAGTTTTACTTGCCACCATACGTCCAATTGCATCATAAACTCGAACATCAGTTTTACCATTCAAATTATTAATTTGTAATTTGTAATTATTAATTAAAATAGTTGGGCAATCAGCTTCTGTTTCAACTGTTATTTCGGTTGGTATACGTTGAGCCGTAATGCTAAAGCGAGTGTTATTTATACCAGCAGCTACTGGAGTAAATTTATAACTACTAATCAATAAGTCAGTTACTGTTCCTGTGACATTGTCTTTTAGCAATAAACTAGATAAACGTGGAGCCATTGCCACTGCGCTAATGGTAGTTGCTGTTGCTGTTTTGGTATAAAACCCGATTGCTAAATTATTCACGCTGGCTGCTGGTAATGCATTGTAAGCAAAGTTTATACCACCCAACTGGGTATAAACTTGCGGTTGTGCAGTGCCTGTGCCAATCATTTTCTCCAAATCCTTGTTCATTTCGTAAGCTGTAGTTTGACTATCATCCATTATCAGGTTTGTATTGTCGGTACCCGTGGCGGTGGTGAAGTTAAGTTGCACACGGTCAGACACTTCGACTTCTACAGCCAACGGAGCTAAATGCCTTCCACCAGTTGCAAATGAAATTCCGCTACTTTCTATATCGGCATCTACCTGTACAAAATATGCCGAGAATGGTTCGATATTGGTATAGGTTGCTTTAACGGATTGTGAATAAGTAGCACCGCTAATACCAATAGGAACAGACATATACGTCAGATTATTTCCGCCAACACCGCCCGAAACATTTGCACCGCTGAATTTGCTCAAGAATGGTTGTCCTACCAAGTTCCATCCTTTGTGATTGGCAGCTACAGCTGCACCAGCACCATGGGCTTTAATTACTGTATTGCTAATGGTACGTGTTGCGCTTTCTGCAGCTTGCACCAATGCTTTATCCAATGGAAATGAAATATCCTGTTTTCCTTTTGAGGCATTTAAACCAATAATATAACCCTTGTTTGCAAGCAAAGTAGTACCAATAATACTTTTCCAGTTGGAAACAGTTCCAAGGTTTTGAATTCGCGAAGCACCATCATATTCTTTGATGTACCATGTAGTATTCAATGCTCCCAATGTGCCACCTACTTGCGTAATGGCATTTACATCCACATTGCAGGGGAAAGACATAAAATACCATCGGTCGGCATCCATTGTTTTGATATAATTCAAAGTTCCACTTACGGTTAGGGGAGCTGCAATATTGGCACTGAATGAACCGCTATTATCTGCTTTGAGGTTTACATCACCACTTACAGTCAAGGCATTGGTCAAATCTAGTTTACCGCCTGCCTCAACAGTAACACTGTGAACAGTTTGACTGGCAACATTTGATGTAAATTTAAACCCATTAGCTACCGCAACATCACTAATGGTTGGATTTACCAAATCGGTCAAACCTTTATCGGCATTGGTATAAGTAAAACTTACCTGATCACCGTAATTTGTTCCTACGCTGTTAGTGGCATAAGCTCTTACATAATAAACTGTTCCGGCAGTTAAATCGGCAATTGAACTTGTGAAACTGCCTGTTCCTATTCCATTGCTGGTAAAATTGCTAACCCCAAGCTCAGGATTGGAATTGGTACCCCAGCAAACACCTCTGGCGCTAACTGAAGTGCCACCATCAGAAGTGACATTTCCACCACTGGTGGCGGAGGTTGCAGTAATGTTAGTGGCAGAAGTGGTAGCTGCAATCGTTGGCAATCTTAGTGTTTCAACCGTTGTGGGTGTTCTGAAATAGCCACCAGTGCCAGTTACACTCGTCTTGTCGGCTCTGACACGGTAATAATAGGTGGTGCTGTGTGACAAATCACTAACTACTTGCGATAAGTTTGTGCCGCAATCCAATCCATTGTAGCCAGTAACATAGGATGCAAATGTGGAAGAAGTAGATACATCCAGTTTGTAGCTGCTCACCAAACCAGTGGCGGGCGCCGTCCAATTGGCTGTAAAACCAGTGCCAGTAATGCTGGTGGCGTCTGTAGGAGTTGGTACTACCAAAGCATAACTTTCTACAAAATTAGATGATGAACCTGACATGGCAAATCCAGTTAATGTCCCATTGTTTCCATTGCTTGATAAGTCGTTTAAGCTGGAAATGCCAGCGTTGTCGCCACCTGCTGCACCCAAATTGAAATTATAATAAGCAACTAAACCACTTTCGTTTCCGCCCAATTCATTATACATATTCGATTGTAATTCCGACTGTGTCCTGACTGTGTTCCAAACGCGCACCTCATCAATGCTTCCAGTAAAAAATTGTATTGGAGATGGTGAGCTCCCACTTCCGATGCCAAGCGATACAGTTTGATCAGATATGGTGTATGTTATGGTTTTTGTTTTTATGCCATCTATATATATTGACGAACCATTAACTACGCCAGATTGAAAACTAAATGCAACATGATGCCACTTGTTATCATTCAGATAAACACCCGTTTTATTTTCAGCACCAGATTTCCAATCGTAAATTGTCAGCTCATTATCAAGCAGGAACATCCCATAAGCACTTTGTTTTGTTACTATGCCACGATACCATGACCCCGCATCAGACGTTTTTATCCATGCCTCAAGTGTTCCTGTAGAAATCTGAACTGATGCATTATTGCCTCCATTTACAAAATCATTTCCACCATCGAAAGCCATGGCATTACCCGGAGGAGGTGCTGCACTTGTAAAACTCACTTGTGCTCCATAACCTGTTCCCACGCTGTTGGTGGCATAAGAGCGCACGTAATATAGTGTTCCTCCAGTTAGTCCTGTAATTGAACTTGAAAAACTTCCTGTCCCAGTGCCATCTGTGGTAAAATTATTCACACCAAGTTCAGGATTGGAAGAAGTGCTCCAGCATACGCCGCGAGCTGTGACTGAAGCACCACAATCGGAAGTGATATTTCCACCACTAGTAGCGGTAGTTGCAGTAATGGCAGTGGCCGAAGTGGTGGTTGCCAACGATGCTAAAGAATATTCATACGCCCCCATTGAAGGAACAGTTGCGCTTCGGATAGTACCTGCATAATCAGTGTCAATGCCAGTTCCTGTAGTAGCCAACAAAGTTAATGCCGAAGGAATATAACTAGCAGCAGTTGTGCCACCTGCGTTGGCAAACAAAGGATTTGTGTTTAAACTGTTAGCTTCTCCGCCTGTTGCAGTTCTCCACGCAGCCAAAGTTGAGCAGTAATTTCCGTTATAAAATCCAATATATCCGTCTGTTCCGGGTGCATAGAAGTCATTGTAATCAGAGGTCGATACAGGTGTGTTTGCATAATAAAAGGAGTAATGATTTCCTGTTGTTCCGTTATTGGAACGGGCATTGTAAAAAACATTATTCTTATATGTTTGAGGTACATTTCCAGCACTGTAAAAGGCATAACTAGGCAAACCCCCGTCCGTTGGGGAACCGGATATGTAAATGGAATTGAAATAAGTACTGCTGCTACTGCCGTATCCTGAAGTGGCTTCTTCATAAATCCCGTAAATAGTTGACCTTGTATTGCCACCTAAACTTATTATATTATTACTATATGTAATTGTATGATAGCTGTTTGCTTTAAATATACCATAGTATCTTGTATTCCAGCAATTATTATTTACACCTGCGGAAGATAAACCATATATATAATTTCTTTTAAGTGTGTTTGTTGAAAAGTTGCCACCACCATAATAGATACCATAAATAAAAGGACCCGACCCTGTTCCTGTAGATGATATATTATAAACAGTATTTCCAGAGCAATCATTTGTTATAGAACTTCCGCCAGTTGCATATATTCCGTACATATACCCGTTAAAAGTTGGGTTTGTATTGGTCAGGTTATAAACTGTATTATTTGTAACTGTAAGCTGATATCCAGTCGTCACCCATATACCGCCTCTCAATGATGCATCACGACCGGCACCATTGGTTGTATTTGAAATGGTTAAATCGTGTATAGTATTATTTGTAATGGTGAGTGGTGCAGCTGCGTCATAGCTGAGAATGCCGCTCACATAACCAGCAGAACTGCCTATGGTCTGATTATTAAGATATGATACAGTGTTGTTATTCATGGTCAGTCCAGAAGTGGCACTGTTATTATTAAAGATTCCAATCATATATTGTGTGTCTCCGGTAGCTGGAGATGTACAGGTAATAGGACTTGTGGCACTACCAATCGTATTGTTGCTGATAACTGCGTTTACATTATTGTTGCCCCTATATATACAGTACATACGTGTAACTTCAGTAGAATTAGTATTATTGCAAGTAATACCTCCGACATTATTATACTGACAGTTAATGTAACCAGAACCGCTCAGATATAAAGGCACAAATATATTCCCGCTACTCTCAAAAGTAAATGACATATTCGGTGTGCCAGTGATAGAACCTATTGTATTGGGTTCACCCAAAGCACCCAATGTGATATCACCAGCATTTATAGCAATTCCAAATTGCCA
Organism: uncultured Bacteroidales bacterium; assembly: GCA_903911085.1. Lineage (GTDB taxonomy): Bacteria > Bacteroidota > Bacteroidia > Bacteroidales > Paludibacteraceae > Paludibacter. Next base: position 4,622 of record CAIWCC010000110.1, on the reverse strand, counting down.
CGCCCTATCATTATTATTATTGTTCCATACAATGCCGTTTACAGTATTACCCTTTACAACACTAGGAGTACCTGTACCGACAGAATTCAAAAAGATCCCAACAAAATTACTATATGCCGTGTTAGACTTTGTGAAAGTGCCTGAACACGAGGGGGCATTTCCTCCGATATAATTACCGCTTACTATAAAACCAGCAACATCACTATTAATATAAATCGGATAATAATATGCCCTGTTTGCTGTTGGTGAAAAAGTGTTGGCTTCATAAAAACTATTGCCAGAAATAGTTGATGCCGCTGTACTCGAATTAAGATTTATTCCATTTGATGAACTGATGCGGCTTAGAAAATCATAAATGTAATTATTGCTGATGGTTACTGTGTTTGCCGCACCGCCTGAGTATATTACATTTATGGGACGATTGGCATTGTCAGCATTTGTAATATTATTATTGTCAATGGTATTTCCAGTGCTTGCTGCTGTGGCACTTAGAAATATAACTCCACCGTTGCTGTCGGTGCTGGAACCTTTTATAGTACAGTATTTTATCATATTGTTATTGGCACCTTTATACAACCGAATGGTGCTTGTGCCACCATTTCCCGAATTACTCGTGTTTGTTATAACAAGGTCTTTGATTGCACCATCGGCATTTACTCGTCCGTCAATTGTCACATTATCAGCTCCATTAAGGTCTATAAGTGGAGAAGGAAGGTTTCCGCTAATGGATAAACCAGTTGTGGTTGGATAAATATTTACTGATGAATAGTTAGCATTTCCACTACCTGTTGCGTTGAGAATGGCTGATGCTGACTCGGTGGTATTTGCATAAACTGTGATTGTAATTATGCCTTTGTGAGTTCCTAAATTAATAGCATCGAATGCAGTTTTTATAGTGGTAAAGCTACCAGTAGGAGTTCCTTCTGTTGCAGTTAAAGATACTTGTGCATTTAGTTTGCTTCCAATAAACAACACAATCAAAAGCATTAAATATGTGCTTACATTTTTCTTTAATGAAATGGCATTAAATAGGTTGGTCTGAGATGTGTGGTTGGTAGTTTTCATATAATTGATATTAGTGGTTATATTGTAAAATTAGTAATCGAGTATTCTGAGTTTCAAAAAAGTTTTCCTTTTGTGTTCAATTTTTATTTGCTAATGTTGTAGTTTTTGATTTCGTCTATTGACGACTTCGCATGGAGTGAAGCCGTCAATAATTTCGAACTACCAATCACTAATGGAGTACTCGACATCCCACCTTTGTGGAATCACTACCCACTATCGACTAATCACCACTTTTCTCACCCAGCTTTTTGCACCAGATTCCATTTGCACAGTGTAAATACCTTGTGCTGACAATGGTATTTCAATCGAACTATTATTTGTAGTTTTACTCACCACCATGCGTCCAATAGCATCAAATACTCTAACATTAGTTTTCCCATTCAAATTATTAATTATCAATTCTAAATTATTAATTAAAACCGTTGGGCCATCAGTTTCATTCTCAATCGTTGATTCTGTTGAAATGCGTTGAGCAGTAATTGTAAAACGTGTATTGTTTGTACCAGCCGAAGCATTGAAACTGTAACTGCTAGTCAACAGATTGGTTACAGTACCAGTAGTTTTGTCAGTTAGCAATAATTGCGATAAACTCGGTGCACTCGTTGCGTCAACGCTAATGGTGCTTGTACCTGCTGTTTGGGTGTAAATACCAAGTGGTAAATTAACTACGCTTGTTATTGGTAATCCGTTATAAGCATAATTTACGCCACCAATTATGGTGTAAACTTGCGGTTTGGCAGTGCCTGTTCCGAGCCATTTTACCATATCTTCGCCAATTTTATATGATGTTGATTGGTCATTGTCCATTACCAAATTGGTGTTATCAGTTCCTGTTGGAGTTGTGAAATTAAGTTGTAATATGTCCGAAACTTCCGCAGCCACGCTAGCTGGTGCAGCTTGACGCCCAGAGGTATAGAAAGGAATTGTTCCGTCGGCAGCCACTTGCACAAAATATGCTGTAAATGGGTCAACAATTCTGCCTTTATTTTCATTTTCTGATTTATGAACAGTAGTGTAGGTCAATCCACCATCCGAATTAGGGAAAGTCATATAAGTTACTGCTGCATTTCCGCCGGCATATTTGCTTAAGTAAGGTTGTCCAATCAGGTTCCAACCATCATGAATGGTATTGGCGGTTCCACATTGTGCAACAGGAACATTGGTTTGTCCCTCGCTTAGAACAAGTGAATTATTAAGTTTGAATGCTATATCCGCAGTTCCAGAACCATTTACCCAGAAAATATATCCTTTGTAAGCTTCTAGCGGATTGCCACTTCCAATGGTTTTCCAGTTGCGCGAATCGGTTTGTTTATTCAAGGCACGTGCTGCACCATCGTAATACTCCACATCCCAATCGAATGCATCGCCATCACCAAAGTTACCAAGTGTTGCGCCAGTTGCTGCATAAGTAATGTCACTTTGAGCAACTTCGCATGGGAATGAAATAAAATACCACTTGCCTTTGGTTATTGTTTTAACATAACGAACGATACCACTTACTGCCATTCCACTACCCACTGTGGCACTGAATGAACTGTTATCGTCGGCTTTTAGTGTTACATTTCCATTTACTGTGAGAGCATTATTCAACACTACTTTTCCACCTGGTTCAACTGTTACGCTGTTGACTGTTTTTGCTGGTAGGTCGCTTGTAAATTTAAAACCATTGGCTACTGCTATATCGCTAACAGTTGGATCTGCTATGTCGGTCAAACTTTTATCGGCGTTGGTATAAGTAAAACTGATTTGTGTTCCATAATTGGTACCAACACTATTAGTGGCATACGCTCTAACGTAATAAACTGTGCCAGCTGTTAATCCTGTAATTGCACTTGTAAAACTTCCAATTCCGGTTCCATTGGTAGTAAAATTATTCTCGCCAAGTTCTGGATTGGAAGATGTGCCCCAACAAACACCACGAGCTGTTATCGAAGCACCACCATCTGCCGATATGTTGCCACCACTTGTTGCCGAAATTGCCGAAATAGCTGTAGCAGAGGTTGTAGCAGCAATTGTTGGTAATGCCAAAGTAGTCTGACTTTTCGGATTATTTGTAGCAGTGGCGGTATAATACTTCTCTTTTGAAGCAGCATTGGAGTATTCAAATATTTGCACAGTGTATTGATTGCCAGCTGCCAAACCACTAAGTGTAACAGAATTGCCGGAACCATTGTAAACGCAATAATACCCAGAACTGCTCAACTGTGTGCCTTTAGAAGACCAATTGGCACTAGCGGTATAAGTTGTATTGTCCGTAGGGTTGGTAATTGCTCCTGTTCCTGCTTTTACAAAAACTGCACGATTTGTTCCATTGCCAATTGTCCAACCTATCGTCATTTCGGTACTAGAAATACTTGAAAATATAATGCTTGAAGCTTGAGTAGTAGGTGTACTTGCCAAGGTTGTAATCGTACCTGAAGTAGCTACTGCAGAAGCACCACAATCATTATTACCATATACAGTGAAATAATAGTTTGTATTACTGGCTAGACTAGTTACAGAGACTGATGTACTAGTGGTATTTCCACTTTGAACAGTTGTGCCACTTTCATTTTTTAGTACCCAATAGTAAGTAACTGTTCCAGCGTTACCATTAGCACCCCATGAAAGGCTAGCTGAAGTTTGGTCCACTGAAGAAGTTGTTGGCAAAAGTGGAATGTTTGGATAATAACAAACAGGAGTATATGCAAAAGAAGCTTGCGCACCACCACCATTTTCATAAAAGTCAAGCACTAAGTTTGTACTTCCATCCAATATAACATTATTCATTGAAGATGTTCTATATCCATGGTCGTTCCAGTCGGTAATTAAATAATTACTACCACCATCAACACTTAAACGTATACCATCGTCACCACCAATTGTAATATTATATTTTCCTTTGGCAAAATTCTTATTCATTTTGTACCGAATGTGAAAAAAATCGGAATAGGTTGTGCTGTTTATTGTTGGTCCACTACTGTTCCAGTTCTGATTAAATGTTTCATTTTCTGTGGTGCTTCCTTTAAATTGTTGGGATGTAAATGCTGGAGAGGGAGCACCTGAATTTGAGTGTGTATATACATATCCAATCCACGAACCATCACCATAAATACTTGTATCAGCAAATGGAACGTTGCTAGAAAAACTTGTGTTGTTTAATGTCAATGTATTTGTTCCAGATGTTTGATTGTCTGACAAAGTGCTTCCTGTGCCTTGATTCATATTGTAATAAGCCACCAGATTGCTCTCAGAGCCAGTCAATTCACTATTAAAATTGTTATTAATTTCACTATCCGATTTGGCTACATTCCAAATTCTTACATCATCGATATTTCCTGAAAAAAAGTTAGTTTGATTGCTGAATAACAGAAGTGCTCCGATTTCAAATCGATTGACATCATAATTTTTATATATGTTTGAGAATGATTCTACAAGCGAACCATTCACATAAAATTTGATGTAATTTGAAGAGGCGCTCTTTACAACAGCACAATGTGTCCAATTATTAGCTGTAAACTGTGTATTCGTTGTTTTTCTAGAGTCCCAGCTAGCATCGTTTATTCCAAACTCTAGTT
>CAIWCC010000109.1 GCA_903911085.1 uncultured Bacteroidales bacterium | reverse complement strand
CATTCTGGTCTGCTTCACTCAATATTTGAAGCTTCTCTGATAAACTAAATTTTCTTCTAATTTTACTCATAACTCCACAAAATTAATGTCCTAAATTGATTCTACAAAATAGTCCAGTTAATTAGGGGGCTAAGACAAAAGGCATGATTAAATCTGTCGTTTCTTTGTTTTCTGTAGCACTAAAAGCTCTTATAGTCTTCCAAAGTAAAAATTCGTTTTGTTTGTTTTCTTCAAAAATTATTGTCAAACGTTTTAAGATTCTCAAATCTCCAGTTGCATGTAAAAGTCCACCTAATGTGTCAATAATTTGGGACAGTAAATAGTTGTCTTTAGTCGTTGAAAGTTCAATTAGTTTGTCAATAGCTGGTTCGCCAATGCGAATTATTGTTCTGGCAGCTATATCTCTTGTCAATGGATAACTTTTTTTCTCGAAATATTTTTCAGGTAATTTGATCTCCTGATTGTTCCCGATTTTTCCTAGAAGTTGTGAAAGTGGTTCAACACTTTCTTTTCCGATACTTTCTAATGCTTCGCAAATAGCAATCCTTGAATATAATGCCTTTTCAAATCTTAATGCAGCGCATAGGCTTACTACAAATTCTTTAGCTTTTCTTTGTCCTAATAAAGTCGCTCCGATTGTTCTCTCGGTTGATAATTTCGACTGAAGTAAATTCGCTAATTCTTTGTCTGAGAATGTCGCCAATGCAATTAATAGTGAACTTTCAATTTGTCCCCGCTTTTGTCTTGCAATATGTAAATTGTCTTTATTCAAAATTCGTATTCAAGGGTAAATAAATGTCTATAACTGAGTTTGGTTTATTCCATTGAAAACGAAAATCATATTTTTCAAAGTGAATGAATCCTGTTTTCGAAGCGAGTTCAATTTGTAGATTCGAGTTCGGCAAAATGTTTTTATAAATGTCATAAACGGTTGTTTTTATATTCTTCATTTCGCCTTTATGAGTAAAAACTTCATATTGTCCTTTTGGAATTACTTTTTGAATGAAGTGTTCAGGAAAAATCTGTCCAGAAGTTGGAATTGTTGTCAAATAGAAATACCGGTCATTTGTTTTGTAAGTTATTCCATATTTCTCCCAATTTCCGCCGTTTTGACTTAGATTATGTCTTTTCAATTCGCTATTAAATCTATACCAATGATTTTGAATTATTACAAAGTTTTCGTCTTGAGATTTAGTTAACTCGGTTTGTAACCCAAAAGTCGTTATATTATTTTCGATTATCGTCATACGCAGTTTTCATTTTCAATATAGCAGCTAACGACCGAGACTATGGGCATTTGGCGGTTTGCGGGAGCATTCTTTGTTGTGAAACTGCAAAGTGAATGCGGGAGCAAAGACCGCTAATTCACTTCAGCCGCCAATGAACATACGAGGCGTGTGTTAGCGGTAGTTTTTATTGTCCACTGTCAAGTCGTTCAAATTTAGTCTGATTAAAATAAAAAATAGTCAGACGCAATAAGAATTCATTGTCATAGGATTTTAATGAAGAAATGATTTTGTTTTCAGTAAGTTCATAAAGTAGTTCGTCAGTAATTCCAATAATTAAAATTGGTTTATGTTGATTTGATTGACTCTTAGTCTCGTCTGCAAATACCTTAAGTTTTGCAATATCTTCTTCAATTTCAGCAAAATTGAAAGTCGGCTTTACAAATTTCATCATAATTGCCAATGAGTTGTCATTATAATAATAACCTTTACGTCTCAATTCTCTATCTCGAAGCCGCAATTGAAATAAAGAATCTCTGAAAATTGTTAAGTCAAAATAGAACTTTGGTCTTAATTCACTTGAGTCTTTGTCATACCAAGGAACTTCAGGCTTAACCAAAATGTCGTTTTCAGTATTGGCTTCTTTTTCAATGTATTGTCGAACTTTGTATTTTAAATCATGTTCGTTAATAATCATCCGATTATCATTTGAATATTCATTTTGAAGTTCTCGTAATGAAGTTTCAAGGATATTGTTCCAGTTGTCTATCATAATCATTTTAAGTCGATTGTATCGAATTCTATTTTTTCATTATTGTTTCAACGGTAAAGTCAAATAGTTTATAAAGTCTCTGTATATATTCAATTATATTTTCTTTGTCGTACGCAATTTCTTCAACTTGTTTAGTATTTTCAATATCTATTCCTTCTCTCAAATTCTTATTCAAATGAACAATTATCGGTGCGCTATGAAAATCTATATATAAATCAGGGTCAAAAGTCGTTTTATAGATTATTGGCAGATCATTATAATGAACAATTTTGTCTCTAGGCATTACAGCTTTTGAAATCCAAGATTCATATTCCGAAACTAAAAAAGCCATATATTCGTCTCTGTCAGCCATATGATAAGCAAAAGTCATTAACCCTTTTCCTTTATTTGCCTCTTTGTCATATCTTCCAAAAGTTGAGTCGCGAGAAACTCCTTTATATTTAACTGCTACTAATTGTACAATTCTATCTAGAAGTGCTTTGATAGACAAGATAGTATCTTGAAATTCTATACGAAGAAATGAATGTGCTTGTTTTTCTTCAATATTTTTGTTGAAAATACCCCAGCAATATGGATTGTCGTGTAATTCACAATATTTCTCAAAATGGTAAGCTGGGGCTAAATATGTCGGATATATGTTGTTTAAAATAGCATATACTGAAAGATAGTATTCAAAGGAATCATACTTTTCAGTCAATTTAGCTTTAATATATTTTTCATTGTCAGCTAACTTATTTGTTAGTTCTGTAAGGTTAACTGTGTAATTCATTTATATTCTGTTTTAATGACAATAAACGGTTTTTTTAATATTTAAAGTTCCCATATCTTGTAAAGTCAAATGTGTCAATTACCTCATCTATTCTTTGTTTTATCAAATAATTTGCTTGTCGTGCTTTCCGTCTGTCATATATTTGAGAATTACTATTAATTTCCTTTACAACCAATTTTAATTCTTTCTTTGAAAAGTCTTTTAGGTATGGTTGAATTAAATTTTCAAACCTGCTGTCAGCAATATTATACTGACCACTTTTACCAAACATCTTAATCAAAAAATCGAATGCCAAATCCCGTTTGCTTTCATTTATTGCATATTTAAATACTTCTATAATACTCTGTGTTGTTATGTATGTGTTTTCGTAATCACTTTCCCAATTTATCTCCAGTACTTTTTCAATATGCTTCTCAATATCTCTAGTTAAAAAGATTGCAAATGTGTCAAAATCAGCATCACTCTTAATCGTATTTGTTGTCAAAATCTTTGAACTATCATTGAGTTTATCAAATATTTCAGGAAATTGATTTAGTAATGAAATAAAAACTGGAAGATTATCTATCGCAATGTCACTGTAAAAATCCTTTTCACTTGTAATTAAATCAAATAGCAGTTGATAATTATTTTTGAGGATAATACTTAATGCTCTTAGATTTATTTCCCTATTTTCATTACATTGAGTATTTATTGTTTTAAATGTAATTTTCCATAGTGACCTAAAAATATGTTTTAGTGTCTTTTCATTTATCTTGTCTAAGTATTTGGCATTTAGGTGTTTTTCTGATTATTTCGGCAAAAGTGAGCCACCATTTCGGCAAAGTGAGCCACCTGTAGAAGTTGGGTGGATTTGTATGTAAATATAATACTTTTATTTGATATTTCTCTTTCTTAGTGACTCACCTTTGAGTTCAAACCTATGAGCAGAAGCTGACAATCTGTCCATTATTGCATCCGCAATTGTAGATTCATTGATGTACTCGTACCAACTTCCGACAGGAAGTTGGGAGGTAATAATGGTTGATTTCTTTCCATATCTATCTTCAAGTATTTGGAGTAATACCAATCTTGCGGTAGCATCTAATGGTTGTAAACCAAAATCATCTAGTATTAGTAATTGCGTTTTTTCAATTTGTGCATAAAATTTGAGCAACGAGCCTTCCAGTTTGCATACGGCAATTCTCTCCAATAATTTACTCATAGAAAAGTACAACGTTTTGTATCCAAAAGCACAAGCCTGTCTTCCGATGGCACATGCCAAAAAGCTTTTCCCACAGCCAGCAGAGCCAGTTATTAGGATGTTTTCACCACGGCTAATAAATCCGCAATCGGAGATGGCATGGATAGATTCCTTGGCAAGGTTTCTGTCCGTTGTGCAGTGTATTTGCTCCAACATGGCATCGTAGCGCAGTTTGCTCATTTTTAGATACATCTGGGTTCTGTTGTGCAGACGATATTGTATCTCAGCTTCTGTAAGTTGTGCCAGCATTGTGTGAATAGATGGCTGTTCTTGTAGGGGTAGCGATAATATACCATTATACGCCTGTTTCATACCTGTAAGTTTGAGTTTTTCCAACTCGTAAATCGTGTTTTGGGTGTTCATTTTCTTTGATTTTTAAAAGTGATTAATGTTGCTTCTTTTTGATAGCTTAATTTGCAGATTTTCATTCTTTATTTTCATTTGTAATTTTCTTTTCCCCTGATGTTTTCATGTTCTGGAAAACTCAAGGTGGGTTCTGATATTTCCTCCTTGTCCCTGTTGTTTTTCAATACATTACTCACTATTTGATAGTTGGTGGAAGATACAGTCATGGCCAGTTTACAGGCAGATTCAAGACGGTCATTGCCATACTTCTTGCCCAGTGATAAAATACCCAAACAGGAGTTATAGGTTTGCGCTACAAATTGATTTTTTGCAAGTAACCGTTTCATAACTGATTGGGTGTTACTGCCTACTTTAAGTGCTTGAGCCAAAAAATAATCTCCATCCCAACCTTTGGTTTCTTTATATTTCAGGTGGTTTTTGGGCATGTGTTCTTCTTTGGTGGAGTAACCATTTCTTCGGGTCGTTCTTGTGTGTAGGGCAATGCGCTGCATATCCAGAAATACTTCTACCTCGTGCTGGTCATATACTACTTGTACCTGTTTTCCTACGTGTATATAGGGCACGCTGTATTGGTGCATGTCTTCTCCCAGAATAATGTGATAGTTCATTTGCACTTTGGCATTTATTCTGTGTCGGTAAACAAAATCAGTGGGTGGAAGTGCTTTCAGGGTGCTTTTTTCTTCTGAGAGGAAACGATTCCAGCGACTCACTTTAGTGTGTTGCATGGGCGTATTGTTATGCTTTTCAAGACAGTCCATTATCCCTATATTTAGGGCATCCAACGAATTGAAAACATTATTGCGCAGGGGAGCAAATATCCTGAGATACGAGATGTGAACGTGTTTTTCAACCATCGCTTTGTCGCGTGGTTTTACCACCCTTGTGGCTGTTAAGGTGGTATTATAATGCACCGACCACTGCTCGGCCAGCTCATTAAAAGTGGGTTCGTAACGATTACTCTTAATCACGTATTGACGCATGTTATCGCTCAACACGCTTTGCGTTACGCCACGAAAATAACGAAAAGCCCTTGACAACGAGTTGTATACATTTTCCTGGGTGGCATCAGAAAGTGCTTCCACATAAGTTAATCCACTGTATGGAAGTACGCAAATCAAGACGGGGCATTCCATCTTTGTTTTGATCACAGAATCAAAATAATACAGCTTTTTGCCAGCAAAGTCAACCTCCATTTTCTCACCAGGTTGATGATCCAAACGCATCATCACCCCTCGTAAGCGGTGCCCTTGCTTAAGTCTCTCACAAAACTGGGTGTATGCGTAACCTTCTGGTTGCTCCAAAATATACTCTTGCCAAAGTAATTGGCGAGTTACACCTGTTCTGGTTAATTCCTTGAGGTAATACTTTAGCTTGGAATCAAACACTGTTTGACGAGAATTACTGACTTGCGTAGTAACCGAGTTGTAGATGAACTGAGCCAGCTCAGCATCCTTGAGTAGCAGTAACTGAGCCAAAGTAAGGCCACTGACCTTCACTCTCTGCTCGTAATAATCAACCGTGTTACGACTGATTCCCATATCACGTGATATGGAGCGTTTTGAACGACTTTCTTCCAATAATTGGAGTATTCTTCGGATTTGCAACATGCCTTTTACTTTGTTTGCCATTTATCTTTTTTAGCAAAGAT
>CAIWCC010000108.1 GCA_903911085.1 uncultured Bacteroidales bacterium | reverse complement strand
TTGTTACATTGCAGATGTTTTTGAAAATCTCATCCACTATCACTCTTGCTGCTCGAACATCACCACTTATGCGGGTTGAAACTTCGGTGGAACGTGTTCCAAAGTCTCCAATAAATGATTTATGAGCTTCGTCCAATTTTTGAAGCAAAACTGTAGCATTACACAGTGCAATATCAGCAGCATAATTATTGATAAGCTGATTTGTAAAACTTGTCAACGATTCACTTTCGAGATTATAAGCTTGTTTACGCATATCACCCACTTGGTCAATAATGCGTTGAATGTGGTTGGCTGCATTTTGTATTTCAGGTTCAAAACTCAATAAACAAGCTTTGTTATTCAATACAAATGAACGATAGAGCTGGTCACGATACAAATCCGAATCCTCAATGGTTTTGGTGTGTTGACTTCCTTGTTCCACTTCAATAGCTGCCAATTCGGCTGCCACTGCATCTGCATACGCTGGAAAAAATTTGATTACGCCCAATTTCTCCGGCGTTTCTGCAATAAGTTCACTTTTTACAACGGTGTGAAACTGACCGTGTTCATTGTTTTTAAAGTGCGAAAAATCCACTTGATTAATTTTCTTCATAGAATCACTTTTTTTAGAATTTATAATTTTGTTGTTTAAAGAATTTCATTCAAAATATAGGTTCAAAACCGATTCAGTACTTTGTTTTCTCCCAAAATCCTGTCGCACTTATGCTGGAAGACTTTGGGTACGCCCAATCCTTTGTCGCAAAACTGCGAGGGTAATTTGAGTTTCACCAATATGTTGCCGAATAACTGCTGCAACACATTGCGTTGCTCCGAACCTTTGGCTCAAAACTGCGGGAAGACTTTGAAAGGAATCAACCCCTTCCCGCTGTTTTTCTGCTCTAAAAAGGGTGCGCCCTTTTTAGTTATTCCCTACCATTCTGATTAACCTACCAGTTTTTATTTGATTTCCGTTGGTCATTTTATAAATGTACAACCCTTCGGCAAGCGGTTTTGTGAATTGAATGGTTTTTTCAATACCAGATTCTAAAGTTCCTTCAAAAACACGATACATCAATTCGCCTGTAACTGAAAAAATATCAATGGTTGTTTTGCCTTGATTTTCGGGTGTAAAACGGAAATTCACCGGACCATTGCTTGGGTTGGGGTAAACCAACATTCCTGACTGAATTGCATTATTTTCAGTACCTGTTGCCAAATTGTTTGCAGGGTCTGTGCCGCTCGTCCATTCATAAGCTCCCATATCAATCGTAGTGTTTTGGATTCGGGCTTTTCCTCGAATATCAGTAGAAAGTGTATTGTAGCTGTTGTTTCCGGTATTTACACAAGGAGAATTGCCAAAAAGTCGGAAATCTTTATTTGAGGAATTTACGAACTGCGGATTGGAGGTGATGTTATTATTTGTAGTAAGAAATGATGAACCTGTTTCAGTTTCAATATCGTTTAAATTAGTTGAAAAACAAGAATAATTCAATGTAAGGGTGCTGTTGCCGTAACCATATATTTGATTTCCGGTAGCTGAGGTATTACCCCAAAAAATACAATTGTTGTACGACAGGGCAGAACTCCAATTGTCAACACCTCCGCCGTGAGTTGTAGCGGTATTGCCATAAAAGGTGCAATTATTAAATACTAACGCACTGGAAGAATAATTCATAACGGCACCGCCATAACCTGCATTATTATTGAAAAATAAGCAGTTGTTGTAAATAGATGATGATGACATATTAAAAGCACCTCCGCCGTAAAGTGCATAATTGTCGGTAATAATTACATTTGAAATAGTTGGGGAATTGTACGGCATGTAGATAGCTCCACCACGTTTTTCATTCGTAACAGCCCCATTATTAGCATTTCCACCGGTAATGGTAACTCCATCTAATAAGGCCGAATTCGTAATACCGTAATCTGGATTATAAATAACATGCAGACAATTATCCGAATTATCGCCAGTTGTTCCAATGTCGCCGCTCAAAATAGTTTCATTAGTTCCACCGTAACCAAAATCTGTTCGCTGACTCACCAATGTTTCCGTTCCTGCAAAACCGCCATAGATACCCACATTATTTTTTAATTCAAAATGATAATAACGTGGAGTATTGGTCAGACCATATGCTGAACTTGGCTTATATGTACCTTTGGCAATATAAATATAATTGTTAGTTGTTGCATTATTCAATGCCGATTGCAACGAAGTATAAGCATTCGTCCAACTCGTGCCATCGTTGTTACCCGTGGCATCCTGTTTTACATAGATAATAACAGCAGCATCAATGCCTTGTGTCCATTCATAAGCTCCCATATCAATGGTTGCATTTTGGATTCGTGCTTGTCCGCGAATGTCTGAACTGTATAAATTGTATGAATTATTTCCGGCATCAAGGCAGGGAGAATTACCGTATAATCTTAAATCTCCTTGAATAGTTGGAGCATTCATTGGATTAGCAGGTTCTAAAAAATTGGGATTGAGATTTATATTACCCGTTCCTGTGTAAACACCGCTTTCTTGTTGAATATTACTGTAAGTTGCTGTAAATATGTCACTATAATTAAATATTTCGTTGGGATAATCTCCCCACAATATACAGTTTTTGGCTGTTAATTGACTCGAAGACATGGGTTCGAGCGACAATGCACCTCCGTTTGTTGCTTTGTTTCCATTGAATGTAACATTGGTAATAGTTCCGGTAGCAGTTGTGAGTAATAATCCTCCGCCTCCATACACATCTGTTGAAAGATTACCTTTGAAAATACTGTTGCTCATATTCAAGGTACTTTGTATAACATTAACACCACCACCCTTAAGGGCGGAATTTCCTATAATTGAGGTATTGTTAATATTGACTGTTGGATACCAGGTAAATAAGCCGCCGCCACGTCCGTCACCGGAATTAGCTGTGTTTGAAGAAAATATCGTGTTGTCTATTGTCAGAGTTCCCACTGCCGAAGTTCCATAATAACAGATACCGCCACCCATATTAGCATTATTATTGGTAAAAGTTGAATTACTAATCGTGACAATCGGGTTGCCATTGTTAATATAAATTCCGCCGCCATAAGTGCCACTTGCAGAATTGTTGGTAAAAGTCACATTATCTAAAGTTACAGTTCCGCCTGAATTAAACCCCATTCCGCCGCCATGGTAAGCCGAGTTATCATTAAAGATTACATTCTTAAGCGTGGGATTTCCACCCAAATGGTTATACATTCCTCCACCGCTAGACCCAGTTGCTGTTGTCCGGTTTCCTTCAAAACGAACATTTTCTAAAATTGGGGAACTTTGAATATTCAACATTCCGCCACCATAGTCGGTTCCCTGATTGCCGATTATTAAGAGGTTGGTATATGTTGGACTGCAATTATCATTCAGCACTCCACCACCTCCGTAAGAGTCATTCCCAATCCCACCGGTAATAACAAAACCGTCTAAGCGGGCTGAAGCATCTAACCCTGCCGATGCCTTAACTACATGACTTGCATTTTGCGACTTGATATCCCGCCATGTTTCATCAATAAAATTGCCATCGATGTTCATGTCATTTTGGGTTTTATCACCCGACAATATTGATTTGTTCGTACTCCAGTCTCGTTCAGTTAAAAGGGTCTCGGACCCAACAAAACCGCCATAAACCTCGACTCCATTTTTAAGTTGAAATGAACTTGCAGTGGCATAATAAACACCTTTTGCCACCCAAATCTGATTACCACTAACGGCAGCATTGAGTGCTGATTCTAAAGTAGTGTAGGCATTTGCCCAGTTTGTTCCGTTGTTACTGCCGGTAGCGGATGTGCTGACGTAAATTGTTGTCGCTATTAAATTGCTTGTGAGAATAAGAGCAACAATGAGTGTGAGAAGTTTTTTGAGTAATGTTTTCATCTTTTGTTTTTTTGCGTTTTAGCTAAATTATAAATAGCGTGCAAAATTAAGATGAAACTCGTAATACTTATGAAAATAGTCAGTTGTTGATGTACTGATTTTGAAATACAGTACAAATTTGTTCTATTATGCTTTATTTTATGAATTGTGCAGCAAAAGCACTTGGAGATATTTCTTCTACTTTTTTAAAAGCCATAAAAAATGCATTGCGCGATGAGAAACCAGATATAAGACCAATAGCTTCGAGGGTAAGCTCCGAAGTTTTGCCTTCTTTTATAAGCTTTTTGGCATGGTTTACCCGCCATTCATTTCGGAAGTCGTTAAAAACTTGCTTCCTTTCTTCTCTGAAATAATATGCCAAATGATGTGCAGGTAAATTTACAAGTTTTGCAAAATAAGCCAGATTACAATCAGGTTGAAGGTAGGGTTGAAGTTCTGTCATTGCAGTTTCAACTTTCTGTTTGATAATATGCAAATAATCTTGTTCAAATTCGGAAGGTTGATTGGTATTTTCTGTTTGTGTATGCTCTTCCGATATTTTTGAATTTACTGGTTGGGGTATTTGGGGCAAACCATACAGAATTATGGGAAAAAAGAAAGGAGAAATCAGCAACCCAATTAAGCCAAAACCAGAAAACAATTGCAAAATATCTGTAATATAAAATACAATCAAATTGCGGATTGCATAAGATTCAATAAGTTGTATTGTATGACTAATAATTAAAATTGCGAGAAACGAAAATAAAACAATAAGCCATTTGGTAACAAATACTTGATGAGACAAAACTCTGTATTCCTTCCTTAATCTATAGAATTTAATCAAAAGCACAATTGACCAGAATAAATAACCAAAAGTAAGAATAGGTCTACTTAAAAAAACGAAAAGACTAGAAATTATACCATAAAAGATTTCGGAATTATAAGTTACTACATAATTACCATTCTTTATTATATTGGCTGCAATATCAATTTTATAAGACCATGACGAAAACAAATATGGTAAAGCGAACGCTAGGAAAACAATTGCTGGTACTAAATGCCATAAATCACTTTTCCTAAAATGCGAATCATCGGTTAAAATGCTTCGCGTGTACAAGTATAAAGTGGGACCAATAAGATAAGTGAGAAATCCGGCATTTAAAAAGAAAATGCTAATAAGTAGTTCCGATTTTGAATACAACATCACATACTGAATAAAACAGTAAATGCTAATCGAAAAAAAGAATAATGCCAAATAAATCGTGGATGGATTTTTTCGAGCATTAAAAAAAAGTAATAGGACTGAAAGTAAAATTCCTGTTATGGATAGAAATGCAAGCATTTGTTTATTGTTTTTTCAGAACAAAAGTACAGTTTTATTTTCAAAAAAAATATATACTAGGCTTTATCTTGCTTAATTTTCAATTTTAGAACATAACATTTAAGTGTTATATTCTCTATATTTGAAGGCGAAAATAATTAATAGTAGTACCTAATCTGACCCAGGCGAAGCATATACTTTACTTTCAGAAAAACTTATTGGTGGGGACTAATTCATGTATTTCACAAATACTTCTACTTAATATTCACCACCACAATTTCCGATTGTGTTCCAATTCGGTATTGTGGTCCCCAAAGTCCAAGGCCTGAGGAAATATAATAATGAGTTGCCCCTTTCTTTAAATACCCATAACCTTGTTCGTACATCCTTTTAACAATTAAGTTCATAGGAAAAAATTGTCCGTTGTGTGTATGTCCCGAAATCTGAAAGTCGATATTGTTTTGTTCAGCTTCTTCTAAATTATAGGGTTGATGATCCATCAGAATGCAAAGTTTATTTTTATCAACAGCACTCATAATCTCCGAAAGTTTTTTTCTATTCAAATTACTTTTATCGTCACGACCTATAACAAAAAAGCCATTACCGACCAGCTGTGCTTCATCGCGTAAAACTTTAACACCTGCTGATTTTAAATAATTTGCCATTGCGTTTGGTCTTTCGGCATACCGTTCATGATTTCCATTGATGGCAAAAACTCCATATTTTGCTTTTATCGAACGAATTTCCTCAGCCATATTTTGCCGTTCGATAGGAATTATCGACCTGTCGGAAATATCGCCAGCCAACAATACAATATCTGGATGTTGGTCGTTGATGAGTTTTACATAGCTTTTCAAACGCTTTTTATCAATCGAAACACCTAAATGAATATCGCTAGCTGCTACAATTTTAAGTTGATTGCCATTTAACTTTTTTTCGGATGAAATATTGAGCGTAACAACTGCTGGATGATTAAATTTGTAATTACCTACTATCAAACTTATGCCTGTAATAGCCAAGGTAACCAGCATTACCCATTGACGAAAAGCCACCATTCCAGAAGGCATAAAGTTGATATAATTATTGGCAATGCGAATAACATCAACAGCCACGAAAGAAAACATTAAATAAACTAAAAGAATCACATACGTATATCCAATAAAACTAGCTACTTTAGCAATTGTTGGGTTCATAAATTGACCAAAAATCATAACGATTATCATAGTCAAAAATAGAGCAATCATTGAACTCACATAAGTTATTCTAACGCTCGAGATATCAGGCAAAGCTTGCCAACCCCTAATCCAAATGTAACTATTTAGGGAAATAAGTAATGCAAAAGCAATGATTATAAAAGCAACTTTCATATATATAATGTAAAAAATATAGTTTCGAGAATTATAATCTAAACGTTTAATTTTTGAAATTGTTTATTTTTGGTTGTCAAATTTTATATAAGTATATTGCTTTTTATAAATAAGCAAAGTTCAATCAACACAAAAAGATTAAAGTTAGTTTGATAATCTTGTAGTTGACAAATTGTAACAATTCAATAAAATAAAAGTCAAATTAATATTTCACACATGCATTATATGGTTCTTTTTAAAATAATTATTACATTTACACTCAATTTCGACTAAAATTATTAGTCAACATAGTACTTATACAAGATACAATGAACAGAAAAATAGAGCCAAATCCACTCACCCTCACGAATTTAATAAATAATTCTATTCAAAATTTTGCAGCATCATATGCTGTTTCATTTGTAAATGGAACCCCATTGACATATTCCGAAATGGGGAGAAAGATGGAAGAAGTGTCATTGCTGCTTTTTTCGCTCGGATTAAAGAAAGGTGATAAGGTTGCTTTGTTGAGTCATAATATGCCAAATTGGGTAATTGCCTATTTTTCAATAGTTTCCAATGGAATAATTGTTGTTCCTATTTTGCCAGATTTCACAATTGAAGAAATTCAAAATGTAATGATTCACTCAGAATCTAAAGCTATATTTATCAGTGATAGATTATTACCAAAAATTCAAGAGTTGGATTTACCTGATTTGGGGGCTTGGATTCTGTTGGACGAATTGAGTTTGATCAAAAATGATCGTAATTTAGTAAATGTAAATAAAATTCCAAATATAACTGTTATTGAAGAAGATACAGCGGCTATAATTTATACTTCGGGCACTACAGGACGATCGAAAGGAGTAATGTTATCGCATAGAAATCTAACGTTTATTGCTATGCAATCGTATACTTTTCAGCCAATTAACAATCACGATGTTTTTTTGTCACTATTACCATTGTCGCACACTTACGAAAACACAATTGGGATGATTTATCCAATCATGTATGGGTCAGTTATTTATTATCTGGAGAAACCCCCTACCCCTGCTGCTCTTTTACCTGCTTTGGCTAAAATTCGACCAACAATGATGTTAGCCGTTCCACTAATTATGGAAAAACTATTTAAAAGTCAGATTCAGAGCAAGTTTGAAGCAAGCAAGTTCAGAAGCATGATTTACAAAACACCTTTGTTTCGGATTTTAATTCATCGTTTTGCTGGTAAAAAACTGTATCAATCGTTTGGAGGACGCATTAAATTCTTTGGTATTGGCGGTGCAAAAATCGATTATCGAGTGGAACGATTCCTCAAAGAAGCCCGTTTTCCGTACGCAATTGGTTATGGACTAACCGAAACTTCTCCTTTACTTGCAGGAGCTGGTACGCATCAAACAAAATTGCAGTCAACAGGATTTGCTGTACAAGGCGTTGATTTAAAAATAAATAATCCTAACAGTAAAGGAATTGGTGAAATTTGGGCAAAAGGACCTAATGTAATGCAAGGTTATTTTAAAAACCCGGAAGCAACAGCCGAGGTTATTAGTAACGATGGTTGGTTTTCAACTGGCGACTTAGGACGATTCGACTCACATAAAAGATTGTATATCAAAGGAAGAATGAAAAATACAATTGTAGGTGCAAGTGGCGAAAACATCTACCCCGAAGATATTGAAACAATTATCAACGATCAACAATTTGTTCTAGAATCGCTTGTAATTGAAGAAGACGGATTTTTGGTGGCAAAAGTACTATTAGACCTGGATAATTTGGAGAAAAACATTGAACATTTTAAGTCCGTAATTGAAGACAAAAAAGAAAAACATTTGATTTGGGTAAACAATTTCACAAAAGAGGTAAATGCCAAATTAAACCGTATTTCTCAGATAAAACGAATCGACATTATGGATGAGCCATTTGAAAAAACTGCTTCTCAAAAAATTAAACGTTTCTTGTACACCAAACAAAATAAGAAGAATAAAAAGTCTTAGTACATAACAAAAACGATATCAAATCTTATCTTATTGAAAATGTGCCCATTACCAATCTATTCGTATCTCGCATTGGACTGACATCGTCTGGTGAGCCGAAAAATAGAGTGAAGTATGCGTAGAAAACTTTTGTGTTTGAGTACCGACGTATTTCGTCGGTGCGAGTTTAAAAGTTTTCAGCATACAAACGACAAATTTTTCGAGTGAAGCAGGCGAAGTCCAACACTTCAATTCCTATTTTCCCTCTCCAGAAGGAGAGGGTGCCGTAGGCGGGTGAGGTATTTTTTTGCTTACTTTTTTGCATCAAGGCAAAAAAGTGAGTGGGGTTTGGGGCAAAGCCCCATGTTTAATTAATTAATTTAGAATCTATTACAGCAAAATTTAAATTTTTGTCTTGTACTAAAATAAAAAGTGATTTCAAATCGAATATTTGTTACTCTTTTCGGCAAATAGGGTTATAAAAAAACAACATAAAAATCAAAATGCATTTTGACTTTTATGTTATTGTATTAAATCAAGTATTACAATTCACTATTCTTTCATTGCTCTATCCATTGACCTTTTATCTTCCTTTTCTTTCAATGAATTTCGTTTATCATAGTTCTTTTTTCCTTTAGCAATGCCAATTTCCAGTTTTGCCAATCCTTTTTCGATAATAAACAATTTTGTTGGCACAATGGTATTGCCAGTTTCTTTGGTGGCACGCGACAATTTATTCAATTCGCGCTTATTGAGCAATAATTTTCTATCCCGACGAACATCGTGATTATTGTATGTACCAAAAAAGTAGGTTGCAATGTGCATGTTTTTTACCCACAATTCATTGTTGATAAAAATACAATACGTATCACTCAGCCCAGCCTTGCCATCTCTAATCGACTTTATCTCAGTTCCATAAAGCTGAATACCCGCTACAAATCTGTCTAAAATTTCGTAGTCGAATGTAGCACGTTTATTTCTGATAACAATATTTGATTTCTTAAACATCGTATTTATTATTTGGACTGCAAAAGTACTTATTTTTTTTGTTTCTATCTGTGTTATCGGCAAACTTAAACATCCTTTTTTTGGCGGAAGCCAATTAATATTTTTATGATTGTTGAATGCTATAATTTTCGACCACTTCTTAACCATGCCGAAAACAAAGCACTTTCAATTGGCGTCAACACCTCCTTTAACATTTGATATACTGATCCAATTTCGGTAGTTGTTTCCATTGTTTTCAATGCAACATCCCTCTTTTCTTTCGATACAAATTTATCAATATTCAATTGCCCCGATTCCACATATTTGCTCAAATGCGAAGCTATTGTTGTGGGTGCCAAATTTCTACTAGTTGCTATTTCGTCAATGGTTTTACCTTCTTCATACATTGTAAGACTTGTACGCATTGTTTCGCCTAAAGGTTTTTTTTCGCCACGCTCCTTTTTCGTACTTATTTTTTCGGTCATCAACGATTTTAGATTATTTTCTTTGCAATAACTTGAAATTAATTCTAAAAAAACTTTGCCATATTTTTCAACTTTGGCAGGGCCAAAACCATTTATTTGCAACAATTCACTTTCTGTTAGAGGCAAAAAATCCGACATTTCAATTAATGTTTTGCTTCCCGCAACTAAATAAATTGGAAGGTCTTGCGGTTCACAAAGTTTATTACGTAGTTCAAGTAATTTATGGAATAATTTTGGTTGACGGGTTTCCAAAGGCTTATTTGAAGTTGTTTTGGCATAAGCATTTACCGTAAAATCTGGAACAGTAAATGTGTTTTTCAAAACAAAATAATCTTCAACCGTAAAATTCAATTTCAGCCCTTTTAACAAGAAACTTTTTTGTGCCACGTTAGAGAAAATCATTCTAATAAAATCATTGTATTCGGACGCATTTTGCTTGCTATCGGTTGTCGCAGGCGATTGACGCAGTGTTTCAACCAAATTATATAATTTGGGAGCAAAAAAATCAGCCGCAGCTGTAATTCTCGATTGCAAATGCTCTTCTTGAATTGGTCGTTGACTAAGAATATTTTGCAATTGCACTTGAAACTTCGCCCCCACTTCTTGCAATGATTGTGTTTGGAGGAGTATATCGTTCAAAAAAGGAAATGTTTCTTCGTTAAAAGAACTTTTCACATCTGTTGTTTCTTTTATCAAACGAGAAGTTTGTCCTATTACATTTTTAAAATCAAATAGTTGCATTAAAATGAAGTTTCGGTACAAATTTCTTGACTCATCAAGATGTGACTCAAGCGCTTCCATAGGCAATTTATTACGCTCATGTTCCACTATTTGACGGTCGTTTTGAATACTATTAGGATTTATTTTACTCAATAAAACCAAACCTTCTAATGATCTACATCTACTCAAAGCAACGTAGACCTGACCAGATGCAAACGCAGCACCAGCATCAATAACGGCTTTGTCGAATGTTAACCCTTGACTTTTGTGAATGGTAATGGCCCATGCCAAACGCAAAGGAAATTGAATAAATTTACCTAATTGATTTTCTTCAATTTGTTTAGTGGTAGGATTGGTCGTATAGCGTATGTTTTCCCATTCTGCTAGCCCCAATTCAATAGAGTCATCATCATTTGGACATTTGATGGTAATATAATCATCGTTCATTTTCTCAATGACACCAATTTTTCCATTAAAAAACCGTCGTGGTGTTTCAGTATCATTTCTCAAAAACATTACTTTTGCACCCACTTTAAGTTCAAGTATTTTTTCGGTTGGATATGATTTGTCGGGATATTCACCTTCAATTTTAGCTTCAAACTTATGAGTTTTTCCACTAATTTTAGTCAATTCTTCGGCGTTAATCTGATCGGCTTTGTAATTATGAGTTGTAAGTGTGATATAAGTATCATTGCGTGGTGGCACAAAGAGAGGATTGTATCTACTCTGCAACAACGTAAGCCCTTCGCTCGAAAGACAATTGTTACGCACTTCGTTCAGTAAACTAATGAAACTGAGATTGGTTTGTCTAAATATTTTATCTAGTTCAATATAAACTGGTTGATTTTGAAGTATTGCCTGACTATGAAAAAAATATGGGCTTTTGTAGTACTGCGATAATATGCGCCATTCTTCATCCGATGCCACAGGTGAAAGTTGAAACATATCGCCAATAAATATTACTTGTACACCGCCAAATGGTTCATTGTAACGATATCTTATTTGTCTCAAAATAGTATCAACTGCATCGAGCACATCAGCACGAACCATACTAATTTCGTCAATTACAAGTAGTTCCAATTCTTGTAGAACTTTTCGTCTATTGCCTTGCATTTTCATTTTCTCAATCAGATTTTTCCGACCTTCCACAGTTGGAAGAAACGGATTGAAGGGAAGTTGAAAAAATGAATGCATTGTTGTTCCGCCAGCATTAATAGCTGCAACGCCTGTTGGAGCTACAATTGCAATTTGTTTTTTTGTTGCCTTTTTTAAATTGTGGAGAAATGTTGTTTTTCCAGTTCCAGCTTTACCAGTTAGAAAAATACATCGGTTTGTAAACAAAGCAAAATCTTGTGCCAGTTGATAGTAAGGCGATGGTGTTTGCATATTTTTTTGTGTTAAATAATGATTTATTCGAAAATCAAATAAGTATAAATAGGGTCTGCTGAAAAACTCCAAAGGAATTACCCTTTGATTATCTGACATTTGCGTATATTGAGAACTCCTCTGGAGTTTAATTTACTTTTTTTATTTTACCCCCAAATAAATTTGGGGGTTATGCATGGGCAATCCCTACGGGATTTTAAAACTTCAACCGAAAGATTAGTGCATGATATTTGAATATAAACGCTCAAATACCTTGTACAAATCAATTTAATTATTATACTAATCATTTGTCAATCAATAACATTACAATTTTTCAGCAGACCCTAAATAATTGTTAGGTTTGCGTGAATTAGGTAATGGAAAAAAATATAATGTATATAAATAAAAAAGAATAGAACGCAGATTTCACGGAATAAGAACTGATTAAAGTCATGTAAACATGAATGATAATACCTAAACTATTGAAAATCATTTCGATTTATCGAAATTAAAATCCGTTTTTGATCCGCTATATCAGCGTTTATCCGCGTTCCATTCTTTTTCTTTTTCTTTTAATTATAATAATACGACATTATTTACTTCCACTTACTTAGGTCGTTAATTATTTGGTAGTTGTATTTAATCTTTTTCAAATTAACATCACAAAAACGCTCTTGAGTTTATAATGCAAAGGTTGTAAAAAAAAACGATAGTAACAACTTTTTATGAAAGTTATTTTTAAAATCAATACTTATTTAAATAGCTGTTTTTGTGCGTTTTATATCACATAAATAGACATTACGCAATTATTAACAACAAAAAGATATTTGTTACAATATTAAGTCAATGAAATTTCAGCAAAAGATGAAAAAAGGCTACTCCTTTTCGGGTAGCCTTTTTATTATTTTTAGTTACGATATTTTTTCAAATTCTTCTTGTAGGTCAATTTCAATTCCCTTTTTGTCGTAAAATTTATATTGTAGAAAACCTAATTTTTGTTCCGCAATAACTTTACAACCTTTTCCGAATTTGCGTTTCCATTGCCACTTCATCGATAAAATGCCTTTAGAGATATAGGCATCTACATAAGGATGAACATGCAATACAAATTCTTTAATTTTTAATTCGTGCACTAAATAATCAATTTTATTTTCCAATTGGTCAGTAAATAGAATTGACGGTTTTGTACGTCCTTTGCCATAGCAAGTAGGGCAAGTTTCTTCAATATCAATATGAATGACTGGTCGAACACGTTGACGTGTCATTTGCAATAAACCAAATTTACTAAGTGGCAGAATATTGTGTTTTGCTCTGTCGCTCGACATGTTTTCGCGCATTCTGTCAAAAAGCTTTTGGCGATTCTCAGTTTCATGCATATCGATAAAATCAACTACAATAATTCCACCCATATCGCGCAAACGAAGTTGGCGTGCTATTTCATCTGCAGCTGCCAAATTTACGTCTAATGCATTATCTTCTTGGCCATTACCAGCTTTTGAGCGATTGCCACTGTTTACGTCTACAACATGTAGCGCTTCAGTGTGTTCAATAATTAAATATGCTCCATTTTTAAATGATACCGTTTTCCCAAAAGCCGATTTAATTTGTTTTGTTATACCAAAGCTATCGTAAATTGGAGCTTCCTCTTCATAAAGTTTTACAATATCTTTTCTTTCGGGTGCTATAAGTTCTACATAATCACGAACTTCGGTATAAACTGCTGCATCATTGATATGAATATGCTTAAAATTTGGGTTGAATAAATCTCTAATTATTCCAACCGTGCGACCTAATTCTTCTAAAATTAGCGAAACTCCATTCGAGTGTTGAACTTTGGTGACAGCTTCTTCCCAGCGTTTAACCAAAATTTTCAATTCATTATCGAGTTCTGCACCTTTTTTGTCTTCGGCAACTGTTCGTACAATAACACCAAATCCTTTGGGTTTAATACTGTTTATCAGTTGCTTTAATCTGATACGTTCTTCTTCCGTTTTAATTTTTTGTGATACAGAAACTTTTTCTGCAAACGGAATTAGTACCAAAAAACGACCAGCAATAGATATTTCGGCTGTCAATCTTGGACCTTTTGTGGAGATAGGTTCTTTGGTAACTTGCACCAAAATATCCTGTCCCGGTTTTAAAATGTCATTTATTGAACCACTTTTTTCAATTTCTGGTTGAAGTTTTGTTTTTTGAATTGCAGGCGTTTTCTTACGGTCGCTCACGGCCTGCGTTGTAAAATGTGTTAGGGTGTTGAAATTTGAACCTAAATCAAGATAATGTAAAAAAGCATCTTTTTCGTAACCAACGTCTACAAAAGCTGCATTTAGACCAGGCATTATTTTTTTAACCTTGCCCATATAGATATTACCCACTGCGAATTGTTCTTCTCGCCCTTCTTGGTTAATTTCTACTAGACGTTTGTCTTCGAGCAGCGCAATAGAAATTTCGGATGCTTTCACATCAACTACTAGTTCGCTATTCACTTTTTTTGATTTTAGATTTTAATGTTTTTATACGAAAAAACAAACTTAAAGCCTAGAAATTAGCTTATAAGTTTGTTTTCTTGGACTTTATGACAAGACCATTAGACTATTTTTTCTTGTGTCTATTTTTTCTTAGTCTCTTTTTTCTTTTATGCGTGGACATTTTATGTCCTTTTCTTTTTTTACCGCTTGGCATCTCTATTGAATTAGGTGTGTGAAAAAAAAATTATTTTACTACGCTTACAAAAGTCTTCGCAGGTTTGAATGAAGGAATGTTGTGCGCAGGAATAATAATTGTTGTGTTTTTAGAAATGTTACGTGCAGTTTTCTCAGCTCTTTCTTTGATAATAAAGCTACCAAATCCTCTTAAATAAACATTGTCATTTTTAGCAAGAGAGTCTTTTACTGTTTCCATAAAAGCTTCAACAGTTGTTAGTACAGTTGCTTTGTCAATACCTGTACTTTTTGCAATTTCGATTACGATATCTGCCTTAGTCATTGTGAATAATTTTTATATGTTAATAAATGAATGATTTTTACCTCTTTTTGAAACGGAGTGCAAATATATAGCTTTTATTCTGATTAAAAAACAATTGCAGCATTTTTTTTTCAAATTAAACGATTTATTGTAATATTTATCCTTTTATGTCAAGCATTTCTTTTTTTTTGTAAGATTTGATGCTAGTTGGTTTATAATTTAGTGATTATCTGTTTCGACGGCTCAACTAGCTTAACATTCTTTACTGATTTATACGTGCAAATTGAACTTTTTATATTAAATAATTTACATAACTTATCTTTATTATTACATAGTCAATACTTGTTGTTTTATTAAGGTTTCTACTGTCTTTTTACTGATAATTCCTTACATTATTAACGTATACAATCAATATATTTCAAGACAAGTTTAACGTATCGAGACAAATAATGTTGGGATAATCAAAAAAAAACATGAAATAGTACTTGCACCAAATTTGTAAGTAAGTGATACAATATATGTCAACTTGTCTATTTGACTCAAAAAATGTACCTTTGCACCCTCAAAATCCGAATAATTATTAGTCTTAATTTATCAACTTTAGACTTTATACAAAACAACAATGAGTTTAACTTCCGAAATTCAACGCCGACGCACTTTTGCCATTATCAGTCATCCCGATGCGGGAAAAACTACTTTAACTGAAAAACTTTTACTTTTTGGTGGTGCAATTCATGTGGCCGGTGCAGTAAAATCTAATAAAATAAAAAAGACTGCCACCTCCGACTGGATGGAAATTGAAAAGCAACGTGGAATTTCGGTGGCTACATCTGTGATGGGGTTTGAATACCGCGATTACAAAATAAATATTCTTGACACTCCTGGTCACCAAGATTTTGCCGAAGATACTTATCGTACTTTAACCGCAGTTGATAGTGTTATTATTGTGGTTGATACTGCCAAAGGTGTGGAAGCTCAAACTCGTAAACTTATGGAAGTTTGTAGAATGCGAAACACTCCTGTGATGATTTTTGTGAATAAAATGGATCGCGAGGGTAAAGAAGCGTTTGATTTACTCGACGAATTGGAAGCTGAGCTTGGTATTGCTGTTCGACCATTAAGTTGGCCTATTAATCAAGGGTTTGCATTTAAAGGCGTTTACAATATATATAAGGAAAACCTCCAATTGTTCACTCCAAACAAACAATCAATCAGCGAATCGGTTGAATTGTCGGACATCAACAGCGCCGAACTCGATAATTTGGTTGGTGTACGCGATGCCGAAAAACTTCGCGAAGACATGGAACTTATCAACGGTGTTTATTCCGATTTCGACAATGATAAATATCTTGCAGGACAACTTGCACCAGTGTTTTTTGGTAGTGCATTGAATAATTTTGGAGTAAAAGAGTTGCTCGATTGCTTTGTAGAAATTGCTCCGTCACCACGCCCAATTCATGCTCAGGAACGAGAAATTGATCCTTATGAAGAAGCTTTTTCTGGTTTTATTTTTAAAATTCATGCCAATATGGATCCTAACCATAGAAGTTGTATTGCATTTGTAAAAATATGTTCTGGAAAGTTTGAGCGAAACGTCAATTACAAACATGTGCGACATGGCAAAATGATGCGTTTTTCAAGTCCAACTGCTTTTATGGCACAGAAAAAGGAAACTGTTGATGAGGCTTATGCAGGTGATATTGTTGGTTTACCCGACACTGGAAATTTTAAAATCGGCGATACATTAACGTCTGGCGAAGGATTACATTTCAAAGGAATTCCAAGTTTTTCACCCGAAATGTTTAAATATATTGAAAATGCCGACCCTTTAAAAACCAAACAATTGGAAAAAGGGGTAGCTCAACTAATGGACGAAGGTGTTGCTCAATTATTTGTAAACCAATACAATGGTCGAAAAATTATTGGAACTGTTGGACAATTGCAATTTGAAGTTATACAATACCGTTTGTTGCACGAATACAATGCACAATGCCGTTGGGAACCAATTTCGCTTTACAAAGCATGTTGGATTGAAAGTGATAATGATTTAGAACTGGATAACTTCAAAAAGCGGAAAGCGCAATATATGGCGAAAGACAAAGAAGGGCGTGATGTGTTTTTAGCCGACTCGGGCTATGTGCTTCAAATGGCTCAAAATGATTTTAAAGATATTCGATTCCATTTTACTTCCGAATTTTAACTCCAGCTAAAGCTGGAGTCTATTAATTATTTTTATATTGTTGTCCGATAAACTTTTTATTTTACATTAAAAAAACGCTTCCAATAATGCTTTGAGATAATTTCGCCCCGATGGGGCTTAGATTTTGTTTTTGCATATTTTCTACCATAATTTCGTCCCGATGGGACTTTTTATAAATAGCTTCGGAGAAGTGACATTATGGTAGTCAATAAGTTACAAGTATTACCAGAGCTCCTTAGGAGCGACATTATTTTTTCATTTGTTTTTACCGGACAACAATATTATTTTTACAACTTAATTTTCACCACATTACTTGAAGTATAACTTCCCAAAATGCCTATTCCATCTGTAATGTTATTGTAAACTTGTACGGGTTCTGAGAAAAAGCTGTCACCGCTAGAGGCTGCTTGGCGCGATTTTAAATACAGAAAATAGCCTTTACTGATATTTTGAAGATATACATGCACTTCTTCAATGCCACTTGGCATTACACCAATGTTTTTATTTGCTGTTTTGTATTGTTGAGTTTCATCTGTAGTGCTAAAAGTAAGCGAGTAATCTTTGCCATTAATTAAATCATCGCTAAATATATTATAGGTATTGCTCA
The DNA here is from genome assembly GCA_903911085.1 of uncultured Bacteroidales bacterium. Classification (GTDB taxonomy): domain Bacteria; phylum Bacteroidota; class Bacteroidia; order Bacteroidales; family Paludibacteraceae; genus Paludibacter. The sequence continues at coordinate 4,391 of CAIWCC010000108.1, read as the reverse complement.
CCGAACTACCGAAATCTAGCGGGTTATTACTAGCACTATTACCCGAAATAACATCTGTAAAATCGAATTCATAATTATCTCTAATATCGGTTTTTGTTGTGTTTGTTATCGTGTCGATTAAAATATACTTTTCTTTTTTTATTATTACTAAACGATAATAGTTTTTCTCGTTAATATTATCTTTAAAATTTAATTTATAATTAATTTTTCTACTAATAATTGTTGAATTCGTATCATTCGGGGTATATTTCACAGAATCGGTAACTTCTGCAGTAATAATAGGTTGCACGCCAATTTTCTCTTCACAACTTACATCTTGTTTTCCAGTTGCTTTTACTATTAATTTAATAGTTTCGCCAACTTGAGGTTGATATGTACTTTTATAAATTCCACTTTCAATAAGCTTTAATTTATCTTCTTTTAGGACACCATTTACCCACAAAGAAACTGTTGCATTATCGAGGTTGGTAAATGTATATCCACTTGTCAAGAAGAATCTACTTTCCGAAACATGCACAGAAATCAACGAATCGGGCGTAATGAAACTATTCACAACTATCATTGGTTCTGTAACTACTCCATTGAAAGCAATTTCTTTTTCGCAGGAAGCCAAAATGAACAATGATAATAAAAGACCAAAATATATTTTTACTGATTTCATATCTTTTTGCTGATTAATTAATATTATTATTGATAAATTCGTAATGTAGTTCTATGACGAAGCTTATACGTACTTCAAACTATGGCATTAATATTTAACTGGTATTTTTAAAATTTTTCGTTCCAATAAGAAACGAATTAATAGAACGCTGATTTACGCCGATTTAGCGGATTAAAAAACGGATAAGAAAAAAAGCAAGCATTTTTGATTTTTCACTAAAAAATCAATTGACGAAGTCCGCTAAGCTTTGCCGCTTGGATTACCAAGAATTTTTTATTACTGATTTTTTACAGCCCACCTTCAAACTCTTCAAACTCTTCAAACTCTTCAAACCTTTCAAACCTTTCAAACCTTTCAAACTCTTCAAACCTTTCAAACTCTTCAAACCTTTCAAACTCTTCAAACCTTTCAAACTCTTCAAACCTTTCAAACTCTTCAAACTAAAACTTATAAGTATAACTCACCGACGGTATGATTGGAAAAAGAGAATACTGCGTCAGCACTTTTCTTTCATTATTTGTGCCTGAAAGTATTGAATAATCATTTTTAGTTGAAGCCATAGTTATAAACGGGTTAAGCTGATTATAAACATTATACACACTTATATTAATGGTTCTTCTGCCATGCTTAAGTTGTTTGTGAAAATTCACACCAATATCCATTCTATGATAAGGTTCGTATCTAAAATTATTGCGAGAGCTTACATAAGGCAATGTGGTTGTAATTGGATTTATTTTTTGAGGGTCGAGCGAATAATCATATCCATAATTATTCCATTTATTGCTTTGAGGGATATCAGTACCACCATAATTTTGCATGGCCAATGTACCGCAACTACCTGTACTATAAACCCATGTCACTCCAATATCGAATCGGTCACTGAATTTATGCGACACTACAAAGCTAAAATCATGTCTACGGTCATATTTTGATGGAAATGCAATGCCGTTGTTCAATACCTGCCCTTCCCTATCGAATAATCTTTCTGATTTTGACCATGTATAACCTATCCAACCAGTGGTATTGCCTATTGATTTTTGTGCTAAGAACTCAATTCCATAAGCCCAACCACGTCCCATGCTTACCTTGTCTTCCCAACCTGTGGAAGAACCTAAAAACGATGCACCATCAACGTATTCAATTAAGTTGTCCATCGATTTGTAATAACCCTCCACCGATAAATCAATCAGATTCTTAAGATTATAGAATACTCCAGCAGAGTATTGCTCCGATTTCATTGGGGCTATGCGTTTAGTAACCGGAACCCAAAGGTCGGTGGGCAAGCTGATATTACTGTTTGAAAGTAAGTGAATGTATTGACTCATTGCTGCATAGCCTGCTTTGATAGACAATTTATCATTTAACAATGCGCGCAGTCCAAGTCGCGGTTGTAAAGATTGGTAAAACTCATCTTGCACCAAAAAGTTGGAATAATGCAAACCAATATTGGCTTTTATCACTGAGTTAATGCTAATATTGTCCTCAAAATATGCCATCGTTTCGTGCGAATAAACATTTTGATTACCAATAGTAATAGTGGTATCTATTAGTTGCTGAATTGAATCTCCTTTAGGTTTACTTTGAAACACTGTTACACCAGGACGAAAAGTATGATTGGTATAATTGGCACCAAATTTCACATCATGATTTGGGTTTGGCGACCAATCGAAATCCATTTTTGCCGAATAATCCTCAATTCCTGATTTATAGCCCATCGAAATGGATTCAGATGTAGTAGATACTGGATTTCTAGAAATAGTTTCGGATTCAGTGCCTATTCCCATATAAAAGCGATAGCGAGAATAAGTTACAGTAGAATTCACAAATAATTTATTATTAATAATGTGGTTCCATCGCAATGCACTTATAAGGTTACCCCAGCTCCAATCAAGCTTTATTCTGTTGCTAGATGTATTTGTGTCGTAGCTGGTATTATTTTCTTTAATGTCAGCATAAATTACATCATCGCCCATATAAGTGCTTAAATACAATCTATCATTGTCCGAAAATTTATGATTTATTTTGGCATTCAGATCATAAAAATAATATCCAGCACTAGCATTTGTGGCACCACTTTGACTTGCAGCAAGTTTAATTATTGGTTGTGCCAAAATATCGGCATAAGTACGACGTGCCGAAAAATTAAAAGTTGTCTTTTCTTTGATAATTGGACCTTCAATATTTATTTTAGACGAAATTAAGCCAACTGTAACATTGCCATGAATTTTCTTATCGTCACCATCTTTCATTCTAATGTCCACTACGGACGAAAGTCTGCCGCCAAAACGAGCCGGATAACTTCCTTTGTATAAGGTAACTGTTTTAAGAGCATCTGCATTGAATAATGAGAAAAATCCACCTGCATGATTTACATTATAAACAGGTACACCGTCCAATAAAAATAAATTTTCGTCGGGACCACCACCTCGTACCAACATTTGTGCAGAACCCTCAGTTCCCGATTTTACTCCTGGTAGTAATTGCAAAGCCTTAATTACATCTGTTTCGCCAAAAAGACTTGGTATCGATTTTATTTGACTGATTGGCACTTCAATAGCGCTCATTTGTGAACCCTTCACTCCTATTTCTTTGCGACTGCCCACAACCACAACTTCTTGAAGTTCTGTAGATTCATGCAATCGAATGTTTATAACAGTATCTTTCGACAATTTGAATTGTGCATTTCCATTCGAATATCCAACATACGAATACTGGATATTTACAACCCCCTTTGGTATTGTTAAAGAGTAGAAGCCATAGGAATTAGTAACAGTTCCTTTACTGGAATTTGAATCAAAAATTGATGCACTTATTAGAGTTTCACCATTTTTGGCATCTGTAATATATCCACTTACAGTAATGTTTTGACATACTGCTACCAGCGAAAATAGAAATGCATAAATGAGAATCAGACATTTTTTTTTCATGAAGTGATAATTATTTTGTTCATATTGCTCACAAAGATAATGCAAAAATGCAAAATTGATTGTATTTTATCTGCCACCTTGTATTAATTTGTTTAATCGAAATTAGTTTTAACGCAATTAATTTGCTTATTATTCACACACCAAGTCTTATTCATTTTTCGTTTATGCAAATCCAAATTTGTTAATGCTAAATATTTATGGTTTTATTTATGCTCAAATTAATTCTACTATATCAAATTAGAGAGTAAACCACAATAGGCACAATAGTTTACAATAAAAATAATACTTTCAACATTATTAAGTAATTAAACGAATATAATGTCTTATTTTGAACGCGAAGTTGCTAAGTCGCAAAGACGCAAAAATACAATTGATATTTAGCAATTTATAGACTTTGCGGCTTTGCATCTTTGTGTCTTAGAGTTAAAAAAACTCTTTAAAATGGTGCATTATATAGTGTATATAACTTATAGTGTCTGAAATCTTAAAATACTGACAGGTATTTGTCTATTGTGTCCTTTTTATCCTTGATTTATATTTTCTATTGTGCCTATTGTGGTTAAAAATATTTTTATGTTTTAATTTAGTAAAGTTGAAGTAAGAAATGGAGAAATACAATATTGTATAAGTCAAAAAGAATGCCCCCGATAGAACTCGGCATCTTATCTTTTTCTTTTTTAAAGCTAAACTTGCCAAAAAGCCGAAAAAATAGAATAACGCAAACAGTGATTAATAAACCTGAGCAGAAATGAAAATTATAATTCATTTCCGCCCGGGTTGCTTATTCGTAGCATTGCCGTAGC
>CAIWCC010000107.1 GCA_903911085.1 uncultured Bacteroidales bacterium | reverse complement strand
TGCGAGCGATAAGGATAAACTTCAGCATTTTTTCGGATCGGCGTTTCCGTAAAATATTCGGGAACAATTGCAGGAATTAGACATTACCGCATCAAGGGTCTATCTTCGAGCTACGCAGGGTTAAATGGAGGTGCAACAGGCGAGCAAATTAAAACAGGTGCTTCCTTCGTAAGAACTAGAGAGAATAATAATGAATTTGGCGGTTCAGCCACAGCTGCAAAATCAATTAGGATTGGTCAGGCTCAATTATTAAAAACTATGAGCGATTCTTTCCTTACAAGTCGGTTGACAGCAATCGTTAAAAAAATCAATTTGGAAGACTTAACAGAAGCCCGCGGATATAGGGCTATTCTTTTTTCTACTCAATCGAAATACTTGGTTGGTTTAAATTTCAATCGCAACAACAGTTTTGAAGGTTCTTTTACAGGTGTCCTTGAAACTGTTGCTAGCGTGGACCGAAATGGCGTAACGCTTACAATTGCTCCTTTTAATCCTTTGACAGAGGTTAAAGCTCCCGCAGGTACAACTCATTTCCGTTTCATCAATTCGATTTCAACAATTTCGGATTATGCATACAATTCGGTTACTAAAGTTTACGAACCTATCGAACCTTCATTAAATGAGCTTTCAAAGGTTGTGTATTCTGATTATATTGAATTGGCACCAGGTATTACACCTGAAATCACAGTTTTGAGTGAATTGGCTGGAAGCCCTGAGCTAACCACTGACGTAAGTTTAATCAGCTGTGTCGCTATTGAGTACTACCAGAAAGCAGGAAATGGTTACTATCCATTTTCAGTTGGAAATTCTATGAAAATCAAAAACGTTTTTTAATAATCAATAAAATTTTAAATTTTAAAAGAACTTCGTCTATTAGGCGGAGTTTTTTTGTGCTTAATCCTGATTGGATTTTTCCTATTGTGGTGACTTGTAGTGGGCTTATGGTAGGCTTATGGTAGGCTTATGGTAGACTTATCTATGCTTCGCCCCACTATCAAATCGGCTGCAAATTTGAGCCTCTATTGCAATAAAAAAGCTAATTTTTAAAGCTTCGGACATGCACAATTTTTGAATTGCCCTGCACAACTGGCACACATATAAAACCAACGGTAAACCACTCTTTCTCTTCTCTTCACACGTAGTGTAAACCATCTTACATTTTCTTTTTTTTATGAGGACTTGAAGCCAAAGTTTAAGCTTGACGGTGGTAATCCACATTATATTGCACAAAGTGCTTAACTCGTTTACAAATAATAAAAAACGAAAAATGCCCCCTCCAAAATGGGGGCTGGGTTTTTTATTTTTTGTTTTCCGCTGTCCCCTATTTGCAAAAGCTCTTTGGCTTAAAAAAACTACCTTTGAAAATTTACACGATTTTTTTTAGCCAATGTGCTTTTGCGGGGCATTAAGAGTCAACACGTCACATTTCTTGGTTATAGTTTTTAAAACTATTAAGCGCAGCGGTTTTAAAAAATATAAACAAGATATGTGTTCATTGCTGCCTTATTTGGGAAATAGGATTGATAAGCTATTCGGTTATCAATCTTATTTACAGGCGACATTGGCGGAACGCCTTAACTCGCACCGTTTAGGTATAATCTCTCTTTCCTTACTGCCTATTGTTTGGTGTTTCAGGTTGGCGAAACGCCTAAATACGCAAGCTATGCTTGTTTTTATTTTTGCATCTCTCCCGTAGGGGTTTTAATGGGGCTAACTCGTCGCAGAAAATTAAAATATACCATTGGGTTAGCGTTGGAAAAGGGCTTGGGTATTGAGCGAATGGACATAGCGTAGCGTAATGGAAATGAGCGAACTACTTAAGCCGCGCGGTGCTGAGGAGTATGAAATAAATGAAATTGGAATGAAGTGCAGGTTTCGAGGTGAATGAGTACCCGAAATGAAATCGAGAAACTGGAACGGAATGGAAATGGAATGTTTGCATATACCGCAAGCGCATTGATAATCAAACTCGACATATTTTTATTTTACGGCACAACTAATGGGTGGTGGGGTCTTTTGTGGTTTTTTTTGTAGGATAAGTTTCAGATTGACGGTGGTAATGAGGGTATGTAGCTTGCGGAATACCCGACCCAATTCGGCTGCCGACGGGCAAGCTTTATTCTCGGGTTTCTTTGACGAACTTTGCATACCTACACTGCTGGCTAGTGAACGCTATTTTACATAATGGCCTCTTATAAGGGAGTCTATTGCTTTGGCGGGTGGCTGGGGTGCATGGAGCCACGCTTACTTTTTGTTAAAGGCTTTAGACTTGACAAAAGTGCGTGGAGAAATGCATCCCCAGACGACCGACAAGACTTTTTTATAAGACCGCATTATGTAACTTAGCTTTGAAAAATCCTCATTCAGCGCGCACTCGGTTTTTTTTGGTTTTAGGATTTTGTCGTTTTCTATCTTCGACAAAAGGGAAAACAAAAAAATCCGCCAATGGTAATTCACATTATATTTGGAGGATACTTGGCAAAAACATGATAAGCGAACAAATGTTGGAATAATGAGCAAGTGGGCGGATAGTGGGCGTTGTTTGTTTTTCGCCTCTTTTTTTCTTGGCGAAAACAAGCTCGCAAACTATAACCGACCACCAATGGCACTCCTACGCACTTGTATTGGTTGGGGATAATTGAAATCGGTGGTTATAGGTCTGATAATGAATAAACAAATACTCGACCACCGTAAAACACTACATAGTTTTTTCCATTTTCTTATTGCTTTGTCTGTATTTTGGCAAAGTGGATAAAAAATGAATATACTATGACCGCTTTTCTTGCAAAAAAAACTGATATAAATTGCTTGCAATCATTTTGATAATTCTCCTGCAAGTTATTTATATGAGTTTTTGGCTCTTGGTTTTACTCGTTAAGGACACTTGTTCGGCAGCAATAAAGATTTCACTTTTTGATTTCCTGTATGAAATTCGTTTGTTTATATTATTTGTTAATTCTATATGGGTATTACTATCCATTAATTTTTGTAATCCACAAATTAAATCATCTTGCAAACCAATTTTACATGCCATCTCATCTGCATTAATTTCTTTAGTTAAATTATCATCTGTTTGATAGATTTTGGAATCATAAATATGACCTAATTCGTGAGCAATAAATGCATACTTTTCTATAATGGTTAGACGTATTTTATCACAATTATATTGATTATATGCTATATTTTTTTTTGTCATAATTGGATTTGTCGTGAAATAATCATCGGGACCAATAAAAAACCCTGCATTTCTATGTTTAGAACTTATTATAATAATCTCTGAACTTTGCGATTCATTTATAATACTGTTGATTAATTCACTGTAATTATCAAAGAAGGAGTCAAAAACTGAAATATTCTCAATATTGTTGAAGTGCATATCTATGAATGATTATTAAAGTTGTTTTTATGAATAGCTGTATAGTATTTGTAATTAACGAATCGGTTTATTTTTTCTTAAATACTCGTTCTTCACCCGATAATGTGAGATTTTCAAAATCGATAATGAATTCTAAAACTGCATCACAATCTGTGGCTTTTCCACTAATATAAGAGCCACTTACCGAAGTGGAAGAATACACAACGCTATTGGTTATTAATCTTATTGCTTTAAAAATAATCTTTGAATCCTCTATAGTGTAAGTGCCAAAATATCGTGTAGCCGATGTACCATACTGTATGTTTTTATTTTGTGAAATATCAATATCAACATTTGTATTATTAATATCAACCCAATTCCCATACAACCAGCTTAAATCAGTTTTTCTTTGCTCTGCAATATTTAAAAGTTGAATTTTATTAATTGCATTTTGTTTGTATTTTCCATTTGGATAATTGCTAATAAAAGCTTCATATTCAGACTTAGTAGTCTTTGGATTTTTTGTAAGTGACTCCCAAACATTATCTACCAAATATACCTGCGCTAAATTTATATATTTGCCTTTAGGAAACCTTTGTAAATAGTTGTCAATCTGAGACCTCTTTTTTTCTTGTGAAAGTTGTTTCCATAAAAATTCTTCAATTTTATTGTTGGATATAGAGATATATTTACCGTATGGAAATGTTTTATTGTAATCCTCGTAGTTGTTAATTGAATTAACTTTAATTGCATCTCTCCAAAATGCCTCTTCGCCTAAACTATCAGACATTTCTCTATTTTTTTTTGAATAAGACTGACTTAAATAATTCTCGTATGAAGTATATGTATTTATTTTTCGTGCGTCTAGCCATATTAAACTATCATGTCGTTGCTTTGCACTTTCAATATATTTACCTTCAGGATAATCATTGATATAATCAACACAAAGGGCAATGTTATTGTTATATTTTAAACAAAGTTCCCACTTCTTTTTCTCATTATATTTACTAATGACTAAACCAATTACAATTATTAAAATAATAATTATTGAACCAATAATAATTTTCTTTTTCATCGTGATTTAATTAAATTGTTAATACTGCATTTTTTAGTAAAATTAAACTCCTTATGATATGTAAAGTGTTTCGATTTGAGTGCTATATATTAGCTCAATATTTTGACCATTAAAACTGACTTAGACTTTGACCAGTTTTTGTCTCAAGTGTATGACTATTATTATAAAACCACAATTCAAAATTTTGATTATTGCATTTAAAATAGATACAATTTAAATTGCTAGGAATCGAATACTTGCACATTTGAAAACTCTCATCTAATAATCTAAACATAAGATAGTTATTGTCAATAAACTTCACAGCTATTACTACACCATATTGATTATTTAGTACCCAATTAGTTCTTTGTAACCATGTTGGTAATGATGTACTAGAAATAGAATTGGAGGTAGATTGAGTATTTGAACTTCTTACAGGCTTTGTGTTTCCTATTTTTTCTCTTGAAGAATCATGGGGGTATATAGTAATTTCTTTGATTTTAGACCCTTTTTTGAAGTCTGTTGGTTTTAATACTTCATCAGAAGCAATATTAAATACATCTCCTAAATAATCATTATCATCTAAGGTAAAATAACCATTTATTTCATTTATTTCTATCGTTAAAATACTGTTACCAACCTGTGACATTGATGATATTTTATTTACGGGATAAGCCTTAATAAATTCTTCGATTGTTGAATTTATTCCGATTTTCTTTTCAGTATGGAATTTACTAGAGTATATTTCAAGACTAAATGGACGGACTGTCATAATCTGTTTGCCGTTTTCAAATACAGGAAAAAAAGTCTCGAAAGACTCAGAATAATAACCTTCTTCTTTTTTTATCAAAAACTCTTTATATTCGGATATTGGATTTTCTTTTCTATCTTTTAGAATAATGAAATCACTTACTTTTCCATCTTGAATAAGATATTTTTCATAAATATGTTTTGCTTGTTTTGAATACTTCCCATTAGGAAATTCTTTTAAATATAATTCGTATGAATTCTCAGCTACTGCCGTATTCCATAATAGTATTTGTGCAAGACTGTCTGCTTGTTGTGCAAATGGTTTAAAATATGAACTGCTCTGATATAATTTATATAATTCATACTTATTAGAGTCTAATGTATTGACCCATAAGATAGAATCGAAGTTACGTTTAGCATCATCGGCAAATCTTCCATCAGGATATATTTTTAGGTACTCTTTAAAGGAGGTAATACTATTTTTGGTTTTTGCCACTTCCCAAGCCCTGACATCCTTTTTAGATTGTGTATCACATGACGTAAATAATAGAATTACTAAAAGAGAGAAAATCCACTTCAAATTGAATCTGTTTTTTTTCATGATTTTTTTTATTAATAATTAAAAATGGGACGTGATGGAAAACGACATTTATAGATACTTTAAATTTGTTGTTATTTGATTGGCGAATTATCCATACGTTTCATGAAATCAACAACATTCCTTTGCCACTCTTCAGGGTTAAACTTTGAAGCAACATTAAGTAAAACAATTATTTTTTGCTCTTCATTCAAATGATTTACAACACTTTCAACGTTTTGAATTTCTTTTTCTAAATTTTCCATTTAATTTTATCTTATTTAATTTTGAATATTTTCGATTTTCTGTTTCTCTAAAGATTAACATAAATAAATTTATTTTGAGAGTTCTATTATTGCAACTTTACTTTGATTTTCACTAAGATGCGAAATTCCCAACATTAGAAAATTTGATGTAATCAAAGCTCCAATACCAAGCTTTGTATATCTGTCTTGAAATGATTGAAACAAAACTTTCAACTTTTCATCAGTAAGAGATTTTTTTTCTTTGCCATAAAAATACTCTTGTGAAATTTCAAAATTGTATTTGACCAATTTAAACCCCATATCTCCTCCTAACGTATTGTTAAAATCATTTATTACTACATTACCAAGCTGTATAGTTAATTCTTCTGTTTTCATAATACTTCTTTATTTCTTTTTACCTACTCATAAGCTTTTCGGTTTCCGCTCCGTACTCTATAATTGGATTTTTGGGTAATTCCGTTTCCGCATTCTTATTACTCTGCGGTTTCAACCCATTTTTTTTAATTGAAATCCGTGACGGATTTTTTTTTGTTTTCGGAATAACAATATTGTCAGCTGCACGGAAAATTAGTTGAACCTTTGCATGTAACTCTTCTAACGAACTAACAGACTGCTCATTAATACAGACAACAAAGCTATTAAAATCAGATAGAGAAATCTTCTTGCTTATGTGGTTAACAATTTCAGTTTCCTTGCGTGATAAATAATGTTCTATAGCTTGAATACCTGGTATAACAACAGATTCACTTATGTTCATTTTCCATTGAAGATATTCGTTAATAGTCTCTGGACGTAGCGTTATATTTTTAGATTTCATATTTTTATTTAGCCTCCTCCTTTATTTCTATACATCTTGTCACCAAAGTTAACTTTGTTAAATATATTTTTACCATCTGATTTTGATTTTATAGTAAATCCAAAATGGTGGATTTTACGGATATTACAACTAAACCAAATTAATATTTTTTGCTTAGTGTTATCAGATAACTGAAAGTTTTGAGAATCACAATACAAATCAAAATTCTCCATTTTTGCGGAGTAAGTTGAACCTTTGCTGCTTTTGAATTTTATAACACCAGCTTCTAAATCAATCAATAGAACTTCATCCATAATAGTTTCTTTTTTTCTTTCTACCTACATATATATTTTTCTGTTTCAGTCCCTTACTCCATTATGAATTTTCAGGTTATTCGTTTGCTTATAAACTATTTCACTACAGTTATATTTCCACTATACATACCATAAGGCTGTAATAATGTTCCACCATTAATACTATTGAAATTACCATTGAATTTTGCCCAAAACTCAATTGTGATATTTTTTTCTGGCATATTATAATTACAATCTACATATCCATTAATACCTTTAAAATTTAAACATTTACCAAAAATGCCATTAGAAAATTCAACATCTCCTGATTGACTTCCTTGAACTTGACTAACGACATTTGATATTTCATTAGAAAAATGCCATAATCCAATTGTATTAGCATCGTTAATAAATTCAACTTTGTTTTTATATGTATTAGAAATTTCCGTGTCAGTTCGGACACAATTTGAAATTCTTAATTCATCGAAGTAACCCTTATAAAAAGTATTAAAATCATAAACTAAGGATGCTCCAATATATAAAGAATACCAATTTACATTGTTATATGGGTATTTCTGCCCTGTGTACATATAGCTTGATTTAATTAAGCTTCCATCTAAATACAATTTCACACTTGCCCCTGAAATTGAAACGGCAAAAGAGTGCCATTGAGTCGTGTCAACTGAACATATTTCAGCACATTCATCAGAATTATTTATACTGTAATTACCAAAAGATACTTTTTCAGTTATGTTATCGTATTGTGAATTTTGGGTTATAAAACTAACTTCATTACCATAAGCAGTCCCCGCTAGATTTGTTGCATATGCACGTACATAATAAGTTGTATTTGGTATTAAATTGGTCATTGAACTTGTAAAAGTGCCTGATGTGCCAGTTTCTGTAGTCTTTGTCGCTAAATCAACAGTTGGTAAAGTTGTTGTACTCCAGCAAACTCCTCTAGTTATAATGGTTGCAGCGTCTTCAACAGTTACAGTTCCTCCACCAATGGCAGATGATTTAGTTATTGTCGAAATTGCTGTCGTAATTAGGGTAGGTAAAATAACAGACAAAGTAGAGAATGTAATTTCATTACCATAAGCAGTTCCTTTACTATTAGTTGCATACGCTCTGATATAATAAGTGGTATTAGCAGTTAAGTTTGTCATTGAACTAGAAAAAGCTCCAATTGTTCCAGTTTCTGTAGTCTTAGTCGCTAAATCAACTGTTGGCAAAGTTGTTGTACTCCAACAAATACCTCTAGCGGTAATGGGTGCACCACCATCAATTGTTATGTTTCCTCCACTAATTGCAGTAGTATTGGTGATTGTAGATATTGTATTAGTTGTTAGACTTGGCAAATTAACTTCTAAAGTTTTAAAACTAACTTCGTTTCCGTAAGCTGTTCCTACACTACTTGTTGCATAGGCTCTTATATAGTAAGTGGTATTGGCAAATAGGCCATTTATTGAACTTGAAAATGCACCTATTCCATTGCCATCTGTTGTTTTATTGTCTGTGATTTTAGGATTTGTAGAAGTACTCCAACAAACTCCTCTTGAAGTAACCGCTGAGCCTACATCGGAAGTTATAATACCTCCAGTTGTCGCAGTTGAAGTTAAAATGCCTAATGGGTCAGCTGTTGTTAATTCTGGTAATGAAGGATTCAATATATAGCTACTTGATTGAAATGCTTGGGTAATTTCGGTCTTTGATAAAGCTCTATTCCAGATTGCAACATCATCAATTAAACCACTAAAATTAGGTGAATACATTGAACAACCTAAAAATGAAGATATGAATTTTACAGTTGAATTGCAGTGCATTAATTTTTTGCCAACGAGGTTATTGTTGATATAAAGGAGAATACTATCAGTCCGATAAACAATTACGACATGACTATAATTGTTTATATCAGCGGTATAAGTTAATCTGCTGACTAAAATACCTGAGCCATGCTCTGCAATCATTAAACCATTAGTACCAATAGAAAGGCCAACTCCAAATTTTGTGTTGCCTCCGTGAGTTGGTGCAATTGCCCAATTCTGGTTTGAATTTAACAACGAGGTATTACCACTACCTGGGCATATATTGGTTTCACTATATAAATTGATAGTTCTAGTAGGTTTAACCCAAAGTTGATAGGTAAATTCATTTTCAGGTGTTTTTGTTAGATTAAATGAAACAGAACTAATTACACTGTTATCAAAAAGTAAAGAGTTACCAACCTTACCAAACCTATCAGTGGTCTGAGTAGCTCCAGTTATTGTTCCATTATTTCCATTTCCACTTTCATCATTTGCATTTCCAGTAAATGGCCACCATCCTATTAAACCATTAATTGGAATAGTGGAATGAGTATCGAGTGTTGTAAAAACTACTTCATTACCATAAGCAGTACCTACACTATTAGTTGCATAAGCTCTAACATAATAAGTAGTATTGGCGGTCAGGTTTGTAATTGAACTTGAAAAAGCCCCAATTGTACCAGTTTCTGTAGTTTTGGTAGATAAATCAGATGTTGGTAAAGTGGTTGTACTCCAACAAATACCTCTAGCAGTAATAGCTGACCCACCATCATCTGTTATATTTCCTCCCCCAATGGCAGTAGTTTTAGTTATTGTAGAAATTGTAGTAGATGTCAAAGTGGGTAAATTAATAGATAATGTAGTAAATGTTTCTTCGTTACCATAAGCTGTACCTTCACTATTGGTTGCATAAGCTCGCACATAATAAGTGGTGTTGGGTATTAAGTTTGTCATTGAACTTGTAAAAGTGCCAGTTGTGCCAGTTTCTATAGTCTTAGTCACTAAATCAACAGTTGGTAAAGTTGTTTTACTCCAGCAAATTCCAATACCAGTAATCGGTGTACCGCCATCATCCGTAATGTCTCCACCACTAGTTGCTGTATTTTTGAGAATAGTGGAAACTGTAGAAGTAATCAAAGTTGGCATATTATCCTTAACACAACGGACTGAAAATCCATATTGTTTTAATCCGCTAGCCCTAAACAAGTAACTGTCGAGGGAAGTCAAAGTCCTACCTACAGTGCTTGTAGTATTGCCCTGATTAGAACTCCACCAATTACCCTCGTAACCTAAAGAATTGAATAATCCATTAGGATAGCGCAGGGCCCCTGGAAGGCCAAAAAAGCCTGTTTCGTTGGTAGCACCATTGTTAGGATAAAGCCAATGACTAAGACCAGATTCTTTGAGTTTAGCACCTGCTAAACTTTCTCCGCCCAGATAATCAGGAAGAATTGTCCATTCGGCATCTGTAGGTACGTGCCATCCTGTTGGAGCTATTTTGCGTATATCGTCTACAGCATACCAATTGTAAAGATGACCGTATTTATTGCCGTTGGCAGTCGTATTGGAGTAGTCACACCAAGCCCCAGTTAATAATACTGTCCATAAATTACTATCTGTAACATTATCTATTGTTACTCCGTTGCGGTAAGCTGTAGTTTTCAAATTTTCTGCCATCCAAGTTTGCGTTCCAATCTTAACGACAGAATAGTTATTGCCATCAGCATCTTTACATTCTACAAAATCAAAATTGGTAGATTTACTTTCGGTAGGTTTATCAGTAACAATTGTTGTGTAATTTCCCGATGTACCTTTATAAACCAATTGGTCACCAGTAGAATACAACATTGAAGTTACAGAGCCCCCATTCTTATTTTTTTGTGGTTGGGAGTTTGATAGCTTTTGGTTACATAAAAATGAGATTGTTGGTTTGTCTGTAGAATTCGATTGACTTATTACCCTCGAAGCATAATTATATCCATTGCCATTAACTTTGAGTATGTATACTCCTGGTGCTAATGAAAGTTGAAATTGATTTTGACCTTCTAATAAATTGCTATATATTCCAGTAATGCTTCTGCCGTCAACCCCAAACACATTGATTTGGGTATTTCCAGCTTGTGGGGCAAAGAAAGTCAAATTTGATTTGTCCTGAATCGGGTTGGGATAAATGTGAATGACATCATCATTGATGCTTGGTTGGTCGATAGACGATACCACATCATATAAATTCAAAGTGTTGCCAGTGGGAACTGTAACGGTAGTTCCTTTTGTGAGGTTTTGAACAATAACACTTTCTACGGTTGAGCTTGCTCCAGAGC
>CAIWCC010000106.1 GCA_903911085.1 uncultured Bacteroidales bacterium | reverse complement strand
CATAAATGTTTTTTTTAGAATAGTCGTTTTATTATAAAACATTTATGTTTTATCATAGTGTTCTTATAATAAATGATTAAAAGAACCTTAGTGAACCAACGGTCAGCGTAGCTAAACTTTGTGCCCTTAGTAACTTAGTGGTAAATCTTTTATTTTAAATCACATAGTATACTAATCTATATAAAGTCTAATTTTTTGTCATTGTTGCTTAAAAAGAGCGAATTTATACTTAATTTCATTTGTAGTTGTTATATTTTAAAGAAAACGGTAAAATGTACACTTTTTGTCCATCCATATAATTTGCATATTAAATATATTTATTTATCTTTGCTTAAATAATTGATATACGGGCTATTGTAATCATTACAAAGTTATAATATATACTTGTATTGATCGCTATTATGGTTCAAAATAATTACAAGCTAGTCTCGAATTAATTGATACAAACGAAATTCTTTTAAAATTCGAGAAATTACAGTCAGTTTTAAACTGTATTTTTACATATATTAACATAAAATACTAAATAACTTTTACATTTCTTTACCAATGGGAATAGAAGAGCAAAAGAAATCATTATTAGCACGAAACTAACTTTTTTAGTTCTTTGCGAAGAATTATTTCTTTTGGTAATTTATACTTGCCGCTTGGATGCGTGTATCAAAAATCCTTACGGATGGTTTTGAACAAGACATCAAGCACTTTAAAATAAAAAAAACACTGAGTAACAATATCTGTCGATTATTACTGCGACCAGAAATTAAACAACACTCATTAGACTTTATGACTTCCAATAAATCAAAGAAAAAAATATCTTACAATTAATTTAACATAACTTAAAAAAAGCAAAAACAGTATGAACAAAAAAATTAAACTTCTATTAGTCAGTATTTGGCTTATGTCATCTACGTTTATGTATGGAGCTATTTTGCCACCTTTTTCAGGTGGTGGTGATGGTAGAGCGGCAACTCCTTACAAGATTGCCAATTTAAATGATCTGAAAATACTATCAACAAATTCTTCCTACTGGGCAGCAGGTAAGTATTTTGAACAAACTGCCGATATTGATGCTAGCTCTACTAGTACTTTGAACTCAGGAGCAGGTTTTTCGCCTATTGGAAACGGTACTATTAGTTTTGAAGGTAACTACAATGGCGATGGTCATACAATTTCGGGCTTGTATATTAATCGTCCGGTTACAGATTATGTTGGTTTGTTTGGTAGTACAGCATTGACGGCAACAATAAGAAATCTTGGTTTACTAACATCAACCATTTATGGTAACAGCTCTGTAGGTGGTTTAGTTGGTAATTTGAGAGGTGCTGTGTCAAAATGCTATAGTACGGGTAGCGTGATTGGTAGTGCTAATGATATTGGAGGTTTAATTGGATATAATTATGGTTCTATAGCAAACTGCTACAGCACATGTAGTGTAAGCGGTACGATTAATGTGGCTGGTTTGTTGGGCTATAATCTTTATGGAACAGTTTCTTTTTGTTACAGCACTGGTGCTGTATCTGCAACAATGTATGGAGTTGGATTAGTTGGAAGAAATGACAGCGGTACAGTTGGTAATTCATATTGGGATACTGAGTCTTCGGGCAAAGCAACTGGAGGTGGCGGAACAGGCAAAACTACTGCCGAAATGAAAACGCAAGCTACTTTTAGCACCTGGGATTTTGCTGCAAATTGGAAAATAGACGGTACTACAAATAACGGTTATCCCTATTTGGTGTGGTTAGCTCCGGCCCCCGAAATTGATGTAAAACAAGGCGCAACAACCATTATTGATGCCACAAGCACTTACGATTTTGGCAGCAAGATTACTGCCACCAATACCGATATTGTTTTTACAATCGAAAACACTGGAACTGCTGTTTCTACATTAGGTAGTTTCACTTTAGGCGGCACCAATGCCGACCAATTCAGTTTACAGGGAACAAATCCTACAACAGTAGCCAATGCAAGTTCCACTACATTTACTATTCGCTTTACGCCTACAAGCGCAGGTTCAAAAACAGCTACTGTTTCGTTTGACAACCAGGATGCTGATGAAAATCCGTATAACTTTACGATTACAGGAACTGGAGTAACGCCTTATCCTGGCTTAGGAGCAGGTACGCAGGCTGATCCATACCAAATTGCCACACTTGCCGACTTGCGTTTCCTTTCCGAAAACAATAGATTATGGGCAGCAGATACTTATTTTATCCAAACTGACGATATTGATGCAACGGCTACAAATACGTGGAATGTTGGAAACCATGATAACAACGCAGTTACACCAACAGTAGCTATGGGTTTCTCGTCAATTGGAAATTTTTCAGAAAAATTTTATGGCAATTACGATGGACAAGACCATAGTATTACAGGATTGTATATTAATCGACCAGCTACTAGTAGTGTTGGATTATTTGGGAGTACAGCTAATAACTCAAATTTAAGCAATATAAAACTAATAAATTGCAATATTGCTGGAAATTCTTATGTGGGAGCAATTGTGGGACGGGCTTATGGTAGAATTACAAATTGCAGCTCAACTGGTTCAGTTTCAGGATTAAAAGAATTTATTGGTGGTTTGATTGGTGAATCTAGGTCAGATGTTACAAATAGCTACAGCTCTTGTACTGTAAGTGGAGTTACTGAAATTATTGGTGGGTTTCTTGGTTCTGCCATAGGCAATACAGTTACTAACTGCTTTTCCACAGGTGATGTAACGGCTAATTCAGGATCTACTACGGTTGGAGGTTTTGCAGGTTACATTGAAGATGCGACTGTTAGTAATTGTTATAGTACCAGTAAAGTTAATCTAGGCAATTATGTTGGTGGATTTGCCGGTTTTATTTCGTCAAATAATAGTTCAATTGTTATTACTAATTGTTACTCAACAGGCAATGTAACTGGAATTAATGTAGTTGGAGGCTTTATTGGCTTAGTGAATTTCACTGATGGTTCTGTCTCTAATTGTTATAGTCGCTCATTTGTTAATGGGACTACTAATGTAAATGGTTTTACTGGATATTTAATGCAAGGCACATTTACCAATTGTTATTTCGATGCTGATATTGATGGAATAGATGCCACAATATCAGGTACTGACAATGGAGCTATAGGCAAAAGCACTGCCGAAATGAAAACGCTGGCTACTTTCACCGGTTGGGATTTTCCAACTATTTGGAAAATAGCAAGCGATAAAAACTATGGCTATCCGTATTTGGCTTGGCAAGTGTTTCCACTATTCTCAGGGGGTGCAGGTACACAGGCAGATCCTTACAAAATTGCTACACTTGCCGATTTAGAATTTCTATGCTTTAACTCCGCCTATTGGGCAGCAGGTAAGTATTTTATCCAAACGGCCGATATTGATGCTTCGACTACAAGTGGTTGGTCGAGGGGAGATGGTTTTTCGCCTATTGGTTCAGGTTCTGTTAGTTTTGACGGTAACTACGATGGGCAGAATCACACCATTACAGGTTTGTATATTAATCGTCCGGCTACTGAATATATAGGTTTGTTTGGAAATATTTCATCGACTACTGTTTTAAGTAACATAAAACTGATAAACTGCAATTTAACTGGAGTAAACTATATAGGTGCACTTGTAGGAAATGGAAATGGCACCGTATCAAATTGCAGTTCAACAGGTACTATTTCAGGTACCGGATACTTAATAGGCGGATTAGCTGGAGAAGCAGGAGGTAGTTTTACAAATTGCAACAGTTCATGTATAGTAAGCAGTGTAAGCAGTGAAAGCAATGTAAGAAGCAATATTGGTGGTATTTTTGGCGATTTGTATGGAGCTGCTACAAACTGTTATTCTACAGGCGCTGTAAATGCCACTTTGGCAAATAACGTTGGTGGTTTTATGGGTTCTTGTATGGGACCGACTATCGCTAATTGTTTTAGTACAAGCAATGTAAGTGGAAAAAATAATGTTGGTGGCTTTACTGGAATTGTTGCGAATATGATGAACCCTGTCAATATCACGAATAGTTATGCTACAGGAGCAGTTACAGGGACTAATTCAATAGGTGGCTTTGTAGGAACAACAGATTTTGATAATGGAACTATTAGTAAATGTTACAGCCGTTCGGTGGTAACTTTAAGGTCAGCTCCTGTGCCAGTTCCATCAAAATTTAATAGTCCCATCATGAAAATAGATCGTCCTACTGCCATCAATGGTTTTGTTGGTAATTATACATTGGGTACAATCACCAATTGCTATTTTGATGCAGATGTTGATGGCTTGGTGGCTACAATTTCCGGCACAAGTAACAATGGCGCTACTGGCAAAACCACAGCCGAAATGAAAATGCAGGCTACCTTTGACAGTTGGGATTTTCCAACTATTTGGAAAATTGAAAGCAATAAAAACTACGGCTATCCGTATTTGGCTTGGCAAACTAATGTTTCGGTTCAAATTGCGGTTGACACTGATACCGATGCTTCTACTATAACAAATAGCGAAACAGCAGATTTAACAGTAACTGGCACAAATACAGTATTTACCGTTAAAGACCCAAAAACATTTAACAGCGTAACAGTAGAACCAGGTGCAAAACTCGATTTGACAAACGCCTTGACAATTACAGGCGATTTAATTTTCAAAGCTGATGAAACAGGTTCGTTCAATGCCAAAGTGGGTAATGCTGTTACTTTAGCTACAGACAGTAAAGTAAAGTATGTAAAAACCATGCTCGATACCAAATGGTATTTCTTATCATTCCCTTGTACGGTAAATATTGCTGAAATTACACAAGTTGGTGGTGGAGCATTTGTTTTGGGACAAGATTGGTATATCAAATACTATAATGGACAAACACGTGCCACCAATAGAGGAGGTAAAAACTGGGTGGCAATAACAGACCAAATTACTGGAACTCTTACCGCTAACCAAGGCTACATTATTGGCTTAAAAACTGGTGTTGGTACTCAACAGTTATCATTCGTATTGGATAATGCAATTGTCAAAACAGCTGAAACTTCATCTCGTCCCGTTGGGGTAAGTGTGTGGGATGCTGCTGCTGGAACACATGCCGGTTGGAATTTGGTGGGACAACCATACCTTAGCCGTTTTGCTGGAAATAAGATTACAGGCGCCCCACAGGGAGTAACAATCCCAGATGCTATCAATGGCATGACCTACACGCAACCAACAATGGCGAGTGCCACATTCGAACCATTTTCGGCTTATTTTGTACAAGTTCTTGCTGATGGTGATATGTCATTTGATATTGCTGGTCGCTCATCGGCTCCTGCTGCTGTGGCTACCGATTTGTCAGACCGCGTGCAACTAAATTTCACAAGTGCAACAGGCGTTGATTACACAAATTTGATTATGGACAATGATCAAACTACAGCTTATCAAATTGGTCAGGATTTGGAAAAATGGATAGGTACAGATACCGACAAACCACAAATTTATACACAATTAGGTGGTGTAAACTATGGTTATAATGCCTTGCCAATGACTGATGTGCAAAACTTGCCTGTTGGAATTTATACCAAAACAGCTGGTACAACTACTATCAGTGCTTCGGCTGGTCAAGCACCAAGTTTATCTAAATTACTATTGTTTGATAGTTCGAATGGAACTACTACCGATTTGTTGATTTCCAGTTATAGTTTTATAGCAGATGCTGGTACTAATAATACACGTTTTACTATCACTGCTCAACGTATTTCAACCGAAAACGTGGTAGAAACAGAAACTGGATGTCCTACACTGGCAATTAATAATTACAAATTAATAATTAATAATTTGAGTGGTAAAACTGCTGTTCGGGTTTATGATGCAGTTGGACGCATGGTGGCAAGTAAAACTACAAGCAATAGCACGGTTGAAATGCCTGTAAATGTGGCAGGTATGTACACAGTGCTAATGGAAGTGGGAGCGAAGAGTTGGGTGAGAAAAGTGGTTGTTAGATAAATAATAAGTGATAAAAAGAACCTCAAAGAGTCGGTGTTTTGCTGATCTTTGAGGTTTTTTTTCAGACTGTAAACACGAACACGAAACAGAACGCGAAACGCGAAACGCGAAACCCGGAACGCAAACCCGAAACAATTTAGAGCCAATCAGAAACGAAGAAAATCGTTTCCGATTGGCTCTCTTTATTTTCTAAAAATGTAAATTTGCTTCCTGAGAATTTGTACTATTGACATTTTCTATTCAAAGATTAATGATTAAATCTTGCAAACTAAAAAACTGCTAAAAAACATACAATTAATCACTTAAATACTATTTACTACAACAATAAAAGTACCTGCTACAGCCTTAAAAATTATTACTACATGAATTTACCTTTTGAACGGTTGCTCATACGTTTTGGACGAAAGTTTTTACGTTTTGGACGAAAGTTTTTACGAATTGAACGGTTGATATTTAAAATAAATAAATAGATTTACCGTCACAAAACGATGGGTTAAATACTAGAAAGCAACTTCACAAAAGTTATAATAATTTACCGATAAAAAATAACATTATGAAAACGATTACAAAAAAGTTCATTTCGCAATCAATTCAGGAAATAATACTTGGTAGCAAAATATCAAAAGCAATATTTAGCCTTTTCCTTATCACTGCTTTTTGGTTACCAAATAGCGTAGTGGCTGCAAATCTTACTACTTCTAGTACATCCTCTTTTACGATGCCTTTGTGCGGATTTATTTATGTTTCCACCGATGGTGATGATACTTCAGGAACTGGGACATCCGATTATCCATACAAAACATTGAACAAAGCCATGTCGGTAGCTGTCTCGGGTAGCATTATACGCATGAAATCGGGCACTTACAACGAGAATCTTATTTTGGCAATGAAAACAGGGGTAACTATTGAGGGAGGTTTTGAAAGAACTGGAACATCAATCAATAACTATATCTGGACAAAAACAAGTGCTGCTGCTTCGGCAACTACCATCAACTTTTCAGGTACTGAAACTATTGATGCTAATACAGCACATGTAATGGGCATTAAAGCTGTATCAGTAACTAGCTGGGCATTACAAGATTTAACTATAACAACTGCGACAGCTTCAGGACAAACTACTTCTGGCAATGGAAAATCGAATTATGCCGTTTATACCAATGACTGTACTGATTATAAAATTACTCGCTGCAATATAACTTCTGGTAATGCGAGTGCTGGCTTAAATGGAGCTGCTGGTAATAATGGCGGAGCAGGTGGTACTGGTGGATTTGGAGGCTATGGTGCGGATACAAAAAATGAGAGTCCTGCTGGAGTAGGTGGAGTAGGTGGAGCTGGTGGTAATGCTGGAGCTAACGGTGGTGTATCAGGAGGTTACGGAGGAGGTGGTGGAAGTGGTGCGAATGATTATGAAAACATTAATTCTTATGCTGGTTACCCTGGGGAGAGTACATCATGTGCTAGCGGAGGTGCAGGTTCTGTAAGTAACAACAGCTATACTCTTAATAGTGGTGCTGCTGGTGGTACTTGTTATTCAAATGGTGCTACAGGAAGTGATGGTTCAATTGGAACTGCATTATCCAGCACATTTTTTGTACCTGGCAATGGCACCAACGGAATTGCTGGAGGAGCAGGGTCTGGTGGCGGCGGCGGCGGTGGTGGTGGTCGAAATCAATGTGCGGGTAATACTGCATCTGGCAACGGCGGATCTGGTGGCGGCGGTGGCGGCGGCAGCGGGTCAGGTGGTATTGGAGGTCAAGGTGGTGGAAGTACTTTTGGCATTTATGTTTATAGCAGCAATGGCGATTTAACAGGGAACACAATTCTGTCAGGAACTGCTGGAGCGGCAGGTATTGGTGGCGCAGGTGGTGCAGGAGGCGCAGGTGGTTCAGGAAACTCTTCCAACACGTATCAAGGTGGTGGTCAGATTAATTATGGTGGAGCAGGTGGTAATGGTAGTGCTGGTGGTGCTGGAGGAAAAGGTGGCGACGGATCTGCTGGTATTTCTGCTCAGGTATATACTTCTGGTGTAGGTAGTACATCTCCCACGGCATCAATACCTAATCCAACAACATTAACTATAAATTATACAAGGGGAAATGCTGATAATTACATTCCTGGGAAATCATGTATCAACTCCGAAACAGAATTGACAGCAGCTTCGGTAGCTTCGGGCAATTGGGTGCTTCCTACAGGAGTAACATTGGTGAATGACTTGAATGCATCAACATCCTCATATACACTTTCAAGTACTGCTATACGAATTACGGCAAGCACTGCGGGTGTCAAAGACCTTACGGTAAATGGTGGGCTGTATAAAAACTATTTAAACGTTGCTAGTGATGCACGTACATTGCCGGTAATAGTAAAAAGTGCTTCGGTAATACTTGTTGGCGCAACAATTGATTTGAGCGTAACAAATAGTTATGATGCCGGCTCTATATTAGAATATGAATGGTTGGTGTATGCTTCATCCCCAACCGATGTATTGTTTAGCAAAACAGCCAGTTCATTTACAACACCTGCATTTGCCACAGTTGGCAATTACAATATCCGATACAGAGAAAGACACGCCTGTTGTGGATGGAGTACTCCCGTTTTTTCGCAACTCACAGTGAATCCTTTTCCTCCAACCATTACAAGCATTTCGGCAACAAGCGGCCCTATAACCGGTGGAACATCGGTTGTTATCACAGGAACAAACCTAACCGCGGCTACTATTAAGTTTGGTACTACCAATGTAACAAACTATACAGTAAATTCTGACACGGAAATAACAGCTGTTTCCCCAGCAGGTATTAATGGAAAAGTGAATGTTACTGTTACAACGGCTGGTGGAACTACTAACAGCACAAACGAATTTACATACACACCTACTATTGCCTTAACTGCAGGTGGGCTTGGGTCGTTACTTACCACTACCCAAAAAGCAAACCTCACTAACCTCATAATTACAGGTACCATTGATGCACGTGATTTTAAAACTATGCGCGATGATATGCCATTGTTGGCTGTATTGGATATTAGTGCGACGGCGATTATTGAATATACTGGAACTGATGGAACTGCTGCGGGAGCAAGCAGTACTGTTTATCCAGCCAATGAAATACCGCAATATGCATTTTATAATCCTGACACCAATACAGGTAAAACCTCATTGAATTCGTTTACTTTTCCAACTTCTACAACTTCTATAGGAAAAGGGGCATTTGCATTCTGCACAGGTTTTACTGGAACATTAGTAATACCTTCGTCAATCACTAAAATAGGAGATGAGGCTTATAATGCTTGTAGTGGTTTCACTGGAACTTTAACTATTCCAAAGTCTATAATTTCTATTGGGGTTAATTCATTTTACGAATGTATAAGCTTGACAGGTATTAGCTTTGAATCTACATCGAGCCTCAAAACAATTGGTTATCATGCGTTTATGAACAACACGGGTTTGATTGGAAATTTAAATATTCCAGCCTCTGTAACTAGCATTGGATTTGATGGTTTTGCCAATTGCTCCAATCTGCAATCTCTTACTTTTGAATCTGGCTCTGCGTTGAAAATAATTGATGTAAATGCTTTTTATGAATGTAATAGTTTGACTGGAACTTTAACAATACCATCATCTGTTGAAGAGATTCGAAATAGTGCATTTTATAAGTGTAACAAATTAAGTTCCATTGTATTTGAAAACAACTCTTCATTAACACTAATAGGTGAATATGCATTTGCGTGGTGTAGCAGTATTACTTCAATTTCAATACCTACTTTAGTTACTTCTATTGGTCAAAATGCTTTTCAAAGTTGCACCAGTCTTAGTTCTATCAACGCTTATCCTACTACGCCTGTCGATTTATCTACCTCTGACAATGTGTTTTTAAGCGTGAATAAAACCACCTGTAAACTAATTGTGCCTGCAGATTCTTACACAAGCTATACAACTGCAGATAAGTGGAATGATTTTTTGCCAAACATTCAAGCAGTACCAAGTAAACCAACATCTGTTACGGCAACCGAAGGGGATGCGAGCGCAACTGTTAGTTTTACAGCACCTGCAAGCAATGGTAGTGCCATTACCAGCTATAAGGTAACTTCCAGCACTGGAGGAATTACTGCTACTGGTTCAGCAAGTCCTATTACGGTTACAGGTTTAACCAATGGAACTGCTTATACTTTTACGGTAACTGCAACAAATGAGATTGGAATCGGAAGTGCATCTGATGCTTCAAATAGTATAACTCCTTTAATTCCAGTGATAACTATAACCAATCCAAGCAACGCAAAAATAGAAGGAGTGTCATTGGCAAGTTCATACAGTTCATTAGCAAACGCCATAGCCGCAATAAATAGTATTACCACCATGACCGGACCAGTTATTATCAATATGGCTGCCGGCACTACCGAAACCGCACCTGTGGATGGATACTTACTGGGCAATGAAACCCTCAATGCGCTTACTACGGCTACCAAAACCATTACTTTTCAAAAATCGGGTACAGGTGCTAATCCATTGATTACTGCATTTACACCTGAAATATCTTCTAGTACCGATGGTATCTGGAAAATACTGGGAACGGATTATGTAACCATAGATGGAATAGACTTGCAGGAAAATGCAACTAATACTTCCAGTACCCAACTAATGGAGTGGGGATATGCCATATTAAAACTAAATGCCACGGATGGTACACAGAATATCTCTATCAGCAATTGTGTTATTAGCTTAAGCAAAACCTATTCTTATGGCATTTATGGCGGAAATCATACTGCAATATCAACTACAGCATTAACTATATCTTCGGCAACAGGTACCAATGCCAATATAAAAATAAAAGGATGCACAATTTCAAATTGTAACATTCCAATTTATATTAATGGCTGTTCTAATCCTACCTATTACGATTCTGGCTTGGAGATAGGTACTACCACTGGCAATACCATTTTGTCTAGCCCCAATGGAATTCAAATAAATAATCAAACAGCCCCTAAAATAGAGAATAATTCAATTACAGCTCAAGGGCAAGGTGCAAATGTAAATGTTATATATGTTACTAACACTAGTGGAGATATAAAAATCAATGCCAACACTATTTCTATTACTTCTGTTACATGGAACAATATTAATTTATATGGTATTTCTGTTGTTGGGTCTGGAAATAAAATAGATATAACAAATAACACCATACAAAATTGTGATTTTGCAGCAAGAAATGGTACTTTTTATGGTATTTATGATTCTACATCATCAACCGGAAACACCACTACTATAACCGGAAATACAATATCGGGGAATAAGTATACTTGCAATTCAACAGGTACTTTCTATGGAATTTTTAAAGAACAAAATTCAAATTCACCTTCTGTTAATATAAGTTCCAATAAAATACGAAACAATACTCTTATAGGTAGTGTGTACTTTTATGGTTTACGAACTAACTCTGGAAATCCTCTAATTGTAAATAATAATGAAATATATGGAAATACTAAAACCAATGGAACAAATACATATAATATGTATGGTGTATATGCAGCGGGTAATTCGGGCGATAGTAAAACAATTTCGGGCAATAGCATTTATACCAATTCAGCTGCTGCTTTGGTGTATGGAATCTATCAATCGGAGGGTTCACCAACTATCACCAAAAACAAAATTTACGATTTAAATGCCACATTAGCTGCCAGTAAAGTTTTTGGTGTATATATCAATAATGGACCAACCGTGGGTGTTTACAATAATCTGATAGCGGATTTGAAAGCTCCAGCAGGAACTCTAACAGCTCCAGCACCTTCGATAGCAGGTATATATATAAATGGAGGCACTACGGTAAACGCCTATTACAATACGGTAAACCTGAATGCTACGAGCACAGGAACAAACTTCGGGACAGCTGCCATCTGGGCTTCGACTACGCCTGCGGTTAATTTGCGAAACAATATTCTGGTAAATACTTCTACTGCCAATGGTACGGGCAAAACTGTGGCTTATCAACGGTCGTACACAACGTTAACTAGCTATGATGCTTCGTCTAACAATAACTTGTTATATGCAGGTACACCAAGTGAAAGTAATCTTATTATGTACGATGGTACTAACAGCTATCAAACACTGACAAGTTACAAAGAAGCCATGATAACCCGCGATGCAGCATCCGTTACCGAAAATCCAACTTGGGTAAGTACTACTGGAGCCGATGCTACATATTTGCATATTAATACCACACCAGGCACACAAATAGAAAGTGGTGGTACGCCAATAACTGACTTTACCGATGACTTTGATGGCAATAACCGAAATGAAAGCACACCCGATATAGGAGCAGATGAGTTTACGGGCATTCGAAACGTAGCACCTACGGATATAGCCTTGTCAGCCACAGCCATCAACGAAAACGTAGCATCTAATTCAGCAGTTGGAACATTGAGTTCGACCGATACAGACGCTGGTAATACTTTCACCTACACATTGGTAGCAGGCGCAGGCGATACCGACAACGCATCCTTTAATATTAGCGGAAGTAATTTACAAATTACCAACAGTCCTGACTTTGAGGCAAAAAGTAGTTATTCGGTACGTGTTCGCACTACCGACCAAGGAGGATTCTTATACACCGAAAAGGCGTTTACCATTACCATCAGCAATGTAAACGAAATCCCTACAGATATCGCTTTGTCGGCAAGTGCCATCAACGAAAACGAGGCAGCCAATTCAGCAGTTGGAACATTGAGTTCGACCGACCCTGATGCAACTAATACCTTTACATACACATTAGTAGCAGGAGATGGAAGTACCGACAACACATCGTTCAATATTAGTGGAAGTAATTTACAAATTACATACAGTCCAGACTTTGAAACAAAAAACAGTTATAAAGTACGTATTCGCACTACCGACCAAGGTGATTTGACTTTTGAAAAGGAGTTTACCATTACTATAAACGATGTAGCTGAAGCACCAATAGCAACAACCAATAGTACAGTTACGAATATAAGTGCAACTGGAGCAACACTTAGCGGTATAATAAATGCGAACAATATAAGCACAACGGTAACTTTTGAATATGGATTGGATAATAAATATGGAAAAAGTGTGTCTGCTAGTCCAAGTACTGTTACTGAAACTTCAAATACAGCAGTTAGTTGTGTCCTTACTGAATTAACAGCAAATACAACTTATCATTATCGATTGGTAGGTGTAAATAGTGCTGGTACTACATTAGGAGAAGATATGACATTTACAACCCTCGACGCCATGATTCTAACCTTTAATACCGACAAAGGTACAGGCACCACAGTAACTTTGCCCTTGAGAGGTACGGTAAATGTAGTTGTAGATTGGGGTGATGGAACAAAACCGGAGGAATTGAATACCAATGGTAATAAGGATCATTCTTATGTCACGGGCGGTATTTATAAAGTAACAATCACAGGAAGCCTCACGCAATATGGATTTGGCTCTTCCACTGGCACCAATATCAATAAATTGGTATCAGTAAGCAGTTTTGGCAGTTTAGGTATTACCAACCTATCGGGAGCATTCAGTGGCGCAATAAATCTCACATCTGTTCCTGCTTCGTTACCTTCCGGCATCACAGATTTATCAAATATGTTTTACCAGGCATCTTCCTTTAATCAGGATATCAGTAGCTGGGATGTAAGTAAAGTAACAAATATGAGTTATTTGTTCCGAAATGCTACTAACTTTAATCAAAGTATTGGAGATTGGATTGTAACTAAAGTAACAGATATGAGTTATATGTTCTTCTACGCTAGTAACTTTAATCAATATATTGGGAAGTGGGATGTAAGTAATGTAACAACTATGAATTCCATGTTCCGACAAGCTACTAACTTTGATCAAAATATTGGAAATTGGATTGTAAGTAAAGTAACAGATATGAATTACATGTTCTCATCCGCTTCTAACTTTGATCAAAATATTGGAAATTGGGATGTAAGTAAAGTAACAGACATGGGTTGTATGTTTTCATATACTTCATTCAATAATAATATCAGCAACTGGATTGTTAGCAGTGTTAAAATGATGTATTACATGTTTGACGGTAATTCAAAATTTAATCAGGACATCAGTTTTAAACCTGGCACAGGAGCATGGAATACAAGCAATGTAACTGATATGAGAAACATGTTCCACATGGCTTCTCACTTTGATCAAAATATTGGAAATTGGGATGTAAGTAAAGTAACTAAAATGGGTAGCATGTTCTCCTCGGCAACAAGTTTCAATCAGAACCTGGGTGCATGGAGGGTGGAGAATGTGACTGACATGAGCGATATGTTTGCTGGGCTTAAACTTTCTACTGCGAATTATAACAGCCTTCTGACTAGTTGGGCGGCATTAACACTAAAGCCTAACGTTATCTTCAATGGAGGAACAAGTAAATACAATTACGGAAACCCGGCAGATGCAAAGTTAGTACTAACCGGAACAAATGGTTGGAAAATTACCGATGGAGGTATGGAAAATGAACTTTCCGTTGTAACTACGCAATCAGTATCCGACATAAGTACAGTTACGGCTACTGGTAATGGGAATATCACCAGTTTGGGTGTTCCTAATCCAACGCAATACGGAGTAGTTTGGAGTACATCGACAAATCCGACTGTGATATTAACCACCAAAACATCACAGGGTGCAATCGCTTTAACCGGAGCATTTACCAGCTCTATGACAGGACTTGTGGCAAATACCACCTATTACGTAAAAGCGTATGCTACCAATGCTGCCGGAACAAATTATGGTACGCAAGTTAGTTTTACTACTTCTCCAATTGCTCCAACGGTAACTACACAGGCAGTAAGCAGTATTGCAACTTCAACAGCAACCGGAAATGGAAATATTACCAACTTAGGTGTTCCTAATCCAACACAATACGGAGTAGTTTGGAGTACATCGACAAATCCGACTGTGGAATTAACCACCAAAACATCACAGGGTGCAATTGCTTCGACTGGAGCATTTATGAGCTCAATAACAGGGCTTGCAGCCAATACCACGTACTATGTAAAAGCGTATGCCACCAATAGTGCAGGGACAAATTATGGAGAAGAAGTGAGTTTTACAACCATTACCATCTCAGGAGTACCTATTGACGTTTCGGCAATAGTGGGTAACACACAGGCAACAATAAGCTTTACAGCACCATTAAGCAATGGCGGAAGTGCCATCACCTGTTATACTGTAACTTCTAGTCCTGGAGCAAAAACAGGAACTGGGACCACCAGTCCGATAATTGTTACTGGCTTGACCAATGGAACTGCTTATACTTTTACCGTAACTGCTACTAATGCAGCAGGTACAAGTAGCGCTTCGGATGCCTCTGAAGCCGTAATCCCTAATGCAGCACCAACAGCAATAGCTTTGTCTGCTACAGCCATCAACGAAAACATGGCAGCCAATTCAACCGTTGGAGCATTGAGTTCGACCGACCCTGATGCAACTAATACCTTTACTTATTCATTGGTAACAGGAGATGGAAGTACTGACAATGGAGCTTTCAATATCAGTGGTGGCAACTTACAGATAACCAATAGTCCAAATTACGAAGTAAAAAACAGTTATTCTATACGGGTTAAAACGATCGATCAAGGAGGTTTATCTTTTGAAAAGGTATTTACTATTACTATCAACAATGTAAATGAATCACCAACAGATATTGCTCTGTCAGCAAGTGCCATCTCCGAAAACGTGGTAGCCAATTCAGTTGTGGGAGCATTGAGCTCCACCGACCCTGATGCAACTAATACCTTTACTTATACATTGGTAACAGGAGATGGAAGTACCGACAACACATCGTTCAATATTAGTGGAAGTAATTTACAAATTACAAACAGTCCAGACTTTGAAACAAAAAACAGTTATAAAGTACGTATTCGCACTACCGACCAAGGTGGATTATTATATACCGAAAAGGCGTTTACCATTACAATTAATAATGTAAATGAAACCCCTACGGATATTGCTTTGTCAGCAAGTGCAATAGATGAAAACGTGGTAGCCAATTCAGTTGTGGGAGCATTGAGCTCCACCGACCCTGATGCAACTAATACCTTTACATACACATTAGTAGCAGGAGATGGAAGTACCGACAACACATCGTTCAATATTAGTGGAAGTAATTTACAAATTACAAACAGTCCAGACTTTGAAACAAAAAACAGTTATAAGGTACGTGTTCGCACTACCGACCAAGGTAATTTATGGTATGAAAAAACATTTACTATTACGATTAATAACGTAACTGAAGTGCCGAGTATAATATCTATAGCAGCGACAAGTAGACCTACTTCAGCAACGTTCAATGCTACCATCAATGCGAATACTGTAAGTACAACAATTGCTATTAAATATGGATTGACAAATACTTATGGCTCAACTATATCTACCACTCCAGCAACTGTTACTGGTGCAACAAACACAGATGTTACCGCCGAAGTTACAGGTTTACAGTTAAATACAACCTATCATTATCGTGTTGAATGTGTAAGTGCGGATGGTACAACTACTGGAGAAGATCAAACCTTTACAACATTACCATTGGATCCAACTGTAACCACTCAGGCTGTAAGCAGCATTGCAACTACAACAGCTACAGGTAATGGAAATATCACCAGTTTGGGTGTCCCTAATCCAACGCAATACGGAGTAGTTTGGAGTACATCGACAAATCCGACTGTGGAATTAACCACCAAAACATCACAGGGTGCAATTGCTTTAACCGGAGCATTTACGAGCTCAATGACTGGACTTGTGGCAAATACCACCTATTACGTAAAAGCGTATGCTACCAATGCTGCCGGAACAAATTATGGTACGCAAGTGTCTTTTACCACAAATGCAATAGATCAAATCGCACCTGCTTTAGGTGACGGTACAACGGCTAATCCATACCAGATTGCCACATTAAATAATCTATACTGGTTAAGTCAAAACCCAACAAAGTGGAGTTCATCTTACATTCAAACAGCCAACATTGACGCATCCGCTTCATCTGGTTGGGATGGCGGCGCGGGATGGACACCCATCGGGAACGCTTCCACCAATTTCACAGGTAATTACAATGGGCTATGCCATACTATTGATGGGTTATATATCAACCGTCCTTCAACAAATTATATTGGACTATTTGGTTATGTGCATGGTAATCTTAAAAATCTTGCGGTAACCAATGTTTTAATTACTGGGAAAGATTATGTAGGTGGATTAGTCGGGTACAGTTGGGGACAGGTAGAATATAGTTATAGTAGCGGCCGTGTAACTGGAAATAATTACGTAGGAGGACTCGTAGGGGAATCCTTCACTGGAAGTTATGGTATTCTTTCATTGAATTACTGCCACAGCTCTTGCGATGTAAACGGAGAGAGTTCAGTTGGTGGGTTGCTTGGGCGTAGCTATGTTGCAAAAGTAAATTATTGCTACAGTACTGGAAATGTAAGTGGGAATGGAGTGAGTAGTTATTTAAGTGGTGGAATTGGAGGATTGATTGGCTATAATTATGATAGTTATGTGAATAACTCATACAGTACCAGCATGGTGAGTGGAATAACTAACACCGGTGGATTTATTGGTTACAATGATTCTAAATTTCCGGTGAGCAATTGCTTTTGCAGGGGAGATGTAACACGGCTATCGGGAACGTCAGAATATATAGGCGGATTTGTTGGTTTTGACAATAATAGTGCCAGTATATTACAAAACTGTTACTCCACAAGCAGTATTAAAGGCACAAGCTTCACAAATAAAGGTTTTGTTGGAATTAGCTCTAGCGGCAGCTACCTCAATAATTTTTGGGATGTTGACCTTTCAAATCAAACAACAGCAACCGGTGCCACAGCCAAAACTACAGCTGAAATGAAAACGCAGTCCACGTTTACCAATGCCGGATGGGATTTCATCTCTGAAATTACAAATGGGACAAATGATTACTGGGGAATGGATGCTACCAATAACGATGGCTTTCCTTTCGTTACAGGTAAAATTGAAGTAACCGCCACAGCGAGTATTATGAATCCAACCTATTATAGTACTTTAAATGAAGCATTCGCTGCAATAAATTTAGGCAGCCATCAGGGTGCAATTACAATAAAAGTAAAAAGCAACACTGTTGAGACTGCTATCGCCAAACTTTATCAAAGCGGTTACAACAGCACCTCCAATTATACTTCGGTAAACATTTACCCTACGGAAACAGGACTTAGTATAAGCGGAAATATAGCAGCTCCTCTTATCGATTTGTATGGAGCGGATAATGTTACCCTAAACGGCAGTATTGATGGCCTGGATGCAGGAAAAGGATTAGTGATTGTAAACAATAGTACTTCTAACCAACCGGAGACTTCCACTATACGCCTAATCAATGATGCTACGGGCAATACAGTGAAATATTGTACAATTAAAGGTTCCTCAACCAATGCATCAGCAGGAGTAGTATTAATAGGTACAGCTACAGCACTTACAGGGACAGGGAATGATAACAACACCATTGCCTTTAATGATATTTCCGGCACATCATTTGGCAGTACATATTGTGGTATAACCTCAGTAGGTACAAGCGGTAAGGAAAACAGTGAAAATATAATCAGCCATAATAATATCTTTGATTGTTTCAGATCTTCCAGCTCTTCGTATGCAATAAATACCGCTAATTCATCGGACTTTACAATTGAAGGAAATGTTATTTATTTAACTGAATCACTTTCCCCGGAAAATTCATATAATTATAAAGGGATACAAATTGATGGCGGGAATAATTATCTTATCAAAGATAATTTTATCGGGGGCAGTTCGGCTGACCACACTGGCTCATTTATTATAAGCAGCACATTTTCTCATTCATTTGTCGGCATATCAATAAATGCCGGAAGCACTACAGCTTCATCCATTCAAAATAACACAATTGGAAACATCATTTGCATAACCAAATCTAACACCGCATTTAAAGGGATTCATGTTGTTGGAGGAGATGTAAATGTTACAGGTAATACAATTGGTTCTGCCAGTGGAAAAGGATCTATCACAAGTACAAGCTCAGGTAGTTCTGCAAGTTCCATGGGAATATATAACGTAAGTTCGGGAATAGTTACAGTAGACAACAATCAGATTGGCTCTATAACAACAATAGGTTCTGAAACCTTACCCCATTCTCTTTATGGTATATATACATCAACTTCGACTGGAAAGGTAACAATCACTAAGAATACGATAGGCAGTAAGGATCCAGAAACAACAAACAGTTTATATGCAAGTTCCATTGCTTCGGGTAGTTCTCAGTCAGTTTATGGAATAGGGAATTTGGGTGAAGGAACAGCAGTTATTTCGGAAAATACCATTTCGAAGCTTACTAATGACACCAAAAGTTCATCTGCATTGTCAGGAAAAACAAGCGGTATATTTGTTTCCTCCGGTGCTAATACAATTCAGAATAATACGATTAGTGATTTAACTATTGCAAATGCCAATAACTCTAACACTATGAGTGCAGCTGTAAGCGGAATAGTCGTTTATAGTTCAACAGCAGCAGCTCAAACCATATCGGGCAATACCATATACAACTTGTCGAATACCTACGATTCATTTGCAGGGAGTGTAATAGGATTATATTTTTACGGAAGCACTATAGCAAGTACAGTTACCAAGAACTATATTTATGGATTGAGTGTACATGCAGAGAGTACAGATGCAAACGTTTATGGGATTAAAATTGCCACCGGAAAAACCACCTATGCCAACAATATTATCAACCTGGGCGGAAATACCAAAACCAAAATATATGGTATCTTTGAAACCGGTTCAACATCTCACAACAATAACTTGTATTTCAATACGGTGAATATAAGTGGCTCTCTGGCTTCGGGTGCAACTAATCCATCGTATGCGCTATACAGCGCTGTAAATACAAATATCCGTAATTTCCGGAATAATATTTTCAGCAATACACGTTCGACGGTTGAAGGTAGCAATCTGCATTACGCGGCTTATTTTGCAGCTACCAGCGGAACACTAACCTGCGATTATAACGATTATTATGCTCCCGGAACAGGTGGCGTGCTGGGATATTACAACTTTGAAAATAAAAGAGCATTGCCTATTGCAAGCGGGGTTGGTATTGATATCCATAGTATAAATACCGATCCGTTGTTTGCCAATGAAGGTGGAACACCGGCAGCTTACTATCTACCGGCAGGCAGCACTTTAATTGGTGTAGCTATAGCCGATGTTGCCACCGATTATGACGGAGCAACCAGAAGTACTTCAATGCCTGCCATGGGAGCTATTGAATATGGTGTTTACACAATAACAAGTCCCACAGTTGCCAATATCAAGCTCACAAGCGCAACACTTGGTGCAACCATTGCACCAGCCGATGCACAGTTAATTGACAGAGGTATATGCTGGAAAACCACTCCGGGAGTTTTAAGTTCAGACAACAAAACGTCCGAAAGTGGAGTAAAAGGTGGACTATTTACAGTAGATGTAACAGGCCTAACTCGAAGTAAGACTATTTATTATAGAACCTATCTAACAAATGCAAGGGGAACTATTTTGTCGGACAACGAAGCGAGTTTCTCCAATGTACCAATATTTACAGAAACAGGAAATTGGGAAGATGCAACTAAATGGAATGTAGGCGAAATTCCGGGTATCAACACTAAATCACCAGAGGGTAATGGAGCTAATGATGATAGCCCTGTCATAAATGCATCTTGTGCTTTGTCATCATCGTACAAATGTACAAATCTGACTATAAACTCAGGGAAAACACTAACTATCAATGCTGGTTCGTCATTATCGGTGTTAGGTACACTTACTAACAATGCCGGAGCTGATGGATTGGTGATTAAATCGGCAGTTGATGAAACCAATGGGTCACTCATTTATGCTAAGGGTTCACCTTCTGCAACGGTAGAAATGTACTCCAAGGCTTATTGGAATTTAGAAGCAGCAGCGCTAAGTAGGTACAATTGGCAGTTCTTTGGCATTCCAGTCAAAACACTTGCTTATAATGATGCTTTCAGCAATTCGATAGTACGGAAATACAATGAAACAGCAACTGATAATGCTGCACTTTGGGAAATGCAACTTGCAGGTTCTTCATTAACTTCGGGTACTGGTTATGAAATAGTACAAGCAACAGGGAAAACCTATTCGTTTAAGGGCGAGTTGACCAATGCTGCTTTTATAAGAACATTACCTTATACCACAAATGCTAAATATCCAGGGCAGCATATTTTTGGAAATCCATATACTGCTGCCATAGATATTAAGCAAATTGTATTTGGTGACAATACTGAAGCGTCTGTTTATCTTTACAATACTGGAACTTATAATAACTGGTCGGCTACAAGTACTTATAGTGGAACTACTACATCGGCTGGTCAATACACAGTATCAACTATAGGCACTGCTGGAGAATCTGAAGTCCCTGGACAAATACCATCCATGCAGGGATTCTTGGTTAAAGCAACAGCTTCTGACGGATTAATCACTATCCCATACAGCGCTATAGCATCTAATTTCAGCAATAGTGAAATGCAACGCACGCCACAGAAAGTAGCAGCTGCCGAAAAAGTAATCACTCGTATCGATGTGACAAGTGCTCATGCTGCCGACCGTATGTGGATATTCACCGAACCAACGAGTACGAGGAAATTCGACAACGGCTGGGATGGATACAAGATAATGGGATCAGCCCTTAATCCACAGCTTTTTGCCATGGAAAAAGATGGTAATTACCAAATTGATGCTGTACCGGATATCAATGATACATATCTCGGATTCCAAGCCGGTGTGGACACTGAATTTACACTTAAGTTCACACAACAAAATATAACTTCGGCCTACAGCAAAGTGTATTTGATGGATTTAGTGGAAGGCGACATTACCGATATTACTGCCGATGGATCGGAATATAGCTTTAGTGCCGAATCGACTCCTACTCCAATACAACGCTTCAAAATTGTGACCAGTACGGGCAGCATTACGGGCAAAACAGGTATTGCCGATGGAAAAATAAATGTATTCTATTCGAATGAGACATTATTCATTGAAAACTTCAGCGACCAAAAAGGTACATTAATCCTTTACGACATGAAAGGAATAGCGGTAAAAGCAGCGAAATTCGATGCTAACAAGGTAACGTATATTTCCACGCAAGGATTAACTCCTGGAGCCTATTTGGCAAAAACCGGTAATGGAATCAATCAAGTAACAGCAAAAATAATAATCCGCTAAAAAATAAGATGATGAAAAATATAATTAATTCAGAAAGCATAAAAGGAACATGTAGAGTGTTTGGTTTAGGGGTGCTAATGCTTGTTTCATTATTGAATAGCAGTTTGTATTTACAAGCTGAGGTTGTTAATCCAGGAGGAGATCCTTATGTAACAGTATCTTCCACCGCACAGGTGGCAGCGGCTGCCAACAGTACGGCATTGATGAGTGTAACTTCCAATGCTTCATGGACAGCTACAACACCTCAAACGTGGTTATCGGTAAGTCCAAGTATCGCCACCTATGGCAATGCTACGCTAACTTTGACGGCAAGTGCAAATACAGGAGCTGAAAGAACAGCCGTAGTAACTCTATCGGCAACTGGTGTAGCTGACCAAAAGATTACGGTAACACAAAAAGCGAAGCCAGTGATCACTTCCTTTACTCCAGACAAAGTAGGGAGCGGTTCAACCGTAACTATTATTGGAACTTACTTTACTGGCACAACAGCTATAAGTATCGGCGGCACTTCGGTAAAGTCATTCAAAGTTGATTCTGACACTCAAATTTCAGCCATTATGGGAACTGAAGCCACAGGGACTATAACTGTAACTACTCCAGGAGGTATAGCCACAAGTGCATCAAGCCTTACTTGGGCTACAGGTATAGTTTCAACAGCCGGAAATTTGGCTACAACAATAACCAATGCTGGCTTAGATTTAGCTACTGTTAAAAATCTTACTTTTACAGGTACCATAGATCAAAGAGATTTTGTGTCCTTGCGCGATGAAATGCCATTACTAGAAGTGATAGACATGAGTGTGGCAACGATAATGGAATACAATACAGGTTCTGGAGAGATTTATCCTGCCAATGGGATACCAGGGTATGCTTTCTCTATTGGGTCGGTTGCCAAAACATCATTGACATCAGTTATTATGCCATCGTCGCTTACTTCAATTGGAATCGGTGCTTTTTATGATTGTAAAGGGTTATCTGGTATATTGACAATTCCATCGGGGGTAATTACAATTTCCAGTAATGCTTTTACAAATTGTAATAAAATAACCGGTACATTAACACTCCCTTCTGCACTCAAAAGTATCGGGAATTACGCTTTTGATGGGTGCGAAGGACTTACTGGTGCTTTAAATATCCCGATGGGGGTAACTGAAATAGGAGATAATGCTTTTACTAATTGTGTAGGTCTGAATGGGGATTTGACACTTCCTTCTACAATAACTAAAATTGGAAAAGAAGCATTTTATAATTGCCAAAATATGACTGGCGAGTTGATTATTCCACCTCATCTTACTATAATCGAAGACAATACTTTTTATAACTGCCAAAAACTTACAGGTTCCATTAATATTAAATCTTTGGTTACAAGTGTCGGAGAACGAGCATTTTATCTTTGTAAAGGTTTAGATGGCACATTAACCATCCCTTCAACTGTTACTTCTATTGGAAATTCAGCTTTTGCTTATTGCGAGCAACTTACTGGGACCATAGCTCTTCCTACATCACTTACAATTATCAACAACAATATCTTTAGGGACTGTAAGAAACTGACAGGCTCATTGGCAATCCCTAGCGGGAATACTACTATCGGATCTACTGCATTTGCAGGTTGTATTGGCTTAAATGGCACATTGACAATTCCAACAACGGTAACTACAATCAATCAAGAGGCTTTTTCTGATTGTAGTGGCTTAACAGGAGATTTGACGATTCCTACATCAGTTAAAACTCTTGGAGATGGTGCTTTTTCTGGTTGTTTTGGATTTAATGGTTCATTGTCCATACCATCATCTTTAACATCAATAAGTAACAATGTGTTTAAAAATTGCACGGGTCTTACGGGCTCATTAACCATCCCTTCAACAGTTACTTCTATTGGTATAAGCGCATTTTCAGGGTGTAACAATTTGACCTCTGTTTCCATACCAAGCGGAGTAACTTCAATAGGAGCTTATGCTTTAAGTTGTTCAAAACTAAGTACAATTTCTGTTGATCAAACTACTCCAATTGTATTTAATAATCTTGATTTTGTGTTTCACAGCGTTGATAAGCAAAACTGCTTATTGAGTGTACCTACCGATTCAAATTTGAAATATGCTACGGCAACACTTTGGTCAGATTTCTTTTCGATAATATCACCTACACCTACATTATTAAACACTTTCTCCACTGGTAAAGGAGTTGCATCTACTCCAACAGAAAAAATCACTGTTGGTCTATCTCCATCGGTTTCTACCGATTTAGTGGTTACTGCACCTTCAGGTTACGAAATACGTGAAAATGGAACAACAGGTGCTTTCGGCTCATCGGTTACATTTACTAAAGTTGCGGATGTAATATTATCTAAAACCATCGAAATAAGACTGGCAGAAAATGCTCCTTTGGGAACTGTTTCGGGTGATGTGGTTTGTACATCTGGTGAATTAACGACAAAAAAAATGACGGTAACTGGAGAAGTTATAAATTTAACTCCTACCGACATTGCTTTGTCGGCGTCTTCCATCAACGAAAACGTAACTGCAAATTCTGAAGTAGGAACATTGAGTTCTACCGACCCAAATAGTGCTAATACATTTACTTACACATTGGTAACAGGAGATGGAAGTACCGACAACGCATCGTTCAATATTAGCGGAAGTAGTTTGCGGATTACTAACAGTCCAGATTTTGAAACAAAAAGCAGTTATTCGGTACGGGTTCGCACTACCGATCAAGGCAATTTGACTTTTGAAAAGGCATTTATCATAACTATAAATGATGTAAATGAAACGCCTACAGATATAGCTTTATCAGCAAGTGCAATAAACGAAAACGTAGTTGCCAATTCAGCCGTTGGAACATTGAGTTCAACTGACCCTGATGCTGCCAATACCTTTACTTACACATTGGTAGCAGGAACAGACGATACCGACAATGCAGCCTTTGATATCGACGGAAGCAACTTGCGAATAATTGCAAGCCCTGATTTTGAAGCTAAAAATAGCTATAAGGTACGTGTTCGCTCTACCGACCAAGGAGGTTTATTATATACCGAAAAGGCATTTACCATTACTATAAATGATGTTATTGGAGATGCACCAACCCTTACTACTCAGGCTGTAACCAATATAGGACTAATTACTGCCACAGGCAATGGAACCATTACCAGTTTAGGGATTCCAAATCCTACCCAATACGGTGTGGTGTGGAGTACTGCTACCAACCCTACAGTAGCACTTTCTACCAAAACCACCATAGGAGCTGGTGCTACTATTGGTGCATTTACATCTAATATGACTGGTTTAACGGCTAATACGCTTTATTATGTAAAAGCTTATGCCACCAATAATGCTGGAACTAACTACGGCAATGAAGTAACATTTACCACCTCCGCATTTACTCTTACATCTTCATCATCAATACTTTCTATTGGACATTCTGCAGGAAGTAAAGTTGGTGCCAACGTAACTTCAAATACAAGTTGGAATATAAGTTCCAATCAAAGCTGGCTTACTGTTAAAGTTACTATTATAGTGAGTGCCCCCGAAAAAGTAGGTAGTGTACAGGAAAAAGTAATCACTGGCAGCCCATATCCTTATTTGGGCAATAAACCAATCGTATTGACTGCCTCAGCCAATCCAAGCACTTCTACTCGAACTGCTTATGTAACATTATCGGCCAATGGGTTATCCGACAGAACCATAACTGTTACACAGGAGGCAGGGCTTGCTTCAACCGTTACTACTCAGGCAGTAACAGCCATTGATGCTTTTACTGCAACAGGCAATGGAACTATTGAGGATTTGGGATGTTCAAATCCAACCGCCCACGGTGTATGCTGGAATACCACTGGTACACCAACAATAACCGACAGCAAAGTGGACATTGGAACGGCTAGTGCAACGGGAGCTTTTACCGCCCCTATAACTGGCTTGTCAGCAAGCAAAACTTATTATGTAAGAGCTTATGCAACCAATGGTTCAGAAACTTCTTATGGCGATGAAGTAACATTTACAACAAGTGGTCCTGCCATCACTTTTATCTCATCAAAAAATGATTTTGTGCAATTTAGTCTTGCATTAACTGCTAATGCCACATTTTATGTCGATTGGGGTGATGGAACATTGGTGCCAAAAACAGGTTCTACAGGTGAACTCTTTTATAACACATCTTCTTATGTGGCGGAAAATACGGTTAAAATATATGGCGCTACAATTGCTTTATTTACAGCCAATACACAAAACTTAACTAATCTTGTTGTAAATGAAAATACAACATTGTTAGCATTGGGATGCTCAAGCAATCAACTTACATCCTTGGATATAAGCAAAAGTACGGCATTAGAGACGTTATGGTGTAACAACAATCAACTTACTACACTTGATGTAACTAAAAATACTGCACTATTAATTCTGAATTGTAATACAAATCAACTTACAACTTTGGATGTTACCAAAAATACTAAATTGACTAATTTTGTGTGCTACAGCAATCAACTTAGTACATTAGATGTAAGCAAAAATATTGCATTGGTTGAGTTATCGTGCTCCAGCAATCGGCTTACTGCGCTGAACACCAGTCAAAATGCGGTTCTAGAAAGCCTAAGCTGCGACAACAACAAGCTTACATTACTCGATGTCAGCAAAAACAATTCATTAACTGGTTTAAGTTGCGACAACAACAAGCTTTCCCTAACTAGTTTGCCACAAAGGAAATCGGATTATGGTTATTACTATTATGCACCTCAAGCAATTCTTGCTGCAAGTGCTAGCAATGGTATTGTAGATTTAAGCAGTCAGCTTACAGCCAATGATATAGAAACAAAGGCGCAAACTACAGTTTATACTTGGCGCACCAAAACCAATGGAGATGATTTAATTTTGGATACTGATTATACTCTATCAAACGGCGTATTTACCTTCTTGAAAACTCCTGCTGATAGCATAGCATGTTATATGAGCAATGCAGCATTTCCGGACTTCAAGTTTTCAAATGCATTACGTACAGTATATTTGAAATTTACTGCCGGTCCAGCTATTGTAAGCACCAAAACGGT
Organism: uncultured Bacteroidales bacterium; assembly: GCA_903911085.1. Taxonomy (GTDB): domain Bacteria; phylum Bacteroidota; class Bacteroidia; order Bacteroidales; family Paludibacteraceae; genus Paludibacter. The sequence goes on along the minus strand of CAIWCC010000106.1, from coordinate 27,544 downwards.
TACAGATATTACCTCCATTACTGCAAATGTGAATGCCGAAATTACAGATTTTGGAATTGATAAACCTACACAACATGGTGTGGTTTGGAGTACTTCCACCAATCCAACGGAAGCACTTAGCACAAAAACTACTGAAGGTAAAGTGTCTGATGTTGGTACTTATACATCCGAAATTACAGGTTTAAAAGCTAATACCACCTATTATGTAAGGGCTTATGCCACCAATAGTTTCGATACTAGTTATGGCACTGAACTATCTTTTACTACATCATGTGGTAATGAAACTTTACCTTATAGCCAAGGGTTTAACGCTTCTACCTTGCCAAACTGTTGGAATCAGCAGTATGTAACTGGAACTACAGACCTGCAATTTCCTGATAATGAAGCTCCAGAAGGCACGAATTATGTTAGTATTAATAATCAAAATTCGTCTTCTAGCTATGAAGAAACACGTTTAGTTTCTCCTGCCATTAATACCTTAGCCATCAAAAGTGTAGATGTTCAGTTTAAATGGAACTATTATAATGGATTTGTCACCAATGATTATGTAGATGTTGAATACTCTACAGATGGTGTTAATTGGAATGAGGTATCAAAAATATATAAATTTGGTGTTGATGATTATGGATGGACTCTTAAATCGATTAGACTTCCTCAGGGAGCATTAAACAAGGCAACAATTTATATCGGATTCAAATTTCATGCAACTTTTTGGGCTGAATTATCAATGGATGATGTCAAGATTATTGCCACCACTATTAAGCCCGAACCGACTAACCAAGCAAGTAATTTTGCAGTAGGAACGGTTACAACTAACGGCATTCCAGTAACATGGACTGCTGCGGATGCCGGTACTCAAGCCCCCGATGGTTATCTGATTAAACTAAACGAAAGTGCTGTGGTTAATCCTGAAGATGAAGTTACACCTACTGATGTTACATCTGTAACCAATGGTGAAGCCAATATTTTTGTCCCATCCAATGTTTCCGGTTCTTCAAATACAATTACCGGTTTAACACCAGGCACAATGTACAATTACAGTATTTTCTCTTATACCAATACAGGTGCTATTATTGATTTTAATCTTACTTCAGCACCAAGTTTGTATCATGCCACACTTCCCGAAAGTGTAAATGGAGCAAGTTTTGCATTAACAGGTACAACTACAGCCAATATATCGTGGACTTTACCTGCTACCTACAATAGTGCAAACCACAGCACATTGGTATTTGTAAAAGCTGTAAATGATATAAATGCAGGAACGCCAAGCAATTTACTATCGAGCTATGAAGCAAATAGCATCTTTGGATTAGGCACTGCATTACAATATGATGCAGCGGCTCATTGCGTTTATAAAGGCGATGGCACCAATGTTTCTATTACGCAATTGGCAGCCAACACTTCCTATTATGTGATTGTTTATACGGTTGTAGATGCCGTTAATTTTAATGGCACAAATTCATACTCGGATAGTAATAGCACTTCGTATAAAATTGCACCAAGCAGTCAAGTTACCAACTTTGCTAAAAATGTAGTAGGTTCCACTTCCATATCATTGAAGTGGACAGCAGCTACAGGTTCTCAAGCGCCAGATGGTTATTTGATAAAATTAAACACATCAAATATCGACAATCCTGCAAATGGAACTGACCCAGCTGATGTTATGAGTCTAACAAACAATGCTGCGAATAAAAAAGTAATTTCTGGCACTGCTACTTCTGCCTCTAGTTTTAGTGGATTAAAAGCAGGCACAATGTACAATTACAAAATTTATTCGTACACAAATTCAGGTACACAAATTAATTTCAACCTAAATTCAGCACCTGTTCTGTCGCAAGCCACACTTCCAGCCAAGGTAAGTGGTCAATCTTATACACTTACAGGATCAACCACTGCCAACATTGTATGGACTTCAGCTGCCAGCTACGATAAATCGAAACACAGTACTTTGGTTTTTGTAAAACAAGCAAGTGCCATCAATACTGAAACTCCAACCAATGCACCAGCAAGCTACACAGCTAGTTCGGTAATTGGTTCGGGCACTGTATACCAACATGACGCAGCAGCTTATTGTGTTTACAAAGGCGATGGAAACAGTGTGTCGATAACGGGATTAACCGAAAATGAAGCTTATTATGTGTCAATATACACAGTTATGGATGCTTCAAATTCTGATAACACCAATTCATACTCAAAAGTTGCCACTATTGCCAATGGAACAGTGCCTAGCAATGATATTTGGGCTACAAATGGTGATGTATATAAAGTAATATCGGACGATGTTTATACTTATATAGCTGGCGACTTTTCGAGTGTTAGTCATACTATTGGTACTGGAGCAAAAATAAGTACTGCTTCTACTACACCTGATTTGTCATTTGCAAAAGTGAATGGAATTATTATTACTTGTATTCCTGATGGAAATGGTGGATGGTATATTGGTGGAGAATTTACAAAAGTTGGGTCATCAGACCGTAATTATTTGGCTCAAATAAATGCTGCTGGTGAAGTAACTTCTTGGAATCCAAACCCCAATGGAAACATAACAAATATAGTTTTGAGTGGAACGGATATTTACATCACTGGATCTTTTAGCTCTATTGGGGGAGAAAACAGAAATAGAATTGCAAAATTGAATAGCAATGGCATTGTTGTTTCCGAATGGAATCCAAATCCAGAAGGTAGTTCCCTTGATGTAAATTGTATTACTTTCAGTGGTTCTGACATTTATGTTGGTGGAAGTTTCAGCTCTATTGGTGGGCAGTCTATCAATAACCTTGCAAAATTAAACAACACCAATGGGAATGCAATTGATACATGGAAACCTGAACCAGATAATGATGTAAGGACTATTGCAATCAATGGAACTGACATTTATGTAAGTGGTGATTTTAATAATATCGGTGGGCAAAATAGGAGTCATCTTGCAAAATTGAATAGTTCAAATGGAAATGCTGATGTAAATTGGAATCCAAATCCAGATAATCATCTGATGTCCCTCAATTCAATTAAATTCAACGGGCAAGATATTTATGTTTCAGGGTATTTTTTTAATATCGGTGGTCAAAATAGGAGTCATCTTGCAAAATTGAATAGTTCAAATGGAAATGCTGATGAAAACTGGAATCCTAATTCTAATAATGATTATATAACCATAAGATCTATAGCTATCAGTGGAAATAACCTTTACATTGGTGGTTCTTTTAGTGAAATTGCTGGAGAATTGATAAACAATATTGCAAAAATAAACTTAGATGACGGCTCATTGGATCCATCTTGGAATGCAAATCCCGATAATGCAGTAAATTGTATAGCAATCAATGGTACCGACATGTACATAGGAGGTTGTTTTGGCTCATTGGAAGGAATAGTAAGAAACAACATAGCTAGATTTAATAATTCAGATGCCAGTTTGGATAACAATTGGAAGCCAATTGTAAATGGATCAGTTCAGACAATGGCACTCAATGGTGATAATATTTATATTGGTGGACAATTTTCTAATGTGGAGGGTGAAGATAGAAATGCACTAGCAAAATTAAATACAACGACAGGGATGCTCGATGCAAACTGGAAGCCAAACCCTGAAGGTGAAATTTACAGCATAGCCTCCCAAGGGAATGACGTTTATGTTGGAGGTGGTTTTAATTATATCAATGATGTAGAAAGAATTGGCATAGCAAAACTTAATAATTCCGATGGGGCAGTAAGTGCCAACTGGAACGCAAATGCAGATAATGTAGTGGCAAGTATCGAAATTGATGGAAGCGATATCTACGTTGGCGGTATGTTTCGCCAAATAGGTGGGGAAGCACGAAACTCAATAGCAAGAATTAACACCACGAATGGAAATGCCGATTCATGGAATCCAAACCTAGACCCAAATTGGGAAGATGGCTTTGTTTCTACCACAACAGGCAACACAACTGATATTTATATTAGTGGACAATTTGCATCCATTGGTGGCACCGAGAGAGGCAATGTAGCCAAAATAAGCAAACTTGATGGCAGTTTGGATGCCAATTGGAAACCAATGGTTGATGGTGGTGTAACATCTCTATTGCTTGATGGTGCTGATGTTTATATTGCAGGGGAATTTACAACTATTGATGGGGAAACACGAAACAATATTGCTAAATTAAATACTGGCAATGCGGTTATTGATGCATGGAATCCGAATGCTGACGGAATGATATATTCTATGAGTAAAGTAGACGATGATATTTATGTAGGTGGTGAATTTTATACTATCGATAGTAAAATGCAGCAAGGTATTGCCAAAGTGAAAGCTGCTGTAGATTATAGTTTATTGTATGTTACTTTGTCTTCAGTATCAGTACCAATAGCTGCTGTCAATAACAGTAAAGCTAGCATAGATATAACATCGAACACTACATGGAATGTTAGCATTGACCCAGCAAAAACATGGTTGACGGCAAATCAAACTACCGTTACTGGCGATGCAGAACTTATATTTACTGCTACTGAAAACACTTCAGATAGTCCTCGTAGTGCCGAAGTTAATATATCGGCTGTTGGTAAAAGCACTCAAACAATTACTGTAACGCAAGCAGCTTGTGGATTGACGCTTGGCACCCAAGCAGTTACCGATATTGAAGCTACCAAAGCTACAGGCAATGGTACTATAACTGTTTTGGGCACGCCAAGACCAACCGCTCATGGTGTTTGTTGGAATACCAGCGGCACACCAACAATTACTGATAGCAAAGTGGATAAAGGAGCAGCCAATTCAATAGGAGCATTTACCGCCTCGATAACTGGCTTAACAGCAGGCACAACATATTATGTGCGGGCCTATGCTACCACTGGCGGCATTACAACTTATGGAAATGAGGTTAATTTCACTTATTTAAGTACCGAATCAACAATTTCGACTACAATTTCCACTCCTAAATCAGATATTGTAATACCCGATACTAAAACAATGATAATTGACAATGCATCAAAAACCATAAATAGTATTACTGTAAATGCAGGTGCTAAACTTACAATAAATAATTTGTTGACGGTGTCGGATGTAATTCTAAAATCGGATGCCAACAACAAATCCTTTAATATATCAAATACGGTAGCAGAAGGTAGTCATAGTATGTTGGTAAGTGGACTCTTGAAATATGTAAAAACGATGGACGAAACCCGTTGGTATTTTATGTCTTTCCCTTGCAATATCAAGGTGTCGGATATCAAGCAAGCTAATGGCAGCCCGATGGGAACTTTGGGTACTCAATGGTTGATAAAATACTATGATGGTGAATCGCGTGTTCAAAACCTTGGAAAGGTATCTAATTGGAAGTCAGTACTTATTACCGATAGTCTAAAAGCCAACAAAGGATATGCTTTTGGTTTGAATTACGATACTCCAACAACAATGGATGTGGCATTTATTCTGGATAAAAACCTTGTGGAGCATCCCGAAAGTAACAAGTCCATAGGCACGATAGCTCACGGAAAAGGTATGACAACAAATTCGAATAATGTTATAATTGGTGAAACTCACAAAGGATGGAATCTAGTAGGTCAACCTTATTTAAGCAAATACCAAGTAAGTAACACCAATGTGAATTTAATGTTGTTTGCAGATGGTTTAACGGGTAAAACTTATTCAACAATCGAGACTTTCAAGGGTAAAATAGTAGATCCATTTGTAGCGTATTTTGTACAAGCCGACGCAGCTCTCGAGTCATCAGGTATAACATTTTCTACTTCTGGTCGTCAATCTGCACCATCTGCTGTAGCATTCGATTTGTCCGACCGTGTACAATTGAACTTTACAACGGCTACTGGCACCGACTATACCAATCTGAAAATGGATAATAACCAATCTGTTGATTATCGAATTGGCGAAGATATGGAAAAATGGCTTGGTACTGGCACCGCCAAACCGCAAGTTTACACCATACTTGGTGGCGTAAATTATGCATATAACGGATTGCCAATTTCAAGTGTAGTTAATTTACCAGTAGGTATTTACACCCAAACAGCAAGCAGCTGCACTATAAGTGTTGACGCAACAAGTGCACCTAGTTTATCACAATTGCTATTAACCGACAAATCAAATGGTAAAGTTACTGATTTGTTGACAAGCAGTTATAGTTTTACAGCTGCTGCTGGCATCAACAATAGTCGTTTTACCATTACCGCACAGCGTATTCCAACCGAAACAACAGTTGAAAACGAATCTGATTGCCCAACTTTGACAATTAATAATTCAAAATTAATAATTAATAATTTGAATGGTGAAACGCATATTCGGGTATATGATGCGGTTGGACGTATGTTGGTAAATAAAACCACAAGCAATAGTTCGTTGGAAATACCAATTGAAGTGGTAGGTATGTACACAGTACAAATGGAAGTGGGAGCGAAGAGGTGGGTGAGGAAGATTGTAGCAAACCACAATTGAAAAGAAATAGAATGTGGATTACGCTGATCCTATTTAATACAAAAATCCCTGCATGTCACACAACATGCAGGGATTCGTTTTTAATACCTATTGACTAATACCTACACAAGTCAATTTATTGGTATATGCACTGACCTTGATGCTTTGCTTCCGTCGGCACTGCGTACAAATAAGTAGCAACACTTCACATCTGCTGCCTTTATGCCAGGATAATCAATCAAGATTGTTCCGGTTGTTTCAGCACCTCGGGCTTTGGTGTCCATCAGTATTTCACCGATATTGGTTTTGGCAATTGCCACTACCTCGTCGGTGGCGTTTATCTTCGGAATTCTTACATTCGTCTGATAACTAATACTGATTCCAGCAGCTCCTACTGTCACATTCCCCACAACGACAATGGGCAATGACCCAGCTGACACCTGCAAAAGACTATAATCTATTATAGGTTCTGCCCCACTTTTATCTATAGCGCCAGGCAGATTGGCAGCCATAAAGAGGTTATATGCCGATTGTCCTTCCGAATATTCCGGAAAACCAAGGTCGGTGATACCACCCCAAGATTGATACTCGTCCACGACTAATGAAAAACACGCTCTCTGCAATTGCTGAGCTGCTGTGTTAGCGTTTCGTGGATTAAACGCTTTAGAGCGGATTACATTTTTTGTACCGTGTGTGCTGGTAACAAAATTTGCAACTGTGCCGCTCATCTGTCCCGTTAAGGGGTTTTGGGCCTGGGCCATAAGCATTGTTATTCGACTTACCGAAAAAGCTGAATCGCTTGTCTTTTTTCAGAATAACTGTACAAAAGTAATGCTGTTTTTTATATTCTGCAAACAACAAAAACATCACATATTTCACTATATCAGTACTTTATGTTTAGTTTGCGTCCGTTTGCGCTCGTTTGCGTTGGTCTGCGCAACGCCCTATTTTTTTCTTAACGAACATTATGTTTTAGCTATGTAAAGTTTAACTTATGAACTAGAATACTACTGATATTCTGCTGTCTTTTTGGGTGTTTTTTTTTAATTTATCCAATCTATTTCTGTAAAATGCCGATTTATTCTGCTCCTAAACGCACCGAAGGCTTCACTTTGGGAGTGAAGCCTTCGGTTAGTATTTACTATTGTTTACTGCGCCAAAGAGGAGTGCCTCTCAAAGTCTCGCCCCGACTATGTGCAGTAATAGCATGACTTCAAGTCATACTATTACTGCAATTTGAACACTTCAGATTACACCAACTCTACCTTCAGCCCTAGTTTATGTGAAATTTCTTCCAACTTTCTTTTCTTTTTATCGGTGGAGGCTTACATCCTTATTTTTTATCATCCAGTTTATCTACAACACCTATTTCTTCAAAAAAACGAACCATCTCCGAATAGGTGTAATTTCTGTCATCTGATTTTTTGGAGTCAATTGATTTGCGACCATTTAAAACAGCAGTGTCAAATTTACCACCGCATTTAATTAAATGTTGATGTGTACAAAAGGGTGATTTCTTTTCATAACCAGGTATTTTTCTGTCAAGTTGTCTTTTTAAATCGGGCTCAAATAATCCAAATTCTGCCGTAGTATATTGAAAATGATAATTAAACCATAATTCGGTGCATGGATGTGTTTCGTAGAATATCACATTTTTGCTCTTTCGGTATTTTTGTTTTAATTTTAGGTACTGTGTCATTTCTTTCGGATCTTTCAATTTTGTATCCATATCAACAACACACAAGACCTTATCATAGCCGATATTTGCCTCAATAAGCTTTTTCAATTCAGCTACAGAAGTATGCTTGGGTATTAATGGTTTAGGATTATATCCCGATAGTTTATCCTTAAAAACATCTTTCAATGACTCAACATAAATTGATTCAGTTTTGCCATCGCCAATAATAACAATCTGTTTTCGTTCAAGTTGTTTAATTCTTGCCATACAAATCAGTTTTCTGAATTATCAATTAAAGTAGAACCCAATTCAGGTTTTGCTCCAAATTTACCAATTTTATAGGCATTAAACAACGACAACTTCTTATGCAATTTAAAATCTGAAGCCGAATATACTTGACTTTCAGCAGTTTCATGCGATTTTTCAACCAACTTTACCATGTCACGGCGTATAAAGTCTTCGTCTAAAAGTTGTTGATTATGAGTTGTAAAAATCAATTGTGACCGATTACTATTTCTTAAAAATCGAAGTAACTCATTTAGCATTAAATCGTAGTGAATACTGTCTTCCAATTCATCTATTAAATAAATACAATCAAAGCGTATTAAGTCATACATTTTTCTGCTTAACCTAAAGTATTCAATAGTACCTAACGACTCTTCTTCTAATTTCAATAAAAATTCACCTTTCGAACTTGAATGCGTTAGTTGGATTTTCTTTACTCGTCTTTTGTACAGATATTTTGCTTTTTCTTCAGATACGATATTCGATTTAATTATGTAATCATCCGGTAAGTCAACATCATCTTCTAATTCTTCAATTATTTTAAAATCAGTGATGTTAAAATCAGAAACACGAAGGGCATCTACAATAAAGCTTTTTAAATTCGTGTCAAGCTCAGCCTCTAATCCAATATTTAACGATTTGGTATGTGAACCGATTTTATGTACATATTTTTCAATCCAGTGGAATAATTTTTCAAATTCAGAATTTTCATCCTCAATTATCACTTTCGAAAAGGTCGACAATACAGTATGATTATTTAAACTATTCGAAATAATTGTTTTAGCAGAATTTTTCGACAATCCAATAGTTGTACCAAATGAGATTTTATTTCCATCGCTTCGTTCGTAAAACAACGCCTTCCGAACCCCATTTAGATATTCCATTTTTTCAGAAAGAATGCAAGATGCATTATAAATTACTTCGTAAGTATATTTTATATCTCCTATGTAAAATGTAATACCCATTACAGTTGGTTCGCCAATGTTTAATGCAAAAGGTTTGTAATTTGATATCAACTTGCTTTTTACATCTTTTGGTGTGATAAGTAATTGCCAAAGTGTTTCAATGGCTATAAGCAAATTAGATTTACCTGAAGCATTTGCACCATAAATGATGGCAGTTTTTAGTAACCGAACTCCTGGCTTTACTTCTACGGTTAGTTCATCGAGGTATGTTTTATCGCTGCTTGCTTCAAATGATACGTATTGTCGCTCTCCAAATGACATGAAGTTTTCGACGTAAAATTCCTGAATCATGATTATATTTGTTTTATTTGGAAATAATATCCAAAAATACTACATATAATCTGGTTATTTTATCTTACACCGCATTTATAACTTCTTTTAACATAAGAACGCATATTGAGGAATTTATCACTCGTTGCGCATCGGAATGACAATGACAAAGACAATGAGTAAGAGAATAATTCCCTCGTCCGATTGATAATGGTTTTAAGAAGCGATGTGGGGGCGAAGGTGCAGGATGCTGCTATTTGTGAGCAGCCGGAGTGCGACTCCAAGACTCGCCCCAGCTATGTGCAGTAATAGCATGACTTCAAGTCATACTATTACTTCAATTTGAACACCTCGATTTACACCACCTCTACCTTCAACCCCAACCCCAGTTTCTGAGAGATTTCCTCCAATTGCCTTTTCTTTTTATCGGTGGACGAATGTGTGAGAATAAGATAACCACCCGGAAGTTCGTGCTGGTTATAGAAATCATCACGGGTTTTGCTGATAAAATCCAACCCAACATGCTTAATACCTAATGCAGCCACTTTTTCTATGCCTACACTCTGTACTATTTCTATCAATGATTCGTAAGCATAACGGTTATTCACTACTTTGCCATCTGGAAATGTAACCACCAGACCCGTCCACGACGATTTTGGTGACGAAGTAATGGTTTTATCTGTCTTTTTCATGCGCTCTTTATTGGGTAGTGGAGCAAGTGAATATTGTTTGGTTTCGCCTTCTTCGGTGATGACACGCTTGCGGGTAAGACGTACACTGAGTGCTTCGCCTGGCACATAATCTACTACCAACACAATAGGGCGTTGTATCTGGGTGATAATGGGTTCGATACTGCTCGATAGACGTGGAATAATTTCATTTTTGATTAATTCCTCCTTGATCTAGACAACTGTTTACAGTACTAATTCGCTCCATAAGCGATTGCGATTATCACTTTCGGAACAAGTAAAAAAGTCGGTTGGGTTTAATGCTTTGTGCTTATTTGCAAGCATTTCGGCATAGCTGAAGTGGTTGTATTCCATACTTTTAAATTTATGGGTACAAAAAAAGCCACTTTTGAGTGGCTTTTAAAGGTCAGTACATTTGATAGTAACTGCCTTTTGCAATCAGAAAGATATAGTGAAGATAGTGAAGAGACAGGATTAATGTTGTCACAGGTTACAAACCTTCGGGAGCAGGAGGGTAAGTTTTTTTTTAGTTATATAGGTTAAGATAATTCACACCGACATCTTTTTTTGCGACTTCTTTTAATTCTCTGATAACTTCTTTGATGTCTTCCTGACCACTTAGTGTGAAACCTAAATTTTTTTCAAGGTATTTAAGCAATCCTTCTTGATTATTTTCGATTGTTTGAGTGAGTATTAAAAGCATAACCGGACTTACATTGATTGTAAGTTCCTTTTTTTCTAATAATTTGTTCATTTAGGTACTAATAATGATTAATAATTTTGCAATTGAATTTGAGTACAAAATTAAACAATTAATTCATAAATGTCAAAATATAATTTGAAATATTTTTGATAATAAAAAGAAAAGAGGCACTCGTGTGTGATGCCTCTTTTTGATTGAATGGGATATAGTGAACATAACAAAGTGACAAATTTTTGTTGTCACAGGTTACAAACCTGCGCCAGCAGGGGGTGGATTGTGTGGTAATTAAATAGCCATCTGATAATTCGTGCTGGTTGTAGAAATCATCTTTTGTTTCACCTTAGTCGGAGTGCGACTCCAAGTCGCGCCCCGACTACAAAAGAGCTAAGTAGAATGAACGGTCTCCATTAGTAATAGCATGACTTCAAGTCATACTATTACTTAAACTTCAACCCACACATACCTGCCCATTCATTAGCATTGGCAAAAACTAATCGCGGATGGTTGTTGGTTTGTATTAATCTCTCGTTTCATCTAATATTGCCTTTGCCTCATTACTGGCATCAGGGTATTCATTGAAAAAATGAATTTCATTTTGCCATAATGGCCATTTATTTGAAGCCTTTCTTATTTCAAATACGATTTCGGCTTCAATTGCTTCTGTATGTTCACCATTGCATAAAGCTCCCAAATCGAAAACATATAATTGCAAAATGTCATTCGTGTTTTTAAAGGGAGTAATCCACTTATAACCGCCATATCCGGCTTGTCTCTCTCCGTTTAAGTCTTTGTTGTGGGATCTAAATCCTTGTAGAAACTTCGTGCCAATTTTCTGTTTGGTTTTACCCACGTACAAATAATCATCTGCATGTTTTAAAATGTAGATTTTAAAGTTGGAACTATTGAATACTTTTCCATCAAATGCGTTTCTATCTACCGGCTTTATGCCTGCATCAGAAATAATAATCTTTGCTTTATCTTTAGTGTAATTCATTTCCTTTCTCATATTTATTTCCCATATTTTATTTTTGGCTCTGCAGCCATTGATATTTCGGATTCCTTATCTTCTCCAACTTTCACTTGCCCATTCATAAGCATTGGCAACAACCAATCACGAAGGGAAGAGAGTTGTTGGTTTTCGAGAGCGATTTGATTTTGCTTCTCAAAAGCAGGACTGATTATATTGTGATATTGTTTTAGAATATCTTTGTCGGGTCTTACAACTTTCAAAGAAAACAAATCGTCTTTGGTTATTGACCCAAAGGTTGTTCCGTCAACGTTTCGTCTATCAAAAATTTGCTTTAAATTTACCATTACCCCAAAAAGGTAAGCAATGCAATTATCTTTACTGTTTAATGCCGAAAGACCACGCCCAATGCAACAATCTTCTTTTGCAATATTGAGAGTTCCTACTGGTGCTCTTACACTTAAAAGAATATCGCCTTCTTTGGCAAAACGTGTTGGTTGAGTTGTGTATTTACGAACGGTAGGAAAGCGATTTCCAAAATCGGTACAACCTTGATAGAAAATCATTCCTTCCCCTTCATCATTATATGATTCTCCGGGAGGTGATTGCCCCATCTTTATGTTAGCAATATCTTGTAATTCTCCCAAATCCCATCCTTCCGGTATCTCCCTATTTAACTCCACATTCCAATCCATTTTACCACCGCTACTCTTATAGGGTCTGCCTTCGGCATTCGGAAAATCGAACTGCACAAACCAATAATCGTACAGCGTTTTAGCCATTGCTTCCAACTCGGCATTAATGCGGTTATTGAGTTCGATTTTAGAATCTAAGGAAGTAAGGATTGAGGCGATTTTCTGTTGGGTTAGAATGTTAGTATAAACTACATCAATCTCCCCAAAGTTTTTTAGAATAATTCTTGGCAATGCACTACCTGAAACGTATTTCTTTGCAACCGTCTCTTTTACTGATTTTGTTTGTAGATAGTACTTCAGATATTCAGGAATTATTTTTTTTAAATTTGGTCTTAAAATACCAATTGAGGATAAAATTGCTTGGTCAATTTCTTCCTTAATTACAAAAACATATTTCAAATAACTTCCGTCCTTTGCTATTACTACATCATTAACTAGTGGCTTACAGTCACTTCTGACTAAGTCAAGATAATCGGAAGTTGATATGAATTTACAATCATTGTAAGAAAAACGATTATCCAACATGTCTTTTACTGATAACATGGGAATTCCTTCATTGATCCCTTTCGGGCTATAATGAGAGCCATCGGTGATTTTGAGGCATAATTGATTTAACTTTACGAAATCATAATTACTCATACTTCAATCCCTCCAATTTCCATTTCTTTTTTAATTTCGTCCAACAGTTGCTGTTCGGTGGGTAAATACAATTTGTATTGGCTTGCCAGTATGGTTTGATTGTTTTCGGGCAGTGCCAGTTTCACCATTTCGTTGTTTTTATTGGCACAGAGCAAAATCCCAATGGTTGGATTTTCTTCTGGCAGTTTTTCGTGTCGGTCGTAATAGTTTACATACATCTGCAACTGTCCCAGGTCTTTATGGCTTATCTTTTCGGTTTTAATATCCACAATTACAAAGCAGCGCAATAGGCGGTTGTAAAAAACAAGATCGGCAAAAAACTCGTCGTCTTCAATCAGAAAGCGTTTTTGTCGGGCTACAAAACAATAACCATTGCCCAGCTCGAGCATAAAATGCTGTAAATGTTCGATAAGAGCTGTTTCCAGTTCTTTTTCGTAGTAATGCGGTTTGCGTTCCAGTCCCAGAAATTCCAGTATCATGGGGTCTTTCACTATTTCCTGTGGCGTTTCGGGCAGTCGCTCGTTACGTGCTATTGCCATCACCGCTTCTTTGTCGGTACTCAATAGCAATCGTTCGAAAAGATTTGAGTTGATTTGTCGCTCCAACTCACGCCCTGTCCAGGCATTTTTCACCGCTTCCAGTTCGTAATACTCTCTTTTTGAGGCATCTTCAATGGAAATAAGCATTTTGTATTGCATCCAGTTCAATTGCGTCCGCACTGCGGACGCAATTGGATAATTGCGATAAAATTGCCTGCACCGTTCCAACTGTCTGACAGAAAACCCGCTGCCAAACTCAGGTTCTAATTCTTTGGAAAGATTCTGAATCAAATAAGAGCCGTAATCGGCACGCTCTTTTCCTTGCTGTTCTTCTTTGAAAATGCGCTCACCTAATTTCCAATACATTTCCACCCTGTAAAACTCTACGCTGCGTACTGCATTGGTGCGGGATTGACCTATAATAGTTTTTATTTCGTGTAAAAAAGCAACAGAAATATTTTGAATTGGTTTATTCATAACTCAGACTGTTTAATTGTTTCTGAATCTCCATTTCTAAGGTTTTAGATTCGGCAAAAAGAGACGCTAAATTGCGTTTAAACCCGTTCATTTTAGCCTCAAATTCTTCTGCTGTAATATCGGTATATTCAATTTTGACTTCAAAATATTGTCCGGCACTAAAGCTATAGTTCTTTTCTTTTATTTGGTCGTACGAAACCACCACCGTAAAATCTTCAACTGCTTTATGTTGATTAAAAGTATTGATAATCAATTGTTCTTCTTCGTCTGATAGTACCGTTTTTTGGTTCTTACCTTCTTTTACGGTAGTACCGAGTTTGGAAGCATCCATCAGTACAATATCGCCTTTGGTATTAGCTTTATCTAAAAACAAAATGGACACATTGGTACCGGTAGTGGCAAAGATATTGCTCGGCATACTTACCACTCCCCGAAGCATTTTCTTTTCTACCAAGCGTTCGCGTATTTTCTTTTCAATGCCGCTTTGAGCCGTAATAAATCCGGTGGGTACCACTATGGCTGCTTTTCCTGTACTTGATAAAGAATACATAATGTGCTGAATGAATAGCAGATAAATGGACATTTTATCTTTATCCTTTTTGGGGATATTGGGTATTCCTGCAAAGAAACGTTCAGCGTTTTGTTTGCTGTCCAAGTCTGCTGCATAATCACTGAAATCGAGTTTAAATGGTGGATTGGAAACAATGAAATCGAATTTCTTGAGTTTCTCACCGTCTTTGTGATAGGGTGCGAGTATGGTATTGCCTTGTATAATATTTTGAATGGAATGTACCAGGTTGTTCAAAATCAAATTGAGTCGTAACATACTGCTCGACTTTTGGGATATATCCTGCGAGTAAATAGTACAGCGGTCTTCGCCAATGGCATGTGCCAAGTTCATTAACAAAGTACCCGAACCAGCCGAAGGGTCATTGCACGTAACATTGCTCACCGGACCATCTACCAGAATAGCGGCCATAATTTTGGCTACTGCGTGCGGTGTATAGTACTCGGCATATTTTCCGCCACCATCTTTGTTGTAATCTTTTATCAGGTATTCGAAAATGGTAGAGAAGAAATCGAACTTTTGGCTAAAGATTTTCTCGAAACTGAAATTTACCAACTGGTTGATAATGGCTTTGCAGAAATTGTCGCGTTGTGAACTGTCGGTAATGTAATTGCTTAATTCGTCGAACAGGGTGATTTTTGCACCAGTAGCAGTTTTTACCGAAAAAATATCGTTGTTGAAAATGGCAATATCACGCAATGTATCGTCGAATAATTTGGCAAATTCTTCTCCGTCTTGTTTGTTGTAGAGGTACGACAGGTAATGTTCCCGTTTCAGCTTGGCACTGTCGGGGTTCATCTGCAACAATAGCATTTCATATTGATTGTCGGAATAACCGGCTATTACCTGTTCCCAATTATCCGATTCTTTTAGTTTTGCATCTATATGTTTTACTTCATAGCCAAACTTATCATTCATAAATTTATAGAGGAATACCTGTGTAATGATTTTAAATTCATTGCCATCGTTTCCCAACCCGTATGAAGTACAAACTCCTTTTAGGTTATCAATCAGCTCTTTTGTTTGTACCGTGAAATCTTGTGTTACCATGTATGTTGTATTTTTAATATCATTTTGGCTAAAGCCAATATCTTTTTTATTTATGAAGAATGGGCTAAAGCCCAATCCTATTGAACCTATGCGATTTCGCATCTATCATATTTTTACACCTCACCCCCAGCCCCTCTCCTTGAGGAGAGGGGGGTAAGACGTAGTTTATATATTTTTTAGGTAATGTAATATATCCTGTTTTTTTATATTATTTTGAATAATTATCATTAATTCCAGTCAATTGCCTCCTTTTCATTCTTTGCACACTGCCAATCAATTGCCTCCTGCTTTAGCTGGAGGAAAAAAGATTAGAAGTTTTCGGCTTTAGCCCCAAAAAACAATCCGATATTTATCTTACTCCTTAAACCCTACACTCGCTACAAACTGCGTCTTACTCCCCTCTCCTCAAGGAGAGGGGTTGGGGGTGAGGTCATTACAAGGTGATGTCACTACCATTGATACCTACCTTGATATTCGTTTATGTATTCTTTTACCAAACAGTTATTTATGTATTTGGCTGATTCGGGGTTCAATTCAATTTTGCTTTTCCCGAAGTTGCCAATCACCATTTGAATCATCATTTTATCAAAATAGCTTTCATTGTTGAGCATTTGTGTATTTATCAACACCTTGTCGTCAGCTTGTTTTTTTATTTCCAACAAGGTTTCGCAAATCTCACTTTCCCGTTTTGAGACAGTACCATTTTCTAAAATCCGTTTGTGAATGCGAGCGTATTTTTTGTCGTTCTCGTATTTGGCTTTCAGCAAGTTGTTCTTGCGGTTAAGCTCGCTTACCGTATCGTAAATCTGTTGCAATGAACCGATATTGTTTTTCATATCCTCTTGCGTAATTTCATCGAGGTTCTTTTTGTCGAACAAGCGTTTGAGTTCCTCGTATAACGAAATAAATTCGGGGTCGGTCTGGTCGAAGTTACTATTTAATGCTTCCCTGGTTTTACGAAGTGTATCTTTGAGCTGGTCGGCAATAACCATTTCTGCTTCCGATATTTTGCGGAACATAAACACAACATTCTCCAATGCCACATTCAGCAGATTGGTGGAGTCAACATTGTTTTGAATCGATTCTTTCAGATTAATCAAAGCCAAATGCCTTGTTGTTTCGTTGTACAGCTCATTCAATTTTTTGAAGTCCACTTTCTCCAACATATCAAAATGACCGGACAACCTGATAAGATTGTACAAGTTACGGGCATTTTCCAATGCTTTTTTGATATCCAATACCGTTTTACGGTCTTCAATCAAGCTTATTTGCTGTGAGAAGATTTCGGCATTGGCTAAATTGTAATGAAATAATTTTTCCTTTATATCTCTGAGTTCTTCTTCAATTTCTTCTGTCGATTTAAACAGGTTGGTGTAGTTTTGCATTTCATCGCCCAACTCATCCTTCAACTCATCAAAATAGGCTTTGTTGGTAGCATCAAACTCTTTGCGTATATCGGCAAAATCAACCACATAACCGTATTTGAATTTTTTATAAGGACGATTTACACGTGTTAGCGTTTGCAACAGATTGTGATCTTTTATTACCCGACCAATGTATAGTTTTTTAAGTCGTTTGGCATCAAAGCCAGTCAATAACATGTTGAAAACGAAAAGTATGTCGATTTTTCCATCTTTGAAATCTTCCACTTCTTTTTTGCGTTCTTCTTTACTGCCCACATCGTGCAAAATAAGCGAAGCAGTCAGATTCTTTTGTTTTTTCTTATAGGTACCATATTCAGGCGACGGTTCGGCAGCTATCAAATAGGGCTGAACAGTTTCAACCACTTTTTGAGAAGGATTGTATTTATTGATAAAAATCTCAAACAACTTGCGTGCCTGGTTTGAACTATCACAAATAACCATACCGCCAATGGTATGGTCGCCAAAACGGATTCTGCTCTTAACAAAATCTTCTACAATATAATCTATCAAAGGTTCGGTGAATTTCTCATGCGCATACACTACACGCTTGTCCGAATCGCCTTTTAATATCTCAATATCTTTTAATGCCTGTTGTAATTGAATTTTATAAGTGGTTTCAATGTCCTCCCGTATCAGCTTCAAGGTATAACCATCGGCTATGGAAGCATTGTAATAGTACTTGTGTATGTAATCCCCAAAAGTATCTTTCGACCGTCTGTCGTTGGCTATCAGTGGCGTTCCGGTTAGGCCGATAATAATTGCTTCTCTATCGGAATTAATAAGGTTTGCCAGAAAGCTACCTGTTGGGTTGTAGCTCCTGTGTACTTCGTCCAAAAAGTAAATACGCTGTGAGTTAATGTCATAATCATTTGCTCTCAACACTTCGGTATCATCTTTGAATTTTTGGATATTCACCACTGTAATTTCCCGCTTGCCTGATAGGTTATGAGTGGCTTGCCGTAATCTAAAATTTGCCAACAACTCATCTTTTGAACTTACCGTATTCACCACCAAACCACGCATGCTGAATTCTTTCTTTGCTTGTTCCAGCAAATCTATGCGATCAACAATAAAATAGAATTTTGGAACTACGGATTTTCGCTGAAAATAATCGGTGAGGTATTGCACATTGTAAAATGAAAGAGCTGTTTTGCCACTTCCTTGGGTGTGCCAGATAATGCCTTTTTTGATTCCTTTTTCAATGGTACGCTCAATTGCTTTGGTCGCAAACAATTGAGGATAACGCATGATATGCTTTTCAAGCCCTTTGACCTCTTGCACATAAGCAAAGCAGTATTTTAAAAGCATTGATAATCTATCATAACTAAACAAAGAAGTCAATATCTTATTAGTGGGCGTATTGGGTTCTTTGTTGGTGATAAACTCCGGTGAGTATTTAATGGTGGAAAGATTGTTGTCTTTTAAAACCACGTTCTCCAAGGTATCATCCTCAGGTCTTAACAGCGTTTTTAAATCAAATGTTTCCTCATCCCGAAAGCAGTTGAAGTTGGCACTTGAATAGGAAGTGGTGGAATAAAATGCACCTTGAATTGGTTCAATAGATTCATTGTCGTACTCCATATTGTTGGAGAAAACCAATACCTGCGAAATATTTATGAATTTGCGGAACTTCTTGTTTTTAAATCGAACATTGATTCGGTCACGCTCCTGAAGTATTCCTTCATGATTGTTTGGCTTTTTTACCTCAACAAAAGCCAAAGGCATTCCATTAATTAAGAGCGTTATGTCGGGGCGGAATTCCTCATCCCCATTTTTGCAGGGCAACTCTGTTACAACATGAAACGAATTATTACTGAAATCGGCAAAGTCAATCAACTTTGTGCCGGAAGTGGCAGTAAGCATATTGAAAAAAGCCTGTCCTAAATCCTCGTTATCAAGTGCAAGAGATACGTTCTCAAAAACCTTTTTAATATCACTTTTCTCCAACTCAGGATTTATCCTCAGCATACTTTCGCTAAATAAATCAGTGAATATATTTGTATTGATATCCCACTGAGCGTTTTTCAACGAAAGATAAGTATACCCCAAACGGCACAAATGCAAGATAGCAGGAATTTTTACGCGTGTATTCTCATTAAATGCCATAGTATATAATTGTTTGTGGATAAATGTTATGTATGCTTTCTTAATTCACCCCATTTTTCATTCCCTTCGCCAGCAAAAACTCCTCATGGTAATTCAGGTTCAGTTCCATCAGTACGTCGGGCAGTGCCAGGGCAAAGCTCACGTAGTAGTAAGATAGAATTTGAAGTCCCATGAAGGTTTTGTTGGGAATGGCCTCCACGCTGTATTGTTTGAGTGGGTCATAACCTTGCGCACCTTGCATGGCAATGGCTACTGCTATGTTTTTAATCTGTTCCACGGTCATGTTTTCGAAATACTTGAGGGCTTCCACCATGTATATCACCACATCGGCATTGGTACCGTTGGCTTTTTGAGTGGCTATGAAGCGGCGCATCAGGGCTTCTTGGTCATCATCATTATTGTCAGAATTGTTGGAAGTTGGTGCACTGAATTTGTCAAATAAATCCGACATGGATTTCTGAGCCGTATTTTCATCGTAAAAAGTAGCCTCGTCCACCAGTTGAAAATAGGCGCTAAGGTTCAGGTCGTCCGCCCAATGTTGCAGCAGTTCATATTCCTCGGCTGGTTGGCGGTCGTCTTTGTATTCCATGTATTCGCTATAAAAAGCGGTTGCCGTTTGGTATTCAGCTTTGGTGGCATGGAATTCGGCTGTGAGGTCAATGCCGTATAAGTCCTTTAATTGCAAGGCGTTTACTAGGTTGTAGGTTTTGTTTTTCGAGAAAATATCTTTGGGTGTAATTTCCACTATACCTTTGTCGGTTATGCCGTTAAGCGATTCTTCGAGAAGATTATTGAGCGAAATAAACTGGTAAGGTCGTAATTCGGGATAGGAGCTATATAACATATCTTCGATAAACAAATCGATGGGTGCGTTGTAGGCTTGCAGGTTTATGCCATCGAACAGCCCGTTTGCAAATTTGCTGATTTCGGTTTCTTCTAACCGCATTTTTCGCAATCGCTGTACGGTTGGTTCTATGCTTTTAGCAAAAGCAGCTCTTTTAGTAGCATCGGAGGTAAAAAGTTTGTTAAGTCCTGCTTTGCGGGCTTCGGTAGCCAATTGCAAATGGCAAAGTTCGTGCATTATTAGGTGTTCCACTGCTTTGTAGTCGGGGTTGAAGAGCACAATATGGCGGTCGCGGTGATGCACTTCGGCAAATTCACATTTTGCAGCAGTTATGATGGTGGTATCTTTTACTATGTCGATGGTTTTTCCACATTCTGTCTCCAACTGTTTCCGAAAGTTACGGTAAGTGGTTCTTCCTGTGTCGGTCTGAATCAGTTTTTGCGCTGCATCCACCATAAGCGAAAGCGTTTTGCGGTACAGTTCATCCTGCCGTTTATTGTAACGCAAACTTTGTGTGGCACTGTAAAATGCGGATGCTAAATCTTTTTCGGCCATTGCCATCAGTGCAAGCACATGATGCGTGTTTGGGTAAGTGTTGTTGATACTGAGCGATTGATACAGGTATTTTTTGGCTTCGACGAAATTGCCCGCTTTGAAATGCAACGCACCCACATTGTAAATGGTAGTATAATCTTCGGGGTGCAACTCTATAGCCCGTTGATAGTATTTCATTGCCGTTGGCAAGTCGGCTTTGTAGTTGGCAAAAATATTGCCCATCATGGTAAGTGCCCAGTTATTATTTGCATCCCAGCGCAGGGCATCTATCAGGCAATTAATGGCTTCTTCCTGGTTACCTTCGTCGGAAAGTATTTGTCCCATTATGCGGTAATATTCCGAATTGGTGGGATTTTGTTCAATAAGTTTAGTCAGGATGGGTTTGGCAGTGGCATAATTTCCTTTTTCGCACAATGTAACCACTCGTCGGTAATCGGCTTCGTGTTTCTGAATGCTTATGGTATCAATTTCGATGCAAATAATATCACCGGATATTACTACAGTAGGTTTATAAGTACCAAAGCTGTAATAAGCAGTAAGAGTACTGATTATCAGATCGTCGTTGCCATTGGCAAGTTCAGGAAATAAGGTGTAAAGGAAATCTTCTTTTTGGTATATAATTGTCATTGGCTTGCCGAGCGGCTGCCATTGGTCAGATAAGATTTGAAGTCCAGCTTTATAGATGCAAAAAGCGTGAACTAATTCCTTATCCGCCTTCGAGGCCCTGAGAAGCCCACATGTAAATGATAAGTCAAAAGCCCACGCCGTTTGGCGTGAGCATTTTGCTCATTACTCTATTTACATGTTCGCTTTAAGAAATTTCTCAGGTTTCGAAGGCGCGAACAATAGCAGAATGCTATTTAATTAATATATTGAAAAATGTTTAATGCAAGGGGGCATGCCCCCTTGTCCGAAATTGTTATTTTTTCTATTCGTTTAAAATTTTACTGTCATAATAAAGTATTTCAGGGTCTAAATCAGCCGTATTTGTACGGGTATTTTTGTAATTTAAACTACTATTAGGCAACTTCAATGCCTTTTTCTTTGATTAGCTGAATCAACGGCGATACTTCATCACTGTTAAACTTGTTTTTTCCAATTAAAAACGGTTCAATTTTAGTACTCACCAATCGGGTAAGTTTCCAAATTTTTCCAGCTGCCTCATCATCTGTTTCATCGTATTTCTCAGATACAATCATAACATCTATATCGCTAGCATCGGTTGCTGTATTGTTGGAGTAGCTTCCAAATAAAATTGCTTTGTAAACCGATATTCCGTTGCTGTTTAATAGCAGGATATATTTTTTTAATATTTCAATTACTTCTGTTGTAGCCATAATAATAAACTTTCCGTTTTAATCAAATAGTTATTAATCTTATCATTATCAGGTATGTTTGGCTGATAGTCTGGGTATCTACCCTGAAGTTGATACTTCATAAGTATTCCAAGAAAGATTTCATCCTCATCTGAAAAAGCTAATTTTGCAATTTCAGCTAAATATAAAAGATTGTGTGATCGGGGTGCAATTTCTTGAGTTTGTTTTACAACGATTGCTTTAATTGCTTTTTCTATAACCAAATGACAAAAAAACAAACCATGCAAATACCGTTTATTTACAATTAGTAATTTAGCTGATTCAAGATCGTCAGAAGCACTATTAAACCAATAATCTACTTGTTTGTCTATGTTAATCATATCCTTAAGAATTTATTTTTGCAAATATACAAATACCAATAGATTTTTCGGTCATATTCTCCCTTCGCTATCGAAAGCTTTTTACATTTTCTTATTTGTAATTTCGCTTAATGAAATTTACTAGGTTGCTATCACACGAACAATAGCTAAATGCTATTTATAAAATGTTGAAAAAATGGTTTTCAGGTAGAGACAGGGCATGCCCTGTCTCTACCTTACGCCATATATCATTGCATCGATTTGTTGTCGATGGGTATTCGATAGTTTGTTAATATGATAATTTGAATTGCAAATATACGAATAAGATTTGTTTGAACAATCTATTTAATAAAATAAATTTCCCTACAACACATTTCAGTCAATGTGCTTTTTAAGTTTACGATATTATTGCACAAAAAAAGCGTGAGTTACTCCTTATCCGCGTTCGAGGTCCTAGGAAAGCCCACATAGAAAAATAAGTAAATAGCCCACGCTTAAGTTGCAAAAGTACAAAAAATGATTGGTCTGGTCAAATTCGATTTGGCTGAAGTGGCTCTAGTGAGGGTTTCACTCAAAGTGAAGCCCTCACTTTTCAAACCTCGCATCCGTTATTAAAATCATCCATCTGTTTCATTGTAAACCATACTTTGCCATCACGTTTACAGTATTTTATTAGGTTTTGATCTCTACATTTATCGAGTGTTCTGACCGACATATTTAACATGTTAGCTGTTTCTTTTCTTGTAAATGATATTTTGGGATTATTTCTCAGATTTTTTATTTCTTCCATCATTTTATCCATTAAGTTTTTATTCTGCTCAACGCTTTTTATCAGCTTTTCATTTTGCTCTTCGAGATGTTGGAATTTTGCCAGAAATACTTCGGCAATCGGTCCCGTTAATTCTACCAGTACACTTGGTTTGGCTTTCCTCATAGACAGGTGAGAATTAAAGGGTTTAATTCTACTGTCTTTCTAATTTTGTACAAATCTCCAATACAAAAAGCGACACACACAACCGCACATAGCAATCCCACGCTGAAAAAGCAGCATATTGAAAAGCATAAGTGTTTACTGATTATCAGCAGTGTGTGTTGAATTTGTTTCATTGATTTTTGTTTGGTTTTAGCCGTTATTTTGGGAAATTAGCGCACAAAAAAAGCGTGAGCTCAACTCCGTTCGTTTGTTAAGGTATTTAATTTTTACCCACACAAAAGACAAGTCAAAAGCCCACGCCAATTGGCGTGAGCATTTTTGCTCAATTATTCGTTTCTATATTCGCTTTTTTTGAAATTTCCTAGGTTTCGAACTTGCGAACAATAGCTAAATGCTATTTATAAAATGTTGAAAAATGTATTATTATCGATTTGTTGTCGATTTGGTAGAGACGATGCATACCGCTACTGTACCTGTTGCAATTTTATTTTTGATTGTTTTTTCAAGTAGAAACGTGGCACGCCGCGTTGGTACATAATGATTAATTGTTTTTTTTAATTTGGAATTGCAAATGTACGAATAAGATTTGTTTTTACAATCAGGTTATTAAAATGTATTTTTTATAACTAGGCACTTAGTACATGACAAAAAAACATAGAATTTTATATTGTTGAAATGTGTGTGTTACCAATATGTACGAATCTCGCACTGGACTGACATCGTCTGGTGAGCCGAAAAATGGAGTGAAGTGTGCGTAGAAAACTTTTGTGTTTGAGTGCCGACGTATTTCGTCGGTACGAGTTTAAAAGTTTTCAGCATACAAACGACAAATTTTTCGAGTGAAGCAGGCGAAGTCTTGATTTTTTTTGCTTACTTTTTTGCATCAAGGCAAAAAAGTGAGTAGGGTTTGGGGCCGCTCGACTCTGCCGCTTGGTTTACCAAGAAAGCCCCATGTTTAATCAGTTTATTTACAATTAATTACATAAATTCGTAAAATTTTGTCATTTAGTAAGAACCATGCATTAAACTTATTGGTTCCTCATCAATGAACTCTGAAGGAGTTTAATATGATTAGCCATGGGTGGTAACCCATGGATTAAAATGTATGGGCATAAAAAACTCTGAAGGAGTTTAATTTCAATTGATAGATGATATTGAACACCTTCAGAGTTCTGCCATTAGAATACATTTCATCCCCGAATATCATTGGGGGCTAATCACATTAAATTTAA
This sequence comes from uncultured Bacteroidales bacterium, assembly GCA_903911085.1. Classification (GTDB taxonomy): domain Bacteria; phylum Bacteroidota; class Bacteroidia; order Bacteroidales; family Paludibacteraceae; genus Paludibacter. Next base: position 2,846 of record CAIWCC010000106.1, on the reverse strand, counting down.
ATAGTTTTTGAGTAGAACCTATTTATCTGTAAAGTTTCTACAGATATTTCGGTGCTTTCGTCAGGTCGGAATGTAGCTTCTGCATCTTAATGCAGGGACAGCGTTGCGTAACATTTGTAGCATTTTACATCATTGTCTCGTTTTAAGGTGCAATGTACAGCAATATCCAACCAAGAAAGCATTGCATATCCCGTATTCAGTTTTTCATTTGTTCGACTTACCTCCGTCGCATGTCCGTACCTCATCCGCCATTGATTGTCTAATAATACTAATATAATACTATACTAATACTATATTTAAACTGTGATAATACTTAATTATTTAGTTTTATATTATTAAGGTGTTTTTTTTATTTATCAATAAAATAGAGTACCTTTGTATCTATAACATGGTGCGGATGTGGTACGGACTTGCAGCGAATGAGAGAACCCCTAGCCCCTAAAGGGGAATTAATCAAGTTTATTCTACATATTGTTTGCATTAGAACAAATTTAACATAACACAATGGGTCGTTAAAAAATATCATATCGAATTGATTAATATGATCATATATCATAATTTAACTGACTGTAACTTTGCTCAAAATAAAAATTTAATGCAAAGCCGCTAAGTTTTAAATGCCTTATTTTCAACAACAAGAGAAAAAACGCTAAGACAAAAACTTTCAGTTTTTCATCCGATTCTCGGATTGATACATTTGCGGCTTTGCAACTTTGCGGCTTTGCGTTCAAAAAATCTTTTTTATAACGAACTATTAGACTTTATATAGATTAAATTGCTACGCAATTAAAATTAAGAGACTTAACACTAAGTTCACATAGACCACATAGAAACACTAAGTTTAATTTTAAACCAAATATAGATCACTAAGTATAAAACATAAATGTTTTATAGAGAAACTATTGCAGTAAAAAAACATTTATGTTTTTCCTTAGTGTTCTTTGTTCATCTGATATTCTTAGTGAACCAACGGTCAGCGTAGCTAATCTCAGTGCACTTAGTATCTTAGTGGTGAATCTTAATTCTTTGTTTTTAAGCATAATAATCATTTAATCAATATAAACTCTATTGATAAGGTTCTACCACTATTCGTGTGGGTTGATATTTTAAATCCTTACTTCATTTACAAAAAAATACAACCACAGTAGACACAATAGTTCACAATAGAATAAATGCTGAAAGCATTTATAATGATAATACCGAAAGGTATTTAGCTATTGTGATCTTCTTTAATTTAAATATCTTCTAATGTGACTATTGTGGTTTAATTTTTATAGGTTTATGAGACTAAAAACCAACACGGTTGAGTGTAGAACCATTGTTAATAATCAATACTAACTAAAAATCCCCTTTAAGGGGTAAGGTTCATTATGGCAATAATCAAAGGATTTCTTCAAATGACAGGAAGCATCAAGGGTGTTTCTTTTTACTCTGTACGGGGCAGCGATAAAGTGATAATGCGTACCAAAGGCGGTGCTAGCAAAGATAAAATAGCAAATTCGCCCAAGTTTGAGGGCTTGCGTAAGCAACAAAAGGAGTGGAGCGGTTGTACTAAATTTGGTTCGGTGGCACGACATGCATTTGGTGGTTTGAACCGCATTGCCGATTATAACCTTTCGCCGGTGCTCTATGGTATTGGTAAAAATCTGATGAAACTAGACAATGAACTAGAAACAGGTAAACGAAGCCTGAAACTGTCAGTATATCGCCCTGCACTAGAAGGGTTTAATTTTAACCGCAACTATCCTTTCAATACAGTTTTGCGGGTGGCACCACGATGTGAATTGCACCGTGAACGGCTAGAAGTGTCGGTACAAGTGCCACGCATTAATACAGACATTGACTTGTTGAACATTCAGAGGCTACCGTTTTTTAGGATTCTGCTGGCCATTGGTACGGTGTCCGATTTGGTTTACAATCCAGTGATTGATAATTATGAGCCTTTGGTTTTCAATTTGCACGGTGTGAGCGAAACACTTACGGGTGAATGGCATAGTACCCAAACTATATTGGATGAACACATTATGACGGTAAAAATGCCCGAAGATGAAGCCAAACAGCTTACCAATAACGTAACTGTGCTGGTAAGCATGGCGGTAGAGTTTGGTAATGTGGGTTTTACCGGACAACCAGTGGAAGTGAAGTATGCGGGATGCGGAAAAGTGCTTTGTAGTAGGTAGTGGGTGGTTGGTAGTGATTAGTGGATAGAGATTAGTTCTACTTTCCTAAAAATATAATATTGTTGTCCGGTAAAAACAAAAGAAAAAATAATGTCGCTCCTAAGGAGCTCTGGTAATACTTGTAACTTATTGATTACCATAATATCGCTTCTCCGAAGCTATTTATAAAAAGTCCCATCGGGACGAAATTATGGTAGTAAATTTTCAAAAACAAAATCTAAGCCCCATCGGGTAGGGTGTCCAATTTGATGTTCCTGTTTTTTGTTTAAAATCTTATATAATAATCGTCGCATTACACTAACAATAAGTCGGTTATAACTATATCAACAGACAAAAAATGACTACATAAAATGTGTTCTCAAAATGCTTGAGTATATTTGTTGAAAACTGGCAGATAGTCAGTCGTTTACAAACCAAATTTGTCACCTTTCTGAATGAAAATGAGAACATCATATTGGACACCCTACCCATCGGGGCGAAATTATCTCAAAGCATTATTGGAAGCGTTTTTTCTGTTGTAAAATAAAAAGTTTATCGGACAACAATAAAAATATAACTTGAAAGATATTTAAATCACAATGGAATCAATAGTTCACAATAGAAATAATGCTTTCAGCATAATTATAGTGTATTAAGTCTTAAAATACCGATAGGTATTTGTCTATT
>CAIWCC010000105.1 GCA_903911085.1 uncultured Bacteroidales bacterium | reverse complement strand
GTGGTAAAATTTCAATTCTTATTGTATCTTTGTCAAGTACTTGGTACACCATGAAGGGAATGTTATTGTTGTTTTGTCGCATACAAAACGTTCCCTTCTTTTAAATATTGTTTAAACTCCCAAAAAAGTCAAGACGACTTCTTTTATTTTAATCTAACTTAAGTGAGCTTTTGATAGTTTTTTTCTCCCAAATTCGATCAACAAGTATTCTCTAAAATAGTTTTCGATTGCATAAAGAGGAATAATTGTAAGCCAATCTTCTTTTCTAATAAAAAATAGTGATACAAAAAGTCGTTCGATAAATTGTATCATATTACATAAAGTGCCACTACAAAGTGTATGATACTACGTTTATTTGAATGACTATTCTGTTTTTTTGCGTTTTAGTAATGTGCAGTATGGAGGAATTTGGCCAAATATATTAGTTGTGCAGAACCTTACATTGATATCCAATTTTTGGATGAGCGCAAAGGAAGCATTGGTGAGTTGGTGGATGCGATGAAGCAATTGCAAGTAATTGCTGATAAAGAAGTCAAATTAAATAGAATTGTTTACTTTTTACGATAATGTGTCTATAAATGCATCATTTAAGTCATCTGTTTTTATATTGAGTTGATTATCTTTGCATGTCAAACCAAATAATCAACTATTAATATATTTATGAGAAAACTATTTAAGAACATTCATCTGGTAATTCTATTCATTTCACTTTTATTTTCTACGTTTACTAAAGGACAGGTTGTTGATTTTGTAAAGAAATCGGACAGATTAACTGTAAAAATGAAGGATGGTTTATTGGTACTAAAGCCTATTGACAAAAATGCCATTCGGGTGCAATATTCATTATCCAATATTGATGAAACAGCGAGTTTGATTTTTACGGAAAAACTTGCAACTCCGGCATTTACATGTTCTGAATCAAAAACAGAACTTACCCTCTCAACCGGAAAAATGTCAGCGATTGTCAACCGCCAGACAGGTGCTCTGAGGTTTTTGGATGCTCAGGGAAAAATCATCCTTTCGGAAGAAGACGGTGGACGTGCGCTTGTTCCTTCTACTGTGCAGGGTGAACCCACCATGATTGCCCGACAAAAATTTATTTCGCCCGCCGACGAATATCTTTTCGGCACCGGCCAGTTTCAGGACGGTTACATGAATATCAAAGGCCTTACCCGCCGATTAACACAGGTAAATACGCAAATTTCTATCCCGTTTATCTATTCCAGCAAAGGTTACGGTTTGCTTTGGCATAATTACGGACTCACCGATTTTAATCCGGCCAATACGAAAGTGGAGCTGTCTCCGGTATCGTCAACAGGCGAAACCATTACGGTGGAAGTAACTACAACCGAGGGTACAAAAAAAGAGGTTCGGCAACAAGCCGGATTCGGTGGTACGTTCAAAGTGGAAAAGGCAGGGCGATATGCTGTGTTGATGGATGTGGGTCAGAAAATGGCGCGCAAGCACAGTGTAATTGTTGATAATAAGGAAATTATCAGCTTTGCCAATTACTGGTTGCCACCTACTGCAAGTGCTTTTGTTGATTTGGAAGCCGGAGAACATACCGTGCTGATTAACGGCGATAAAAATGATAAGCCTAGCTTTTATATCCGCCTTACTACCGATGAAACTGTATTTCAATCGCCGGTTTCAGACGGAATTGACTATGTGGTTTTTGCCGGAAAAGCCGATGATGCCATTGCCTCCTATCGCCGATTGTCGGGCGCTGCGCCGCTAATGCCGATTTGGGCATTGGGTTACATCCATTGCCGCGAACGTTTCAGCTCTCAAAAACAGATTTTGGACAATACCAATGAATTCCGCAACCGCAAACTACCTATGGATTTGATTGTGCAGGACTGGCAATACTGGGGAAAATACGGTTGGAACGCCATGCAGTTCGACGAAAAAGATTATCCCGATCCGGCAAAACTGGTGGACAGCCTGCATACAATGAATGCCCGGTTGATGGTTTCCGTTTGGTCGAAAGTAGACCCCAACTGCGAAGTAGGAAAGGAAATGACTGCCAAGAAATTCTATATTCCCAATACACAATGGATTGATTTTATGAATCCGGAGGCAGCGGCTTGTTATTGGAAAAATTTTAGTTCACGCTTGTTGAAACCGTATAAAATTGACGCCTGGTGGCAGGATGCTACCGAGCCTGAAAATGATGATTTGGTAGGTCGTAAGGTTATAAATGGCACTGTTCCTGGTGAGAAATTACGTAATATCTATCCGCTGTTTGTAACCAAAACAGTTTACGAGGGTTCCCGCAGGGATGTACCCGAAAAACGCGTCTGTATTCTTACCAGAAGTGCTTTCTCGGGCGAACAACGTTATGCTTCGGCCACCTGGAGCGGCGACATTGGTAACGACTGGGAAACATTTCGTCGTCAGATTCCTGCCGGTCTGAATTATGTAATTACCGGACTTCCCTACTGGACAACTGATTGTGGTGGATTCTTCCGTCCGGCTAATCAATTCACCGACACCACTTACCACGAACGTTTTCTGCGTTGGTTTCAATATGCCACTTTCTGTCCGTTGCAACGTGTACACGGTTATCAAACCAATACGGAATTTTGGCGATTTGGTGCAAAAGTAGAGCATGAAGCAATGCGCTATTTGAACCTTCGTTACCGCTTGTTGCCTTATATTTATTCGCAATCAGCTGCTGTTACTTTCTCTGGTTCAACACTTATGCGTCCGTTGGTAATGGATTTTGCCGACGACAATAAGGCATTGGAACAAAAATACGAATACTTGTTTGGGCCTTCCATGCTGGTAGCTCCGGTGGTGAGTCCCAATGTGAATGTGTGGAATGTTTATCTGCCAGAGAATAAAGCCGGATGGTATAACTTCTGGAATGGTGAAAAAGTAGCTGGTGGACAAACTGTAAGTGCCGAAGCAACGATTGACAAAATTCCTCTTTTCGTAAAAGCCGGAAGTGTTATTCCATTGGGTTCAGAAAAACAATATACTACGCAGCATGTAAACGAAGCTACAGAGTTACGCATTTATTCGGGTACTGATGTTTCGTTCCGTCTTTACGAAGATGATGGCGTTTCGTATAACTACGAAAAAGGACAATCAGCAACCATAGATATAAACTGGAACGAAGCAAATCAAACGCTTACTATTGGGAAACGGGTAGGCTCTTTTTCTGGAATGAAAAAAGAAAAAACCTTTCAAGTTGTTTGGGTTAATGCAAAGAATGGTGTTGGAATTGAACCTGTATCAAGTGCAAAAAATGTGACTTACAATGGAAATCGAATTACTTTAAAAAGGAAGTGATTGACTATTGCATTGTTATTAATTGAAATGTAAATTAGTGCATTTTACATATATTATTCAAATAATCAATAATTTATATTTAGAAAATAATGAGAAATAACTTTATTTTAGTCCTATTGCTGTCAATTGCGTTGCAAACGACAAATTCGCAACAACAGAATTTTGAACCACTTGCATCCGAAAATCCTTCTAAAGGTCAATTACAACAAATTAACCGAAAGTATGGGATGTTCATTCATTTTGGAATAAATACTTTTCACAACGAAGAGTGGACAGATGGTTCTAAACCTGTAGAAAGTTATAACCCAGAGAAAATTGATGCTGAACAATGGGTATTAACAGCCAAAAATGCAGGAATGAAATATGTGATTTTGGTTTGTAAGCATCACGAGGGTTTTTGTTTATGGGATAGCAAATATACAACGTATGATGTTGCTTCTTCGTCAAACAAAACCAATGTGGTGGAGGCTGTGGCTAAAGCTTGTAAAAAACACAAAATTGGGCTTGGTTTATATTATTCATTGTGGGACAGAAAGGAAAATCCAGATGTTTGGAATGATAAGCAAGATAAACTTTACGATGAATATATGATAAAGCAGTTAGATGAATTGTTGGATATTGCTGGGAAATATGGGAAAGTGGTTGAATTTTGGTTCGATGGCAGTTGGCTGAAACCCAATAATCGCTGGCCTGTTCAGGACATTTACAATACCATCAAAAAAAAGCAACCACTTTGTCAAATTGGTATCAATTGGTCTATTGGATTACCAGATAATGTTGACAAACAAGGTCTTCAGCCTCAAGATCAAAAAAATGGGTATCCGATACGGTTTTTTCCAAGCGATTTTCGTTTGGGCGATCCTTGTTTGCCTGGAAATCCAGATCCCAAACACTTTTCGCACAACGAAAAAAGCTATTACATGCCTTGGGAGTCGACAGTTTGTATGAGTAATAAATGGTTTTATCATACTCAGGATACAACCTATAAATCTATTGATGAATTGGTTCAGTTGTATAAACGTGCTACCGCACAGGATAATATATTGATAATTAACTGTCCTCCTAACCGTAAAGGTATGATGCGCGAGAAAGATGCGGCTTTGCTTGTGAAACTTCGTAAGAGATTGAAATTGTGAAATGCAATGTGATTTAGAGTTAATCATTGATTTGAGAATATTTAATCAAAAGATTGAAAGGTTATTTATCGTTTTTTCTTCTTTCTGACAAAATTGAACTTTATATGGATTGGTATGCTAAGTGACATAAATTCAAACATTTACCAATGAGTCATTAAGGGTGCAAATAACTTTAGTGTAACTTAGTGTCTAATTTTAAATCTTAGTTTTTGAGAACTGTAAACGTTTAATTTATATAAACTCAAATATATATGTTGCATTTTTTTTGAGTTAACTCATATAATTTTAATATTTTAAAATAATGTTACGTAAACAAATTATTCTATTCATTATATTGTGTTTGATTTATCAACTATCTGCACAAAATTCACGCACCAATCTCAATCTTTCTGGCAATGGTTGGCGCGTGTGGCTGGACAGCACTGCCACTTGGAAAAACGATGTGCTGTATTTGCCCCGTACGTTAAATCTATCGAAAATTTCTGCCAATAAACCAACTTGCGGTTGGGAGCAACTGTATAAAAACAAAGGTATTGCTGGAAAAGTGCCTGCAAGTTTTGAAGAACTTTTTGGCAACGGAAATCCGCTATGGCGCTATCATGGCGTGGGTTGGTTTAGTCGCGAGTTGGAAATCCCAGCTGATTGGAACGGAAAAACCGTCCGTTTGAATATCGAAAAAGCCCGATTGCGTGTGGAAATATACGTAAACGAGCAGCTTGTAGGTTACGATATTGTGGCCGAAACGCCTTACAGTATGGATATTACGCAGTTTGTAAAGGTGGGCGCAAAAAATAGCATTGCTATGCGCCTTACCAACCCCGACGGACAACGTGGATGGAACGATGCACCTGCTACCGAATGGGGTACAAAATATAAACTTATTCCAGGTCATGATTTTGGTGCGCTGGGTAATGTAAGTATAACAGCTACAGATAATTGCTATATTGACGATGTATTTGTGAAAAACCTGTTGCCTGCTAATGGACGAAACATACAACTGCAAGTAGTGTTGAAAAACAAGGAATTACATCCGAAAAATCTGAAAGTTGAAGCTGAAATTATTCCATACTCAGGTGGAAATGCAATTTATAAAAACATCTGGAATATAACTGCCCCAAAAGATACAATTACCGATTTCAGCAAAAATATTCAAGTACCTGAAGCAAAACTTTGGGATACCGAAACCCCAAACTTGTATTATTGCCGCGTAAAAATATCAGGCAAGGACGTTGCGGACGACTATCAGGTGCGTTTCGGATTCCGAGTTTTTGAAGTAAAAGCCAATGCCGAAGGTCAAAATAATTTTTATCTCAATGGTAAACGTGTGCGCATTCGTACTTCAATCGACTGGGGGTATTATTGGCAAACCGGATTTTATCCTACCGACGAGCAAGCCCGCAAAAACGTGGAAAATGCTAAAAGTATTGGTCACAACTGCCTGAGTTTTCACCGCCGAATTGGCGAACCGTTAGTAATGAAATATGCTGACGAGCTTGGCCTAATGATTTACGAAGAACCGGGTGGAATGCCGGGCGTGGACGATTTACGTGCTTCATCGTGGATTGCCGATGCATCTTATGATAAAGCCTTCCATGCCGCTTTTACCATGCCCGAAAAATTCAGTCGCATGGTGAAGCGCGATCGCAATCATCCGTCCGTTATGATTTGGAACCTGGTAAATGAGCAGTGTACTTATGATAATTTGCACAAAAAAATTATTGACGAAACTTGGCGTGTCGATAATTCGCGTTTTGTGGTAAATCAGTCGGGCGGGCAATATGGCGATGCTTCGGGATATGTGCCACACATGCGCCCCTACGAATTTAATCCGCGCCTGAATCTGATTGACGACCATACGGTATTGGCAAAATCGCGCTTTCAGGAATCGGACCTCAAAGCCCATCAATCGCAAAACGACAGCTCCATTATCTACTGGGGTGAAGTGCGCTGCTATACGGGTCCCGACAATTTTTATCTGCTTTCGCGCCCCACCGATACCATTGGCTACGATTATAAATCGTGGAAGCCGTTGGGCGATAAAACCGAAAAGTATTTTACACAAAACGATTTCAAAAATCACCCATTTATCAAATCGCCTGCCGACTTGAGCGTTCAGGCTGGACGTGGGCTGATGTACATCGATGGGCGTTTGGGACAAGCCATTCAGCTGAGCAATGCCAACGACGGCTATGCTATTAATGGTTGGAGTGGCACAAATTTGAGCCTCGGCGACGATATGCTGGCGTGGTACTCTGCACTTTGCGACGAAGGGCGCAACCTCAAAGGGCCTGCTGCTGATTTGGCTTACTGGATTCGTCCGTTACAGATAGCTATTGTTCGTCAAAATGGAAAATATTTTAAAGTGGGTGAAACGGCTAAGTTCAATGTGTCGTTGTTCAATGAAAATAAACTCGCAGCGGGTGAATATCTGTTGCAGATTATGGTGAAAGATGGTAATGGTGCGTACACCAATTTTACAAAAGAGCAAAATGTAACTGTAAAAGGTGGCGATTATTTTACACAATTAATAATTGAGAATTTGGCATTAACCATGGAGGGTGCATGGAAAGGTGGATATATAACTGTAGAGGGCAAGTTGTTGAAAGATAATAGGGTAGTGGCAGAAGGAACTGAGCAGGTTTTACTTCAAAACCGCAAATCCTTTAATGCCGATTTGCAAGGGAAATCCATTGCTGTTATGAATTGGAATGCTGCCGAAAAAGCATTGGCAGATGCAGGTGTTTCTACCGTGGACTTTAGTAAAGCCAAAACCATAGTTGCAGCTGGAGTGCCTTCAAACGAAACGCTTACTCAACTTTTGAAACAAGTAAAAACCGGTGCGAAATTGGTGGTAAAATTCGATTCGGCATGGGCAAAAGCATTGTACGACAGCAAAATACTGAAACAGCCCGTAACTCGCTGGGGTGGCAAGCAAAAAGAATACTGGAATGGAAATGGCTGGGGTTATGTGGATGGACTTGTAGGTAATCAGGCCATTCCGTCGGGTCGTTGCATTGGTACAAATAGTTGGGAAGCACCATCCGAACCTGTTGGTTTTGAGCCTTTTGTGAGTAATTTCAAACAAAAATCGCACGGCGCATTTTTCTTCCGCCCCGATACCTTGCTTACACTTTACGGCGAAATAATGTACGGTAAAGGTCGAATTCTACTCGCACCCTCATACCCTGTAGATGCCAACGAGGCATTTAATGACATGGTGTTTTTTGAAATGTTGAAATAAAGCGATGGGAATTTACCTATGCAATGATGCATATATTGGCAAAATATACCTATGCAATGATGCATAAAAATGAATAATATACCTATGCAATGAAACAAATATTGAAATATTGTAGTATCTTTGTTCCTGAATAATAAACTATTATAATATGTTTGTAAGAAGTATAGAAATTGAACTTGAAAAATGGGCCTCAGGAGTGTATAGAAAACCACTGGTTTTGCGTGGAGCTCGTCAGGTTGGAAAAACCACCATTGTAAATAAATTTGGAGAAACATTCGATAATTATCTGTACGTAAATATAGAGAAATCGAATGCAAAGGAACTTATAGAATCTACAGATGATGTCAAAAAACTCATGACCATTTTGTTTCTTTATTGCAATATAACAAAGAAAAATGGTCGGACTTTACTTTTTCTAGACGAAATTCAGGCATCGTCTCATGCTTTATCTCTTTTGCGGTATTTTTACGAAGATGTGCCCGAAATTTATGTTATCGCGGCTGGCTCGTTGCTCGAAACTATGCTCGATAAGCACATTTCGTTGCCGGTGGGACGTGTGGAGTATTTGGCAATTCATCCTTGTTCTTTTATCGAATACCTTACAGCTATTGGTGAGGGGCGCTTTGTCGATTTATTGCGAACTGCTTCACTACCAGAGGCTTTTCATACAGAGATGGTGCAGCATTTTAAGGTGTACGCACTTATAGGCGGAATGCCTGAAGTGGTGGCGCGCTATGCTGCCAATAGGGATATTGTGGGACTTTCGAAAGTGTATAATCAGCTGCTCAATGCTTACAAAAATGATGTAAAAAAGTATGCCGAAACCAATACGCAAGCCAATGTGATTCGTTATATTTTAGAGGAAGGTTGGGCGTTTTCGGGGCAAACAATAACTTTGGGCAGTTTTGCCGACTCGCCATACAAAGCCCGTGAAACGTCCGAAGCTTTTCGCACGCTTAACAAGGCAATGTTGTTGGAATTAGTGTATCCCACCACCAACATTATTATGCCAGCAGTTTCAGATTTGAAGAAATCACCCAAACTTTTTTGGTTGGATGCTGGGTTGGTAAATTATGCAGCTCGTATACAGAAGGAGTATATATTGCACAAAGACTTAATGGATACATGGCGTGGAATGGCTGCGGAACAGATTGTAGCTCAAGAAATTAAAGCTTTGTTTTCGGAAGTAGGAGTGAAGCGCAATTACTGGATGCGGAACAAAAGAGGAAGTACGGCCGAAGTGGATTTTGTGTTTGTTCACGACGGACGAATCATTCCGATAGAAGTAAAATCGGGGCACAATGCCCATTTGAAATCCATTCATCAGTTTATGAATGATACAAATCATGATATTGCGGTGCGAATATGGTCGGGCAATTACAGCATCGACAAGGTGAAAACAATCGCTGGAAAAGAATTCCGGCTGGTTAACTTGCCATTTTATATGATTTCGGCATTGCCAGTTATTATTGATGGGTTGTAATTAACCGTTTGTAATTGAATAGGAAATAGAAAACCAACTAATTGATAATAATACGATGAAAACTAAAACTTCCACCATCAGTTTAATAATATCTTGCATTTCAATTTTTTCTCTTTCCGCTCAAAATTCCAATTGTTTTTTGGATGATTTTCAACCTAAACCAGCCAAAATTCCAAACTCTGTTTTGGTTGACAAAATTACATCTGTTCCCACGGTAAATATTACTTTAACTGCGGATACCATTACCAAAATATCAAAATATATTTTTGGCAATGCAATAGCTGTGTGGATGGGCAATGTGACTGATAATCCGACTTTTGTAGATAATACTAAAACACTGGCACCAACGCTCATTCGTTTTCCGGGTGGCAGTTGGTCGGATACTTTTTTCTGGAATGGTCGCCCTACAGATATTCCAGACTCACTTTATGATGGAATAACGGGCAAGAAAGCGAAGTTTTATGCTATTTCGGGCAAAGGAGATTGGTCAACTACAGTGGATAATTATTACACATTGCGTCATCAAGTTGGTACGCAGGGCTTGATAACCATTAATTATGCTTATGCCCGTTACGGTACAAGTGCTAATCCAGTAGCTGCGGCGGCTCATTTGGCTGCAGAATGGGTGCGCTACGATAAAGGACGAACACGCTTTTGGGAAATAGGCAACGAAACTGCCGGACCTTGGGAAGCTGGTTATATGATTGATACAAAAATCAATAGAGACGGTCAACCTACGATTGTATCAGGACAATTATACGCTCAGCATTTCAAAGTTTTTGTTGATTCAATGCGGTTAGCAGCTGCTCAGGTTGGTGCTAAAATTTTTATTGGTGGGCAAGTAATGCATTTTGATGGAAGTACCAGCTGGAATCCAGTGGATGTATTATGGAATGCAGATTTTTTCAGGATAGTAGGAGATAGAGCAGATTTTTACGTTATGCACAACTACTTTGGAAGCACATCCACGATTGAGCATTTGTTATCTGTGGCACAAACTGAGCCCACAAAAAATATCAATTTTATCCGTCAGGATATTGCAGACAAAAAAGCATTCTCAAAACCTATAGCCTTGACTGAATATAATATGAGTGGAGGGTTGAACACCGCAGTAACTTCACACATAAACGGAATGCAGGAGGTGATTCTGTTTAACGAGCTGATAAAGAATAAATTCAGTCTTACGGCTCGTTGGTTACTTGCCACTGGCGAAAGTGGTATGTTTTATCAAGGTGGTGATAATAGCTTGCTTTGGCAGCCACGTCCGGAGTTTTATTACGCCTATTTTCAGCAATTATTCTCTGGCGATCACATGATTTCTGCTAGTTCTACTAACTCGGATGTGCTAACTTATTCAACCCGATTTTCAACAGGCGAAACTGGCGTTATAGTTGTAAATAGGTCAAAAACGCCCCAGATTGTAAATATAAAGCCTAAAAATATAGGTGTAGGTAGTCGGTATTATGTTTATTCATTGAATGGTGGTACCGATAATGGAGATTTTTCGCAAAATGTATATATTAATGGGGTAGGACCTACAGGAACGCAATGGGGACCCCGTGAAAATTTACTGAAAATTCCAGCAAATGCTTATCCTATAAGTGATAGTATAAAAGTTCAAAGTCCGGCATTGTCAGTTCAATTTGTGATGATTGACAAAGGAAATTCAATTTTAAATTACACATTGTTACGTGATCTTAATGCAAGTAATAATCTTAGGTGTTATCCAAATCCATTTAATGATAGTGCAAATATTGAGTTTAATACAGGTTCAACAGATTTAGTTACTGTTGAAATTTACAACAGTATTGGTATTAAAGTGTCAACTCTTATCAACCAAGTGCTTCCATCTGGAAAGCATGAAATAGAACTTGACACTAAAAATTTCTCATCAGGATTTTATATATGTCGATTGAAGTTGGGAGAATATTGTATCACTCAAAAACTGCAACGAAAATAAATAGAATTATTTTTATAAATCAATTGCTATATTCCCAACATTTCTTTGTTTTTTTTTGTTCTACTAGCATCGTTAATCTACATTAAAAATCTTTTTCATGAATTCGGAATTTGATTTATCTCATACCCCAAAACTAGACAAAAAAAACTATTAAAAGATATGGCTTGAAATTTTAAATTGTAATTTTTTTTTCAATCACTTCTTTTAGTTTATTTGTAATATAAATGATCTTTTTTGTCGAGCTTTTTTTGAAAATTTTGATTGATTATTTGTATACAAAGGTTATTGTTTTTTGTGTGATTTTTGTCCATATAAGGTAATTTCGATGATTCGTTTATACATTCACTTCAACTTACTTTATTAGGAGTTTTTTCTTTCTCTTTTTGATAAAATAAGCAAAACAATCGGTATTTGGTTGTTTTGTTTTTATTTTATACCACTATTGTTATGATTTAAACTATGTGAGAGCTATTATTTCAAAGTAAATTTGTTCGATATTTATATTGCTTTTTTTAAGGTGTTATTACGAGCTAAATAAAGAAATCTGTTTTTTGTTTCTTGTCAAATAACTATAGATTTTTTGATATGTCTGTTGTATCCCTTAAAGCATAGACCCAGCCAATTAAGGTGTTTGTTATGATAGAGTTAGTATGGATTTAAAGAATCGAATTTGAAGATAGTTTTTTGCACAGTGTTGGCAGTTAATTTCTTTGTAAATTAACAGTGTTTACCGCTTAGAGCATTTTTTTTATTTTACTAATTAAATGTCAAATTTCGATGTAAATGAAAAATAGAACTAAAAATATAAATAGAACTTTCTTGAGAAAACTTATTTTGAGTGTATTGGCTGTCGTTTTTTCGATGTTGACCAACGCTCAAAGTTTAACGTTTAATGTTACCACCGTCACTTACGACGGACAATATACGCCTTACAACTGTTTTGTTGTTTGGATTACAAAAGCCAACGGTGCTTACGTAAAAACTATAAACAGACAATCTTCAACTTATACATATTATTTAACGACTTGGAGGGTGAATTCTGGCGCTAAAATTACAGATGGACAAACTGGCGCTACTTTGACAAGACATAACGAGCCATATTTTGACGAAGGAGTTATGCGAATTCCATTTAATTGGAATTGTAAAGATTTTAACAATATATTAGTCCCTGATGGAGATTATTATGTGAATGTGGAATTTACTGAAAATGATGCAACAGGCAAGTATATGAAATATTTATTTACTAAAGGTGCTGAAAGTAAAACGATTAACTACCCGAATGTCAATTCAGATCCTGGAGTTTATTTTAGGAATGCTGTTTTAAATTATTTTGCTCCATCTACCGAAATACCAATTTTGGGACTAGAAGATGATATAAAAGTTTTTTTTAATTCAGAGAATAAAAGTTTGCTCCTTAACTATAATGGTCTCCAAGCAAGAACAATAAAAATGTCATTAATCGATGTAAAAGGGATGCTTCGATTTACAAAAGATCTTAGCTTTTCACCTTGCATATTAAAGTTGACTGATTTGTCGAAAGGAGTTTATATATTAAGATTAGTTGATGAAAATAAGATGTTTTATACTAGAAAAATTTTAATCAAATAAAAGTTACATCTTAATTTTTTTGAGTTTGGGATATTTTGCATATTCGATAAAATACACTCATTTTTCTTGTATCAAATTTTGGCGTTTTGTTTCAAATATGGAGACTTTTTTATTTATTTTTCGATGTAATGTTTATTTTTTCGTAAACGATTACAATGAATTTAACTAGGATTTTTTATTTAATTTGGGCTTTATATTGAATGTTTTTTTTACAAACCAATAATCATACTATATTTGCTTTTGGTAATAACACCATATTATTTTGAATTTTCTATGAAGAATGAGTTATTACCAATGTATAATACTTTTTAAATCACATAGGTACTCAGCTACTATAAATTTTGAATTTATGACAAAACTTACTTTTGTAACCCTCTGTTTATTTGTTACTCAGATCGTTTTTTCGCAATCAAAAACACCTCTTACTCTAACTGCAGCTGAAGTTGTAGCAGCATCCTATACCGATAAAGCCGTTACCATAAATGGGAAAACAAATTTGCATTTGTATGCCACTACTAAGTTGTTGGTCAATAGTACAATACAACTAAATTCTGAAAATTCATGGGTTTTCTTCGATAATTTAAGACCTAGTGTTGTAATTGATTCGCTTTTACAAAATATATTAATCAACGGGCAGGCTCCAATAATAAAAACTACAATTACTGGTACCGACACGGTTCATTCAAATGTGCGTGTAACAATTTATAGACATGGTACTGTTATTATACCTCAACCCGATAATTTTAAACCATTTAAGGTTTATACGAAACCAAGTTTTAAGGGTGATTCAGCTCTCTATTCATTATATACTTTTAATAATTCATTGGGGGTATTCGACAATCAAATCAGATCTTTTAAGCTCAAAAGAGGTTATATGGCTACATTGGCTACAAGTGCCGACGGTATGGGTTACAGTAGAGTGTTTATTGCAGATGATAAAGATTTGGAATTCTCGATAATGCCATCATTGTTAGATACTAATGTGTCATTTATTCGTGTTGCTAAATGGGAGTGGCCATCCAAAAAAGGTTGGTGTGGTTATACTGCAACTGAATATGGAATGGTTGAAGCCACATGGCGATATGATTGGAGTGCTAGTGGAAATTCTACATCATCAATTGAATATGTTCCTATAAAACAGGATAATAGTTGGCCTACATGGTCTACAATTAATGCTAAGTTAAATGTTTCTCACTTACTTGGTTATAATGAGCCCGATCATACTGAGCAAGCCAATGTTACAGTAGCACAAGCTGTGGCACAATGGCCAAATATGCTAAAATCTGGTTTGCGTGTTGGTACCCCAGCTTGTACTAGCTTTACTTGGTTGTATCAATTTATGGACAGTTGTAAAGCGCACAATTACAGGGTCGATTATGTTGCAATTCACTCTTATTGGGGTGGATTAACACCTCAAAAATGGTATAGTGATTTAAAAGCGATACATGACAAAACTGGTCGTCCTATTTGGATTACTGAATGGAACAATGGTGCAAACTGGACAACAGAGACATGGCCAACTGACTCGCTAGCAAGATTACAAAAACAATTAACTGACCTCAAAGCTATTTTAAATGTACTCGATACAGCTCATTTTATTGAAAGATATTCAATTTATAACTGGGTTGGAAATCATAGAGCTATGGTATTAGGCGGGGGGTTAACTCCGGCTGGTAAATACTATGCTGATAATAAACCACCTCTTGCATATCGAGCAATAAATGAAGTAATACCAACATTTACCTATCAAGCGCCTTCATTTGGAGTTAGTTACGGTGCAAATAAAACTTCGATTAATATTATTAATCAAAATCTGGAGTATTTCAAATCACATATAATTGAAAAAAAGCAAGGAAATGGGGCATATGTTGAATTTGCTCGAACCGACATCGCTTCTCCAAGACTATCAATAGATACAATTGATTTAAATGGCCCCAACAAACTGCGTTATCGTGTTAAATCAATTCTTACCAATGGGGCAACTACTGCATACTCTGACGAGGAAGGCTATGACATTTCCAATGGTGGTGACATTCAGTACGGAAATTTATCATTCAATAGCGTGGGTTGGAATACCGTAATGTTCAAAAAGCCTTTTTCTTATACTAATTTGCCAGCAATGATTTTGGGAGCCCCATCAAATAATAACGCAACAACATTGATTGTGCCAAGACCAAAACTTCTAAGTCCCACCTTAAATTTTGCAATTCAACTTGCACCGTGGTTGTATCAAAATACTACTACGCTTTCCAAAGATGAATCTGTACCTTATTTAATTACTGGATTGGGTAGTTTCGATTTTGGTAATCTAAAAGCCAAATCGGCTAGAACATCTATTACTGGAGCATGGACAAATATTACTTTTGCTACACCGTTCGATACAATCCCAGTCGTTTTTGTTTCTCAATTTAGTCCTTCAACAGCTTTTGCAACAGCTGTTCGGGTTAGAAATGTAACTAAAACAGGTTTCCAAGCACGCTTGCAAAAAGAAAGCAAAGTTACAACTGCATTAACACAAGAGGTCATTGCCTATTTTGCCATAACTCAAGGTATTGGAATTATCGATGGTAAAAAAATTATTGTTGGAAAAACCGCAACCAATGCTATTACAACTTCTTCAGCTACAACTATAAATTATGGTGATAGTATTGCTAATCCAATATTCTTAGCACAAATGCAAACATGTAACGATGATACCGTAACTGCTGGTTTAAGATGCATGAGTACCAGTGCTAAGTATGCTACAGTGATGAAACAACGCGAAAAATCATTAGGCATTCTTGCTGCTGCATCCGAAGCTGCTGGTTGGCTGGTTATTAATCCTGTAAGTATTATTCAGAGGATTGAAAATGTGCATTATTCCGAATTATCAGTTTATCCTAATCCAGTTAAAGATCAGCTATTTATTAATAGAACAAATGAAGAACCTTTAGATATTGAAATCTACAACTTGTTTGGAGTTTTGCAAAAGCGAATGATTATTGTTGGAAATAAAATTGATGTAAGTGACCTCCAGAAAGGTTATTACATTATTAAGTCAACAGGCAAATTTTCTTCGAAATTCATTAAATTATAATTTTGAAATAAAATAATGATTATTGTTTTGTAAAGTTAAATGTTGCGTATTGAAATTAGAATTTTCCCAATTTAGATATTACTATTATTTAATTATTTACTTTAAAATTTTTTATTTATGAAAACAATTTTCCTCAAAATCAAACTCTCTTTATTTGCGGGTTTGTTGTTGATTGGTGTTGGGCAAAATGTTCAGGCACAAGTCACAGTTTCTGGTTCTGCTGATGCCGATGGCAGTACTTATGGTAATTTAGGTGCTGCTTTTACAGCAATTACAGCTGCCGACCAAACAGGTAAAACAATTCTTATTACGTTAGATCAAACTTCTATCGTTGAAACAGCTACTGCTAGTTTGACAAATAAAGGTTGGAGTTCGTTAACTATTCGTCCAAGTGTTGCTGGTGTTACACTATCGGGAGAAATTGCAGGTGCTCTGATAAAACTTGATGGTGTAGGATTTGTAACTATTGATGGTAGAATTGGCGGAACTGGCTCAACAAAAGATTTGACTATTAGTAATACAAGTACGGCCACTATTGCCACTCAAACTATTGCTTTGTTGAGTGATGCTAAATCTAATGTTATTCAATATGCCACAATAAAAGGTACAAATACAGCTGCAAGTAGTGGAACTATTACTATTACAACAGGACTCATTGATGGTAATGATAACAACACTATTGATAATTGTGATATAGCAGATGGTGCAACAATGCCTGTTTGTCCTATTTACATTATTGGTACGTCTGCTACAATATCTAATGATGGTATTATTATTTCAAATAATAATATTTATAATTTTACACAAACAGTAGCTTCAACTACTGCTGCTGGTATATATATTGGTACTTATGTTAATTCTTTAACCATTGATAATAACCGTATTTTTTGGAATACAGTAATGAATCCTACAATTGCAGCCAATTATTATGGTGCTGTAATCAAGGGAAACTTGAATGTTGTCAAAAATAATGTTGTAGGTTATGCAGATGCTAATGGAAACGGAGTAACTTCCATTCCATCGAATTTAGTAGGGACTAAATTTGTGGGTATGCAAATTGTTGGAGGAAGTTCATTTGAAGGTATTACCACAGTGACGAACAATAAAATCGGTGGTATTGAAATTGGCTCCAACAGTACTGGCGATGCTAATTTTGGTGTTATTTCAGGGTTTTATACTCCGGTATTGGCAGGTTCGTATATCAAATATGAAGGCAATACAGTTAACGGTATTAAACTTAATTACAATGGGGTAAGGGCGAGTAATGTTTACTGGACTATGTGTGGGTTAATATCAATGGGAGCCAATGCCACTGTTGTTGACAATACAGTTTGTAATTTAACTCAAATAGGAGCCACACCAACTAATATTTGTATGGTTCGTGGTATATCCCTCGGCGGTGGTTCCGCAACTGTTTATTACACAAGCGATATTATTCACAATACAATTTTTAATTTAGCAGCAGCTGATTTAACTTCAACATCAACTAGCAATCAAGCTTATGGTATTCAAGTGGCTACTCAATCAACCATAAATATCGAGCGAAATAATATTTACAATGTGACGGCTTTTTGTAACTCAGCAAGTTCCAGAACTTATGGTATTAACAGTACTCAAGCTCATACAACTACTACAGGCATTACTAGTATCAAAAACAACATGATATGTTTGGGTAATGAAAATACAAGTGGCGGTGAAGTTTATGGTATATATCAAGCTGCGTTTGCAAGTACAGCTGCCCATGCCTATTATTTTAACAATACGGTTTATATTGGTGGTAATGTTGCAACTGGTTTGGTAACTGGTCCAACAGCTGCTTTTTATAGATTGCCAACGGCAGGTGTAACAGGATTTATTGATCTTAAAAACAACATTTTCTCCAATATGCGTGTTGGTGGAACCACAGGTTTTCACTATGCAATTAGAATTGTAGGCACTAGCGATTTCTATCCTTCGGCTTATTTGACTTGTGATAATAATCTTTACCAGTCAGGTTCAACAGCAAGCAATAGATTTGGTCTTGTAAATACTACTCCATATTCATCGTTTAACGATTGGAAAGTGGCTTGTATTAGTTTTGATTCAAAAAGTTCGGTTAACAATCCTCAATTTGTAGATCCAACAAGTATCACTGCCCCAAATCTTCACTTACGTACCGATATTGGTACACCTGCCAAAGGTGCTGGCGAAGATCTTTCAAACTATGTTGCCAATGATATTGATGGTGAATTGCGTCTTACAGGTGCATTTGATGCCGGCGCAGATGCAAACCCAGCGTTCACAATTCCAGTATTTAAATTTGGTGAATTAGCAGTTCCAAGTGATGATAAATACTTAGTAGGTCGGAATATCGATTTTCTTGTAAGTTATACATTGCCAGTTGTTGTTACAGGAACACCTTCAATACCTGTTACATTAAACTCAGGTGTCGTTGAAGCTGCCTATATTAGTGGTAGTGGTTCTACTCAACTTAAATTTGGCTTTAATGTGGTTGCAGGTCAGTTAGACTTAGATGGTATAACTATTCCAAGTACTATTGCATTAAATGGTGGTTCAATTAAAAGCGAAGGTGGAGCCGATGCAGATATAGCATTACCATCCAAAACAACTTCTGGAATTTTAATTGATGGAAATTCAGCACCTTCAATTGTGTCTGTAAAACTACCTGCTGATAAGAAATATCCAAACGCTACAAATCTAGACTTTGTGGTAACTTACGATAACATTGTTAATGTTCTTGGTGTTCCACAATTGGATTTATTAGTTGGAGATAAAAATGTGGCTGCAACTTTCATTAGTGGAAGTGGTTCAAAAGTATTGACTTTCCGTTATATTACACTTCCTGGAGAGCTTGATTTGGATGGTATAAATGTGTCAAATACTGTTACTTTGAATGGTGCCACTATTCAAGATGTTGCGCTTAATAATGCATTGCTTAATTTGCCCGAAATGAATACTTCTGGTATTATTATTAATGCTATAGGACCTAAAATATTATCTATTGAACCTTGTGCTAATGGAGTGTATAGTCCAGGCACTGCGTTTTTCTTTACTTTAATTGCAAGTGAACCGGTTATATTGACTGGACTACCACGTATAAAAGTATTATCTACCGACGATATTCCTGTTGGGGTTGCATCTGCAGTTTGTGTGTCTGGGTCAGGAACAAACAAATTGTTGATGAGAGGAACAATTTCAACTACAACTCCATTCTCTGCAGGAGTTAAGATGGATACTATTATGAGTATTGTTGATGGTAACGTTAAAAATATAGATGGTAACTCTATAGAATTAAAAGTGCCAACATCTATTTTTCCTGGTCTAATTATAAATCCTGCAATTGTTCCAGTTGCTCCAACTGTTGTAACTATACCTGCAGCAGGAAAATATACCGAAGGACAAGATATCATCTTTAAAGTTGGATATTCATTCCCAGTAGAGGTTGTAGGAAATCCAAGTATTATGATTTATTTGACAGGATCTAATAAATACGTAGATGCTTATTATGTAAGCGGAACTGCTACTGATACTTTGACATTTAGCTATAAAGTTGCTGCTGGAGACAAAGATCTTGATGGAATTAGTATAATTGTTGAAAGTACACTTACAACTATTCACCCAAATGCAGGTTCTATTAAAGAAGCTGGTACTGATAATATTGCAAAAGTTGCATTTACTGCTCCTACTGGTCTTGCAAATGTAATAGTTGATGCACCTCCAGCCGCAGTTAATGAGTTGAAAGCAAACGAACTGACTGTATATAGCGCAAACAAAACAATTTTTGTGAAAGGCGATGTGAGTTCAAATTCAACTGCTTCAATTTATGATATTTGTGGTAGAATTGTAACAAAACAAATACTTTCTGAAGGAGCAATTAATTCTATAAACGCAGGTTCGTTGAAGGGAATGTACATTGTTTCTATCAATAATAATGGAAAAAGATCTGTTTCTAAAGTTATTGTAAAATAAAGTAAAATTTTTAGCATTTGAAATAAATACTGTTCTTATTCTTAACCGAATAAGAACGGTATTTTTATTAAAATCATCTGTCAAAAAAAGAACAAAACCAAAAATCATTAGTTTGGTTTTAATCTTAAATCATAATCACAATTCAAAAAAACTTTAATTGATTATTACGCTCATGAATAAAACACGTTTACTTTTCTTCGTACTTTTCTTGGCAATTATTTTCTTGCCTTTTCAAAATGTTGTAGGTCAACGCAAAATTGAAAAAATTGGTCGTGGCTTAATTGTGCTCAATAAAGGCAATGGTCAGGCATATATTGGTTGGCGCTTATTGGGTGATGATCCATCCGATATTTCATTTAATGTATACCGTTCAACCAATGGTGGAAACCCCGTAAAAATTGCTGGACCTTTGGTGTCAACTACCGATTATACTGATGCTAGTGTATCCCTTACTCTTTCAAATGGTTATTTTGTTAAGCCAGTTGTAAATGGGGTTGAAAAAGATGCTAGTAATAAATTTACATTACCTGCAAATGCTCCAGCGAAACGATATATTGGTTTCAAACAACAACCCGATCCCGATGGTAAAAATTATGCTCTTCATTATGTTTTCACCGGCGACGTCGATGGAGATGGTGAATATGAGTATGTTTGTAAAAGATCTTCAGGAACAACAAATGCTACAGTAATTAATAAAATAGATTGTTATAAGATTGATGGTACTCTGCTATGGAGACTCGATTTGGGACCCAATTTTATATTTACAGCCAATGGCTCAGGTACATTGGCAATGGATGATTTCGACGGAGATGGAAAAGCTGAAATAGCTTTGAGAACATTTGAAGGAACATGCTTTAGATATGGATCTACCGATAGTACTCGTATAGGCGATACTGATGGTGATGGGAAAACTAATTACAGGCGTACAGATGGTTTTGTAAACAATGGTCCAGAATTTTTATCTGTAATTAATGGTGCAACTGGTCGTGAAATGTCGAGAGTTCCTTTCGAACCGTCGACTGGTGGCGACGCTTGGGCTAAATATGGACCGAATGAACGTCCATATTACATATATATGTCTGTAGCATACCTAGATGGTGTGCTTCCTAGTGTTGTAATTGTACGTGGAGCTGGCGGCGATAATACTCCAGCATTTGCCTTTGATTATCGTAATGGCAAAATTACTGAACGTTGGAGATGGATTCCCAAAGCTGGTGAAGGTTTATCGCAGGCACATAATATTAGCATTTTTGATTTGGATAATGATGGCAAAGATGAAATTGCATTTTTAGGATCGGCACTCGATGATAATGGAAAAGTAATGTACGACAACCATAATTTTACGCATGGCGATCATTATCGGGTTTTAGATATGGATCCAGACAGACCTGGATATGAGATTTTTTCTATTCAACAAAATAACTCTTCACTTATCGGTATGTCCATCCATGATGGCTTAACTGGTGACTACTTTAAAAAATGGTTTATGTCGTCAATGGGCGATTTAAGTCGTGGTGATGCTGGTGATTACGACGCAACCGTTAAAGGTGCTGAGTGTTATTCTACAATGGGAGGGCTTTATAATTGTAAAGGAGATAAAATATCTGCTACTGGTCGATTCCCAGTTTGGGGAATTTGGTGGAACAGCGATTTACAGCGTGAGTTAATTGATGGAGTTAATGCTTCAGGAACATCTCCTGCTATTGAAAGATGGCCAGAATCACGTTTGTATAGTGTTTACGCCGATGCAGGTAGTCCAACTATGCCTTATGGTGGACATCCACCACTTTGGGCTGATATTTTGGGTGACTGGCGCGAAGAAATGGTTCTTGAAACTGCTGATAGAAGTGAGTTACGCATTTATACTACTTACGATCCAGCCATAAACCGTTTGTACACTTTAATGCAAAACCCAGGTTATAGAGGTCAAACTTCTTGTAGAGGTCGCATTGGTGGTTCTTTTCCCGATTATTATTTAGGTTCTGGAATGCAAACTCCACCACCTCCTCCAATGGTAAACGCCAAACTGCACTGGAAAGGTAATGCAGGAAGCAATATTTGGGATGTAAATACATCACAAAGCTGGTTGAGTGGATCTAGCGTTGCTGGTTTTGCTCCTAATGACAGTGTTCTATTTGACCTTACAGGATTGAATACTACTCCGGTAACTCTTACTGGCGTACTTAATCCAGGACAAGTAACAGTTTATTCGCCAAATGATTATACATTCGGTGGTACTGGACGAATTGCAGGTGCAACTTCTTTGACAAAAGTTGGAAAAGGATTTCTAATGCTAAATAATAAAAACACCTACACAGGAAAAACAGTTGTGTGGGATGGTGCTTTAATTGTAAACGATAGTTTATCCAATTCAGATGTTACTGTTTATGGTGGTACTTGGGGTGGTGCGTTATCTGGCGGGCTAACAGGTGGACGAATTGGCGGACATGGTATTATTGGTAAAAGTTTAACTTTAGAATATGGTGGTGCAATTATTCCTGGCGATGGAGTTGGTTCTGTTGATACTTTGACGGTAAATAATTTGACTGAAAAACTTGGAGCTGTCAATTTTGTTGATTTATCAAAAGATCCAACAGGCGTTTCTAGTAAGAGTGATATTGTAAATATAAAAGGGAATTTAATTCTATCCGATTCTGTAACAATAAGTGTCGGTCTCAAAGATGCTGTTCTTTCGGCTGGTTTTTATCCGGTGCTAAAATATGCTGGTTCTTTTATCGGTAGTGTTTCCAAAATTAAAGTTATAGGCTTAAGTGAATATCCATTTACTGTTGTAAATCAGAATAATGCTATAGGAA
The DNA here is from genome assembly GCA_903911085.1 of uncultured Bacteroidales bacterium. Lineage (GTDB taxonomy): Bacteria > Bacteroidota > Bacteroidia > Bacteroidales > Paludibacteraceae > Paludibacter. Next base: position 3,388 of record CAIWCC010000105.1, on the reverse strand, counting down.
TTTTAATAGCAGGTTTACGTCCTGCTGCCAAAGTTGTATGGGCAGGAACTTCAAATTTATGGGATTTAGGAATTTCTAATAGTTGGTTGAAAAATGGTGTAAGTGATGTTTATGCTACTCGCGATTCAGTTTTATTCGATAATACTGGAAGTTTAAAGCCAACAATTACGCTTAATAAAGATTTGTATGCAAGTGATTTGACTTTCGACGGCATTACAAACTATACAATTAACGGTGCTGGAGCCATTTGTGGTGATGCGAAGCTTACCAAAAAAGGCACATCGGTGGTGCGATTAACTGGCAAACATAAATTTACAGGAAACACTTTGATAGAAGCTGGAACACTTGAAATTGGAAGTTTAGATGATGCTGGCGAGCCAAGTTCAATAGGCTCAGCTTTGTCCGCAACTGGAGGTCTTGAAATCAAAGGTGGAGCTGGTCTAAGTTTAGTATCACTTTCATCAAGTACCAATCGTCAAGTAGCAATTAATGGTGGCGAATGTACATTTAGTTCTATCTCTGGAAGTTCAATGTCTTTGTTGTCTGGCGTTTCAGGTACTGGAACTTTGGTGAAAGCTGGTGCTGGAATACTTCAATTGAATGCTGCAAATACTTATACTGGAGGTACAGTTGTAAAAGCAGGTAAAATCGTATTGGGTTCAAGCAACGCCAACAGAAATGGTCTTGGTAGTGGCAATGTTACTCTTGATGGAGGTGCACTTTATATGATAAATGTACAAATGAATGATGTGTTTTCAAAATCAATTTATGTTCCAACTGGTTCAACTGGAGAATTTGGAATTGACGGTCGCTGCAACATTACTAGCACATTAACTGGTGGTGGTACATTTACAGTTTATTCACCTTATGTTCGTGGAGATTTAAGTGGTGACTGGTCGGCCTTTACTGGTACGATTAATGCCACTGGTGTTGATTTCCGCATAAATAATAATTACGGATATGCAAATGCTACGCTTAATGCAGCGGCGGATGTTAATGTGTATAAAAACAGTGCAGGAACAGTCAATCTTGGTCAATTATCAGGTGAAGCAAATTCCAATCTGACAGTAGCCGATTGGGTAGTTGGATCTAAAAATACAGATGCAGTGTTTAACGGTAAAATTATTAGTAATTCGTTGACCAAAGTTGGAACAGGTTCATTGACACTTACCGACACTTGTACGAATACAGTTGTTAATGGTGGAAAAATTATTTTAAGTAATAATGGTTGTATAAAAGGTACTTTAATTGCTAACGCAGGTGGAACTTTTATGGGAACTGGTGCAACTTTAGCAAGTGTATCTATCGCTGGTGGTACAATTCAACCGGGAGGTACTTCTTACGGAACGCTTAAAATAGGTGGAAGTTTAATACTTAATTCTGCAAGTAAAACTATTATTCGAATAAACAAAACTGCGAAATTACAGGATTCAATCAGGGTTAAGGTGGCAGTAACTATTGCTGGAACACTGAATTTAAATCTTACAACTGGATCATTCATAAGTGGCGATTCTGTAAAAGTAATTAATTCACCTAAGTATAGTGGAAAATTCAATGCTATAGTTCCCGAAACTCCAGGCAATGGATTAGTGTGGGATCAAAGTTCTATTGCAAAAAATGGCTATATAAAAGTAATTGCATTAACGGCAGTTGATAATACTTGGGCTGATAGAATAGAACTGTATCCAAATCCTGTTAAGGATATACTTACCGTAAAATTGGGTGATGCGCTGAGCAATGGCCAATTGTCTGTACTGACATTAGGTGGAGCAGTACTTTACAACCAAGAAATTGGAAATCAATGGCAAGTTAAAGTTGATATGTCGATCTATTCATCTGGTGTATATATATTGAAATTGAACAATAAAGATAATATAAAGTTGTATAAGTTTGTGAAGCGATAAATTGCTATTCAAATAGTATTCAAAAAGAATACAAATAATAAGACACCTTTTTTTTATTGATTCAGCAGCTTGTTGAACAATAAAAATAAAGGTGTCTTTTTTGTATCTTGAACATTCAAATTTAACTGATTTTTATTCATTGTTGTCAGGTAAATATTTTTTATAATTACTGTAATTCTTTATACAACAAGACTTGCTATAATGTCGCCCAGATGGGGCATATTGACAATTCTAATTCATTGACTACCATAATGTCGCTTCTCCGAAGCTATTTATAAAAAGTCCCATCGGGACGGAATTATGGTAGAAAATAAGTTACAAGTATTAGCTGAGCTCCTTAGGAGCGACACTGTTTTTTTTGTTTTTACCGGACAACACTATATTAAATTATTACACCCCGCAACAAAGCAAGTCAAATTGCTAAGTTGTGGGGTGTTTTTTTGTGCAACCATATTTCTTGCAACTCCGCATCTTATCCCCTCCATATTTTGAAATAATCCATATATAACCCATATATAACCCGTATATAATCCATATATAATCCATATATTTAGGCTATGGATTATATATGATTTGTTTTTGTATTAAATATATTTTGTTTATTTTTGTAATGGCTTACAGATGCAGTAATGGTGCATATATGCAATAACATATTATGAATTATCAATAATGTAATTTGTACGTTAATTTGTCTTTGCTATAACCCTGCCTCCAATGGGGTTCTAAGATGCAGTATATTATAGGATTATATATAAATTTGGGCTTATGGCCCCATTTTGGGGTTTGGGGGTCATAAATAAAAAGAACGGAGTTGTTTTCAAGGATATTCTGATTTTTTACAGCCATTTAAAAAGGTTTATTAAACGACAAAAAATTATTAATAAGGGTCTGCTGAAAAACTATTTACAACCACAAAGTGGTTTAATTTGATTAGCCCCGAATGAAATTCGGGGATGAAATGTGTTCATAAGTCAGAACTCTGAAGGAGTTCAATATCATCAATCAAATGATATTAAACTCTTTCAGAGTTATTTGTTGAGAGAACATAAATTTAATGAATGGATATTATTAAATAGGTTGAAAATTGCTTGCATATAAATAAAAAAAAAGAATTTATGTTGTTGCTATTGAGCAAATAACTAACTTTTAACAAACGCTAATTATCAATTATCAATTATCAATTATCAATTATCAATTACCATGGCACGTGCAAAACAACTAGATCAATTAACCGGCAATGTCGGAAAACTAACATTTTATACCCGCAAAGGAAGCGACGAAATTTTTGTACGCACCAAAGGTGGCGCAACCAAAGACCAGATTAAACGCCGACCGGAATTTGCGAACGTTCGCAAGAATAACAAAGAATTTGGCGGTTGCTCCAAAATGAGTAAAGCCATTCGTTTGGCCTTTTTCGGAATACATCATGTGGCCGACTTTAATTTGGCTCCCGCCATTTGCTCGCTTATGAAAAGTATACAGGC
>CAIWCC010000104.1 GCA_903911085.1 uncultured Bacteroidales bacterium | reverse complement strand
TATGTTTAACTATATAATTACTTCAATTATTATATTTAAAGTCTACATTATAAGCATTTACATAACATTATACTTGTAATCATTGAATAATTTGATAAGATACAATTGTATTATTACAAATGTCATACTTTACAAATATCATATATTTGCACATGTAAAGTAATTCACATATCTTTGTAGTCGATAATAGAAATGTACAATTCACAAAAATAGCGGGTGTTATGGAAGAAAAAGACAGAATTGAAAAGATTATGTTGAAAGAAGAAATGAATTCAGCACAGTTTGCTGCGGAAATAGGAATTCAAGGATCTACTCTTTCACACATTATTAATGGTCGAAACAATCCAAGTTTGGATGTTCTTAAAAAAATATTAAATCGCTTCCGTACAGTTAGCTCAGATTGGCTTATTTTGGGTGTTGGTTCAATGTATCGAATAGAAAAGCAATCTCAGGCGCCTACGTTGTTTCCATTAGACGATGAAACTGACTCAAATTCAGCATTTTTAGATGTAAAATTGACGGAAAATTTTTCATCAACTTCTGAGCCCATCCAGAAAAAAACTAGCACAATAGTTCAAACTCCTTCAAATTTTTCAACTCCGGAGATACAAACACCCCTTTTACCAATTGTGGAGACACCTTCAAAATCTGTTCGTAAAATAATTGTATATTTTACGGATAACACTTTTCAAGAGTTTGAAACAAAATAAAAAAAAATGTTGATTTTTATCAAACCTAAATTTGATGTTGAAATTTTGTATTTATAAAAATCACCACTATTACTGTGTTAATTTATTTTGTCTATCAAAGACATTGTCAGGTAATATGTTCTAAAAAAATAAACTACTCGAGCCTTTTTTATTTCATTTTAAATTGTTCGTATTTGGAGCGTATTTATTTTTCTTGTCATGTCGAGATATTTGTGTAATTTTGCATTTGAAAACAATGCATTTTATGTATAAATATCAATGTTAATTCTCAAAAAAAAATGTTCGATGAAGAAATTCATGCTTGATTTGGTTATTAAAAAAAACATAAGTCTTAGTAACCAATATGCCTTACTTATTCTCACGTCGCACGATAAACTTCCTGAGATTCTACCTGGTCAATTTGCTGAAATACGCGTAGATGGTTCGTCAACGGTATTTTTACGACGTCCAATATCAATTCATTTTGTAGATTACGAAACAAATGAGTTATGGTTACTTATTCAAATAATTGGAGATGGAACAAAAAAAATGGCTGATTTGAAAGTTGGAGAAATCGTAAATTTACTGCTTCCCTTAGGAAATAGCTATTCTATACCTACCAATTCAGAAGCAAAGTTATTACTTGTTGGAGGTGGTTGTGGTGTGGCACCATTACTTTATTTAGGAGCACATTTGAAAAGTTTAGGTTTTGACGTTAATTTTCTAATTGGTGGAAGATCATCAACTGATATTTTGCAGCTTTGTGAATATGAACGATTCGGAAATGTATTTATAACAACCGAAGATGGCTCTCTAGGAGAAAAAGGATTTGTTACCCAGCATTCAGTCCTAAGAGCCTCAAATTTCGATTATATTTATACCTGTGGACCAACACCCATGATGAAGGCAATTGCTTCGTATGCAGCGAAAATAAACGCTATTTGCGAAGTTTCTCTTGAAAACACCATGGCATGTGGAATTGGTGCTTGTTTATGTTGCGTAACTGATACAATCCAAGGACATGTATGTGTATGTACCGAAGGACCTGTTTTTAATATTACAAAGTTGAAATGGCAAATTTAGATATCAAAATTGGAAAATTACAATTGAAAAACCCAGTGCTCACTGCATCGGGTACTTTTGGTTATGGTAGCGAGTATTCAGACTTCATGGACATATCGCGAATTGGCGGTATAATTGTGAAAGGAACAACTCTTCGCGAACGTCAAGGCAACCCATATCCACGTATGGCTGAGACCCCTTCTGGCATGCTAAACGCTGTGGGACTGCAAAATAAGGGTGTTGAATATTTTGTTAAAAATATTTATCCAACCGTAAAGAACATCGATACAAATATACTTGTGAATTTGTCTGGTTCTATCATTGAAGACTATATTGAAGCCGCTGAAATACTAAATGAGCTAGATGCTATACCTGGTATCGAATTAAACATTTCTTGTCCCAATGTAAAAGAGGGTGGAATGGCTTTTGGAACAAGCTGTTTATCTGCTGCTCAAGTAGTTAGAGAAGTGCGAAGAGTATATAAAAAAGACTTAATGGTAAAGCTTTCGCCAAATGTAACTTCAATTTCTGAGATTGCATTGGCTGTTGAAGCAGAAGGAGCTGATTCCGTATCTCTAATAAACACTTTACTCGGTATGGCAATTAATGCTGAGAAGAGAAAACCAATTTTATCAACTATTACTGGTGGATTATCTGGACCAGCTGTAAAACCAATTGCGCTTCGTATGGTTTATCAAGTAGCTCAAGCTGTAAAAATTCCTGTTATTGGACTTGGTGGAATAATGAATGCAACTGATGCCATTGAATTTATGCTTGCTGGAGCTTCTGGCATCCAAATTGGAACTGCAAATTTTATTGATCCAACTGTTACAATTAAAGTTATTGATGGAATAGATGAGTATCTTAATCGTCATGGTTATAAAAATGTAACTGAAATAATTGGAGCAATGGAAATCTAATGAATATACACTTCATTTTAATTTTCTATATTTGATAGGTATGAAAAAGTATTTGATATTGTTTTGCTCGTTGTTCCTTTTTTGTAATTTTTTGTTTAGTAAAAATGAAGTAAATGTTTACGAAAATAATGAAGACACATTATCATTAATATTTGCGGGCGATATAATGGGGCATTCACCTCAATTTAAGGCAGCTTATAATCCCAAAACAAAATTATTTAATTACGATATTTGTTTTCAAAATGTAAGAAAATATATTGAATCGACAGATATTGCTATTGTAAATTTAGAAGTTCCTTTAGCAGGAAAACCATTCAGTGGTTATCCCAACTTCTCAAGTCCAGATGCGTTGCTTGATGGCTTGAAAACTGCTGGTTACGACATTATACTTACTGCAAATAATCATGCTTTAGATTGTGGTAAAAAAGGCTTAGAGCGTACTATAAATGTAATTAAAAATCGTAATCTGTTATTTGCAGGAAGTTATATAGATAAAACACAGCGAGACAGTATTTATCCATTAGTAATCGAGAAAAAGGGTGTAAAAATTGCATTTCTAAATTGCACTTATGGTACAAATGCTTATAAACCTTTATTGCCAAACATAGTAAATTATCTGGACAGCATTCAAATAAAAAATGATATTCTAAAAGTTAAAGCAAAAGGCGTCGATTTTATTGTAATGACTGTTCATTGGGGAACAGAATATGAACTTCAATCTAATGATTTTCAAAAAAAATATGCCAACTTTTTTACTAGAAATGGAATAAATTTGATAATTGGCGGTCATCCTCATGTTGTACAAAATGCTGATTATCTAATTGGTAATGATAGTAATAAAGTTCCTGTTTTTTATTCTTTAGGAAATTCAATATCAAATCAACGACAGCCCAATACAGATGGTGGCATAATGGTAAAAGTACAAATTGGAACAAAATCGAAGCATATTATAAAAACTTCATTCTTACCTGTATATGTTTATAAAGGTGTTTTAAATAAGGTTTTTCAATACCATTTGATTCCTACAACAGATTATTTGAAAAAATCTATAAAATATCCTATCAATCAGTCCGATAAAAACAGTTTACTTTATTTCGATAAACTAACCAAGTTTAGATTGAGTAATTTTGATGTTTTTGAATAAAAAAGGTACTATATAAACAATTATTTTTGGTCATTTATGGATGTTTCGTTTTTAATTGATGAATTGAAATTACTTTCTACAGCTGATCATCTAGCTAAGTTGGCACATTTTGGTATTAATGACTCAAAGGCACTAGGTGTAAAAGTACCATTAATTAGAAAACTTGCAAAAACAATTGGAATAGATCATAAATTAGCATTAGAGCTTTGGGAAACCGAAATACATGAGGCTAGATTATTGGCTTCAATGATTGCAAATGCCAAAGAAATGACAGAAATTCAATTTGATTCTTGGGTAAATGACTTTGATTCATGGGATATGTGTGATCAAACCGCAGATTTATTGGTTCAAACACCATTTGTATTTTCCAAAATTGATGAGTATTCAACACGCAATGAAGAATTTATTAAAAGAACAGCTTTTACATTAATGTGCAAATTGGCTTTTCAAGGAAAAAAATCGGAAGATAAATTATTCTTTCATTTTTTTGACATAATTGAAAGAGAAGCATGGGATAATCGAAATTTTGTTCGTAAATCCATTAATTGGGCTTTGCGTCAAATTGGCAAACGAAATGAAATTTTACGTTTAATGGCTATTGATACTGCTGAACGTATATATAATCAAGGTTCAAAATCAGCAAAATGGATTGCTACCGATGCTTTACGTGAATTAAATGATTCAAAAGTGATAATGCGCGTAAATAGATTTAAATTAGATAATTAACTCTCAGAATAAATCAATGCAATTTTCCTATAATATATATTATGTAAAATAGAGTGTTAATACAATGTCATTACTATTGACTTCTTCCAATTTGAAAACTGAAAAATGATAAATGATAATTTGCTTCTTTAAGTTGAAAACTGTACTTTTGTCGTTCAAACAATAAAAACCAATAAATGAATAACGAACCCAAATGCCCCAAGTGTGGAATGGAAAATACTTACTTTGACTCATCAAGCATGTTATATGTTTGTCCAGATTGCAGTCATGAGTTTAACAATGTAGAAAACGATGATTTATTAGAGGATAAAACGCCCAGAGACAGCAATGGTACTGAATTATTAAACAATGACAGTGTTACGCTGATAAAGGATTTAAAAGTTCGTGGTTCGTCATTGGTACTGAAACGTGGCACAAAAGTGAAAAGTATCCGCCTCACAGACAACCACGATGAAGTTGATTGTAAGATAGATGGCACCAGTTTTGTCCTAAAATGTTGTTTTTTGAAAAAAGGATGATGTATGTTGGTAGTCTAAAATTAATAGTTTTTGGAGCAAAATCAAAAGCCACTAAACAATTAGTTTAGTGGCTTTTGATTTTCTTTGTATTTAAGTTGTCTTATTCCCCTTTAGTGGTCAGAGGTTTTATTTCCAAATTCAATTCATCCAATTGCGATTGGTCCAATACAGCTGGTGCATCCATCATTACGTCTCGTCCTGAATTGTTCTTCGGAAATGCAATACAATCGCGAATACTATCTAAACCTGCAAATAATGATACCAAACGGTCCAAACCAAAGGCCAACCCACCGTGAGGCGGTGCACCATATTGGAATGCACTCATTAAGAATCCAAACTGTGCTTCAGCTTTTTCAGGCGTAAAACCAAGGTGATGAAACATCTCTTGTTGTACTGCACGGTCGTGAATACGAATAGAACCTCCACCCAACTCAACACCATTTACCACCATGTCATAGGCGTTGGAACGAACTGCTCCTTTGTTGGTTTTCAACAATGGTAAATCTTCCAGCATAGGAGAAGTAAATGGGTGGTGCATAGCATAATAGCGGTCTGTTTCTTCGTCATATTCAAACAATGGGAAATCGATAATCCACAATGGTGCAAACACATTCTTGTCGCGAAGTCCTAACCTAGCTCCTATTTCTAAACGCAATTCGCATAATGCTTTCTGGGTTTTTCTCATTTCGCCGGACATCAAGAGAATTAAATCCCCTGGTTGTGCATTGAACTGAGCGGCAATCAGTTTAAGGTCTTCCGGAGCATAGAATTTGTCTACCGACGACTTGAATGTTCCGTCCGCTTCGCAACGAATGTAAACCAAACCCTTCGCTCCTATTTGTGGACGCTTAACAAAATCGGTCAATTCGTCCAATTGTTTGCGGGTATATCCAGCGCAACCAGTGGCACAGATACCTGCTACATAAGGAGACGAATCAAAAACAACAAAATTATGACCCGAAACCACTTCTTTCACCTCCACAAACTTCATCTCGAAACGAATGTCTGGTTTATCAGAACCATAGTATTTCATACCATCTGCCCATGTCATGCGTGGGAATGCATCGGCGAATTCAATGTTTTTTACAAACTTGAAAAGGTGTTTCATCATCCCTTCAAAGATATTCAATACATCTTCTTGGTCAACAAATGCCATTTCGCAGTCAATTTGAGTAAATTCAGGCTGACGGTCAGCACGTAAATCTTCATCTCTAAAACACTTCACAATTTGAAAATAGCGATCAAAACCAGAAACCATTAGTAATTGTTTGAACAATTGCGGCGATTGTGGCAATGCATAGAATTGTCCAAGATTCATTCTTGAAGGAACTACAAAATCACGAGCACCTTCAGGTGTAGAACCTATTAAAACAGGCGTTTCTACTTCCAAAAAACTCATTTTATCTAAGTAACGTCGTGTTTCAAATGCAATGGCATGTCTTAATTCTAAATTAGATCTAACAGAATTACGTCTCAAGTCCAAATAGCGGTACTTCATTCGGATATCATCGCCACCATCAGTATTATCTTCAATTGTAAATGGTGGAGTTTTTGATTCATTTAGTATCTTTAAATCAAACACAAGAATCTCAATATCACCAGTTTCCATATTTGGATTAATATTGCTACGCAGTGCAACATCGCCTGTTACTTGAATTACAAATTCACGACCAAGCTTATTTGCTTTATCGAACAATTCGGCATTTACATCTTGATTTAAAACTAATTGTGTCAATCCATAACGATCACGAATATCCACAAAAGTCATTCCGCCCATTCTTCTAATGCGCTGTACCCATCCAGCTAAAGTTGTTTGTTGGCCTACATTGGTTTGGCGTAGTTCGCCACAAGTGTGTGTTCTAAACATAATTTATTGTGTTAATATCTTTAATTTTCTTTTGAAGCATTTTATATTAATGTTTTATTTTAGATAAATTGTTAGGGTCGTGTTTATGTTTAAAAAATAGTGCAAATAATATGGCAACAATCATAGAATATAAAGCAAAAGTAAGCCAAATTGGCTGCCAATCTTTTGATCCATTATCATTAGTGAAAAAATTCTGAATAACGTAACCACTTATTAAACTGCCTATTATAGCTCCAAATCCATTAGTCATCATCATAAATAATCCTTGAGCACTTGAGCGCATTTTTGAATCGGTTTCTGTTTCTATAAAAAGTGATCCTGAAATATTGAAAAAATCGAATGCCATTCCGTATACTATACATGATAAAATTATCATCCATAATCCTTCGGCTGGATTACCAAAAGCAAATAATCCGAAACGCAAAACCCATGCAAACATGCTTATTAGCATTACATTTTTAATACCAAACTTTTTCAAGAAAAATGGAATTGCAAGTATAAACAAGGTTTCCGAAATTTGAGAAATTGACATAATGATTGTTGAATATTGTACAACAAACGAATTAGTATACTCTGGAATTTTTCTAAAGTCATCTAAATAAACATCACCATACATATTTGTTAATTGTAAAGCGGCACCCAAAAGCATAGAAAAAATAAAGAATAGAGCCATCTTGTAATTTGCAAATAATTTAAATGCATCTAGTCCCAGTGTATTGACAATTGAAGAATTTGCTATGTTTTGCAGTTGAGGTGCACATTTTGGAAGTGTAAATGAATAAACTCCTAATACAAACGAAGCGAATGCAGATATATAGAACTGATTTACAGTCGCTTTGTTACCAGTCAAGTTTGTAACCCACATTGCTACAATGAATCCAATGGTACCCCAAACACGAATTGGTGGGAATACTTTTACTACATCAAACTTTGCACTTTTTAATGCATTAAATGCGATGGAATTTGACAATGAAATTGTAGGCATATAAAAACACATTGCAAGCAGCATTATCCAAAAAAATGTGTTTGGATCATTTACCAATGGCAATGTACAAACAGTTAATCCACTTAATATATGAAGTCCTGCGTAAAGTTTTTCTGCATTTACCCAACGATCTGCAATGATTCCTGTTATTGTTGGCATAAATATGGATGATATACCAAGTGTAGCAAAAATAGCACCAAATTCACTACTCCCCCATTGTTTTGTACCAAACCAATAGTTTGCAATTGTAATTAACCATGCTCCCCAAACAAAAAATTGAAGAAAGCTCATAAAGGTCAAGCGAAATTTTATATTCATGACTAATTTTATTGATGGAAATTATGTTTTGATTTTTATATATTTATCTATACAAGTCACTTGACTTTATTTTTAATAGCATCTCTGATATTCACTGCCAATTCATATTTTTCCTCTTGAACTGCTATCTCCAACATTCTTTCTAATTCTGCTATTGACATATCATCAAAATCTTTTACAGTCATATTATTGTTTTTGCTCAAATCTTTTTCGTTTTTTTCAACATGTTCAGTAGTTTCTTCAACCTCAACTCCCACAATATCAAGAATTTCTGATTTGATGTAAATTGGACATTCAGAGCGAACAGCTAAAGCAACAGCATCAGATGTGCGAGCATCTACAATTATAATATTGTTATCTTTTAAAATATGTAATTCTGAAAAAAACACATCATTCACCATATCGTAAATCAAAACTTTCTTCAGTTCTGAATCAAAAACTGTCAAAAGATTTTTAATTAAATCGTGGGTTAATGGTCTAGGCGGCTTCTTGTTGTTAATTTTTAGCGCAATTGATTGTGCTTCTGGCTCACCAATCATAACAGAAAATCGGCGATTACCCAACTCCTCACTTAAAACAAGTCCATAAGTCCCAACAATTGATTTGTTGTAAACTAAACCTGTGATTGATAATTTAACCTCTATTTCCATTTTACAAACATGTTAATTTTATTTTACTTTTAATAAATTGGCAACTATTAGTTAAAATAAACTGCAAAAATACAGTTAATATCTCAAGATTATTTTTTTAACACAGCACCTATCTCAAACACTTTTTTTTAAATGAATTTTCATCAAATTATTCATCTAGTCATTTTACAATTTCAGCTTTTAATATCTTAATATCTTCAATAGGTCTATCGGAAGAACCAGTAGTTGTTTTTGAAATATTCTCAACAATATCAAGTCCTTCAATTACTTCTCCAAACACAGTATAGCTACCATCTAAATGTGGAGTACCACCTATTGTTTTATAATCAAGTCGTTGTTTATCAGTAAATTTAAAACTTGTGATTGTTTTCATTTTCTTACTTACTTCAGCCAAAATCGAATCACGTAAAACATCCAATTTGACCTGACTGTGTTCAGCTCTTATTTTTTTTATTTCCTCTTGTTTTGTATTTACTATTTCTTGAAATAATTTTGCTTCAATTTTTTGTGCGCCATTTTTTTCCAGTTCGTTTAATTCAATTTCAGTAAAAACTCGACCTTGAACTATATAAAACTGACAACCTGATGAAGCTTTCAATGGATTAGTTTGGTCTCCTTGTCGTGCAGCACATAATGCACCTCTTTTGTGATAATACTGAGGATAAATGAATTCCGCAGGAATAGTATAACCAACATCACCAGAACCTAGAGAAGAGCCATTTTGAGCTTTAATAGAATTTGGATCACCACTTTGTATCATAAAATCAGCAATGACCCGATGAAATAATAAGCCATTGTAAAATCCTTTATTTACCAATTTCAAAAAATTTTCTTTATGTTTGATTGTTTCAGGATACAATTTTACAGTTATTTTACCATAACTTGTTTGTAATGATACAACTGAAGCTGTTTCGCTACTACTAGCGCACGAAAATGACATAAATATAATAGTGATAAAAATCAATAATAAATTTCTTTTCATGAAGTTCAAAAACCAATTAAATGAGTCAATTAGCATAATTTACTTCTACAAAAGTATATAAAAATGGGCTGATATAAAAATTTTTAAATCAAAATTTTTAAAATAAACATGATGATAGTAATAATTTATTATATTTGTACTTTAAAGAATTTACATTTCACAAATTAACAATAAAAAATATTAAACGATGTACGAAGCACTACTTCAATTAGATCCTATAAGAATAAATTTTGCAGCAGCTGGTATGCACACCATCAATATAGTACTTGGTTTCATAATGTTTGGAGTTGCATTAAATCTTAAACTTAAGGACTTTACGGTATTAATTAAAAACCCAAAATCTACGATAGTAGGTTTATTTTCTCAAGTAATTGCACTACCATTGATGACCTTTCTTTTAGTGTTAATTTTAAGTAATTTTATTACACCAACGGTAGCTATGGGAATGATTTTAGTTGCTGCATGTCCTGGTGGTAATATTTCAAATTTCATGACTTCTTATGCCAAAGGTAATACTGAATTATCAATTGGTTTAACAGCATCAACTACTTTATTAGCAACTATATCAACACCCTTTAACTTTGCATTTTGGGGTGGACTTTACATGAAATTTATCAGTAATAGAGCTGGACAGTATCTTCAACCATTAGAAATTGACAATTCTCAAATGTTTGAAACTGTATTTATTTTATTGGGTATTCCACTTATTTTGGGAATTTTGTTTGCAAAATACTTTCCACAAATAACTGAGAAATTAAAAAAGCCTATCCAATATTTATCAATTGTTTTTTTTATTGTAATGATAGTTTTGGCATTTGCTAATAATTTGGAACTTTTTCTGAAATATATTTACTATGTTTTTTTCATTGTATTAATTCACAACTTTTTAGCTTTCATGACAGGTTACTTATTAGGATTCTTATTTAAAGTTCCCAAACGCGATCGTCGAACAATTACAATTGAAACTGGAATTCAAAATTCAGGTTTAGGTCTCGTTTTATTGTTTAACACAAAAATATTTCCACAAGATATGGCACTAGGTGGAATGCTATTTATTACGGCCTGGTGGGGTATTTGGCACATCGTTTCGGGTTTAAGTTTATCTACTTATTGGTCAAAAAGACCTTAATTGCAAACAATTGATTTCTTATTTTTAAATTAAACTTACATCTACAATCTTTACAATGCTAAATATTTTAAAGAATTACGTAATTTTCACCTTCAAGCTTTTTTATGGTGAATTTATTGTCATAGGCAAAGAGAATATACCTGTTAATAGCCCAGTAATCTTTGCTCCAAATCATTTAAATGCATTAATGGATGCTCTTGCAATACATTCAATTGCTCCTTCCAATTCACCAGTTACTTTCTTAGCACGCGCTGATTTATTTAACAATAAAAGATTGGGAAAATTTCTTCGGTATATAAAAATACTACCTGCATTTAGAATGCGAGATGGAATGGAAAATCTAGCAAAAAATAATTTAGTGTTTGAAAGTTGTGTCGATATTTTATTAGATAATAAGACTCTTGGCATAATGCCAGAAGGAAATCAAGGAGAACAACGGCAACTAAGAACTTTTGGAAAAGGTATTTTCAGAATTGCATTTGCAGCTCAACAGAAGTTAGATAATAATAAAACAGTTAAAATAATACCTGTAGGAATAGATTTCGGAAGTTTACACAAATTTGGAAAACATATAATAATCAATATTGGGAAACCAATAAATGTTATTGATTATATGGAAATATATTCCGAGAATAATGTAACTGCAACTAATGAGATTAAAGATAGATTGTATATGGAGCTTAGTAATTTAACACTAAATATATCATCAAAAACTAATTATGAATGTTTTGAAACTTCAATTGAGATAGCAAATTCAAGCCTAATAGATGGTCTTGAGATTGACAATAAAACAATAATGCTTTTTGAAGCTAGACAACAAATTGCTAATCGACTTTTGATGTTTGAAAAAACCGATTCAAACAAAATTAATATTCTTAAAGCACTTTGTGCAAAATATCAGAAGCTGATTAAAAGGCTTAATTTTAAAACTTGGATTTTTGATGAACAATATTATAGAACTGCTCCCCTCCTATTTGAATGTTTGCTTTTATGTATTTCTTTTCCTGCATTTATCATTGGATTTATATTAAATTTACTGCCTTTTTTTGTACCTGTATTAATAAGAAAAAATTTAAATGTTGAATATAAAGGTTTTTTTAGTTCTATTCATTATGTATTAGGTATTATCACTTTTCCATTTTTTTATCTCATACAAACAATACTATTTGCATCGTTAACAAGTTCAACTTGGGTAGAAATTTTGATATTTTTTTGTAGTCAGTATATTATTGGAAAATGGGCATTAGAATGGTATCGATTTGCAAAAAAAATATTAGCAAAAATTAGATATAATAATCTAGTAATCAATAAATCAACTTTAGTCTTGGAAACTCAAGATATTAGAAAAAAAATAATCCAATTGATTAAAAATTAATCAATTGGATTATCCCATCTAGTTGTGAACTTAACGTTATACTATAAATATGCAGCCACTACTCTTTTAATTCCTTCTTCCAATGTAATAGACGGCTTCCAGCCAAGGTTATTTAATTTTGATACATCCAGCAGTTTTCTTGGAGTTCCGTCAGGCTTTTCAGTATCCCAAATTATTTTTCCTTCGTAATTTACAGTTTTTCGAACAATTTCGGACAATTCCTTTATAGTTACATCTAAACCACATCCAGCATTTACATGTGATGGCAAAGTATCAGGCGCATCGTAATTCATTAATAAATAAACACTTGAATCAGCCATATCGTCAACATGTAAAAATTCTCGCATTGGAGAACCTGTTCCCCAAAGAGTAATTGAAACATCATTATTTATTGCAGAAATTCCATACTTATTTAAAACTTTTATTATAACATCGTCTGCAAAAGTTCCATCAACACCTTCAATTGGTCGTTTATTCAAATCGGTTCTTAACGCATTCCAGTCATTTGATAACAAATATTTTCCAATAACCATCTTACGAATCAATGCTGGTAGAACATGCGATTTTTCTAAATCATAATTATCATTTTGACCATATAAATTTGTAGGCATTATTGAGATAAAATTGCAACCATACTGAGCATGATATGCTTCACACATTTTTATACCTGCAATTTTTGCTATTGCATAAGGTTCATTTGTACTTTCAAGTGTTCCTGTCAATAATGCATCTTCGCTCATAGGTTGAACTGCATCACGCGGATAAATACAGGATGAACCTAAAAAAAGAAGTTTTTTAACTCCATTCAAATAGCTTTGATGAATAACATGATTTTGAATCATCAGGTTTTCATAAATAAATTGACCACGGTAAGTGTTATTTGCAACAATACCTCCTACTTTTGCAGCAGCAAGAACAACATATTCTGGTTTTTCAGTTTTAAAAAAATGTGCAACATCTTGTTCATTTAACAAATTAAGCTCATTAAAAGAACGAGTTACAAAGTTAGTAAAACCCTTGCCTTCCAAATTTCGTTTTATAGCAGACCCAACCATACCCAAATGGCCAGCAATATATATTTTAGAATTTTTATTCATTCTCAAGTATTCTTTTTTTGGAGATTTCTTTGCTTATTCAAAATAATTTAGAACATTGAAACCACCTTCTTTTAAGTAAATCTCTTTTTTCATGAGTTTTACATCTGAATGCATCATATCTACAACCAATGCTTTTAGATCGTATTCGGGAACCCAACCAAGTTTAGTGCGGGATTTTGTGGCATCACCAATCAACAAATCTACTTCTGTTGGACGGAAATAGTTTGCATCCACTTCTACAATAGGACCTTGTATAGCTTTAATTGATTCTAGGAAATCTGCACCAATTTGTTCTACAAATAATTTCTCGTCGATATTTGAAATATAGCCTTTTTCATCTATTCCTTCACCTTCGAATGTAATTACAATACCAATTTCAGCAAAAGCCATTCTTACAAATTCCCGAACTTCAGTAGTTATACCAGTTGCTATAACATAATCACTTGGTTCATCTTGTTGTAGAATTAAATACATTGCACGCACATAATCTTTTGCATGACCCCAATCTCGTTTCGAAGATAAGTTGCCCAAAAATAATTTAGTTTGCATACCTAAGGCAATTCGAGCTGCAGCACGAGTTATTTTGCGTGTTACAAATGTTTCACCACGAAGTGGCGATTCATGGTTGAAAAGAATTCCATTGCTAGCATGCATTTTATATGCTTCACGATAATTTACTGTAATCCAATAGGCATACATTTTAGCCACCGCATATGGTGAACGTGGATAAAATGGCGTGGTTTCTTTTTGAGGTACTTCTTGAACTAAACCATAAAGTTCTGATGTTGATGCTTGATAAATACGAGTTTTTTCAGTTAAACCTAGTAATCGAATAGCTTCTAATAAACGTAGTGTTCCAATTCCATCCGCATTTGCTGTATATTCTGGAGTATCAAAACTTACTTTAACATGACTCATTGCAGCCAAATTGTATATTTCATCTGGTTGTGTTTCTTGAATAATTCGTGTAATATTCATTGAATCAGTCATATCTCCATAATGCAATACAAAATTACGATTATCAACATGTGGATCTTGATATAAATGATCAATACGATCTGTGTTAAAAATTGAAGATCGACGTTTTAAACCGTGAACAATATATCCTTTTTTTAGAAGTAATTCAGCTAAATAAGCACCATCTTGTCCAGTAACACCAGTAATTAAAGCTACTTTTTTCATTATTAATTAAATGTATGTGTAAAATAATTGTTATTCTAATTCTTATCCTTCAAAATTTATTCGAATTTAAATTTCAGTATCATCCTCGTAATAATGAAGATATTTATCAGAAGCATTCTTTTTCTTTTTCGATGTATATCCATAACTATATCCAAATAAATAAGCATACTTATACGATTTGTATTTAGAATATTTACTTCCATCAGCAACCACATCATTAATAACAGTGTACATATTCGGTAATTTATCCGACTTTAATTGAGCACTTAATTTTTTAAAGAATGTTTTATTTGTTTTACCATTTCTGACAATAAAAATATTTACATCTGCAATAGCAGCTAACGAATAGGCATCTGTTACTACTCCAATTGGACTCGAATCGACAATAATATAATCATAAGTTTTACGGAGTTCTGCGAACATATCAATTAACTTATCAGATCTAATCAACTCCCCTGAATTCGGTGGAATTGTTCCAGCAGGTAAAATATCAAAATCTACACCAGGAAGTCTTACAATTATTTCATCGAGTGTACACTGATTAATTAAATAATTGGTAACACCATTTGTTTGCACAATATTAAAACGTTGATTAATAGTTGGCTTTCTAATATCCATATCTACAAGAATAGTTTTGGGACTAGCCATTGAATATATACCAGCTAAATTGATGCTAAAATATGTTTTTCCATCACCTGACTCAGTGGAGGTAGTCATCATAATAATATTGGTTTTTCGCTGAACAATAAACTCAATTCTTGTGCGAATTACCCTAAACATTTCAGTAAAAGCTGATCGTGGATTTTTCGCCACTAACATTGGCTCATCGCTTTTTGTATGTCGTACAGCACCAATTAATGGGAATGGGGTATTTGCTTCAACATCTTTTGAAGAGCGTATTGTATTATTCATCAACTCTTTAATAATAACTATTAAGGTTGGAATTAAAATACCAAAAAGTAAAAATATCAGGGTTTTCTTTGACTTTGTGTCGGCATTTGTTACTGAAAGAACTCGTGCTTTATCCAATATATTATTATCGGGTGTATTTGATGCTTTAAGAATCTCAGATTCAGCTCTTTTTTGAAGAAAGAAGGTATAATAATTATCGTCCATCTTATATTTACGTTCGATAGCAATCATTTCTAATTCTTTTTTTGGTAATTCTTCAATTTCTTGCTTAACTTTTGCAAATCGAGTCGTGAAATCGTTTTTCTCAATATTCAAAGATGCACGCATACTTTTTACCACTTCCATAATGGTTTTGGTAACATTTTCAATTTCTTTGCTATATTTGGCATAATACATATTTTTCTCCGTCACTTCGCTACGTTGAATTTCCAAATCATTAATTTGTTGAACAAGAGCCATTAACATTGGTTCGTTAAGTCCTAAGCTAGACGGAGCAACTACAGTTCCATCTGCTAAATTTGTCTTCAAATACTTAGTTAAATAATCTAAATATGTTTCACGTAATTTAATTTCCGCTTGTTGAGCATCAAATTTGGTGGCTTTACCTAGCAACTCGCTAGTATGACTCGACACATCTACAATTTGGTTGCTTTGTCTAAAATGTGTCATTTCACCCTCAGAGACATTTAATTTATCCTCTACAACACTTAGTTGTGAATCAATAAATTTCATAGTCTTGTTGGCTGCATCATTTTTTCTTTCAAGATTTTGTGCTAAGAAGGTTTCGCACAATTTGTTAATGAAATCAACATCACGTTCAGGAGTTTCACTCACTAATGAAACCTGTAAAACCGATGAACCTTCAACGACATATTTAAAATTTAGTCGAGAAGAAAAGTCTGAAACTAATGATTCTCTAGAGCGAAATTGAAAATATATTTCGGAATTTCCTGCATATTTATCCACATTATTTACTGTAATAAAAAACAAATTATGCTGCACAGGTTGTCCATAACGTCCCTCTAAAAGGAAATTGCTATATAATTTATTATCTTCTACAGTTATACTATATGTTCCATTAGCTCGTAGTTTAATTTTGAAAAGGATATTATATGCTTCAGGTGCAATAAAATCTGTTTCAATTTTAATTGGAGAAGCTTTATACAAATTACGAGATTTGAAACTTCCTTTCGAAATATAATCTACTTTAATATTTGGCAAGCTATCCACAACCTTACAAACTAAGTCGTAAGAGCCTAACATGATAACCTGATTGTTAACATTTCGATAACCCGTTTCAACTCCAAATCCCTGCATAAGAGCCTGTGAGCCACTTGAAACGCCCCGATATTCTTCAATCATAACCGTTCCAGCTGTTTGAAAAGCGGGTAACCACGACCTATTTTCTAAATATGCAAGACCTAAAGAAAGAATTATACCGATAACGAATAAATACCAAAAATGAAGAAAATACGACATCCATTCCATGATGTCAAAACTCGATTCTTCTTCCTCCTCCATAAATGGTTTCTCATAATTATTTTGTTCCATATTGAGCTACTGGTTGTTAATATGTTTTTAATATGTTCTAATTGTTTATTTTAATTAATCATTCTATTTATTGTAATTCAACACATTAAATAATAATGACATTGAAAAAGTAATAATTCCTAATAAGGCGGAATAATTATTCACTTTGTAGAAACTTGAAAATTCTCTTCTAACATAAATAATATCATTAGGATAAATATAATAATACTTTGAATCAATGATACTTTTCGGGCGAATATCGAATTCCAAAATTTTAGTACCTTTATCAGTTTCGCGAATAATACGAACATGTTTACGATCACTAGCATCGTTAAAATCGCCAGACATAGCCAAAGCTTGAAAAATCGTCAACTTTTCTTTGTAAATTGGAAAAATACCAGAGCCGGCATCACCAAATATTGTGAAATTTTTATTTTGAAGACTTAATTTTACCACTGCGTCTGGAATAAGTTCTTTAAAACGTTTTTCAACTTCGAGTGATGCTTCAATAAGTGTAAGTCCAACAACAGGAATTTTACTAATAAAAGGCAAATCGATGGTACCATCAATAAAAACCCTATATGAATTTTGATACATCATGTTACCCCCACCACTCATTTGTGGAGATATTAACTTCGAAATTGTTTCATCGGAAGTAATTAACCGATAAATAATTTCATCGTTTACACGTATTTGATAATCAGCATAATTACTTTTATCGTAAGTCGGTAAAGATTTATTGTTTTCTTGTAATAATCGTAGGTTTTTATAATTGTAACACGATGTTAGTGACAACAGTGCTAACAAAAACACGAAAAGTTGAGTTTTATTTATCATAATTAATTGAACAACCGATGATTAATAGATATAACACTTAAATTGTAAAAATTTAAGGAGTTGTTGTTTGAAAGAAACTTTTATAAATAATAACTCCAAAAGAGTAAGAAGTTACAATCGTTGAAACAGCATTCCAAAAGGTGGATACTCCAAAGAATTGTTCATTCAAAGGCTGAAGAAAAATAATATCGTTTGGTTCCAAATAATAGAATTCTGAATGAATAATATCAATACTACGAGCATCAAACACCTTTATTTGAGTTCCATTTTCTGTTTCACGCAGAATTTTAATTTTGCTTTTGTCTGCATAAAAGCCAAAATCGCCCGACATTGCTATTGCTTGATAAATGTTCACCTTTTCGCGAGGCAAAGGATAACGACCCGATTTTCCAGCTCCAATAATATTAAAGAAGCGGCTCATCATACGTATATCAACAGAATTAAGCTTTAATACAGGTTTAATAGCTTCTTCTAAAACTTGTTTGGCTTCGCGAAGTGTTTTACCAATAACCGAAACTTCACCAACTAAAGGAAGTCTAACACAGCCATTTGGTTGAATCGTATTAGTATATAAATCAGAACTTTCGTTTGCACCTGAACCACCACCCATCATCATCATTTGCATATTTGAATTGGAACTACCATTAAAAAGTGTATTCGTTTTTTCGTCCAATGAATATACTTGGATATAAAGTTTATCTCCAGCACGTAGACGATAATCTTGATATGAAACAGTGTCCTTATAAGCAGGAATGGAATTTTTAGGAGGTTGCAAATAATTTGTATTGTGCGTTGTAATACATGATGTTAGCTGAAATACTAACGACATGAAGAACAAAAGCTGAATAACCGGTTTACGCATTGAGGTATAATTATTTTTTAAATTCGAAGCAAAGATAGATAAAATATATAAATTTTGCTTCAAATGTAAACGAAAATACAAAATAAACAGTATTTTTTTTCAATTCGACAATGATCGCAAATTTAACATGTCAGAATTTATACAACAAATTGCCATAGCAGATCATTTAATAATCATTTAATAATTAATGAGATGTCAATTAATTAGTGAGTTGTGTATTATGATAGTTTCAACATCAATTCTTATTTAAATTTGAGTTTCTATATCAATAAATTAAAAACACTATTTTCCTTGAATTAATTAAATCATTGTTATAGGCACAAATCATTTGATTAAATTCTCAGTTGTTCATTTGTTTAATAGCATTTAACCTTACTTTTTTTTAAATCTAGATATTTAAATTCCCTTCCGAAATTCAATATTGTTATCAAATCTGAGTTTTTAATATTTGAATTAGCTAAATTTCATGTAAAATACTATTTATAATTGAACATAAAATGAATAATTAGTTATTCTTAATTCTTTATTTGCTTTATACTGTTTCGTTATTCATTTTTTTTTCCGAAATTTGCGCTCTTTAAAATAGGGTTTAAAAAGATATAAATTCGCAAGAAAAACAAACAGTGTGAAAGAGACAAAGTACATTTTTGTAACCGGTGGTGTTACTTCATCCTTAGGCAAAGGAATTATAGCTGCATCGCTAGGGAAACTATTGCAAGCTCGTGGTTTTAAGGTAACTAACCAAAAATTAGATCCATACATCAATATCGATCCAGGTACTCTGAATCCTTATGAACATGGAGAATGTTATGTAACAGTTGATGGGCATGAGGCTGATCTTGACTTAGGTCATTATGAAAGATTTTTAGGAGTAGAAACTCATAAGGCAAACAATGTTACCACAGGTCGTATATATCAAAATGTAATTAATAAAGAACGACGTGGTGATTATTTAGGCAAAACAGTCCAAATTATTCCACATATTACTGATGAAATTAAGCGAAACATTAAACTTTTAGGAAATAAAGGTGAGTTCGATTTTGTAATAACTGAGCTTGGTGGAACAGTAGGTGATATTGAATCATTACCGTATATTGAAAGTGTACGTCAATTAAAATGGGAATTGGGCAATAAATGTTTAATAATCCACTTGACTTATGTACCATATTTGGCAGCTGCCAAGGAATTGAAAACAAAACCAACACAACACTCTGTAAAAGCACTACAAGAACAAGGTGTTCAAGCAGACATATTGGTATTGCGTACTGAGCACAATATTTCGATGGATATTCGTAAAAAGGTGGCTCTATTTTGTAATGTTGAACAAAGTGCTGTTATGCAATCAATAGATGTACCTACCATTTATAGAGTACCAATGAATATGCAAGCGGAAAAACTTGATGAAGTTGTGCTAACAAAAATGGGATTCGATTTGGCAAAAACACCTGCTGCTGATATGGCAAAATGGATTGAATTCGTTGAAAAACTTGAAAATGCAAAAGAAGAAGTACGCATTGGCATTGTAGGAAAATATGTTCAATTACCCGATGCATATAAATCAATCATCGAATCATTATTACATGCAAGTGCTTATAACAATAAAAAGCTCAAATTAGAACTAATTCTTTCAGACAAATTGACTGAAGAAAATGTAGAAAAAAAGCTTGGTAACTTAAATGGAATTATCGTTGCACCTGGTTTTGGACCACGTGGAATGGAAGGTAAATTTACCGCTTTAAAATTTGCTCGCGAACAAAATATGCCTTGTTTAGGTATTTGTATGGGAATGCAAACCATGTCTATTGAATTTGCGCGCAATGTGTTAGGTTATGCCGATGCAAATAGTACCGAGATTGATTCAACAACTACACATAATATTGTAGATATTATGGACGAACAAAAAGACATTTTGAATTTAGGCGGAAGTATGCGTTTGGGTGCTTATAAATGTAAATTGAAAAGAGGAACTAAAGCTTTCGAAATATATGGAAAAGAGCATATTAGCGAAAGACATCGCCATCGATTTGAATTTAACAATGCATTCAAAGCTGAATTTGAAAAAGCAGGAATGATTTGTAGCGGAATGAATGAAGAGTCTGATTTAGTAGAGATTATAGAACTTAAATCTCATAAATTCTTTGTTGGTGTACAGTTTCACCCTGAGTATAGTAGTACAGTTGTTAAACCACATCCTTTGTTCATTAGCTTTGTGAAAGCTTCAATTAACAATACAAAATCATTATAAAAAAAACAAAACAGTTAATATGTATATTTTTTTTAAAACTATTATACAATTAAGATCAATTTTACAATATTGAAACAAAACTAATTTCATCACCACTAAAGGCGTTGAAAGTAATTTATTTAAAATGGATAAAAATACGATTCTAGGTTTTGTGCTAATAGCACTCATACTTGTTGGCTTTTCGGTTTTAAACAAACCTAGCGAAGCTCAAATTAAATATAACGACTCAATTGCATTAGTGCAACAAAGTAAAGTTGAAGCAACTGCCATTACTAAAAATAGCGCTAATACTGAAGTAAAAAAGGATTCAGTAGTAAATGACACAGCGTCAATAGCCAATTCTTATGGCAATTTTAGCATGTCCGCTCAAGGTCAAGAAAAATTTTATACACTTGAAAACGAGTTAGTAAAGTTGAAATTTACAAACAAAGGTGGTAGAATTTATTCAGCACAATTAAAGAAATTCCAAACCCACGACTCATTGCCATTATTACTTTTTGATGCAAAGGAAAGTAACATGGGTTTTACATTAGTTACAAATAACAGTCGTGTGTTAAATACTACCAATTTGTTTTTTGAACCAGTTTCTGTTGTAACTAAAGATGGAAATGGAAATCAAACCTTAGTATTGAGATTAAAAACAAATGGTGCAGCTTATATGGATTTTGTTTATACTTTGCCTGCCAACAATTATATGCTAAGTTTTGGGGTTAAAGCGAATGCCATGAACACTGTTTTACCTGCGGGAGTAAACTCATTGGAAATGCAGTGGGCAACAAAAATCAGACAACAAGAAAAAGGTTATACTTTCGAAAATCGTTATTCTGCAATTGAGTACAAATATGTGGCTGATGACTTAGATAAACTAAGTGAGAGTGAAGATGAGGTGAAGGACATTCCAAATAAAATAAAATGGATTGCCTTTAAAGATCAGTTTTTTAGCAGTATTCTGATTGCTGATGAATCAATTAGTTCCACAAAGCTTAATAGTAAAATGGAAGCCGAAGATTCAGGATACTTGAAGTCATATACTGCCGATTTTACTGTAGGTTTTGACCCAACTGGCAAAGTGCCAACTACTTTCAAGTTATTCTTTGGTCCAAACCAATATAAAACTTTGGCTGCTTATGATAAAAATTTAGATGGCGATGCAAAATTAAAATTGAATAAATTAATTCCACTTGGTTGGGGTATTTTTGGTTGGGTCAATCAATTTATGATTATTCCAATGTTTAATTTCTTCAGTCAATTTTTATCTAACTTTGGTTTAATTATTCTGATAATGACCATAGTAATTAAAATGCTGTTATTCCCATTAACATATAAGTCTTATATTTCTAGTGCCAAAATGCGTGTTTTGAAACCAGAAATAGACGAGATTAATGCAAAAATACCTGCCGATAAAGCTGCTGAACGTCAAAAAGCAACTATGGATTTGTATGGAAAAGTAGGTGTAAGTCCTATGAGTGGCTGCTTACCTTCACTACTACAAATGCCTATTTTATTTGCCTTATTCAGTTTTTTCCCTGCTGCAATAGAATTACGTCAACAAAGTTTTTTGTGGGCAACCGATTTATCTACCTACGATTCAATTATGCAATTGCCCTTCGTTGTACCTTTTGGATTTGGTAGTCATGTCAGTTTATTTTGTTTACTAATGACAGTTACTAGTATTTTATCAACAAAACTAACAATGGCTGGCTCTGCAGGAAATGATCAAATTCCAGGTATGAAATGGATGATGTATTTAATGCCAGTAATGTTCATGTTTATGTTTAACAGTTATGCTTCAGGTTTGAGCTATTACTATTTCGTTTCAACATTAATTACAGTAATTCAAACCTATGTTATTAGAGGTTTCGTTGACGAAAAGAAATTATTAGCTCAGTTACATGCAAAACGTGCTAGTAATAGTAAAAAACCTGCAAAAAAGAATGGCTTTATGGATAGACTAGAAAAAATGCAACGTGAGCAACAAAAAGCAGTAAAAGGTAAAAAATAAATTATCAATCTTAAATAACAAAGAGCGCAAAAGGCAGGTTTAACATTGCATTTTGCGCTCTTTTCAAAAATAATCAATATGAAAAAACAATTGAAATCACTCGTAACAGCTTTTTTAATAAGCTTATTAATAGTTTCATGCAATTACAACAATAGGTTTAATATCGATACTTCTGAAAATAACGTGGTAGTAAAAATACACCGATTCGATTCTGCATTAATATCTTACGACTCAACTGATAATAAATGTCTATCAAAATTGAATAGTAAATTTTCAGATTTTTTACCTGTTTATACTTCGGAAATTATTAATACTAATTTAAATGATAGCGCAACAGTAAAAAAAGAATTTAAACAATTCCTATCCGATAGTATTTTTGCAAAAGTAAACAAGAAAACAATGGAAACATTTGGTGATGTTTCTGATATTGAGAAAACAGTTTCAGAAGCTTTTACCTATATTCATCATTATTTTCCTAAAGTTATTTTACCCGAAATCTATTTTTATGTTTCTGGTTTTAACCGCGCTGCCATTTTAAACAATAAATTTATTGGCATTGGGACAGATTATTATTTAGGCAACGATTATGCACGATATAAGGATTTTACTTACGATTATCTAATATACAATATGCGACGTGAATGTGTAGCTACTGATATCGTTTCTGCGACACTTTTCAGGATCTTTCCTATGAATAACTCTCAAGATAGATTGTTGGACAACATGCTTTATCGTGGAAGAATAATGTATTTATTATCAGTGTTTATGCCTAACGAAAAATCAGAAAACATCATGGGTTACCAAATTGAAAAATGGAATTGGTGTAAAACCAATGAAAAAGCCATTTGGACAGCAGTTATCGATCAAAAAGATTTATTTTCAACTGATATGTTGTTAATACGCAAATATATGGATGATGCGCCTTTTACCTCACCTATTTCACAGAAATCGCCAGGCAGACTTGGTACTTGGTTGGGATGGCAAATAGTGGACAGCTATATGAAGAAAAACAAGAACCTTAGCTTAGTTGATTTGATGAATGAAACAAATTCACAAAAAATACTTGAAGAATCTGGATACAGACCATAAAATCAGCAACTCAAAATTCATTTTTTATAATTTAATTTCAACAAAAAAGCCTAATCGATATAATCGATTAGGCTATTAAAGTCAATTACAGTAACTAATTATGCTGGACTGATTGCTTCTGAAGGACAAACATCGGCACATGTGCCACAATCTGTGCAAACATCAGCATCAATAACATAGATGTCACCCTCTGCAATTGCATCAACAGGACATTCGCTAATACACGAACCACAAGCAATACAATCTTCTGAAATTACGTAAGCCATTTTCTTATTTTTTTTGTTAGTACTAATTATGACTACAAAAGTATAACATTTTCTATATCAAAAAAAATTTTTCTCGATATATTTTTCAAAAACAATAAAAAAAATCGCTAAATTATATTCTACTTTATTTTCATATTATCACTTCAATGAATTCATAGAAAAAATTCACTGATTGGTATATAAACTTTTTCTATTGCACAAATAACATAAACCACTAATACATTGCAATTTAAAAAACAGAATAATATTCAAATATTAAATTTTATATTAAAAAAACAATCTTAATTACTTTGCACAATACTCTTGAAATTCAACTACATTCACAATCAATTATTTGTTTTTTTTACATATAAATTATGTAATTCACGAGCTTTCTTTATACATCTAGGATTAGAAGCATCAATAAGTAATGGATTTAATTTAGGAATATGAATTAACACTCCACTTGGAATTTTATCTGGATTTTCAAATCTATCTTTATTTGCTTCATATATATAAACCCAAAAGTCTGAACAACCATAATATCTAAATGACATTCGAGCCAATCTACTACCGCTCACTATTCGCTCAGAAGCAATAAATGAAGGATAAACACGCGGTGTATCAAATAGAATTTGTAAACTATCTACAGGTTTTTCTACTTTTATTGTGTCAGTGTTTACAGTATCCTTTGGCACAATGACAACTTCTGGATCTGAACTCTTTGGGGTAGCTGGAACAAACCAACCTGTTATTGTATTAAGCATATCAGTGATTGATAAGTTCTCCTTTACATATTTAACGCCATCATCAAAAGACGTAATAGCATCGTTTATTTGGAAATTAGCTGGTGGATAATAATTATAAAGCTCTGTAATAGCTCCAAATAATAGAGCAAAAATTAATGGTATCCATAGCCATTTCAGCTTTCGTTTTTTGGGTGGCTTTACACTTGCTAAAAATGGATTTGGAACATACTCCTCCGAATTTTCAGTTGTTGTATGCTCGATTCCTATTGGTTCTTCAATTTTTTCTTCGGTTTGTTCAATTTCTTTTTCAATTATTGTGCTAATTACTTGCTCATTGTCAATCGATTCTGTTTGTTCTGCTACAATTATTTCTGTTTTTTCAGGTTCTTCAATTTCCTCTTCTGTTTGTTCTTTTTTTTTTTCAATTTTTTTGCTAATTACTTGCTCATTATCAATCGATTCTGTTTGTTCAGCTACAATTAATTCTGATGTTTGAGGTTCTTCAATTTTTTCTTCAAAATCATTTTGAAAATATGTTTTTTCATCTATTTCGATTGGTATAATTAACTCTTCATCAGCAGTTGCTGTTTCAACTTCAATAACTAATTCGGGATTTTTTATTGACAATGCTTGAATTTCAGATAATAGATTTTTAATCTCAGTAGCTTGATCTGTAAAAATCCTTAATGGATCTAATATGGGTTCAGAAGTGTCATTATTATTTGAATCTGATTCATTATCAATTAATTCAACAGCTTCTAAATGAGAAAAAGGCTCGTTAACTATTTCTTTTAAAATTGAGTCGGGAGCAAAAGAAACTTTATGATATCCTGCCAAAATTATATCCTCACCAGTTTGTACATTTACACTTTTGCGAGGTTCATTCCATTGAAGTTTGAAAGTACCAAAATTTTTAATTTTCACCACTTCACCAGCCAATAATGCCTCTTCAATAGTTGAAAACAACATTTTTACAAATTCCTCAGCAACATGTTTACTAACAAATGATTTTGATGCAATGAGGTCGATAACTTCTTGTGATGAGATTTTATCTTTAATCATGGTGAGGTATATCTTTGAGTTTATCCTTTAAAATAGTACTTTGCTTAAAAATCACAACTAGTTTTGGAGGTATTAGAGTACGTATTTGTGTGGCAGGATGCACCGAAAGTCGTTCTTCTTTTTTGCG
This sequence comes from uncultured Bacteroidales bacterium, assembly GCA_903911085.1. Taxonomy (GTDB): domain Bacteria; phylum Bacteroidota; class Bacteroidia; order Bacteroidales; family Paludibacteraceae; genus Paludibacter. The sequence goes on along the minus strand of CAIWCC010000104.1, from coordinate 88,029 downwards.
AACTTCTAAATTTCCAAATCCTTTAAAACCGATTGTTTTTTCGTCCACCAAGAGTTCGGTACAAGTTGTTACTGTTGTATCTAATAGTTTTTCTACCAATGCTTTGGGAGCATTCATTTTGGATGCCAATGTGGCTATTAATTCTTTGTGATTCATATAATTATAAAGAGTTTGAAAGTATAAAGTTAAACGGTTTTAAGGATTGTATTAATTTTCAATTATTTCTCCATATAAATCAAAATCGGTCGTATTAATAATTTTTGCTTGATAAAAATGTCCTTTTTTAACTCCTAAAGTCGAAATTGGAATTAATACTTCTGGATCAACTTCTGGTGAGTCGTATTCAGTTCGTCCAACAAAATAGGCATCTTCTACCCTATCTATCATTACTTTATATATTTTCCCAATTTTAGCTTCATTTATTTCCGCCGAAATACCTTGTTGAATTGACATGATATCAGCTACACGTTTATTTTTTTCTTCTTCTGAAATGTCGTCTTTATAAGTTTTATATGCAAAAGTGCCTTCTTCATTCGAAAAAGCAAATGCACCTAATCGTTCAAATCTAGCTTTGCGAACAAAGTCTTTTAGTTCTTCTACATCTACTTCTGTTTCACCAGGATGCCCAAGTAATAAGGTTGTACGTAAATGAATATCAGGAACTTCAAATCGAATTTTGTCAATTAATTCATAAGTTTGAACCTTTGTAATATTTCGTCGCATCTTAGTTAACATATTATCACTAATATGTTGTAAAGCTAAATCCAAATATTTGCAAACATTGTCACGCTCACGCATAACTTTCAATATATCATAAGGAAATTGAGCTGGATAAGCATAATGCAAGCGCAACCATTCTACGCCCTGTATATCCGAGAGTCGTTGTGTTAATTCAGCTAATTTCAATGATTTGTATCGATCTTGACCATAATACGACAGATCTTGTGCAATCAATTGAAACTCCTTAACTCCTTTTCCAACCAAACCTTTTACCTCATCTTCAATATCTTCCATCGAACGTGAACGATGTTTGCCTGTAATAATGGGTATTGCACAATATGAACAAGTTCTGTTACAACCTTCAGAAATTTTGATATATGCATAGTGATTTGGGGTTGTTAAAGTTCGTTCCAACCGTAAATCGGCACGATATTCTTGCCCTAGTTCCTTTAATATATCGGTATAATTGAATTTTCCATAAAATTTATCAACTTCTGGAATTTCCAAACTCAACTCCTTTAAATAACGTTCAGAAAGACAGCCCATTACAAATAATTTGCCAATCTTATTATGTTTTCGCAATTCGGCAAACTGCAAAATTGTATTTATACTTTCTTCTTTGGCATCGCCAATAAAACCACAAGTATTTACAATAACAATCTCACCATCAGGATTTTCTGCATCATGTCGTACTTTATAACCTAACACATCAAATTGCCGCATCAGCTGTTCAGAATCAACCAAATTTTTACTACACCCTAGCGTGATTACGTCAACAGTTCCTTTATTTTTTTTTTCAATAGACATATAATTTCTGTAATTATTGGAATAACATATGTTAAAATAAAATGATATTTTGACCATTTTATCTGTAACCAGTTAAATAATAGCAAATTATTATTTTACACCCTATTTTTCGCAGAGATATTTATTTTTTGTTTAAAGCCTATCGTAGTTAGTCATTTAAACAAATACTATTTAACAGTTACAATAAAAATACAGCGTTTAGATAAATACAATATCTGCCGTCATTCTCAAAGGACAGTTTTTTTAAGACTTATATTTATGCAACACATTATGTACTTATTCTATTCAAACAACGAAGCTACAAACTCATTTCTATTAAACACTTGCAAATGTTCCATACCTTCGCCTAAACCAATATATTTTACAGGAATTTTAAATTGATCGGAAATGCCAATAACCACACCACCTTTGGCAGTACCATCAAGCTTGGTAACTGCTAAAGCGGTGACATCAGTAGCTTTGGTAAATTGTTTGGCTTGTTCAAATGCATTCTGTCCAGTGGATCCATCGAGCACCAACAAAACTTCATGAGGTGCATCTGGAACAACTTTTTGCATCACATTCTTAATTTTGGTCAACTCGTTCATTAAGTTGATTTTATTATGTAGTCGTCCAGCTGTATCAATAATAACAACATCGGCATTATTAGCTTTTGCCGAAGCAATGGTATCGTAAGCCACCGAAGCAGGATCGGCACCCATTTTTTGTTTTATAACAGGCACACCTGCACGCTCGCCCCATATAACCAACTGATCTACAGCAGCTGCTCGAAAAGTATCGGCAGCACCAAGATATACTTTTTTTCCCGCTTTTGTGAATTGATAAGCCAGTTTGCCGATAGTAGTGGTTTTTCCAACACCATTTACTCCAACAACCATAATCACATAAGGTGAATTTGGAAGTTGTACATCAAAATCTATTGGTGAATCGGAATTGTTTTCGGCTAACAAAGCTGCAATTTCTTCTTTCAATATTGCATTTAGCTCATTGGTAGTGACGTATTTATCATGAGCTACTCGTTTTTCAATCCGCTCAATAATGCGCAAAGTAGTTTCGACGCCAACATCCGAGGTGATAAGCACCTCCTCTAAATTATCGAGTACTTCATCGTCAACTTTCGATTTTCCAGCAACAGCACGTGTTAACTTTGAAAAAACACTTTCTTTCGTTTTCGATAAGCCTTCATCGAGCGTTTGTTTTTTTTCTTTACTAAAGAAATTAAATAATCCCATTTTCTTGATAATTATTAATTATTTATAATTTACAATTAGCTCATTGATATTTAGGAACATGGATAATTGCAAATCAACTTGCAAAATTAGTTATTTTTTTTCAGCTTATAGCAAAAAAAGCACCCACATTTTGAATAATAAGTTGTTTTTTATTGAAAAACCAATTTTATGTGAAGTTCTATCATTTTGAATTTTCTCAAATTTTCACATTCAAATCTATTCAATTTTGTATTCACCAACCTATGAATTGAATAAATATGCTGTATTTACTCTTTATATTATTCAAAATCAGATGTTTTTTTTAATATAAAACAAAACAACTTACAGTTAATTCAGTTTGCAATTTGAAACGATTAATTCAAAAAATGAAATCAATTCTTCATCATATTTCTTCATGGTTTTTTGTTATTTTTTCACAATAATAAATATAAAATTCAGTTGTAGATTCAATTACAAAAAGATATTAAACATTTTATTACATAAATCAACTTAAAACAACGATTTGTACACTTTTGATTATCATATAATTAGCACAAACAAATATGATAATACAAAAAATATACAAAAAATAAGTGGATATAAAAAGAATTATTTAGTACTTTAGTGCACTGAAATCAAACACTCAATGATATGTTAATAATTGGAATCGCAGGTGGAACTGGATCAGGGAAATCAACTGTAGTACGAAAAATTTTAGAACGCTTACCTCAAGGTGAAGTAGTAATTCTTCCACAAGATTCATATTATCGCGATAGTGGACATTTACCTTTAGAAGAACGTTTAGAAATCAATTTCGATCATCCTGATTCGATAGAATTTGAACTTTTAGTTAAACATTTGAAAGATTTAAAAAAAGGTAAGAGCATTGAACAACCAATCTATTCGTATCTAACTTGTACTCGAGCTAGCGAAACAATTCCAATAAAACCTTGCCATGTAATTATTATCGAGGGAATTTTGGTTCTTACAAATCCCGAATTACGTAAAATGATGGATTTGAAAGTATTTGTGGATGCCGATGCCGATGATAGACTTATTAGAGTTATAAATCGTGATATTGTTGAACGCGGCCGGTCATTAAACAAGGTAATGGAAAGATATGATTGTACAGTAAAACCTATGCATTTACAATTTATAGAACCTTCAAAACGTTTTGCCGACTTAATAATTCCTCAAGGCGGTAACAACCATATTGCAATAGATATATTAACAAAATATATCGAGAATAAACTATTAGTCAGCAACATGTAACCTCAAAATACTTAGTTACAATGTAAGTTTGGCAACTAAACTTCAGATAATAAAACAACTCATCTTAATAAAACGAGGTAAATAATATAATATAATATGTTGAAAAGCGATTTACCAAAAATCATGTTTTTGGATATTGAAACAGTACCACAAACAGCTGATTATTCAGAACTTTCAGACGAATTGACTCATATTTGGGAAGATAAATTTGCGATGTTACAAAAACGAATACCCGAAAAATATAGTCCAGAAACAACTGCAGCTGAGGCATATAAAAACAGTGCTGGAATATATTCTGAGTTTGGAAAAATTGTGTGTATATCGGTTGGATTTATTCATTTTCAGGGTATTATCATGTATTTTCGAACAAAATCGTTTGCTTCTGATAATGAACGTGAATTGCTGATTGAGTTTTCGCATTTGATTGCTAAATTTTGTGTAACCAAAGAACATACGGTTTGCGGTCATAATATTAAAGAATTCGACATACCTTATATTTGTCGTAGAATGTTAATTAATGGACTCTCTTTACCACCAATCTTTCAAATTTCGGGTAAGAAACCCTGGGAAATCAATTTTATTGATACGCTTGAATTGTGGAAGTTTGGTGACTATAAAAATTATACTTCGTTAAAACTATTGACTGCGGTATTTGGAATTCCTACACCAAAAGATGATATCGATGGCAGTCAGGTGGCAATGGTTTATTATCAAGAAAAAAATCTAAAACGTATAGCAACATACTGTCAAAAAGACGTATTGGCTACTGCTCAAGTATTTTTAAGAATGAACGGAATGGATTTAATCAAAGAGGATTGCATTGAACATGTATAAACTAAAATTAACAATTTTGTAATTGTTTTTTGAGTGCCAAAAATCAGTTCATTCATTTACAAATTTCAGTTTTCCACAACTCAAAATCAATTGAAATTCAAATTTATTTTTTATCTAGTTTTTTATTAAACTGATTTAAGATAAACATTTTTTGAGTTTAAATTCTTAGATATGCGATACATACACCAACTCATCGTACTTATAATTTCATTTTCATTGTTAGTCTCTTGCACGCCCAAGAAAAAAGAAATTAACAATATTTCTATTGATTTAAATGAAATTGTAAAGTCTGATACACTGAGAGTTGCAACAATGTATGGTTCAACGTCCTATTTTTTGTACCGCGATGAAATGATGGGATTCGACTATGAAATGGTTGGTAATTTAGCAAAATATCTTAAACTGAATCTTAAAATTACAATTTCGAAATCGGAAGATGAAATGGTTAAATGGTTACAGGAAGGCAAAGTAGATATTATAGCGTACAATATTATTCAGACTAAAAGTTTAAAAAAAAGTTTTAGCTTTGTTCTACCTCAATCCGAATCATATCAAGTATTAGTACAAAAAATTGATGAAAATAAAATTTCGAGCGTTACTGAGTTAGCTGGTAAAAATGTAACTGTCAAAAAAAATAGTATTTTTTCTGAACGTATCAACACTTTAAATGAAGAAATTGGTGGAAAAATAAATGTTATAGCAGCAGCAGATTCAGTTACAAGTGAAGATTTGATTGAAATGGTAGGTGAAGGCAAAATTAGTTATACCTTAGCATATCATAACACTGCAATGCTCTATAAATCATACTATAAGAAAATGGATTGTAGGTTGGAAGTTGGGTTTAAGCAAAGTAATGGTTGGTTGATACGAAATGGAAGTATTAAATTGAAAAAATCAATAGAAAATTGGCAAAATCAATCCGAAGTCGAAGAATTTCAAACCTTTCTTTTGGGTAAATACTGGAATAAAAGTCCATATTTTTCGCAACGAACAATGAAAACTCCTAAGGGTGCTATATCACCTTACGATCAATTATTTAAAAAATACGCAAAATTAATAGGTTGGGATTGGCGCATGTTGGCATCGCTAGCTTTTCACGAGTCGCGTTTCGATGCTTTACAGAAATCATGGTCTGGTGCATCGGGATTAATGCAATTAATGCCACGTACAGCTTCAAATTTCGGGCTTAACAGATTGAATGTTTTTGATCCAGAAATGAATATTGAAGCAGGTGTTCAGTACATTAAGAGTTTGAATATGTCGTTCGGACAGGTTGAAAATAAAGAGGAACGAATAAAATTCATATTAGCGGGTTATAATTGCGGTCCTGCACATATAATAGATGCAATGGCATTGGCAAAAAAATTTGGAAAAAATCCTCATATCTGGTATGGAAATGTAGAGTTTTATCTTCTTAAAAAAAGTGAGCCTGAATTTTACAATGACAAAGTAGTTAGATATGGTTATTTTAGGGGAAAAACAACTGTTGGATATGTAAAAAATGCTGTTGCAACTTATGAGAATTATTTAAAAAGATGAAATATTAGGACAGTATTATTTGTGTATCAAAGCTTGTAAAATGGTCTTTTAAAAGTATTGGGTAGTATTGAAACAACTGAGCAAAAATACTATGCAACGCATCATTACCATCATGGATTTGCAGAATGTGCAGCGGTTACCCAATTTTTCAATTAATAATCACTTTGGGTGTCGAGTCCGAAATAGTTTACAATCCCACCTTTCTTCGTCCCTATCAGTCAAGTAAATTCTAATTAATCGGAATGCTACCCACCAACAGAATTATGGAAGAACAAAGCATGGCAGTGCAATTTAGTAAAGAAATCAGTACTGAATTTTCGACGTTGAATGCTTAATCGAGTACTTTATTAGTGTCAAGTTTCCTAAAGCTTCATTATTCTTTAGAAATGTTTCGGGAGAATTTTTTCAGAAAAAAAAAGCCCCAAGTAAAATCTTGAGGCTTTAAGTTTTATAATTCTAATTTACTTTTTTTCAGTAACGACTTTTGCTGTTTCTTTACAACAAGCTTTTCCTGCTTCAGCTTTCTTGTCGCATGATTTTGCAGTTTCCTTACAACAAGCTTTTCCTGCTTCAGCTTTCTTGTCGCACGATTTGCCAGTTACTTTACAGCAATCTTTACCTTTTGCACAAGCTTTGCCGGAAGCATCTTTAGTACATTTTGCTGCGCATTTGTCTTTTTCTGCGCCAGTCATTGATTTACATTCTTTGGCGCAATCTTTTTTCTCTGATTTTACTTCAGTTTTTACTGTTGAACTTTTAACTACAGGTGTTTGAGCCGACAAAGTAATGGCAGAAACGAATATCGCAATTAGCGATAAAATAGCAATTCTCTTTTTCATTTTATTTTTTTTATTAATATAAATTGTGGATGAACTCGTATGTGAAGCTCTAAAATTATTTTTGTTAAATATAAAAACGACATACACGTTTTCATTTGGAAAAAATACATTTGAACTTATTGTAAAATATGATTTACCTTAGTAGCAAAAGTAATTGAATATCAATATTATAGTCTATTAATCAAATTAAAAGAACTGCCTTCAAAGTTAAAATCTCACGACCTGTAATCGGTGTTTGATTATTTGGTGGCGGAAAAAAAAGTTGATAAACAAATAATGATTTAAAAATCAATACGTTTGCATAAAAATTTGATAAATAACTGTATTTAATCTCATTATCGTTCAATTCTAACTTACTTACAATTGATGGAATGTCAACATGAACTCGAATGAACTTACAAACTTTTTTAGGTTCGTGATTTTTAAATGATTTGGCGTAACACAGTTCATTGTTTATTTGAGGTTTTTTAGGACCGCATTCACATTTTTCAATTGGTTTTATAGTCTTTTTTTTACAACCATTGCAACAGTTCTTTAACACATTATACCCAAGCCCTGCAAACATGAAGTATGCAGCAAAAACAATGGAAAGAGTGTATTTTAGAATCTTGTGCGTCATAATCTGACAAAGATATATATTGACTAATAAAAATCAACTCAGATTTGTAATAATTTTAATTTTTTTAATAATCTGGTTTCCAAAGTGTTTATATAACAAAAACAATAATCTCAAATATAAAATTTATAATTATTTCAACAACTCATTTCGCCAGCATTTTTCTTGGCAGAAAGCAAATTATAAGCTCCTTTTACAACTACTTTAGCATTTTTTATGTCGAAATTTGCAGGTAACATAATTTCAATAAATCCATCTTCTTCAATTCCCTTCTGCACTTCAATCATTCGGTATTCGGTAAATGGTTTTCCATCCTCAATTTTTTCTTTTTCGAGAACAAAAATATAATCTTTATTGTCGAAACTAACTACCGCTGCAGAAGGTACTGCCGAAACTTCATTGTTGTTGGTCTCAACAATTGCATTAACGTACATACCAGGCATAATGTTCTTGCAAAAGCCCGAAACATTAGCATAAATTTTATACGACTTGTCTTCGTTAACCGATTTTCCTGTTTGATAAATTACTGCATCGTGTTGATCAGATTCGTTGTTGATAAAAAAATGTATTTTTTGACCAATTGCCACTTTATCAGCATCTTTCTCGAAAAGAGTAAGTTCCAAGAATAGTTTATCGCAGTTTACTATTTCAAACAAGATATCAGACGCCGAAACTGATTTTCCGATACTGATATTTACCGCTTTCACATAACCCGAAATTGGCGAAACTAAATTTATTGAGCGACTTATATTATCTTCATTTAACTTTGTTGGATTGATACCTATTAACGCCAACTTTTGCTCCAGTGATCTAAACTGTGCTTTCAAATTGCGGTACTCGGTAGTAACTTGCTGTACATTTTTTTGTGAATAAACATCATCTTTAAAAAGCTCCTTGTGACGTTTATATTCAGCCTCGGCATATTCAAGTTTGTTTTTTACTTCCAAATAATTTTGTTGTAGTTCAATAAAATCTTGGTTTTCAATAACTGCCAAGGTTTGTCCTTTTGCAACACTATTGCCAGGCATTAATGTTGTACTTTTCACAAAGCCACCCATTGGCATACATACGGTTGCCAAACTTTGTGGTGCTACAGAAACTGTGCCATTCACTTTCAGTGTGCCACTCATTGGGCGCATCTGAATAATTCCTGTTTCAATTTTTGCCTGACTGATTTGATCGGCACGCAATTCTACAATATCTTCGGCTAGCACTTCCACCTCTTTGGTGTCAGTCTCCGTTTTTTTTGCTTTATTACACGAACTTAATGTTATGAATAACAACAAAGTAGAAACGATTAATTTGAAATTATATTTTGTCATAATGAATTATTTTTTTGTTGATTTTTAGTAGATTGGATAACAAGGGGTTATAACCCTTGTTAAATGTTGCTATAATTGAGCTTTTACAAACTCAATAGACACAATTGTTTGATTATAATTATTGAGCGCATCCAGGTAATTTAACCTTATCGAAATAGCTTGACTTAAGTTATGAACATATTCTAAATAATCTATTGCTCCTGCCTTAAAACTCTTAGTTGCTTGATTAATAATAATTTCAGCTTCTGGAATTGCTTGTTTTTCGTAATAATTTAGGCTGTTGTTATATTTAGTATATTCGCTAAGTAAAGATTGAAAACTGCCATAAAAGGTTTTTGAATAATTTTCAGCATCGGTTTTTGCAACTTGTTCTCTTATCTTTGCTGCCTTAATTTTTGCCGCATTGGATTTAAAAAACAATGGTATGGTAATGCCTGCCTGAACGCCTGTTAATCTGTCATTTAGCCCAAACGTACGTGGCACACCATCCACATCTTGTACACCCTGCATAGTTTGACTAAAAATGCCAATGCTTAAATCGGGTAATAAATGGCTTTTCTCGAGTTTTGTTTCTGCCCGTGCCACTTCTATTTGATGTTGCAAATTTGCAACCGAAGGATGTTGTGTTACAACAAGTAAATCGCTATTTTCAACATATTCAGCACGATGCAAAACTGTATCAGCTATAGATATGGTAAAATTGGTATTTAAAATTGCTTGCAGTTTTTGTTTGTAAATTACCACATCTGCTTCAATTTGTTGTAATTGATTTTTCAATTCCATGCTTTGCGAACGTGTAGAAATCATTTCCAAACGATTGGTTTCACCAGCTTTCATTCTCAAATTGGCTCCACGCAACAAAACTGAATACAAACTATCCTGCCATGCAAAAAGAATTCTTTTCGACTGATAATAAGACAATTGCCAGTAAATTTGTTTCACTTGCATAGCTATTTCAAGTTCAGTAGTTTGTAGTTGCCAATCGCTAGATTTCACATTAGCATTCGCAAGTTTTTTTTGATTTACATAAACCGTGGGAAATGCAAATGATTGAGCAACAGTAAAACTATTATCATTTTTAAGCGAATTATACTGACCATATTGAACATCGATAGCAGTTTTTGGAATATCCCAACTTGCTCCTACTAACGCTTTTTGAACTTCTACAGCATATTTCGACGAACGAACCGACAAATTGCTATCCAACGCCATTTTAATTGCCTGTTTTAAATTCACTACTTTTGTTTGTTGCGCTTTTGTTTCAATAAAAAATGATGAACCAAGCAAGATTACCAAAAGTAATGTTTTTGAGATATTTTTCTGTTTTCGGAATTTATAAGTAGAAAAGAATATGTAAAATATTGGTAATACAATCAATGTCAACAATGTAGCAGTAATTAAACCTCCAATTACAACCGTTGCCAATGGTTTTTGTACTTCTGCTCCGGCCGAACTCGACAATGCCATTGGTAGAAAACCTAATGAAGCAACAGCCGCAGTAATAATTATTGGTCGAAATCTGATGTGTAAACCTTTCAGCACACGTTCTGTAATATCAACAATTCCATCTTTTTCGAGTCGATTAAACTCTGCAATTAGCACAATTCCATTAAGAACCGCAACACCAAATAAAGCAATAAAACCAACTCCAGCCGAAATTGAAAAGTTCATATCACGTATCCACAAAGCAAAAATTCCACCTATTACAGACATTGGCACTGCCGTAAAAATCAATAATGTTTGTTTTATAGAATGAAAAGTAAAAAACAACAAAACAAATATTAACAACAAAGCCACTGGCACAGCTATTGCCAATCGCTGCTTGGCAGCTTCTAGATTTTGAAATTGACCACCATAGGACACATAATAGCCAGTTGGAAGCTTCACTTTTTTATTCATGTTTTGATTCACCTCGTCAATAACACTTTGCACATCGCGGTTTCGAACATTAAAACCAACAGTTATTCGCCGTTTGGTATTCTCGCGCGAAACTTGTGCTGGCCCGGATTTAATTTCAATATTTGCCAACATTTCAAACGGAATTTGACCACCGCTGGGCAGTGTTACCGACAGATTTTTAATATCATTCAAGTTTTGACGGTAATCTTTATCCAACCTCACCACCAGACCAAAGCGTTTTTCTTCATCATAAATTACACCTGCCTGACTACCAGCAAAAGCAGCTCTCAGCACCTTGTTCAATTCCTCAATTGATAGCCCATATTGTGCCAAACGGTCACGATTATATTCCACTTGAACTTGCGCCAATCCAGTTACTTTTTCTACATTAACATCTTCAACTCCATCTATCTGCTGAATAATTTTTTCTATTTCAGTAGCTTTTTCTGATAAAATAGTAAGGTCATCGCCAAATATTTTTACTGCAATATCTTGCTTAGAACCCGACAATAATTCATTGAACCTCATCTGAATAGGTTGCTGAAACTCAAATTTTACTCCAGCCAAAACAATCAACTTTTCTTGCATTTTAGCTACAAGTTCTTCGCGCGTTTTAGCACTAGTCCATTCACTTTTATCTTTCAAGGTAATAATATAATCGCCTGTTTCCATTGGTGTAGGGTCAGTAGGTATTTCCCCCGCTCCTATTTTACAAACCGCGTGTTTTATTTCAGGAAAATTTTCGAGCAGAATTTTATTTGCTTTTTGAACGGTTTCAATTGTATTTGTCAACGACCCGCCTTGCAATGTCATAACTCCTGCTGCCAAATCGCCTTCTTCCAATTGAGGAATAAATTCACCACCTAACTGACTAAATACAAACAAACTAAACACAAATAGTAATATTGTAGAAATCGAAATCAACAATTTACGTTTGAGCGAAAAAAGTATTATTGGATTAAAAGCTTTGTGAAACCTATCCATCAATTTGTCCGAAAAATTAGGTTTATGTTCAGTTTTTTTACTCAAAAACAAAGCCGAAGCCATTGGAACATAAGTTAGCGATAAAATAAATGCACCTAATATTGCAAAACTAACTACTTGAGCCATTGGTCCAAACATTTTACCTTCAATGCCCACCAAAGCTAGAATTGGCAAATAAACAATTAGAATAATTATTTCGCCAAAAGTAGCAGCTTTACGAATTCTACTCGAAGCTTGATAAACCTCCTCATCCATTTCATTTTGAGATAGTTGAGATAAGCCTTGGTGATGATGTTTACTCATGCTAATGCGATGAACAACACTTTCAACAATGATAACCGCACCATCAACAATTAGTCCAAAATCAATTGCACCTAAGCTCATTAAATTACCCGAAACACCAAAAACACGCATCAGCGACACTGCAAATAGCATTGAAAGTGGAATGACCGAAGCAACTATTAATCCTGCTCTAAAATTTCCAAGCAATAAAATTAGAATAAAAATAACGATTAATGCTCCTTCAATCAAGTTAGTAGAAACTGTTCCTATGGCTCGACCTACTAAATCGGAACGATTTAAAAAAGGCTCTATTTTCACACCTTTTGGGAGCGATTTTTGAATAGATTCAATACGAACTTTCACATCATCAACCACTTGGTGAGCGTTAGCACCCTTAAGCATCATTACCACACCACCTACAGCTTCGGTTGTGTCCACCACCAAAGCACCATATCGAGTAGCATTCCCAAATTGAACAGTAGCCACATCACGAATTAAAATAGGAATACCCGATGCACTTGTTTTTACAACTATGCGTTGAATATCTTCGAGTGTTTTTACCAAACCAATTCCTCGTATAAAATAGGCTGTTGGATTCTTATCAATATACGCACTTCCAATATTTTCATTATTGCGTTCCAATGCTTTAAAAATATCAGTTATTGTAACATTCATTCCGCGCAATCGGTCGGGATTTAACGCCACTTCGTATTGCTTTACAAAACCACCATAACTATTAATGTCGGCAACACCAGGCGTTCCCAACATTTGCCGACGCACTAACCAATCTTGAAGAGTGCGCAGTTCCATGGGTGTATATTTGTTTTCCAATCCTTTTTCAACAGCCAGTCGGTATTGATATATTTCGCCTAGACCCGAAGAAATTGGTGCCAATTCAATTTTTGCTAAACCAGACGGAATCACATCTTCGGCTTCCTTAATTCGCTCAGTAAGTTGCTGTCGTGCCCAATAAAGATCTACGCCATCTTTAAAAACAACTGTGATAACCGACAAACCTAATCGCGAAATAGAACGCAACTCAATTATATCCGGAATATTGGCCACAGCCACTTCTACAGGTGCTGTAATAAAGCTTTCAACCTCTTGCACTGCTAGCGAAGGAGCTAAAGAAATAATTTGAACCTGATTATTCGTAACATCAGGAATGGCATCTATTGGCAAATTTACCAATGAAAATATACCCCAAGCAATTAAAGCAATTACAAATAACCCAACAATAAATTTATTTTTTATCGAAAAATGAATGATGCGTTCTATCATAAAAACATAAGAAGTTACAAGAATATAGTTACACTTCAGCTAATCTGAGCATTACGTTCAAAAAAACAATCTAAAAATAACGATATTTCTTAGTGTTGAAAATAGGGAATAAATCACAACTTTGTGTATGCAAAAAAGTTACAAGCAAAATCGAATTTGCTTGCAAAAGACCAATTATTCAATGAATAATCAAATTAGGAAAACAGCGTGGAGAGTCATTAGTTCACGCCCCGTGAAATAAAAAGCAGTTTCTGGAGGGGAAGAACTGTTATAAATAGATACTTTTGTCTGATTTGAAATTAAATTTGAAATCACATAAAACCAATCAATTATTTTGCATGGCTCAATCAAATTATTATCAGCAACTTGTATTGATGGAGTATCAATTGAGAGACGTAAAAGATGGCAACCAGAAGGTTGATGATTTGTATCAGCACAAGCCATATCATCATTTTCGGGATGGTTATTGTTGGAATGTTCATGTTTATGTACAGAATTGCAAGAGCTCAAAGCAACCTCTTCAATACCTTCATTTGCACATGTTTGGCAACAATATCTCACAACATTGTAACCCATTCCAGCCAACAAAAAGTAAGCAGCAGCTAGAAAAGTAAAAAGATATTTTAATTGATTTTTTAGCATTGAAAATAATCTTATGAAAAAAAGTATAGTTTCAGAAACATATCAATTTGAAATTCAGACTATTATATAAATTATTAGGATATTTTATATAATTTTTCTTACATTATATTTGCAAAGATAACAAGATTAAGAATAAACATAAAAATAATTTGATTATTTTTAGAGTATTGTGTTTTATTATTGTAATTTTGCAGGCGAAATAAAAACCAATCAAAAAAAATGACAAAACAAACTACTTTACTATTATTTAGTACTTTAACAGCTTTTCTTTTTTTATCATGTACTCAAAAAACGATAAAAACAGAGGAAAAGGACTTTACAAAGAAGTATTATTTAACATCTGATACTGCCAAAGGTGCTTTAAGTATGGATATTCATGTGGAAATTCCAGTAGATTTTGCAGACAAAAATGTACTAAATTCAATCCGTGCTACAATTATTACCAATTTATTTGGTGAAAAATTTGTTTCCCATTCCAATGATTCTCTTATTTTATTGTTTACCAATGGACTAAACGAAGACTATAAAGCCAACAATTTATCCTTATTAAACGAGCTGGACAGTGCAAGCGTTTATTCGTTTAACAATGAGCACAATTTAGAAGGTTTTAGTTTATTGAACGATAAAAATATCTATAGTTATGGTATAGATAGATACGTTTATATGGGTGGTGCACATGGACTTAGCAATCGTACATATTTTAATTTTGATTTAAAAACAGGTCAAAAAATTACCGAAAAAGATTTGTTTATTGATAAATATGAACTTGCTTTATCGGAATTGATTAAAACTCGCATTGTAGAAGAAAGTAAAGAAGATAAAGGTTCAGATGCTGACCCAATTACAAATCTGGAAGACACAGATTTTTGGACTGATTCAATCAAACCAAATGGCAACTTTTACATTACCGACGAAAGTATAAATTATGTATTTAACCCCTATGAAATTGCGCCATATTACATGGGACAAACCGAGGTTTCCTTGCCATTCAGCCGTATAATTGGACTACTAAAACCCAATAATTTAATTAATTATTTAGTTGAAAAACAACAAAAAAAGTAAATGTCAATCAACTGATAAAAAAAACAATAATTCCAGAAAAGATTTAATCTTAAAAAACTTAAGAATTAGAATACAATTTAACTTTATGGCCATAAAAAAAGACAATCGTTTAGCATGGGGAATTACTTTATTGGTATTTGGCACTCTATTTTTAATACGCCAATTACACATTATTCCACCTCAAATTTCTGATTACATTTTCGACTTTAAAAACTATCCTGTCATTATAGGAATTATTTTTCTTATATTTCATGCCAACAAAAACATTGGAATAGTACTTATTGCTCTTGGATTATTATTCCGACTATCGGACATTATTCAGTTTACAAGACATATTTCGGACTTTATTTGGCCAGTTTTATTGATAGTTGCAGGCGCAGTTCTTGTATTTAAAAAAAAGTAGTTCTTTTTTATTATGTTCAAAATATCGTTTTCTTATTTCATTTATCACATTCTTGTTCAAGCGTAACATCAATAAGCATTTATAAAACTATTGTGTAAATATAGTCACTCATGAAAGTTGTTGTATTAGGTTCTGGCAATTTAGCCACTCAGCTATCGCTCTCTTTGCATGCAAAAGGTGTAAACATTATTCAAATTTATAGCCACACAAAAGAAAATGCATTCATATTAGCAAACAAGATAAATACTTCATTCACTGATAAATTAGAACAAATAAACTTAGATGCTGATTTATATATTTATGCCTTAAGCGATAGAATTTTAGATAGTACATTGCTAAAATTTCCTTTGCCTGCTAATGCAATTCACATTCACACAGCAGGAAGCATACCAATAACTGTTTTTGAGGGATTAGCTCTTAAATATGGTATTTTTTATCCTCTTCAAACTTTTTCTAAACAAAGAGATATTGATTTCAGTCAAATTCCAATTTGCATTGAAGCAAACAGTAAAGTTACTGAAAATGAACTAATAAACTTAGCCTGCTTATTAAATAGTAAAACATATTTAATCAATTCTGAGCAGCGAAAGAAACTACACTTGGCAGCAGTTTTTGCATGTAATTTCAGTAACTATATGTATGATTTGGCTTCAACAATTTTAAATGAATCAGGTATAAGTTTTGAAATTATAGAGCCATTAATTGCCGAGACAGCTAGCAAAATCAAATCTTTGAGTCCATATAATGCTCAAACTGGACCTGCATTACGAAATGATGAAATAACCATGGAAAAACATTTAGATTTGCTCAAAAACGATGCAGAGCTCTCTGAAATTTATAAACTATTGAGTAAAAACATTCACAAAAGACATTAGAAATGAAGTCTTTATCAATCATGTAGATGAATTAATTATTTTTAATCAAATCAATAGAATGTCTTCATATTTAAAACTGATCCGCTATCCAAATTTAATCTTTATTGCATTCATTCAATTCGTAATGCATTTTTTTGTCATATTACCAATTTTACAGAAATTCAATTTTAGCTTCGCTGATGCACTTCAAATTGGGATGCCATTGTTGTTAATAATTGCCACAGTTTTTATTGCAGCTGGCGGATATGTGTTGAATGATTATTTTGATATAAAAATTGATTTAATCAACAAACCTGAAAAGCAAATAATTGGCAATACTATTCAACGAAAAAATGCCATGGTCTTTTACCAAATTCTTACATGCATTGGCGTTTCATGTGGATTAATTTTAGCTTTTTTATCTCAAAGCTTTACTCTTGCTTTTATTTTCATTGTCACACCTGGTCTATTGTGGTTTTATTCAGCTAGTTATAAACGACAATTTGTAATTGGAAATCTAATTGTTGCTTTTATTGCTGCTCTAACTATATTAATTGTGGGAATTTCCCAAATCGCATTTTTAGAAAAAGAGTTTGGAAAATTTATTTTCGAAACTCCTATTCCAAAACAAATACTTAGCTGGATAAGTGGATTTGCATTTTTCTCATTTTTAACCACTTGGATTAGAGAAATAATTAAAGATATAGAAGACGAAAAAGGCGATAGAGAGATGGAATGTCGCACTTTACCAATAAAATTGGGACATACCAAAACAAAATTGCTCTTATTTGGTTTAATAATACTAACAGTAATTTTATTATTTATTATAAACAATCTTTTTATACAGTTTGAGGGAACGTTCACTTTAAGATATATAATTTTTGGAATAGCTTTACCATTTTTTGCTTTATCATATTTAATTTTTAAAGCTAAAACTCCAGCCGATTTTCATGATGCCTCTACCTTATCCAAAGTCATAATGCTTGTTGGTGTTTTGTACGGATTTATTTTCTATTATCTTCAAGCTAAAACATTTGGCATCAGCTTTTTCGACACATTTATACTAAAATAGCACCCAATACTTAACATACATATTTTCAATTCAGTAACTATTAATAAATATGCTTTCACACCTCGACTCATATAAAATAATTCTTGCATCGCAATCACCACGACGTCAAGACCTTTTACGTGGATTAAATTTTCCATTTGAAGTAAAGTTCATCAAAGTTGATGAAAATTATCCACCAGAATTAGTTGGTGTTGATATACCTATGTATTTGTCCGAAAAAAAAGCTAGCGCCTATTTGTCGATAATGAATGACAACACAATGTTAATTACTGCCGACACAATTGTATGGCATGAAGGACAAGTATTCAACAAACCCAAAGACAGAGCCGATGCATCTCGTATGCTTAAATCATTATCTGGAAAAACACATCAAGTAATTACAGGTGTGACAATTAGCACAATAAAAAAACGCAAAACTTTTCATGTTATTTCCGAAGTCCGATTTGCGAGTCTCACTGCAGAGGAAATTGATTATTATTTAGACAATTATCACCCTTACGACAAAGCAGGTGCATATGGTGTGCAAGAATGGATAGGGTATGTTGGCGTAGAACATATTGAAGGTTCGTACTTTAACGTGATGGGATTACCTATTCAACGACTTTATAATGAATTGAAACGTTGGAAAGATTGAAAAAATTGCAGCTTAGAACTTGTGTAAAACGGTATTTCAAAAATATATATTTGTATTTTTACAAAAAACTCACAAACAACGCAATATTCAGAACAGTTACAATTCCACCAAAAGTATACAATACTATTTTAGAAGCTTTAGAATTAACATATTTACCCATTACTTTTTCGGAAGAAGTAAGGTAAACTTGCAGAAAAATAGTAAATGGTAATTGAATACTTAATACCATCTGCGAAATTATCAAACCCTGAAAAGGATTGTATATCAAAAATATAACGCCTAATGCCACCAACAACGAAATGGCAACGCCCATGCGTGAGTGATTATCTTTGATGTCATAAGGCTCTTTGTACATACCAGCAAATATACTTCCCGCTGCCATTCCAGAAGTTATGGTAGAAGCTAATCCTGCAAATAACAATGCCACTGCAAATACTATCGCAGCATGACTTCCCAATAATGGGGCTAACAAATGGTTGGCCTGTTGAAGTTCAGAAACAGGTGTTTGAGACTGAAAAAAAGTTGCCGCAGCTAACAAAATCATTGCACTATTTATTGCCCAACCTATTAGCATTGAAACCAATGTATCCAAAAATTCGTACTGCAATTGTTTCTTAATTACTTTTTCATCTTGCAAATTCCATTGTCTACTCTGAATTATTTCGGAATGTAAAAACAAATTATGAGGCATAACTACAGCTCCTAAAACACTCATAATAACCAGCATAGAACCTTGTGGAAATGATGGCGTTACCCACCCTGACACTGCACTAGTCCAATTAATATTAACCAACGAAAGTTCATATAGAAATGATAAACCAATAACAGAAACAAAAGCAATTATCCATTTTTCAATAATTCGGTAGGAATTGGTAAACAACATAATAATTACAAAAAGTGTTACCAAAATTGCACCTGCTTTAATAGGTATTTTAAATAGCATATTTAAAGCTATTCCACCGCCCAAAATTTCCGCCAAAGATGTTGAAATCGAAGCCAGCATAGCTGAAGATAGAAGAAACTTTGAATAACGCGGTTTGAGGTGAATTGCTGTAGCTTCGGACAGACATAAACCGCTTGCAATGCCTAGATGCGCTACATTGTGTTGCAAAAAAATGAGCATAATGGTCGACAAACTAACCATCCATAAAAGTGAATATCCAAAATTGGCACCTGCTGCAAGATTTGATGCCCAATTTCCCGGGTCGATAAATCCAACCGTTACAAGCAATCCAGGACCTATAAATTTTAAAATATCTAAACCACCATATTTTGGTGTATAGGACTTATTATCAATGTTTTTGAATAGTTTGAACATAAATTCTGACAATTATAAACTTGGAATTACAACAATGCAACTGAATAAATGTTTAGACTTAATGTTCCGAAAATTCATTTATGGCTTTAAAAACAATACCTTCATATTTCGCAAAGCTATTGCATTTCTTTATATTTTTATAAATCTTTCGTCCATCTTCATAAGCTTCATTATGATATTCCCACATTTCCACAAAGCGGTTTAATAAATGTAAATCACCAGAATACTTCTGCTTACATTTTTCAATTATTGACAAATGAAAATTGCGCAACATATTCATTTTCTGACTACTTGTAAGCACTTCATTCCTAATTTCGGACAATAAAAATGGTTGTTTTAGAATACCGCGTCCAATCATAAAACGCTGTATAATCGGCGATAATGCTTTAATTTTTTGAATTTCAAAAATGTTCGAAATATCACCATTATAACATATTGGATGATTTATCAACGGGGCATATTTTGCAAAAGCCTCATAATCTACATCGCCTTTGTACATCTGCGTTCCAACACGAGGATGAATAATCACTTCTACAAGCGGATATTGATTTAAAATTGGAATAATATCTTCAAATTCGCTCACATTATTTTTTCCTAATCGGCACTTTATGGAAATATTTAGTTTGGTAACCGAAAAAATTTCATCCAGCAGATTCGCCAGTTTTTCTGGCTGCGATAATAAACCTGCCCCCATACTTTTATCCATGACTCTCGAAAAAGGACAACCCAAATTAATATTTACTTCCGAGTATTGATGTTCATGACACAAATCTTCAAAACGTAGAAATGAAGATTTATCATTTCCAAGAAACTGAGGAACAGGCCTTTGATGAATATTATGCAATGGCAGTATATCATTGCATTGACTGGGACGATAAAATTCACTGTTTTGAGTGCGAATAAATGGCGCAAAAGTCTTGTCGAATTGGCCAATATGTTCATTAAATGATTCCCTGAAAATCCAGTCGGTAAGTCCTTGTAATGGAGCTAAGTATATTTGCATATTTTTTTCTTAATGAAAGCGAACTGCAAATATACGAATTTTAAGGTACATAAGCACCTTTACAAGGTGATAGAAATGATATTTTACATTTTCTAAACCTCTACTTGATAAAGGTTATAATTAATCTTCGCTCAATATTTGTAGTTACCCTGAGTACAAAATCTCACTTTTATCTTTTATATTCAAATTATTTCAGTCGATTCAAACTCTAATGTACATATACATTTGCTAAATATACAGTTCAAATACTCTATTAATTTAAACAAAAAAATGGAATTACATATTTAAATCCACTCATCTTTTAGCACATCACCTCTGGTTCCAATCACTATCAATTTTAATGGAATTTTCTTACCCGATTCTGCAATAGCTTTGCCAGCCAACTGAAGCAAACCACCACAACATGGCACTTCCATTATAATCACTGTAAGCGTATTAATACCCGATAATTGAATCATATCTTTAAGCTTTTCAACATAAGATTCTTTATTCGAATCTAATTTCGGACAGGCGATTGCAAGAATTTTTCCTGCTAAAAATCGGTTATGAAAATCAGCAAAACTAAAAGCTACGCAATCAGCTGCCAACACCACATCGGCATTTTGGAAATATCCCGCTTGCGGATTTAACAAATGTAATTGCACTGGCCATTGACGAAGCTGCGAAGCTAAAGGCGGTGCATCAGTCGTAGCCATTTTAAACGAAGGAGCCGTTGCTGGTGCAAAGGTCATTTCGCGACTACCTGGACAACTCGCTTTAACATGATGTAAATCAGCATCAAGCGAAGACTTTGACCCACAACCAGCACCATTGTGATTATGCACTTGGGCAAAATCTACCTCAATACCTTTTAATCGCAAATAACTAACACCTTGCTTCAATAATTCGACTTCACCATGATCTTTCAAGTGTTTAAGATGAGCCAAAATAGTTTTCTCTCCTTTAGAAATCATTCGCTCAATAGTTGCAATTTCATCATATTGCTCAGCATCACGCTCTTCAAGTGTGATTGCACCAACTGGACAATCGCCTATGCATGCGCCCAATCCATCACAAAACAGCTCACTCACCATGCGCGCTTTTCCATCTATCATTTGCAAAGCGCCTTCGTGACAACCACTTACGCATGCTTCACAACCATTGCAAAGTTCTTCATCTATTTTTATAATTGTTCGTTTCATATTAACTCATTTACATCTATTAAGATGGTGTTTTTTTTAATTTATATAATCAATAAAATATTCATTTCAACCCAATTTGGAAAATCAAAAAGCTTTATTTAATCATAGTCAACAACATTTTAAACCTTTCGGTGGCAATAACCGAATGTTTTACATTGGCGGGCATTATAATACTTTCACCTATAAGTAAATCAAACGATTTTCCATCAATTATCACCTCACCCCTACCATCCAACACTTGCAATATGGCATCAAAAGGCGCGGTATGTTCACTCAGGAATTCACCTTTATCGAATGCAAATAATGTCAAATTACCTCTCTCATTCCTAATAATTATTTTACTAACAACAGAACCTTCAGCATATGAAATTTTATCTATCAAACTAAATTTTTCAGATGTAGGAAATATTCTGTTTTCCGATTTTGGTAATAATTTGAAGTCGCTCATAATTTTTTGTATTTAATTTATGGTGCAAAAGTATAGTACAACAAACAATAAATATGTCACAATTGTTACACATTCAATTTAAATTTCTATTTTTGTAGAAAATAATTCGAAAATGAATAAAATTGATCTAACCTCTTGTCCAATTTGTAGCAAATTACAAATTGACAACCAGGAAACCTTACTTGATGATTTAAAATATAGCGTTAAGACTTACAAAAAGAACGAACTTATTATCCGTCAAGGTGAAATTTGTGATGGACTGTATATGCTAATGTTGGGTTCTGTTAAAACAGAAATGATAACTGAAAATGGCAATACACTTGGTATTGAGATAATTAAAGCTCCTCTCCCACTGGCTCCTGCCTTTGTTTTTTCCGACAATAATCGATTTCCTGTAGATGTAACAACATTGGAAGAAGTAGAAATAATGAAAATCCCAAAAGATGAGATAATGAGATTAATGATTACAAACCACGATTTTATGTCTAGTTTTATGACACATAATGCCAATCGCACTCAATTTCTTACCAACCGTTTACAATTGCTTTCAATTAAAACTATAAAAGGAAAAATTGCACATTTTTTATTAGAAAATTCTACCTCTGAGGGAAAGCCTTTCAATATAAATAGAAATCAAACTGAATTGGCAGAATTCTTTGGTGTGGCTCGTCCGTCTTTGGCTCGAAGTTTATCCGAGATAGTACAAGATGGTATTATTAAAATAGAAAAAAAAGAGTATACAATTTTGAATTATAAAGGGTTACGAGAATTGTTAATTTAACATCAACATTCATCTTGTACATAAATTTGTCCTGTTTCGTACTTAACAACCTTCACTTTGGTACCTTTTTCAATAAATCCTTGTACAGAAATAGCATCGTAACTCACACCATTTATACTAACTTTACCCGATGGACGTAAAACTGTAGCAGCTTCTCCAATTGAGCCAACCAATTGAACCTCAGACATAGAAACTGCAATAAATCCCTCTTTTGTTTCCATAGTTTTTGTCAGAGCCATTTTCTTAAATATCCCCTTTGTACCAATTTTCATACTCAAATATACTATCAAACCAAATGATAGAAATAGACCAGATGTAACCGTAATTAGCGCATTGCTTGTTTCGTCTGCCTTCACATTATCAAAATCAAAAATCACATTATCAATCATACTTAGCACTAACCCCGACATAATCAGCACAATACCCAAAACTCCCGCAATACCAAAACCTGGAATTACAAATAATTCTAAACCTAATAATACCAAGCCAATAACAAACAACAATATTTCCCAATTGGCTGCTAATCCGTCGATATACAATGGTGCGAAATATAATAATGCTGCTAAAATAGCGACTACAATTGGAAAGCCAAGTCCTGGTGCTTGCATTTCGAAGTAAATACCACCAATAATGAGCATTATCAGAATACTTTGTAGAACACCACTCATCAAAAAACCTTTAATATTATCCCATACCGACGGTTCAAAAGCAATTAACTTATAAGACTTATAATTTAAATTAGTTTGTATCACTTCGTCAATATCATTGGCCATACCATCGCAATATCCATTTTTAATTGCTTCCTGAGTTGTAAATGTCAAGGTTTTTCCAGCTTCAATAACGTTAGGAATCGTTGTTTTGTCATCCACCATTGCCTCTGCAATAAGTGGATTTCGCTTCCAACGGTAGGTAGTATCCGCACCATTTAATATTGTATCTTTGCCTTGAGCTTCAGCTGTAGCACGCATTGTAGCACGCATATACGACTGATATTTATCTGGCATACGTTCGGCCTTTTCGTTCACAACAGTGGCAGCGCCAATATTTGCCCCATTTTGCATAAATATTTTGTCACATGCAATGGCTATCAAAGCCCCCGCAGATGCAGCATTATTATCAATAAAAACATAAACAGGCAATTTGCAATTCAATATTTTTGTTCTAATCGAATCGGCATACAAAACTTCTCCCCCATAAGTGTTCATTTGAATTATTATTGCATCGGCATTTGACTCTTGAGCTTGCGCAAAACCTTTCTGAATATAAATCCAAGTTGTACTTCCTACTTCTTTCTTGAGGTCTATTGAAAAAATAATTGGTTCCGCATTTCTTGAAGCAAAAACATGCGAATTGCACATTGTAATTATTACAAAAGTGAAAAGACTATAAATTCTATGCATTTTTTTTATTTTTTTATAGAAAAGTGCTTATTAATAAAAAATATCTCCTATATTTGTAGCGAAATCTAAAAGCAATATTTTTAGAAAAGATTTTTGTTCTTCATTCTTCAGTATAGACAACTGACAATCATTTACTTGTTTCTGTTTCAGAAAGTATTTTCACGATAATTCGTTTTAGATGATCAATTACCTTTATAGTGAGGTTTCACTAGGTTCAATTTATTCACACATAAAACAATCAAAGTATGAAAAACGTTCAATTTGAAAATGATTTGATAGCGCTACAAAGCAATATGCGAAATTTCGCCTTCTCACTCACTCTAAATCGTGACGATGCAGAAGATTTGTTACAAGACACAACGCTTAAGGTATTAGATAACCAAGAAAAATTTATCGACAATGTAAATTTCAAAGGATGGGTTTTAACCATAATGAAAAACATCTTTATCAACAACTATCGCAAAATAGTTCGTAATCAAACAGTTATTGACAAAACAGAAGATTTATATCATTTAAATTTGCCTCAAAATTCAGGATTTGATAGTCCAGAAGGTTCTTATGCCATTGGGGAAATTACAAACAGCATTGCTTCTTTTGCAGATGAATATCGTGTTCCATTTTCAATGCACATTCAAGGATTCAAATACGAAGAAATTGCTCAGACAATGAATTTACCTATTGGAACTGTAAAAAGTCGAATTTTCTTGGCACGCAAAAGACTTCAAGAACAATTGAAAGATTATCGATATTAAGTAACTTATCATTAAAAAAGCTGGAGAAATTTTCTTCAGCTTTTTTTATGGATTACAAAAAATGTATTATCTTTTAAGAATGTAATACTCAAGTATTTTTTTTAGAAAAACTGGAAAAAAGAATGTACAGGGGTGTTTTATTAATATAAATTTCAGAAAAGATATTTGTTTATTTATATCCGATTCTGATTTTAATTTATGAACAAACATTCCTGTAAGCTCCTGTTGTTTAACCATATAATTCCAAAGAAAAGCATAAATCGGTGCAATTTTTTTTGCAGAGATAGCATATTGAGAAACAGAATCAATCCATTTTACATTTTCAATAATTTCATGAATATCTGCATTTGAGGATGTATTATGGTTATGATGAAACCAGACTCCAACATTTCTGTCAAGCAAAACAACTTTTCCGTTCAAAGATAAGCGAAGAAAAGACTCCAAATCAGTAGATAACATATTCAATCTGTAAAAATCAATACTTCTTGCTTTTTGTGCATTGTAAAGTATTGTGAGATGGAAAAAACCTCTTCCCTTTGCAAAATTTCTAAAATATATTTTACCCGAAACTTTTCTAAATGGAAATTTTGTACCTGGAATTCTTTTTTTTATTTCTGTTCCGTCTGCTAGTTTTATTGTTCCACTTGCTATTACAAAAGCTACCTCATTGTCATTATCTATTGCAGCAACTGCACGGCTAATAAATTCTTTATCAGTCAAATAATCATCTCCATCCAAGTTGAGAGCCCAATAACCTTGGGCATAATCATACAAACATTTCCGATAATTTTCAACTCGCCCAAGACGAGGATTGTTGTGAAAATATTTGATTTTATTCGCTTCAATAAACGGTAAGAGTATTTTATGGGTTTCGTCAGTAGTACTATCATCCGAAACCAACAATTCCAAATGCTCATAATCTTGCATCAATGCACTTTTGACTGCACGTAAAATATATTCTGGTTGATTATAAGTTGGAATTACGATACTTACCAATTGATTATTCATTTTCAAACTTTTTCGATAATAAATTTAAGTTCGTAAGCGGGAATAGCATAACACCAATTAGCTTCGTAGTATTCGAGCAATGTTTTGTTATGGTTTACAATTTTACCAAATTGCTTAACAAAAAAGTTTTGTATTTTCCAACGCGATTTGAATTCAATTTTTACGCTTGTTATCTGAAAATCAATATCATTATAAAAAACTGGTACTTGTCTTTTAAAATAAATTGATTTTGAAAAATAGCACAAACTATACAACCCAAAAGCATTTCGGTGAGTATAATCACTATAATAATATGGATTAGAAAAATGTGGAACAGTCATAATTTTTCGACCACCTGGTTTGAGAATTCTATAAATTTCTCTCATCATAACACCCAAATCATCAATATGTTCCATAAAATGCGACGAGTAAATTTCATCTACAGAATTATCTGGAATAAATGAAAATCCTTTGTTTAAATCACAAATTATATCTACTCCTGGCATATCTACAATATCAATTGCTATTGAATTTTGGAATTGTTTAGAATTACCACAACCAAGTTCCAAAACAATTTTATTTTTTGAATTCGAAAATGTAGTAAGGAGGTTATTTTTATCTATATAGCTCATGAGTTACCCAATATTTAGTAAAAAAGTTTCAGAATTTAAGATGAAACATTATGTTAAATTTTAATTTTATTTTCTTCAAAATCATTGCAAGCTTTTTCATAATCGTCGGGACGACCAATGTCGAGCCAATAACCGTTATGAACTTTTACTGAAGCTGGCTCGTTAAATTTTATTAAGTCAAGCATCAAATGATCAAAGCCATACAGCTGATTATCTGGAATATAGTTTAATATCTTATTATTTGCCATATAAACGCCCATACTTACATTGTATTGATTAGTAGGCTTTTCCACAAAATTCACTAATTTCCCATCTTTACCAATCTCCAACACACCATAATCTACCTTTTGTGTTCGAGAATATGCCGACACTGTAAAAATATTTTGAGCCTGCACATGATTGTCATAAAATGCTGTCAAATCGAGGTCTGTTAGTACATCACCATTCATTACCAGAAAATTTTCGGGTAAGTCGGCAATAAGTTTTAACGGTCCCATTGTACTTAAAGGTTTGTCTTCTAAAGAATAATCGATAAATGTACCCCATTTACTACCGTCGCCACAAAACGCTCGAATAATATCAGCCATGTGATTAACAGTAATGGTTATATGGTCGAAACCACTATTGGTCAATTTACGGATAATAATTTCTAAAATAGGCATATCACCTACTGGAACCAATGGTTTTGGTAAACTTATTGTATATGGCTTAAGGCGAGTTCCTTTTCCACCAGCCAATATTACAGCTCTTTTAGACATTGTATATATCTGATTTAAAGTATGATAAATTATCTTTCACCCATTCAATTGTTTCTTTCAGACCTGATTCGAGTGTAAAATTTGGTTTCCAAACAGTGTTTTCAATAATTTTTGTATTATTACAAAACAGTCTTTCTACTTCACTCTTATCTGGTCTAATGCGTTGTTCATCAGAAATAATTTCAATATTTACACCTATCAAATCGGCAATTAATTGAACCAAATTACCAATTGTAATTTCTTCATTCATGCCGATGTTAGTAATTTCACCGAAAAGACCTTCGGAGTTTGCTATTTCAAAAAAACCTCTGGCAGTATCTTTAACAAATGTCAAATCTCTTGTTGGTCTTAAATTACCAAGTTTTAGAGCTGTTTGACCATTTAAAATCTGTGAAATTACAGTTGGAATAATTGCTCGTGCCGATTGTCGTGGACCATAAGTATTAAATGGACGAACAATTTTCACAGGCAAATCGAATGATTTATAGTAACTTATCGACAACTGATCGGCCGAAATTTTGGTTGCCGAGTAAGGTGACTGACCAACCATTGGATGTTTTTCATCAATTGGTACATATTGGGCAGTTCCATAAGTTTCGCTTGTGGATGTTACCATCACTTTTTCAACACCTTGTAGTCGTGCAGCCTGCAAAACGTTATACGTTCCATCTATATTGGTTTTTATGTATGCTTGAGGCGACACATAAGAATATGGAATTCCAATCAACGCTGCCAAATGAAAAACCGTATCACATCCTTGCATTGCTGCCGACACGGAATCATAATCACGTATATCTCCCGTCACAATTTCTACTTTATTTCTTACTAAACTGCTGTCGAGCCAACCCCATTTATTCCATGAATTGTAATGAACAAATGCCTTTACATTGTATCCTTTTTCTACTAATAATTCAGTAAGATGAGAACCAATAAAACCACCAGCGCCGGTAACTAAAATATTTTTCATTCTAATATATATAATTTATTATAATCAATTCATTGTTTTTCAACACTTTGATTTACATTTAATCTTCAAGCATTTTTTTTAATCCATCAATTATCGAAACTGTTGGTTTCCAATTCATTTCATTTTTTATTTTCGAAATATCAGCTATTGTATCCATTACATCGTTTGGGCGGATTTCGTTGGTACAAAAATATTCAATTTCATTGTCAAAAAAACCGCGTACAATGTCTACAATTTCTTTTACTGAATAGCTTATACCTGTTCCTAAATTGTACTTTATTAATGTATTATTTTCTTTGTCGATTGCACTAATAATAGCACTAATAACATCGTCCACATGAATATAATCGCGTTTGGGACGGTCATCTTTAATTACAATTTTCCCATTTTTTGCCTGCTGAATGATACTTGGTATCAAAAAATCAGGATTTTGTCCTTTGCCATAAATATTAAATGGTCGAAAAATGGTAATAGGCACTTTGAAATCACGACTATAACCTTCACAAAGACTTTCGCAAATGACTTTTGTTTGAGAATATGGATTGTATGCTTGAATAGGATGATTCTCGTCTATTGGTTGGTATTGCGGATGACCGTACATATACGAACTAAAATATATCAGTTTTGCTCCACTCAGTCTACATAATTCCAACATATTAAGCGTACTTAAATAATTGTTTTCGTAGAATCGTTTGGGTTGTTCGTATGAAGCTGGTACAAACGAAAGATTCGCCAAATGAATTATTACATCAACATCTTCAAAACATTTAACTTGCTGCCAATCAGACAAATCTATACCATTCGAAATATCAGCAAACACCAATTCGTGTTGTGTTTGATTCAACCGTTTCACTAAATAACTACCTATAAAACCAGAATATCCTGTAATTAATATTTTCATATTTTAGTTCAAAATTTGAAGCATCAAAGATACTATAATTATTTTAAAGTTAAACAAATGACTTAAATCACTCAAATAAATACATCTAAATAAAGCTGTTTTGAAAAAGAATAAGCTATTTGCAACAATTAGAATTTTTTCATTGGTGTTTTTTCACGAATAAACTGTAGAGCTTTAAAAAATAATTCTGCACAAAAAACTCTAATTACAATCATATAGAGTATTGCTGCACAAGCCAATTGAATGATAAGTTTTAATGTAAGATTCATATCCGTCCAGTTGAACAAACTAACTATTCCACCAATTAAACTTCCTAAAATGAAAGCTGGAATAATATCAAATAGCTGATGTCCAATAAAATGATTTAGACTATTTTTGATGAAAAACATTGATATTAAATATGAACTAAAATTAGCAATTACCAATCCAATGAGCATCGAATTTATACCATATTTAAAACATAATAAAATTGAAAGTAAAATTATTGATTTTTTAATCATCTCCAATTTAAGTGTTTTCTGTGATTCACCTTTTGCATTTAAAATACTAATATTCAGTGTATATAATGGTGTAAAAAAACCTGATAACAACAACAATTGAAAGAACACAATAGACGAAAGCCATTTATCTGAGATTAAAGTTACCAAAAAAGGTTCTGCAACAGCAATAAGTACTGCCACCATTGGAAACACCAATAATGCTACATAATTCGAAATTTTACGGTATAAGCGAACCAATCGTTCACGGTCATCTTGAATTTGAACAAAAAGAGGATATGTACTATTGTTCAGAATTTGCTGAGTTGCTCCATTTACATTTTCGTTCAACTTATTGGCCTGCGAAAAATAACCAACTTGTTGTAAAGGATAAAATCTACCAACTAGAATTGTATATATTTGATTGAAAATGACATTAAGTGTAATTGTGCCAAGCAAATGAATTGAGAATGTCCAAAATTCTTTAATAGTTGAGAATGAATAAAGCCCACTAGGTTTCCAGTGTTGAATTGATGTAAATAAAATAAATCTGATTACTTGAAAAGATATTTGTTGACCTACCAATGCCCAAACTCCAAAATTGTAATATGCTAAAATTGCTGCAATGCTACCACTAATGAAGATACTAAAAATATTAATAAAAGCTAGTGTTTTGTAATCTAGCTTCTTCATTATCATAATTATTTGAACAAAATAGAGAGCATAGAATATTACTGATGTAAATAATATTCTAGATATTTTCGTTAGTCGTGGTTGCGAAAAAAAATCAGCTATAAAGGGAGCAGCAAAAAACAAAATTACGTAAAGTGTAATTGAAACAGCTAGATTTACAATAAAGATTGTGTTGTAATCTAATTTAGTAACATTTTGCTTGCGTATTAATGCCTGTCCAAATCCACCATCTATAAGCACAGTTGACAATGCTACAAAAATTGTAAGAACTCCAATTAAACCAATGTCTGATGGCGAAAGTAACCGAGCCAACATTATTCCAATAGCAAACTGAACTAATTGTTGTCCAAATCGGTCAACCGAACTCCAAGCCAAAGCTCCAATCATTTTCTTTTTCAAATTGTCACCCATATTGATTGATAGATGTCAACGCATCCATTTTGCTTTCATTATTAAATTAAAAATCTTATTTAATGACACTTAGCGTTTATAAAAATTAATCGTTATTCTGTCAACATCTACCTTAAAACCAAAGAATAAGGCTATAAAAAACTCTTCTTTTTTAGTCCAAAATTTGCAGCATCAAAGATACTATTTTCTTTTGTAAATTGAACGATGAAAATTGACAACGAAGCATTTTTATACATCCAACATAAATACCTATTCTACAGACTCTTACCAAATCAGCACAACAATAATTTCTACTAAAAATTCATAAATCTAAATGGTTTGAAAATGATTTATTACTTTTGTGATAAAAAAGTAGATATTTTTGATTTTAATATTCACAGTTTACTATCAATACTAAATGTAAAATCTGAATTTCCATTTATAATTATTTTATGAAACAAAAAACTCGAATTATTTATATTAAACCAACCAATTCATCATTTATTAATGGTGATCAACTAATTTTAGAGAAAAGTTTTGACATTAAACCTTTTAACCTAAAACAGAATGTCAATAAAGTTGTTTTTGGATTGAAATTAATTGAATTATTTTTTTATTTAATTTCAAATTCATTTCGAAAAAATATTATTTTTGTTGCTTGGTTTGCCGACTATTATTCTGCTGTAATGGTTCTTGTTGGAAAATTGACCAATAAAAAAACCGTAATTTTTATTGGTGGACAAGAAGCTGTATCGTACCCAGAACTTAAAAAAGGTGTATATCGTAAAAAATTTAGAGGCGAGTGTGTAAAATATGCTCTACGAAATACCGACTTAATAATAGCCAATCACAAATCATTGATTTATCACGAAAATTATTACTACAACAAAGAAACTCCTCATATTGATGGCATAAAACATTATGTTTCAAAACTTAACACTAAGATAGAAATTATTTATAATGGAATTGATTCTTCGAGAATAAAACGAGATGTGTCTATTACTAAACAAGAAAATTTAGTACTTACTGTTGGAACAATGAATCACATTGGTGATTTTCACAACAAAGGATTCGACTTATTTATTGAAGTTGCAGGTAGAAATAAAGACATTGAATTTGTTTTGATTGGTCTAAAACCAAATTATTTAGAATGGGTTGAAAAGAATTATTTTGTTTCACAAATCAAGAATCTAACGATCATCCCTTCATTTTGTCCTCAAGATATTTTGAACGAAAAATATAATAAAGCAAAGGTATTTGTTCAGGCCTCTATTACCGAAGGAATGCCAAACACATTAAGCGAATCCATGCTATTGGGCTGTATTCCAGTTGGTTCAAATGTAAATGGAATACCGGATGCTATAGGAGATACTGGTATAATTGTAAAATATAGGTCAGTAATTGAATTAGAAGATGGTATAAAAAAAGCTTTAAAATACGACACTGGAAAATTAGCTCGAGAAAGAGTTTTAAATATGTTTTCGATTGAACAACGCAAATTGAAAATTATAGAATTGTTTTCAAATTTTACAAAATCATAATTCAAAAAAAAACAATTAAAAAAAAAGCTAACTCAATTTTGTCGAGTTAGCTTTTTTGTTCGCAAATTATATAAGCGTTTTCAGTCTAATTTCATTAACTTTTTCAATATTACTGGCAAATCAACAGGTAGACGAGCCACAGGTACTCCTACCGCTTCAAAAGCCGCAATTTTCTCTTCTGCAGTTCCACTTCCACTTGTAATTATAGCTCCAGCATGTCCCATTCGTTTACCTTGAGGCGCTGTTTGCCCAGCAATAAATGCTACTACTGGTTTAGTTATATGATTTTTAATATATTCAGCAGCGCGTTCTTCGGCGTCACCACCTATTTCTCCTATTAACACAATGGCCTCAGTTTCTGGATCATCTTCAAACATTTGCAACAGTTCTTGATAGTAAAGTCCTGCAACAGGATCACCGCCAATTCCTACACAAGTACTTTGACCTAACCCGTTAGAAGTAAGCAAACTAACCATCAAATAAGTTAAAGTTCCACTTCTACTCATAAGGCCAACATTTCCTTTTTTAAATATATTTACAGGTAGAATACCAATCATTGCTTCGTCTGGAGTAATTAAACCTGGACAGTTAGCTCCTATCAGTTTTACGCCTTTCTTATTTAAATAAGACGTTACTTTTACCATATCAAGAGTTGGTACACCTTCTGAAATACAAATTACCAACTTTATACCAGCTTCTGCAGCCTCCATAATGGCATCAGCTGCCAATGGAGCAGGTACAAAAATAACAGACGTATTGGCATGAGTTAAATTTACAGCTTCCTCAACCGTATTAAAAATTGGAATTCCTTCAAGATTTTGTCCTCCTTTTCCAGGAGAAACACCAGATACAACGTTTGTTCCATAAGCTTTCATTTTCAAAGTATGAAAACTTCCATCTCGTCCAGTAATTCCCTGAACTACTAATTTGGTATCTTTATTTACTAATATGCTCATTTCTTTATCATTTAATTTACAAAATCTAGTTTTATAATAAAATTTCAATTTTGAAGATTATAAATTGTAATTATCCTTTAGAGTAAGTCAACTATTTTAAAATTAGTTTACAAGATTACAAAGTCTGATAGCCTCTTGAGCTGCCTCGCTTAATGAATTTACTGTAGGCAAATTATAATCACTTATTATTCTAAGCCCCTCTTCAGCATTTGTACCTGAAAGTCGAATTACTATCGGAATAGTCACTTTCATTTGATCAAGAGCTGTTACAAGTCCTCTAGCAACATCGTCACATCTAGTAATTCCACCAAATATATTTATCATTATCACTTTTACGTGTTTGTCGGACATCAATAAATTCATTGCATCAACTACTTTTTGTGGGCTTGAACTTCCACCAATATCTAAAAAATTAGCCGGATTGCCACCAAAATATTTAATAACGTCCATAGTTGCCATGGCCAAACCAGCGCCATTAACCATACAGCCAATGTTTCCATCCAAACGTATATAAGTTAAGCCTTTATCTTTGGCAGCAATTTCTTTCTTTTCATCTTCATCTGGTTCATTCAATGCTTCGATATCAATCTGACGAAATAAAGCATTGTCATCAAAAGTCATTTTACCATCAATAGCCATAACCCTGTTTTTGTCAGTTATCACTAAAGGATTTATTTCTACTAACGAAGCATCATTTTCAATAAATAATTTATACAATTTTTTGAATATTTCAACTGCTTGCTTTACTAAATTAATATCAGAAAAAAGTTTAAATGCAATTTTTCGAGCTTGAAAATCAGTCATACCTAAATCGGTATCAATCGGTATCTTTAGAATAGCCGCAGGATTTTCCTTTGCAACTTCTTCAATTTCAACACCACCCTCGGTACTTGCCATAAACAATACGGATTTAGTGTTTCTGTCAATAGTTAAACCAACATAAAACTCCTTATTAATTTCTACAGCATCGGCTACTAAAACCTTTTCAACTTTGAAACCTTTAATATCCATTCCCAAAATTTTATTAGCTGCTATTACAGCTTCATCAACTGTTTTAGCAAGCTTCACACCGCCCGCTTTTCCCCTTCCGCCAACCAAAACTTGGGCTTTTACAACCACCATTCTATTAAAATCGCGCGCTGCTTTTTCTACTTCACCCGCTGTGTAACACAAAACGTCATCGGGAACTGGAATAGCATATTGTCTAAACAATTGCCTTGCTTGATATTCGTGAATTTTCATTTAGTAATCTTTTTAGTTTTTTACTTCTAGTTCATTAACATAATGTAATCGGAAATTAATTGTACTAATTGCAATTTTATACTAAACGTTATTAGATTTAAAGATGTTTTTTCAAAACGAACATTTTTTTTCAAAATTTTGAATTATTAACTTACTACTATTAAGTTATGGCAATCCAGATATAATCAATTATAAATTAATTTGAATTGGGATAATCGAAAGATATGAAAAAAGAATAATCAACTTCAAATTATATAAAAAAGTAACTACTTCCAAACAAAGCCACCTAACCTAAAAAAGCGTAAGAATTGATTCGTTTTAATCAAAAAATTTCTTTTCACAAACGAGCATGTTTTTTCCGAAAAATTCTGTTTAGGAACAACATTTTCGAAACTTATATTACCAGATCTTTGATCAACAGGTTTTACTCTTTTCTTTTTTTCAATTACTAATATACTATCATAATAATGTAAAGAATCAACAGTATCAGTAAATTCATTTACTTTTAACGATTTTTGTTCAGTGTGATAGGCGTTTAGCAAATCGATGAAATTTTTGCTAAATTCAATAAAAGTTCCACACCTTTTATGTCCTCCACCATATTTGAGCCAGTAAGACGAATGAATATCTTCGCAAAGATAAACACCATTTTCCTTAACCATACCAAACAATTCCTCGTAACTCACAATTTGCTGAATCATACTATGACCACCATCATCAATTAAAATATCAATGGGTGGAATTTGCTTTTTTACTTCTCTTAGAAATTTTCTATCTGATTGTGAGCCAATAAATATCTTTATATTCTCCTCTTCTAATGATTTACACTGAGGATTGATATCAATACCAAAAATTTTGGCTTTAGGTCCAAAATAGTTTTTCCACATTTGTAAACTACCACCATGTGAGACACCAATTTCAAGAATTATAATTTCTTGATTGCGGAATCTTGCAAAATGCCTGTCATAAACATCGAAGTAATGTGCCCACTTGTGTATAAGTCGTCCTTCGTTTTCTCTGAAATACTTTTCTAAATCATTCATTAATGTAATTTTAATAATTTAATTGAGCGCAAATATAGTAAAAAATTTATACGCACACACAAAGTACAACAATTCTAGTAATCAAAAAAAAATAACAGAACATAATTATTTCATTAAACGCAAATTCAAAAATGCCAGACTTTTTTCAATTAAAAAAAAATCTTAGCTAGCAAGCATTATTTTAACAATAAAATTATTGAAAATAATCTCAATTTAACACATATATGATTGCAAAAAAAAAGTTGTATATATAGTTTGGTAATTCAAAGTAAAATAGTATCTTTGCAGTCCGTTTATTATCACCATGAAATGGTTGATTTTATTGTATGTAAATATCATATTTTGTGCCGATTAGCCTCTTCCAAGATATGATTGAAATAAATAAAACAACTGAATTATTAATCAAAAAAAACATTTTTATAAAGTGGATACGTTAAGTTATAAAACCATTTCTGCCAATAAAGCAACTGCGCAGAAAGAATGGGTAGTAGTGGATGCTACCGATTTAGTGTTGGGACGTATGGGCTCGAAAGTTGCAAAACTTTTGCGCGGAAAATACAAACCAAGTTTCACTCCCCACGTTGATTGTGGTGATAATGTGATACTTATCAATGCTGAAAAAGTAAAATTAACCGGTAACAAATGGACTGACCGCATTTACCTAAGCCATACAGGCTTTCCAGGTGGCCAACGTGAAATTTCTCCAGCAAAATTGATGGAAAAAAGTTCAGAAAAACTAATCAGAAAAGTGGTTAAAGGTATGTTACCAAAAAACCGTTTAGGAGATAAATTGTTGACAAATTTGTATGTTTTCCCTGGAAGCGAACACAATATGCAAGCTCAACAACCAAAACAAATCGATTTAAACTCACTTAAATAATCAGTATGGAAGTAATAAATGCCCTAGGAAGAAGAAAAGCGGCTGTTGCTCGTGTTTTCGTGAGCGAAGGAAGTGGCCAAATAACGATCAACAAACGTGATATATCAGTATATTTCCCTTCACCAATACTGCAATACATTGTAAAACAACCTCTCACCAAATTAGGTGTAGTTGAAAAATACGATATTAAAGTAAATCTTGATGGTGGTGGATTTAACGGACAAGCAGGTGCTTTGCGTTTAGCAATTGCCCGCGCATTAGTTAAAATGAATCCAGAAGACAAACCAGCGTTAAAAGTTGAAGGTTTTATGACTCGTGACCCACGTGAAGTAGAACGTAAGAAACCAGGTCAACCAAAAGCACGTAAGAGATTCCAATTCTCAAAACGTTAATTTCAATTAACTATTTCACTATTTACCATTTACCTTTTTACAATATTGTACAAAACGCAAATAGTAAAAGGTAAATGAATAGATAGTAAATATATTAGGTTTAGTATCTAAATTGCCGAGACTCTTAGTATTCATTAGAAGGCTACTCAGCAATTGAGTAAAACAGAATGTAAACAATTTTAAAAAACAAAAATGTCAAGAACAAATTTCGACGAATTATTAGAAGCAGGTTGCCACTTTGGTCACTTGAAACGTAAATGGAATCCAGCTATGGCTCCATACATTTTTATGGAACGTAATGATATTCACATTATCGATTTACATAAAACAGTTGTTAAGATTGATGAAGCAGCTGCTGCATTGAAACAAATTGCTAAATCTGGTCGCAAAATTTTATTTGTTGCAACCAAGAAACAAGCTAAAGATGTTGTTGCAGAAAAATCATTAGCAGTGGGAATGCCATATATCACAGAACGTTGGGCTGGTGGTATGTTAACAAACTTTCCAACTATTCGTAAAGCTGTAAAAAAAATGTCGTTAATCGACAAAATGGCTACCGATGGAACATTTGAAAACATTTCTAAACGTGAAAAACTTCAAATTACACGTCAACGTGAAAAATTGGAAAAGAACTTAGGTTCTATTGCTGATTTAACTCGTTTGCCTTCAGCACTTTTCATTGTAGATGTTATGAAGGAGCATATTGCTGTTAAAGAAGCACAACGCTTAGGTATTCCAATCTTTGGTATTGTAGATACAAATTCAAATCCGAATAACATTGATTTTGTAATCCCAGCAAATGATGATGCAACTAAATCGGTTGATGTGATTCTTAATGCTATGGTTACTGCAATTCAAGAAGGTTTAGAAGAACGCAAAGTAGAAAAAATTGATACTGAAATTTCTGAAGCACCGGTTAACAAAGACAAGAAATCGAGAATAACCAAAAAACCTCGTACTCAAAAAGATGATGATGAAGCATTGAATCTCAATGTAGCAAAGAAATTCATTATCGAAGAAAAATAAGATTTTCAACAACAAACAGTTGACTATTTACAATTTAAGACGAGTTACAAGTTATAATTTTATTATGTAGCTAGTAACTCGTTTTTTTGAACCCCAAACTAAAGAACGGGAAATAGAATAAAACATATTAATTATATTAATCAACAACATACTACTCTTTAACTTCTTAATCTGGAGAAAAGAGTAGTTTAAAACTTAGAATTATGGCAGTAACAATGGCAGAAATTTCAAAATTGCGCACTATGACAGGTGCAGGCATGATGGATTGCAAAAATGCACTTATCGAAGCCGCAA
This sequence comes from uncultured Bacteroidales bacterium, assembly GCA_903911085.1. Classification (GTDB taxonomy): domain Bacteria; phylum Bacteroidota; class Bacteroidia; order Bacteroidales; family Paludibacteraceae; genus Paludibacter. The sequence continues at coordinate 49,695 of CAIWCC010000104.1, read as the reverse complement.
ACGATTTTGACAAAGCAATTGAAATTATTCGTAAAAAAGGACAAGCAGTAGCTGCTAAAAGAAGTGATAGAGAAGCATCAGAAGGCTGTGTAATTGCAAAAGCTGACGGTGGTTTTGCGGCAGTGTTGGCATTGAAATGTGAAACCGACTTTGTAGCAAAGAATGCTGATTTTGTAGCTCTTACACAATCTATTTTAGATGTTGCATTGGTAGAAAAACCTGCAACAGTAGAAGCATTATCTGCTTTAAAAATTGGTGATAAAACTATTGCAGATTTAATCGTTGAGCGCATTGGAATTACCGGAGAAAAAATGGAATTGGACTTCTATGAATTTGTACAAGGTGGAACAACTGTAGCTTATATTCATCCAGGAAACAAATTAGCTACATTAGTGGCGTTTACCGAAGAGGGTGTAGATTATCAAATTGCACGTGATATTGCTATGCAAGCAGCTGCAATGAATCCTGTATCTTTAGATCGTGCCTCTGTTCCTGCAAAAATGATTGAAACAGAATTGGAAGTTGGACGTGAAAAAGCACGCGAAGAAGGCAAACCAGAAGCAATGTTAGAAAAAATTGCTCAAGGTCGTTTGAATAAATTCTACCAAGATTCTACTTTACTTGAACAATCGTTTATCAAAGATAGCAAAATAACTGTTGAAGCTTATTTGAAAGCTAACAAAGCAACAGCAATTGCATTTAAACGCATTACTTTGAATCAAGAATAGTTCGCTATTTTAATTTTTTTTGAAAAACCTCACGAAAAATCGTGAGGTTTTTTTTGTTCAAATAATGATATGAACAAAAAAATCCAGAATAAATATTTTATATATCATGGATTTTTTTTGTCAACAAGCCTCAAAAAATCAGCAAATTAACATGTTGTATTTGAATAAAATCCAATATATTTTTTTTATAAACTATGTAGAGAATATAAAATATTATTTCAATGAAGCTGACTTATCATGAAGTGGAGTAAGCTTTTTTAAATACTTCGAATCTGACATCAAAAAATTAATAGCGATTTTCAAATCCTTATCCGTTCTCAGCGAATATTGAATTTCTCCTTTTTGATAGTAATAGCGCTTAATAATCTCCAAACTCAACAGTTCTACAATATCTGATTTATTTTCTTGGATACTTCTTGCAATGTTTGGCACTAATTTTTCTTTTAATGCTGAGAATTCATTTTTTGCAATGGAATCTAACCCCTCGTATTTTGCAGTTTCAAGAAGTTCATTAAAGTACTTCTCAGTTTGTGAAGTGTAATTAAACTTCTTTTCTAGCAAATATTTTGAAAATTCTTTAAAATCATCATCTGACAAAACAAAATTGGCAGGCAATTCAACTTTAGGATGTTGTTGAAAATACATCGTTGCGAAATCGAAATACAAATTTTGAACAAAAATATAGTATGCAATATTCATTTTTCTTTCATCTATTATCAACGAATCTGGTACAATTCCTCCACCATCACGTACCTTTCTGCCATTTTTAGTTTTAAATTCAGAAGTTAAACTATCAGGAACTCTACCTACGCTTCCATCTTCATTTCTGTGTGTATAATCCAGTGCCTGTATGCAACGCCCACTTGGTATATAATACTTTGCAGTAGTGACTTTTAAATGCCCCCCATAACCTACTGGTCTAACATTCTGAACAAGTCCTTTTCCAAATGTACGTTCGCCAACTATTATGCCTCTATCAAGATCTTGTATTGCACCCGAAAGAATTTCAGAAGCTGATGCAGAAGATCTATTTGTTAGTATTACTAGCTTTAAATTAGGAAAAACAGGTTCTAAAGGGGTTTTGTAAGTCCTATCTGCCTCATTATTTTTTCCTTTAGTAGTAACAACATCAGTTCCTTTTGGAACAAAATAACCAACAATTTTAACAGCTTCATCAATCAAACCTCCTCCATTATTTCTTAAATCAAGTACCAATGATTCTATTTGATGTTGTTTAATCATTTCATTAACAGCTGAACGAAGCTCAATAGCAGCTCGATCGGTAAATTCATTTAACAAAACATAACCAACTTTTTCTGCCACTTTGCCAGAATATCCAACTGGATTCACTTGAATTTTTTCGCGCAGAAATACTTTTTCAATTGGACTTTTCACTCCATAACGCTTGATTTTTAACTTTATAAATGTATTTGGAACGCCTTTTAACATTGTGCTAACTTCACTCACAGATAGTTTTGATATATTTTTTCCATCTACTTCTAAAATAATGTCACCAGCTCTTAAGTCATTTCGTTGTGCAGGCATGCCTTCGTAAGGTTCGGACACTACAATATCATTATCCTTTTTCATAATCATAGAACCTATGCCAGCATATTCACCAGTAGTCATAAACTTTAGATCATCTGTCTCGTCTTCTGGCATATAAACGGTATATGGATCCAATTTGGCAAGCATTGCATCTATCGTAGTTTTCATTACTTTGTCATAATTCAAAGTATCAACATAGAATAAATCGAGTTCTCGAAACAAAGAATTGAATATACTTAGATTTTTACTTATCCGAAAAGTACGTTGATTTGCTACTGTTCCAGCATTCACAGTTATAGTTAAACCAATAGAGACAAGAAATATACAAATTATTTTTTTCATAACTGATAATTGTAACGATATTAAATTTTTACATTGGGTGGCAAAAAAACTGAAATATCTTTGCCATAAGTTAGTAATTCGCGTGCAACTGTAGACGATATGTATGAGTATTTTGACTCAGTAAATAGAATTACAGTTTCGATACCTGTAAGTTTGCGATTGGCATCGGCAATTGTGCGTTCATATTCAAAATCTCCAACCGAACGTAAACCTCTCAAAACAAAATTTGCTTGAACTGAAAGTGCAAAATCAACTGTCAAACTATTGTACGACATTATTTTAACTCGTTTTTCATGTGCGAACGCCTGTTGAATCATATCCAAGCGTTTTTCGACTGTAAAAAGTGTTTTTTTTTTTTGATTAAATCCAATTCCGATTACAATTTCGTCGAAAAAAGATAATCCACGTTCCACAATGCTGTAATGACCAATTGTAAATGGGTCGAATGTTCCTGGAAAAATGGCACGATTCATGATAGTGTTGGGTATTTGAAGATTAGTGGCATATAAAAATTTCAATAAAAGTGAATTGAATTACAAAGATAGATAAATTTGATATTTACATTTATAAACAACACAAATAAGTTACATTTTTATGTCTTTTTGGCACAATATTTAAAATTGTATATTATCTTTGCAGTTCAAAAATTGAGAAAGTAAAGAAATTGAATTAAAAATAATGCATATCAAAATTAAACTAATTATCATTTTAAGTTGTATTTTATTCCATTCTGCAGTTGCCATTGAACCAATAAAATCGCTTCTAATCCCAAATAAGGTAGAATTTGCAGATAAAATTATTTCATTAGAACGCTATGATATGCGTGAAAGATTTGACCGAGAACAAATATTAATAGCTTATAGTCATTCAACAAGTATTTTGCTTATAAAACGTGCAAATCGATTTTTTCCGATTATTGAGCCAATACTTAAACAAAATGGAATTCCAGACGATTTTAAATATTTAGCTGTAATAGAAAGTTCCTTAGACCCAAGAGCAATTTCGCCTGTAACTGCATCAGGACTTTGGCAATTGATGCCAAAAACAGCGCAACAGTTTGGGCTAGAAGTTACCGATGAGGTTGACGAACGTTATCATATTGAAAAGTCTACTATTGCTGCTTGTAAGTACTTGAAAAGTGCATATACCAAGTTTAAAAACTGGACTACAGTAGCTGCTTCTTATAATTGTGGCATGGGTAGAATATCTGATGAGCAAGAAAAACAGCAGGTGGATAATTCGTTTGATTTGTTGTTGAATAATGAAACGAGTAGATATGTTTTTAGATTATTGGCAATGAAACGCTTTCTGGAAAATCCTAAAATCTTTGGTTATGAGCTACAATGTAATGATTTTTATCCAACAATTAAAACGAATGATATAATTGTAAAAGATAGCGTTAGTAATTGGACAATTTGGGCAGCACAAAATGGAATAAGCTATGCTCAACTTAAAGATTTTAACATTTGGTTGCGAGACCGAAAATTAACGAATAGCAACAAAAAAGATTATATCATTCAAGTTCCTGATAGTAATGATTTTAAATTCGATAGTTCAAAAATAAAGATACACAATCAAAATTGGGTAATAAATTCATCAACAACATTCAAATTACCTTTTGATAAGTAGGAATTTTTATCTAAATTTATTATTGACAGACATTTATCAACAAAAAAAGTAGACGATATTAAAACAAATTAATTCAAACACCGTTTAATAATTATAATTGTTATACTAATAAAAAAAGAATATGAAAAAAACTATTATTGCAGCAGTACTTCTGCTTTCTTTTACAGCTACTTATGCTCAATTTGAACTTGGCGTTAAGGCTGGGTATACTTCATCGCTTTCATTGAGTAATCTTGGTTCAGTGGCGGATGGTTCTTATAGTTTGAGTTCTGTTCAAGGCGAAATGTGGAATAATTTTCAAGCCGGTATTTTTGCTCGTGCTTTTATTAGTAAAAAGGTTTACATTCAGCCTGAATTACTATATGCAATTGGTAAAAAAAATTATCAGGTAACGCTTCAAAATGCTAGCACAATTAAACCTGATAATTTTGCGACAATAAGTACTGTTGATGTTCCAATTTTGGTGGGGTATAAATTATTAGATTTAAAAATTGCAAGTTTACGTGTTTTTGGTGGACCAAAAATTCGATTGGATGCAGGTTCGCAGCTTTCTTTTGAAAACACAACTGGAGGAACGGTAGATCCCAATGTTTTGGCAGCAGAAGTAAAAAAATCTCAACTTGGACTTGAGGCAGGTGTTGGTGTAGATCTTTTTAAATTTTCTTTAGATGCACGTTACAATCTTATTGGTGATATGTATAAAACAAAATTAAATAATATTTCTTCTGATAAGCTTGGTAGTACTTTTGTTATATCATTGGGCTGGAGACTTTTATAGCATTTATCAAATAAAAAAAATGCCTGTTTTTCTGAGAGAAACAGGCATTTTTTTATTTAATCGATAAGTCTAATTATTTTCTATTCTTCAATTCAGCTTCTGTGAGAACCTTAATTTTAGGATTTTCTTTCACCATCAATTTCAAAAATTCTTGTGGATATCCAGCACGTAAAATGCTTGGTGGAATTTTATCTTCATTTTGCAAGAATTTACCATCTTTCTCCTTTTTGATGTTTCCATCCATATATTTCACCAAAAGATATTCATAGAGTTTTTTCCATGATGCAGTTGAGTTTTCGGCTTGAGCGTTGCTAAAATCGGTTAGAAAAGTTCTTGCCTCTGCTTCCGACATTCCCACTGCCACTTTATCCATCGCTGGAACTAAAGAGTTGAAATTTGTTTCCCATTGAACTTGAACTTTTTTAATATCTGGTAACATATATGAATACTTAGAGTAGGCATAATTGGCAACTTGATTATAAATCCAAAAAGCAGATGTAGAGGAGTATTCCAACAAACTTCCATTATCAGCCCGAAAGCAAAGTGGCACGCTATTATTACCACAATAAATGGGCACATAAACTGTACTTGCAGCATCATCTACACCAAACCATAGTACCCCGCCAACATGATTGGGAAGCCAGCCACGCATTTGAGCCACAAAGGTGAACCCTGTCTGCTGAGTTGCTGTTGGTCGCTCATTACCATATTCTACACTATCTACTTTAAAAGTGAGCGGACTGCATCTAAGTTTACTCCCAAAAGGTCCTGCAGCAATGCCTTTCGACATATCAAATTCGGTACCTTCGTATTGATCCCGCATATAATCTTTTAGCTTTTGGGCAGTGAGTTTAATGGCTGGTTTAATCCAAAGGGGCATACGTTCAAGAGTTTCACCCTTTACATAAGAAATATATTTTTCCATTGTTGGATCAATTTTTCTAAAGAAGGACCAAACTCTTGCTTCACAAAAACGCAATGCACCATAATCGAGTGGAGCATAAGTATCAGAGAAACTAAAATCTTTATTTTTGCCCTTAAAATATCCCTTTTCGCGCGCAAATATAATTACATCTTCGGAATAAAGACAATTATTTTTATCGTCGTAAGGAAATGTGGTTATTCTTGCTTGATTAGCATGAGCAGAAACACAATCATCAGGTATTCTTTGAGCTACCCATGCTGCGCCTTTATTATTTGGACCTTTGCCTATCATTTCCATAATCCAAACTTCATTGGGGTCGGCAATTGAAAATGATTCACCACTACTGTAATAACCATATTCAGCCACCAAATCAGTCATTACTTTTATGGCTTCGCGTGCCGTGCGTGATCGTTGGAGAGCAATATAAATTAAGCTGCCATAATCAATAATTCCTGTTGAATCTATCAATTCCTCGCGTCCACCAAAAGTTGTTTCTCCAATACTCAGTTGAAATTCGTTCATATTTCCAATTACCGAGTAAGTTTTTTCAACTTGCTTAATTTTACCTAAATATTTACCAGTATCCCACTCATGAATATCCAACATAGAATTTGCAGGATATGTAGCTGAAGGATAATAATATAATGCACCAAACAAAAAATAAGAATCTGCAGAATATGTAATTAATGTGGAACCATCTAAAGTAGCTAATTTTCCAACTAAAAAATTAGTACAAGCAAACGCAGAATTATAAGTCAACCAAATAAAAGCAGTAATTATTATTTTCTTAATCATATATCAATTTTCAATTCATTACTACAAAGATACAGCATAACTTTTAAAAAACAAACATGACCATCGATGTAATCAAAAATAAAAATTTTAATTATCATAAAATATCAAAATAATTTTGTGCAGACATGGCATCTCTCCTACTCCAATGCCTTTCTTACTGCCTGCAATAAGGGTTCAGTAGAAATTTCCCTTCCAACGCTATTAATCATCCACAGTTGCGGAATAATACGTCCCTGAGTGTACATGCGCTGCATTTCGTCTGCCATAGATTTTCCTTTCATCTGGCCTTCAACTTGAAAACTAATTAAATGCCCTAACGGATAATTCGATAAATAAAGCGGATAATTAATCATGTGTGAATAAATTGCCAATATAGGTTCATCTTTTCCACCCATAATTCCTGCGTAATAAGTATTCCAAATATCTTTTGATTTAGTGATTACAGCTTCTTTCAATTCTTGAGCAGTGGCATTAGGATGAGCATACATCCATTCCCAAGTGGCAATATCGAGCAAAGCCACACCCATTATTTCGTAGCAAGACCAAAAATCATCAAGTGCCAAATTTCTCTCTAAATCAAAATTATTATTTTTAAAACCTAGCAATTCAAGATCACGTTTCTGAAACATAAAAGCAACCGCTTCGGTAAAAGCAGTATTTGGCACACCATTCAACATCCAGTAATCTACATCATTCATAGTAATAGTTTGCTCAGTATTGTGACCAAATTCGTGAATTGCAATGTTATAACCTTTGTAATCCATACCCGATTGAGCAATGCGGGTACGCAGATGTGCATAATCATTACGCATTGCCGCACCAGCTGCATGACCCGAACCACGTGCCGCGTCCACTTTTACTAGCGATGCTATTTGAGTTGCTTTCTCAGCCGACCACCCTAGCTTTTTCAATATCTCAGGTAAATCAGCTTCCATTGCCTTTGGATTGGGGTATTTTTTAGAAGTAATCATATTTAATTCTGCCTCAGAAATGTTTGGTTTCGACTTGAAACCATTGTACCAAATATCATAAGGACGTAGGTTGCGTCCAAGTTTTTTTTGAATTAAATCTGCAACTTTTTTAACCTCAAGTGAACTGAGCAAACCCTTAAACAACGTTTCCACATCATGTTGTGAAATTTCTAAATCATTTTCAAAATTTCGAACAATTGCATTTGGAAGTTGTGGTGAATAAACATCCAACGCCTTTAACGCTTTAAAATTTGACAGTAACACTTCATAACGTTTGTTGTTTTCTGATTTTCCAACAACAGGTTTTCCATTAAATGATATCACATTTGAATTCGGATTCCATATATATTTTTCATTATCAATAACATCGGTAGGAATTGATTGATCAATAATACGTTTCATTACCGAATAAATTAATTCTTGTTTTTCTTTTCCATTTTTATCTGCATAATCTGATTTCAATTCGTCGCGTAAACCCCAATGACTAATCAACTTCATATTCGTTGGGAAAAGCAAATCGCCTTTATCATTTTGTAACTTGCCCATGCAAATATTATAACCCGAAATATAGGCTTCTGCTGAAGCTTGTACTTGCGACAAATTTTGCAAAATTTTGGAAGGAATTCGCGTGGTAAACCTGTCACCCATACGTGCATAAGCCCATTGTTTGCGCGACCACTCTTTGCCCAGTTTGGCTTTCTCGGCCAATGAAAAATACGGAAAATTTAATATTGTAATAAACGCTATTTTATTGGCAAAAAAATCATCGTCCAGATGCGAACTAATATCATAACCACCAAAAAGTTCATCTATTGGAGTTATTTCAGAACCCGTAAGTTGCACTGGTTCTTTGATTTGCAAATCTATTTTTTGATAATATCCACTTATAATTTCCAAGTTACGCTGTAGTTTTTTAAATAAAGTATCTAATTGAACTTCATTAACCACAAAACTATTTTTACAAAATTTCTTAAAATCCTCTGGCGTACCATCCTCTTTCCGCCACAATGCTGCCACTTGTGTTACTCCACGCTCAACACGTAAATGCGAGTCTTGCCCCGCCAAACTATTTATTGAATTGATAACGTTATTTGAAATCGAGGCATCGATATAATTATTTTTATTCATTGTGTTAGCATTTGTCAATTTGGGTGTTGCGCTAAATATTGAAATGGAAACCCAAAGCATTGTAGATATTGAAAATAAACTAGTTTTCATGGTGAATATTTTTTTGTTCTTTCAAATTCTTTTATAAACTTCGCTGAAAGGGATTCTCATTCTGTCGCCCCAAACTCCTTTTTCATCTCTTATTCCACAGGAAATTATCATATTAATCTCTGCACCACAAGGCAATTTAAGTATACTTTTAACCCTGTGGCTATCAAAACCTTCCATCGGACATGTATCATATTTTTCACTAGCCATGGCCAGCATAAACGTTTGTGCCGCCAATGCACACGTTTTATGTACTACCACTCTTACGTCATTTTCTGACACTTGATATGTGATTGGTCTAAAAATCCCAATAATATTTACTAAAATTTTTCTTACAATACCCCAAATACCCCAAAAGCGAGAATATAAAAATGGCATTACTTTCCCGTAATACATATTCCATGTTTTAATTCTTTTCTCTTGTTTTAGTGTTGGACTATTTTTGTGAACATTTTGAGTTTCTAACTCAATCATTTTTTTAGTCCTTGTTTTATACAAATCTTGCCGCGTAACAAAAACTACCATCTGTTGGGCTGTAGTAGCAGCTTTTTGATCTAAACATGCTACAGAAAGTTTTTTAAGAATTTCAGGATTTGTAATATGATAGAACTCCCAAAGCTGCATATTGGAACTGTTGGGTGCTAAAGTTGCCTGCTCAATACAATATTTAACCTTCTCTGAATCAATTGGTAAATCTTTGTAATGTCTAACAGAACGTCTAAAATTAATTATTTCGTTGAATGTCATTTTTGTATAATTTAAATTAGTAAATTTAATATTTATTGCTTTGTAATGAGATTTCAGGCAAATAATTTGTAAGTACTCAAAAAAATATTACAAAAAAAATTGAAAGGAACTAGTTTTTTTAAAGCGCTCAAAATTAAACATTTATTTTTAATAAACAAACATTCTTGTTATACTTTTTTGAAACCAATATTTTAGAATACATTACTTACACAAACAACAAATAAAATTAAAATGTTTTATTTAGAAGATTTCAAATTACTCAATAACTCTAACATTTTTACAAAATTCTCTTAACTAATAAAATTAAATATATTATTGGTAAAAATGTAATTCTAACAGCATTCCGACCAAATACAACAAGAGCCGCTTCAAAAAGAAGCAGCTCTCGTATTTATTATAGCAAATGCTGTATTTTTTTATTCTACAATTGATTTCATTGCAGTCATCGCAGCGCGCAATTGAGCACCACAAACTTCTACTGAATGGTTACGAATTGCAGCATTGATTTTTACCAATTCAAAATTATCAACGCGACCGTTGCAACTAGCATTAAAGTTTTTACCGATAATGTTAGTATCAACTTTTTTCATAAAGTCAGCCAAAAGCGGTTTGCAAGCGTGGTCGAACAAATAACAACCATATTCTGCAGTATCAGAAATCACACGGTTCATCTCGAATAATTTTTTGCGAGCAATGGTATTTGCAATTAACGGTGTTTCATGCAACGATTCATAATAAGCCGATTCGTTTTTGATGCCAGAGCATGTCATCGACTCGTAAGCCGATTCAACACCTGCTTTAACAAAAGCAACCATCAAAGTAGCATTATCGAAGTATTCTTGTTCCGAAATTTCTACATTTCCTGCTGGTGTTTTTTCAAATTCTGTTTCGCCAGTTGCAGCACGCCAAGCCAATAGATTTTTGTCGCCAGCAGCCCAATCTTCCATCATTATACGTGAGAATTCGCCTGACAAAATATCATCCATGTGTTTGATAAACAACGGACGCATAATCTCTTTCAATTCTTCTGCCAATTTGAATGCTTCAATTTTAGCTGGATTCGATAAACGATCCATCATGTGTGTGATACCGCCAATTTTCAAGGCTTCGGTAATTACTTCCCAGCCATATTGAACTAATTTAGAAGCATAACCAGCGTCAATTCCTTTCTCAACCATCTTGTTAAAACTAAGAATTGAACCTGTTTGTAACAATCCACAAAGTATGGTTTGCTCACCCATCAAATCCGATTTTACTTCTGCCACAAATGACGAAAGTAAAACACCAGCTCTATGACCACCTGTACCAACGCAATATGCTTTGGCTATTTCTAGACCATCACCATTAGGATTATTATCAGCGTGAACCGCGATTAGAGTAGGCACACCAAAACCACGAAGGTATTCGGCACGCACTTCAGAAGCCGGAGATTTTGGTGCAATCATTACTACTGTAATGTCTTTGCGAATTTGAGTGCCTTCTTCTACAATGTTGAAACCATGCGAATAAGACAAACATGCACCCTGTTTCATTAATGGAACAACCGTTTTCACAACAGAAGTATGTTGTTTATCTGGGGCAAGATTCGATACTAAGTCGGCAGTTGGGATTAATTGTTCAAATGTTCCAACAACAAAACCATTTTCAGTAGCATTTACAAAAGAAGCTCTTTTATTGTCAATAGCCTCTTGTCGCAAAGCGTAAGATACATCAAGTCCGCTATCGCGCATATTTTGACCCTGTGCCAGACCTTGTGCGCCACAACCAATTATTACGATTTTTTTGCCAACCAGTTTGTTAACTCCATCAGCGAATTCGCTGTTTTCCATAAAATCACATTTTCCTAATTCCTGAACTTTCAGGCGGTGAGGAAGTGAATTGAAATAATTTGCCATTTTTTAAGATTTTAAAAGTCTCTAAAACAAGCTTAACAACTTATCTTATAAGAACATTACCAATTATTTTATTGTTATTTTTATTTTTTTGAATACTTATTTTTTCCCATATTTGGTTTGAATGCCCTCAAGCATATCAGTAAGTCTTTCTACTTTCGACTTAGTAATGGCCACTCTACCCGACCGAATAAACTGCAATACACCAATAGTTTCGCTTAACTCGCTAAATAATTGTTGCGTTTCTTCATAATGTCCGGCTTTTTGAAACACAACAAAATTTTCGTTCATTTCCATAATTCGTATATGATATTTGCGAATCAAATCTTCAATTGAACCTTTTGCCAAAAGCTTATCAGTAGCAATTTTATAAAGAGCAATTTCTTGAAAAATCAATTCATCGTCCGTATTGAAATAAGCTTTCAAAATATCAACACGTTTATCAATTTGCTGCACAACTTTGGTTACTACATCAAGTGTTGAATATATAGTAATGGTAAATTTATGAATGCCTTTAATTGCTGATGGTGAGACAGAAAGTGTTTCAATATTAATTCCTCTACGAGTAAAAATAATTGTAATCTGACCCAGCAAACCTACTGAATTTTCAGAGAATACCGTTAGTGTATATAATGTTTTTTCCATAATAATTTTGTTTTATCTATTTATTATCAACTCTCAATTATTAACAAATAATTTACCCTAATAATATATCACTAACTGACGCTCCAGTAGGAATCATTGGAAATACCATGCCTTTCATTTCGACGTTAACCACCAACAAATATGGTTTATCGTCTTTCAACATATCAGCAATAGCAGCATCAAGATTTTCACGAGCACTCACCTCGGTTCCTTCAATTCTATATGCTTTTGCAATGGCAATAAAATCAGGGTTTTGCATTTTTGTAAAAGAATATCGTTCTTCGAAAAACATTTCCTGCCATTGACGAACCATTCCCAAGAAGTGATTATTAAGAATTATCATTTTTACACCAATTTGCTCTTGCATAATGGTTCCCAATTCTTGAATAGTCATTTGGAAACCACCATCTCCAGCAAACATACAAACTGTACGTTCGGGAGCACCAATTTTAGCACCCATGGCGGCAGGAATCCCAAATCCCATTGTTCCCAATCCCCCAGATGTAACCATGCTTCGAGTTTTGGTATAATTGAAATAACGAGCTGCCATCATTTGATTTTGACCCACATCAGTAACTAAAATCGCTTCATTATTGGTGGCTTCACTTACTTTGCGAATTACTTCGCCCATAGTTATTTCGGCAGTAGTAGGATGTATTTCCTTTTGTATAACTTTCTCAAACTCACGCTCTTCGTATTCCTTGAACGATTCAATCCAATCGGAATGTGATGCAGTATTTATTTTTTCTGTTAATGCAGCTAATGTTTCTTTTGCTGTACCCAAAACAGGCGCATCAACCTTTACATTTTTATTTATTTCAGAAATATCAATATCTAAATGTATGATTTTAGCTTGTTTAGCATAACGACTCAAATCACCAGTTACCCTATCATCAAAACGCATACCTATAGCAATTAACACATCGCACTCGTTTGTTTTCAAGTTAGGGCCAACATTTCCATGCATTCCCAAAAATCCTTTGTTCAAAGTAAAATCGGTAGACATTGCCGACGAACCGAGTAAAGTCCAAGCAGCAGGGATATTACCTTTTTCAAGAAAAGCTTTTAGTTCTTGTTCGGCATTAGCCAAAATAACACCTTGACCTACCAATGCAAAAGGTTTTTTTGCCTGATTAATTAGTGCTGCCGCTGCAACAATTTGATCTGTATTAACCTCTGGAATAGGAATATAGCTACGAATAAAAGTACATGGTTTATAATCGAAATCAATTTTTTCGAATTGTGCATTTTTCGCAAAATCCAATACAACAGGTCCTGGACGTCCACTTCTAGCAATATAAAATGCCCTAGCCACTGCCCAAGCTATGTCTTCAGCTTTGCGAATTTGGTATGCCCATTTGGTAATTGGCTGCGTAATACCCACAACATCAATTTCTTGAAAAGCATCAGAACCTAATAATGCCGCTCCTACTTGTCCAGTTATAACCACCATTGGCGTACTATCCATCATTGCATCGCCAATTCCAGTTATTGCATTAGTAGCAGCTGGTCCCGAAGTCACCAAACAAACACCCACTTTACCTGAAACACGTGCATAACCTTGTGCTGCATGAGTAGCACCTTGTTCGTGTCGGGTAAGTATGTGATTTACATGTTTATCAAAATCATATAAAGCATCAAAAACGGGCATAATTGCACCACCTGGATAGCCAAATATGGTATCAACACCTTCGTGCAATAATGACCGAATAAATGCTTCGGCACCTGATATTTTAGTTTTTGTTTCCATATTTTATAGTATACGAGTTAATAGTAAACAAGTCAACAAGTTTTTTTTAGAAAACGAGTAAACTCAAAATTAGAATTGAGGATTTGTATTAATTCTTAATTTTTAATTAATAATTATTCTCACTGCTCCTTTATCGGCCGAACTAACCATACTAGCATAAGCTTTTAACGCTTGAGAAACTACACGGTTTCTATCTTTTGGTTTAAAAGCATCTTTGCCTCTAGCTTCTTCAACTTTACGGCGTTGATTTAATATTTCATCGCTCAATTTAACATTGATAGTCCGATTTGGAATATCAATTTCAATAATGTCTCCATCTTCAATCAATCCGATATTACCTCCTGAAGCTGCTTCTGGCGAAATATGTCCAATTGATAATCCAGAAGTTCCACCAGAAAATCTACCATCAGTAATCAACGCACAAGCTGCACCAAGATGTTTGGATTTAATATAAGAGGTTGGATAAAGCATTTCTTGCATTCCGGGGCCACCTTTTGGACCTTCGTGAGTAATAACAACTACATCGCCTGCAACTACTTTTCCGCTCAAAATTCCAGTACATGCAGAATCTTGAGATGTAAACACTTTTGCAGGACCACTAAATTTCCAAATACTTTCGTCAACACCAGCTGTTTTTATAACGCAGCCATCAAGCGCAATATTTCCTTTTAGAATTCCTAATCCGCCATCCTTGATATAAGCATTTGCCACACTGCGAATACAACCATTGACTCGATCGCCATCAAGTTCAGGATATTGCATATTTTGTGACCCCATCACCAAATTAATTCGGTGTGCAGGCGCACTTTTATATATTTCTATTGCTTTGGTAATAACTGTATTAGCGGTTATGTCATATTGTTCAACGGCTTTACCCAAAGTTAAACCATCAACTCGATTAACTGCTTTATTAACCAAACCACCTTTCGAAAGTTCGGCTAAAATGCCCAAAATTCCACCAGCACGATTTACATCTTGAATATGATATTTTTGAGAATTTGGAGCCACTTTACATAAACAAGGAGTAACACGAGAAAGTTTATCCATATCGTCCATTGTCAACTCAACACCTGCTTCGTGAGCAATTGCCAAAATATGAAGAACAGTATTGGTCGATCCACCCATGGCAATATCCAAAGTCATGGCATTCAAAAATGCTTCACGAGTAGCTATACTTCGTGGTAAAACAGTTTCGTCACCATCGAAATAGTACTTGTTGGCATTTTCAACAATCAACTTAGCTGCATCAACAAATAGTTGAATACGGTTGGCATGAGTTGCCACAATAGTTCCATTTCCTGGTAAAGCCAAACCAATTGCTTCATTCAAACAATTCATTGAATTGGCAGTAAACATGCCCGAACAAGAACCACAAGTAGGACATGCAGCATTTTCAATTTTGGTAACTTGCTCATCAGAAACGCTTTCGTCAGCCGATTGAACCATTGCATCCACTAAATCGAGATGTTTTCCATCCAATTCGCCAGCCTCCATTGGTCCACCCGATACAAATACTGCAGGAATATTTAACCGCATGGCAGCCATAAGCATACCTGGCGTAATTTTATCACAATTGCTTATACAAATCATGGCATCTGCTTTATGAGCATTAACCATATACTCAACACTATCAGCAATTAGGTCGCGAGATGGTAATGAATAGAGCATACCATCGTGTCCCATAGCAATTCCATCATCGATAGCTATAGTATTAAATTCAGCCGCAAAACATCCCATTTTTTCAATTTCGGCTTTTACTTTTTGACCTATTTCGTGCAAATGAACATGACCTGGCACAAACTGTGTAAATGAATTTACTATTGCAATAATTGGCTTACCCATTTGCTTGTCTGTCATACCATTGGCCTTCCAAAGCGAGCGAGCTCCAGCCATTCTTCGGCCGCCAGTACTAGTTAAACTTCGTAGTTCGTGTTTCATAAAACTATTAGCCCTTAAAAGGGACATTATTTGAGATTTATTATTCTACTTTTTCCTTTTCTAATAAAACAGATAAGGGTGTTAATAAAAAAACCTTTCTCCGTTATGGTGAGAAAGGTCTTTTTTTTGCTTTTATATTTCACATACATTATACAACGTAACCATCCTCACTTCTGATTTTTGACCAAAAGACCCAAGACGAGCACGATAGTAATATAAATATGTTGAGAAATCATATATATTTTTATTTTGGGTGCAAAGATAAACCAAGAATTTGATTCGACAAAATAGTTTGATATAAAAAAAACATTTATTCATTCAATTTGATAGAATTTAGGCTCAAATTATAAGAGAAAATCAAATTTCAATCATTTTAAGCGTATTATTAACTTCTCAATTCTTAAATAAACACTGGTTTGAAAAATATAAGCAAAAAAAAATGTCCTTTGCCAACAAAAATGTATTATTTTTGCAGGCAATTTAGCAATACAATGGAAAACAAAACCTATCAATATATCAACAAAATCAATTCACCCATTGATTTAAAAGCCATTAACAGAAATAAACTTACTGATGTATGTGGTGAGCTCCGTCAATTTATTATTGAAGAAGTATCACAAAATCCTGGACATCTAGGTTCAAACTTGGGTGTAGTAGAACTTACAGTGGCAATTCATTATGTTTTTAATGCACCTTACGATCGAATTGTGTGGGATGTAGGTCATCAGGCTTATGGTCATAAAATTCTTACAGGACGACGTGACCAATTTCACACCAATCGTCAATTTAAAGGCATTTGCGGATTTCCTAATCCAAAAGAAAGTGAGTACGATGCTTTTGCAGTTGGACATTCGTCTACAGCCATTTCGGCAGGATTAGGCATGTCGGTAGCTGCTGTGCAAAAGGGTGAAAAAAATCGTCAAGTGGTTGCAATTATAGGAGATGGAGCCATGACAGGAGGTTTAGCTTTCGAAGGACTCAATAATGTTTCGATGGTTAAAAACAACATGTTGATTATTCTGAATGATAATCAAATGGCCATAGATCCTATCCAAGGGGGCTTTACTCAGTATCTAGTAGATATAACTACATCTCGAACTTATAACAAAATACGATTCAAAGCATCCAATCTTCTACAAAAATGGAATATTATCAACGATGCAAAAAAAAGAAGAATAATACAATTCAACAACAGCATAAAAGCCACATTATCAAGACAAACAAATATTTTTGAAGGACTAAATATAAGATATTTTGGGCCAGTTGACGGGCACGATGTTGAAGGACTTGTACGAATACTTTCGGATATAAAAAACTTCAAAGGACCTAAAGTACTTCATTGTATCACAAAAAAAGGCAAAGGTTACGAACCAGCCGAGAAATCGGATACAGGATGGCATGCACCTGGAAAATTTGATGTTAAAACAGGCAAAATTAAAAATTCTGAATCCAGCACTCCCACTCCACCTCTTTTTCAAGATGTATTTGGTGAGACTTTGCTTGAACTTGCAAAAATGAATGAAAAAATTCTTGCAGTTACGCCAGCTATGCCATCTGGCTGTTGTATGAACATTATGCAGCGAGAATTACCAAAACGCGTTTTTGATGTTGGAATAGCTGAAGGTCATGCAGTTACGTTTTCGGCAGGATTGGCCAAAGAAGGGATGTTGCCTTTTTGCAATATTTATTCTTCGTTTATGCAACGTGCTTACGACAATGTAATTCATGATGTAGCTTTACAAGAATTGAATGTGGTAATGTGTTTGGATAGAGCAGGAATTGTTGGAGCAGACGGAGCCACACATCAAGGTCAATTTGATATGGCATATATGCGCTGTATTCCCAATATTACTATCAGTGCACCACGCAATGAAATTGAATTACGTCATTTGATGTTCACAGCTCAACAACCCAATATGGGACCTTTTGTAATTCGCTATCCACGTGGAAAAGGATTCATTATTGATTGGCGACAACCAATGAAAGTACTTTCAATTGGTAAAGGCGAATGTTTGAAAGAAGGCAATGATTTAGCAATACTTTCAATTGGAACAATGGCAAAAAATGCAGAAAAAGCTATTGAAATCGTTGAGAAAGAACAAAATATTTCGATTGCACATTACGATTTACGCTTTTTGAAACCTCTGGACGAGAATATGTTACATGAAATTGCAAGAAAATTCAAACAAATTGTAACAATTGAAGATGGGGTTATACATGGTGGGGTTGGCTCAGCAGTTTTAGAATTTATGTCGGACAATGGTTATAATGTGAATGTAAAACGCATGGGAATACCTGACACTTTTGTTGAACACGGCACTCCCGAAGAACTATTTAAAATGCTTGGATTAGATTCGGAAAGTATTGCTAGAAGTATATTAAGTATGAATATTTGAAATTTAAAATCTTGTAGAAAAAAAACTATCTCAATGTCATTTTAGATTCCGCTTGACTTTTTAAAACACTAATTAAAGTTAAAGTCCCTGATTAATCAGGGACTTTTCTATTTCTATAATAACCATTAGTAAAAATTTTGTTTTTCTGAATGTAATTATTTATGTCGTGTGATGCCTTTTATAGATATTGGAAATGCTCAATGGCACAAAAAAGCAACTTTTGTGCATTTATTTTTCCACATCTGATATTTATAAAATAAATATACTATATTTGCAGCCTAATATAATTTACCCCTAATATTTTTTTTTATCATGGTTCAAGCATTATTTATCACTTTTATTCTCATCCTCATAGTCGATTTTGGCTTGGAGCGTTATTTGGGATTTTTAAATATTAAAAATGCAAAAAAAGAACTGCCTTCCATTTTGAAAGACATTTACGATACCGAAAAATATGTAAAACAGCAAGCATATTTCCAAACAAATTCGCGCTTCGGAATGCTCACAAGTTCGTTCAGCTTTGTTATTACACTATTAATGTATAGCTTAGGTGGTTTTGCATGGGTCGATAATTTTGTTCAGACTTATATTCAAAATGAAATTTGGACTCCAATAATATTTTTTGCGTTCATTTATTTTGCCAACGATTTATTAAGTATTCCATTTGATTGGTACGACACCTTTGTGATTGAACAAAAATTTGGGTTCAATAAAGTGACTCCAAAACTTTTTTTTATTGATAGATTAAAAGGTTATGCAATGACAATTATTCTAGGTGGTGGAATTTTATTTGCCATAATTTGGATTTACACACTCACTCCAGAATACTTTTGGTTACTTGCTTGGGCTTTAATTACAGGGTTTAGCCTTTTTATGACAATGTTTTATTCCGAAATTATTGTTCCGCTATTCAACAAACAAACTGCGTTGGAACCTGGCGAATTACGCACTGCTATTGAAAAATTTGCTTCGAAATCAGATTTTAACCTTTCAAACATTTTTGTAATTGATGGATCAAAACGATCAACCAAAGCCAATGCATATTTCAGTGGACTTGGAAGCAAAAAACGTATTGTATTGTATGACACCCTAATGGATAAACTTTCAACCGACGAAATTGTAGCTGTTTTGGCACACGAAGTTGGTCATTATAAACACAAACATACGCTGATAAATTTCTTTATTTCGATGCCATCAACTTTATTGCTCTTTATTTTATTTGGATTAATTCTGAAAAGTGATGAATTAGCTCAAGTAATGGGAGGTTCAGTTCATTCATTTCATCTCAATGCACTAGCATTTAGCATTTTATATTCTCCAATTTCATTAATTTTGGGAATTGCAACCAATGTACTATCTCGAAAATTTGAATATCAGGCCGATGGTTTTGCGGCCAAATATGGTTATGCTCCACAATTACTGTCGGGCTTGAAAAAACTCTCAGCAACTTCGTTAAGCAATTTAATGCCGCATCCTATATATGTCTTTTTTCATTATTCGCATCCGACACTATATCAAAGGATTACAAAGCTGAATGAACCCCTAGCCCCTGAAGGGGAATGAAGCAAGTTTATTCTACTTAAATTATTGTTTGAAAAAAGAAAAAATTAATACTAATCTCTCTTACTCCCCTTCAGGGGTTTGGGGTCATCTTAAATACTATGTTACTAGGAATAATGGGCGCTATGCCCGAAGAAATGGATAAAATTATTGCAACAATTAGTAACAAAACAATTGTTGAACGTGGTAGTAGAATTTATTATAGAGGTGAATTATTCGGTCAAGAAGTAGTGGCTGTTTTTTCTCGTTGGGGAAAAGTGGCTGCAGCTACAACTGTTACCAATTTAATTTTGGAGTTTAACGTTGATAGAATAGTGTTTACAGGCGTTGCAGGAGCTATTTCACCAGAATTAAACGTGGGTGATGTGGTGATTGGACAACGATTATTTCAACATGACATGGATGCACGACCATTGATGCGTCGTTTTGAAATTCCATTAACTGGAAAAACTTCATTTGAAACACCATTGCAAAATGTAGAAACGATGTCGCAAGCGGTTCATAATTTTTTAAAAAACAACAAAGAATTCCGAAAAGTATTGACCGAACAAAATATTCTAAATCCCAAAATGTTGATTGGTGACATTGCAAGTGGCGATTTGTTTATTTCGAGCTCCGAGATGAAACATGCACTTATAAAGAATTTACCGTCAGTAGTTTGTGCCGAAATGGAAGGTGCAGCTGTAGCGCAAGTTTGCGACGATTATGGTGTACCGTTAATTGTTGTTCGCATAATATCCGATTCAGCAGACGAGGAAGCTCATACATCTGCAATTGGATTTGTAAATCAACATGCCGCTGATTATTCACTTTCAATACTAAAAGAATATATAGCTTTGATTTAATACAATTCCAAATATTTGAATACCAATTTTTTAAATCTATAAATTTACTGAATTTGTCTTTTTTCAGTTTGCCATTATAATTTACATTTTCTGCAAAAATAAGTGCACATAACTTGAATTAAATTATTACCAAAACAAAAAAGTACATTATACTTTTGTGACTCAACGAATAAATTCTATTTTATGCACTTAAGGTATGTTTAAAAATTTTCATATTAAAAAATCAACGAAATTTCCCATTTCAATTTTATGATTTTGGGGATATAATCATCAATTTAATATTAACTTTTAATCAATTATTATTTACATTTATGGAAAGCAAAATTTTCTTTTTAGTGCCTATTTCGGCGATTATTGCGTTAGGGTTTGCTTATTACTTCTTCAAACAAATGATGAAGGAAAGTGAAGGAACCGACACAATGAAAAAAATTGCATTGTACGTTCGTGAAGGTGCAATGGCTTATTTAAAACAACAGTACAAAGTTGTGACTATTGTTTTTATTATTTTAACTGCACTTTTTGCAGTAATGGCTTATGTGCTTGAAATCCAGAATCCATGGGTTCCATTTGCATTTCTTACAGGTGGTTTTTTCTCTGGTTTAGCTGGTTTCTTTGGAATGAAAACAGCCACTTATGCTTCTGCGCGTACTGCTAATGCTGCACAACGGTCGTTAAACGATGGTTTACGTTTGGCTTTCCGCTCGGGTGCAGTTATGGGTTTAGTAGTTGTTGGACTTGGATTGCTCGACATTTCTATCTGGTTTTATGCATTACAATATATTATTGGCGCATTGGATAATACAACAGATGCAATAATCGCTGCCAATCCTTCTATGAAATTGATAATGATTACAACTACTACTCTAACATTTGGTATGGGTGCATCTACTCAAGCCTTGTTTGCACGTGTAGGTGGTGGTATTTTTACAAAAGCTGCTGATGTTGGTGCCGACTTAGTTGGAAAAGTTGAAGCTGGAATTCCAGAAGACGATCCTCGTAACCCAGCTACTATTGCTGATAATGTGGGTGATAATGTGGGTGATGTTGCCGGTATGGGTGCCGACCTTTATGAATCTTATTGTGGTGCTATTCTTTCTACCGCTGCTTTAGGTGCAACTGCATTTGCTGGTATGGGTTATGAAACACAATTCAATGGTGTAATTGCTCCAATGATAATTGCGGCAGTAGGAATTATTCTTTCGATAGTTGGAATTTTCCTTGTAAAAGCTAAAGAAGGCGCTTCACAAAAACAATTGCTAAATGCCTTAGGTAGAGGCGTGAATGTAAGTTCTGTTCTTATAGCAGCTTTCTCCTATTTTATATTACAATACCTTGCTATTCCAAATTATACTGGAATTTGGGCGGCAATGTTAGTAGGACTTCTTGGTGGTATTGGAATTGGAAAAATTACTGAATACTATACATCTTCGGGATATAAACCAACTCAAGACATTGCAGAATCGACCAAAACTGGTCCAGCAACAGTAATTATTGCAGGGATTGGTACAGGTATGATTTCAACTGCATTCCCCGTTTTAATAGTTGGTGCTTCAGTTATTTTTGCATTCCTTTTTGCAGCAAGTTTCGATTTCAATAACATAAGTATGGGTCTTTACGGAATAGCAATTGCAGCTGTAGGTATGCTTTCAACTTTGGGTATTACTTTAGCAACTGATGCTTATGGTCCGATAGCCGACAATGCAGGTGGAAATGCCGAAATGAGTGGCTTAGGAGAAGAAGTTCGTAAACGTACCGATGCATTAGATTCATTGGGTAACACTACTGCTGCCACGGGAAAAGGTTTTGCAATTGGTTCTGCAGCTTTAACTGCATTGGCTTTGATGGCTTCGTATATCGAAGAAATTAAAATTGCTATGGCTCGTGTACCAGAAAAAGTATTGGCATTCAAAGAATTTGCAACAACAAATCACTTTACAAATGTTGATATTCATCAGGCTACAATACCTCAAATGATGCAATATTTTCAAGTGGATTTAATGAATCCAAGAGTATTGGTAGGTGCATTTATTGGCTCAATGGCGGCATTCCTTTTTTGTGGATTAACTATGAATGCAGTTGGTCGTGCTGCTCAGAGTATGGTTGAAGAGGTTCGTCGACAATTCCGTGAAATAAAAGGAATTCTTGAAGGAAAAGCTGAACCGGACTATGCGCGTTGCGTTGAAATTTCTACCAAAGGCGCTCAAAAAGAAATGTTAGTACCTTCTATGTTAGCTATTATAATTCCAATTGCAACTGGAGTAATTTTTGGTGTATCAGGTGTTATGGGCTTGCTTTTAGGTGGTGTTTCTACTGGATTTATTTTGGCTGTATTTATGGCCAATGCAGGTGGTGCTTGGGATAATGCAAAAAAATATATTGAAGAAGGTAACTTCGGAGGCAAAGGTTCCGATTGTCATAAAGCAGCTGTTACAGGCGACACTGTAGGTGATCCATTTAAAGACACTTCTGGTCCTTCGTTGAATATCCTCATCAAATTAATGAGTATGGTATCAATCGTAATGGCAGGTCTAACTGTTGCTTGGAGCTTATTTTAAATAATCTTTTCATTAAATAATTGAATCTCAAGTTCGTTACATACGAACTTGAGATTTTTTTAACCATCAAATATATTGATAGTTTTTTCTTCAAATATCATCCGATTATGTATCCACAATAAAACTTCAAGACACAGAAATAAGGAGAGTAATTTACTAATTTCTGTATAACTTATGGTTTACATAAAAAAAAAATGTACCTTTGTCGACTGTAAAATATTTCAAGCTTCAACATATTCAAAACATACAAATTCAACACTTTAGTGATTTTTTATATGACTTAGATTAAAATATTAAATCCATTGAGCCGATGTATTATTATCTATTTTGTATAATTTATTTTTAACTAAAAACACTTTTCATGTTATGATAAATAATCGATCCATCCGTTTTTTTGCTGCCGAAAAAATCACTTTCATTTACATTGCAGTAACTTTCATAACAATTCTATTTCTAATCCCAGAAATTCAAAATGTAACAAAACTTTTAGGTTATAGATTAATTTTCGTAGGATTAATTGTTCTTTTTGCTTACTATAATTCACAACATAACTGGTGGATAATCAAATTTTTAAGATTTGCATTTTTAGGTGCATTAATTCCATATTGGTATCCCGAAACTTTCGAAATAAATAGAGCCCTTCCTAATTTTGATTTTCTTTTAGCCAATTGGGAACAAAATATTTTTGGATTTCAACCAGCATTATTATTCTGTCAAGCATTTCCGGAAGACTGGATTTGCGAAGTGTTAAATTTGGGTTATTTTGCATTTTATCCATTGATAATTGGGAGTAGCATTTTCTTTTTCTTCACAAGTCGCAAATATTTTAACTATTTCTTCTTCACAATATTGTTTGCTTTTTTATTCTACTTTTTGATATTTATTTTATTTCCAACTGCTGGCCCCCAATACTATTATTCGGCCATAGGCCTAGAAAATGTCAAAGCAGGTTTATTCCCGCCAATAAGTCATTATTTCAATAATAATCAAGTACTATTACCTAACACACACGATTCTGGTTTCTTTTACAGATTAGTTGAAACTACACAACAACTTGGAGAAAGACCCACAGCTGCTTTTCCTAGTTCACATGTTGGTATATCAACATTAATTATGATATTGTTTGCTAAAAATAAACATTATTTTGTTTTTGCACTAATTCTACCATTATATTGTGCATTAGTTGCAGCTACTGTATATATTCAAGCACATTATTTAATTGACGTTTATGCTGGATTTGTAATGGCATTTGTGCTTTATTTTTTAAGCAATTATGTATATCAACTCTTCACCAAAAAATATTTCGGTATTTCGGAACTTAACGCAATATTTTTGAAAGAAGTGGTACAATCAAGAGAAGTTTAATAGTACAAATGACTCAAACTACATATAAACATCTGAATTTTAGCATATAAAATCAAATTAAATTGAGATACTTAATGTCGCCAGTGTAAATTAATTTTGCACAAATGATGTCTTTCGAAACTTCCTTTTTGAAATTGTGGATAAACCAAAACAAGAAACCATTCGAAATAAATTAACTATTATTTGATTTTGCTTAACAACTTACCTATGTATACTTTTTAACAAGTATCTAAATTTTCTAATTATAATATTTAGTTATGTCACATTCACTTAATTTGGAAAAACTCAACAATCTGTGTGAAAACACTATGATGGATAATTTGGGTATAGAATTTATTGAAGTTTCAGATGGAAAAATAGTAGCAAAAATGCCGATTGACGAACGAACAATTCAACCTATGAAACGTTTACACGGTGGTGCTTCCATGGCATTGGCCGAATCGGTTGGTAGTGCTGGCTCAATGTTTCTGGTTGATTTAACAAAATTCGTAGTTTTAGGCGTTGAAATTAGTGGAAGCCATGTAAATACTACCACAGAAAAATTTGTATTTGGAATTGGAACTATAGTTTATCGAGGTAAAAGTTCACATGTTTGGGAAATACGAATTGAAGATTCTACAGGAAAATTGGTTTCACTTTGCAGACTTACTAACCGTATTATTACAATTAAGAAAACTGAAACCACAACTAATACTGGACAATTAAATTAGTAAATTTAAATTTTCTAATAATCTATTTCTAATTTGATTAAAACAATGCAAAAAGTAAAAAAATGACATTATCAAACAACAAACATCAGTCATTAAGCAATTTACATTTGTCATGTTTGCAGCAAAATATTCCATTTGCTTCATATAAATTACCATTGCAATCAGAAATAATAACAATGGTACAACATCAATCAATGCCAGAAAAGATTGAATCAATTCAGTATATCAATAATAAAAGCGGATTTTTGATAGCTCCATTCTTTGAAACTGAAAAAAATAACTTGTACTTTTTGACTCCTGAAAAAGTTTTTGAAAATTCTCAAATTGACGACGAATTCTTGCAAAGTTTAGCATCTAATTTTTTATTCAAAAACATAGTAAAACCTTCTAAAAATGAAATTGATACAACAACTAAAGAAGATTTCATTCAGCAAGTAAAACATGCAAAAGAAGCAATAAAAGATGGAAAATTCAGCAAAGTTGTATTATCGCGTGTAAAATTGGAAAAGTTACACAACAACTTCAATGCAAGTGATTTATTTCTGGAATTAAGCACCTTATATCCATACGCATTTGTATATATGATACAACTTCCTCAAGTTGGAGTTTGGATTGGTGCTTCGCCTGAACCTTTTTTGATTATTGCTGACGAAAAAGTCCAAACCGTGTCGCTAGCAGGTACACAATTAGCAACAGAGTGCGAAATTGAAAACTACAATTGGACCAACAAAGAGATTGAAGAACAAGGTATTGTAACAAGTTATGTTGAAAAAGCTTTGCATTCATTTAGTATTTACGATTACGTATTGAATGGTCCTTATAACTATAAAGCTGCAAATTTGATTCACCTCAAATCGAGTTTTGAATTCAAACTGAATGATTTAGGACAAAACTTAGGAAATTTCATTAATGCGTTGCATCCAACACCCTCAGTAGGTGGTTTGCCAAAAAATGCTGCCCGAGATTTTATTCTGGAATACGAAAAACATAATCGAGCTTATTATACTGGTTTTTTAGGTCCTATAAATATGCACTACAAAAGTAATTTGTTTGTGAACTTGCGGTGCTTGCAATTATTTGAGACCCAATTTGCACTATATAGCGGTGCTGGAATAACTCTTGCCTCAAATCCTGAAAACGAATGGGATGAAACTAATAATAAGATGAAAACGCTGATGAATGTTATCACACAAAATCCATAAATAAAAAAAACTAAAATTTTAGAGTAGATTAAATAATGTTTCATTTTAGACAGGGAATAAAAAACATACCAGAAATTTGCGTGCAACACGGTGTGCGCAAAGTAATAATTGCACCAGGTTCACGCAACGCACCTCTTATATTTGCATTTACTGAAAATACAAAAATTGAGTGTTTAAGCATTACTGACGAACGTTCGGCTGGTTATTTTGCATTAGGTATAGCATTACAAAGTGGCGAAGCGGTGGCATTAGTTTGTACATCTGGTACTGCTGTTTTGAATTTTGCACCTGCCATTGCTGAAGCATATTATCTGAATTTACCTTTGGTTGTTATTACTGCCGATCGACCTGCCGAAATGATTGATCAAGCTGACGGACAAACAATTAGACAAACAAACATTTTTGCAAATTATATAAAATCGAGTTTTGATTTACCTGTAGAAACCATTAATTTGTCTGATTTAGATTTTTCCGATCGCCAAATCTCACAAGCAATTGATACAGCTCTAACGTATCCACAAGGACCTGTGCACATCAATGTACCTATGCGAGAACCAATCTATTCTGCATTGCCAGATAAACACAGTAATCCCAAAATTATCAAAACATTATCTGCAGAAGTTTCATTAAATGAAGAAAGTATATATTTTTTACAAAAGTCGTGGACTGGTTATAGAAAAAAAATGGTGATTTTTGGTGTATCAAAAAAAAATTCCGCTTTAAATCAACTAGCAAATCTGTTAGCACAAGAACCTGACTTAGTGGTTATTGCCGAAAATTTATCAAATATCAGTGGTAAAAATATCATAACTCAACCAGAATCATTTTTCTCTTCACTCAGTGATGAAGAAAAGAAAAATTACAAGCCTGAATTGTTAATAACCATCGGACATTCGTCTATCTGTAAACAATTAAAATTATTTTTGCGCAATAACAATCCCATTGAACAATGGCAATTTGATTCTTCATTTGCATATATTGATACTTATAAATGTTTAAATTTAACAAGTCAAGGTTCGGCTGTTAAAACTTTAAACAAAATGCCTTTGGGACTTACTGAAAGTAGCTATTCCGAATTATTTAAAATTCAAAATCAAATTATCACCAAAAAACATGAAGAATTTGTAATGAATGCGCCTTTGTCGGACATGTGTGTGGTAAAAAAACTATTAAAAATTATTCCTGAAAACACAGATTTACATTTAGCAAACAGTACTTCTGTTCGTTGGACGCAATTATTCCCAACGCGAAGTGATTTAACTTATTACTGTAATAGAGGTACATCTGGCATAGATGGAAGTATGTCGACAGCAGCTGGTTTTGCTTATGCATCCAAACAATCGACTGTGTTTTTAACTGGTGACATATCATTTATTTATGACTCTAATGGACTGTGGAATAATTACATAAGCAATAAATTTAAAGTGATTGTTTTAAGCAACAATGGTGGAAATATATTCCGATTTATTGGAGATAAACAATTAATGGAAAGAAGTTTAGATTTTTTCACTACACCACATAATGTAAAAATAAAAGCTCTGGTTGAAGCATACGGATTAAATTATTTGATTTGTAATCAAACAGAAGAGCTAGAGGAAAATTTGCAACAATTTATCAAATCGGATAAAGCAACAGTACTTGAGATATTTACAAATGCAGACTTAAACACTGAGAACTATATGAATTATTTTAAAAATTTGAAGAATATAAATCTATAATTATAAAAATAAATCATATACAATTTAGCACAATCAAATACAAAACAATACTAACATCTCTTATTCCCCTAAGGGACAAGGAGTAATCATTAAAAAAATTATGAGAAACTGGACTACAATAAAAGAATTTGAAGAAATTAAGTTCGAATACTTCGAAGGAATAGCAAAAATTACGATTAATCGTCCACGCTATCGCAATGCGTTTACGCCCGACACAATTAAAGAAATAATTGAATGTATGGTTTTCTGCCGTGAAAATCAAGATATTGCAACTGTAATACTAACTGGTGAAGGAGATAAAGCATTTTGTGCTGGAGGCGATCAGAATGTAAAAAATATTGCAGGGTACATTGGCAAAGATGGAGTACCGCGCTTAAATGTGCTCGATTTACAAAAACTCATTCGCAGTTTACCAAAACCAGTTGTGGCAATGGTAAATGGTTATGCAATAGGCGGTGGACATGTTTTACATGTAGTGTGCGATTTGTCAATTGCATCCGAAAATGCAATATTTGGTCAAACTGGGCCTAAAGTTGGTAGTTTTGATGCTGGTTTTGGGTCGTCGTATTTGGCACGTATAGTAGGACAAAAGAAAGCCCGCGAAATTTGGTTTTTATGTAAACAATATTCAGCTGCAGAGGCATTAGAAATGGGTTTGGTAAATGCAGTTGTTCCTTTTGATAAACTTGAGGATGAAACAGTGGCTTGGTGCAAACAAATGATGAATCACAGCCCACTTGCACTGCGAATGATTAAGGCTGGACTTAATGCTGAACTCGATGGGCAAGCTGGAATTCAGGAACTTGCAGGAAATGCCACTATGCTTTATTATATGACAGAAGAAGCTCACGAAGGTAAAAATGCATTTTTAGAAAAACGCAAACCTGATTTTTCTAAGTTTCCGAAAATGCCGTGATACAGTTAATAGTTGACAGTTGACAGTTGATAGTTAATAGTCAAAAATATATAATGAAAATAATGAAAATACAACCTTGGCTTCAATCATTTCGACTAAAAACGCTTCCATTGGCTTTGTCGAGCACAATAATTGGAACATGCTTGGCTGCCGCTGAAAATAAATTTCAGTGGCAAGTATTTGGCTTAACTGCTTTAACTACAATTTTGTTACAAATACTGTCGAACATGGCCAATGATTATGGTGATTTTGTAAATGGAAAAGATACCACTGAACGAATTGGCCCAAAAAGAATGGTACAGTCTGGTGAAATAACACCAAATAAAATGTTAATTGGCATTATTCTCATTGGCATTTTATGTTCATTTTCAGGCTTTTCGCTAATTTTATTGGGAACAAAAGGTATAGATATTTCAAACCTATGGATTTTTATTTTATTGGGAATTGCCGCAATTACAGCTGCTATCAAGTACACAGTTGGCAAAAATCCATATGGTTATCGAGGTTTGGGTGATTTATTTGTTTTTGTATTTTTCGGCTTGGTTGGTGTTATTGGTACATTTTTTTTACAAACTCATATTTTTCATTGGGACATTTTACTACCCGCTTCGGCAATTGGTTTTTTGAGTACTGGAGTTCTAAACATGAACAATATGCGTGATTATGAGGCAGATAAAAATGCAAATAAACGCACTATTGTGGTGGCTTTAGGATTAAGAAAAGCAACTTATTATCACTTTATTTTGGTTATTGGAGCACTGATTATGGCAATAGCTTATACTCTAATGAACTATGAATCAATATGGCAATGGCTTTTCATTCTTTCATTTCCATTCCTTTTTTTGAATTTAAACAAAGTTTTAACTTACAAAAATGCTTTACAATTATATCCTGAGTTGCCAAGGTTATCGTTAGCTAGTTTGATGTTTGCAATAACTTTTGGAATTGGGCTGCTTTTATAATTACCACAATAATTTTCAAAATATTTTAGGCATATAAATTGAGCAGGATTTTAACTTACAAATCTAGAAAAACACTTCTTTATCAAACATTTACAACTAGAGTACTTTAAATACAATAACACCATTTCGTCAAAAAATTAAATCATAAATTGGTTTGCATTTATTTTCCAACCAAACTATTTCACTTTCTGTCAAAAATGGCGAAAGTGATTCCAACACTTTTGTATGGTAATTATCTATCCAATTTCCTTCTTCTTCTGTAAGTAACATTATTTCAATTAAATTTCTATCAATTGGAAATAATGTTAAAGTTTCAAATTGCAGAAATTGACCAAAATCAGTTATTGTAGCTGGCACAACATGAACCAAATTTTCAATACGGATACCATATTCGTTAGTGCGGTACATACCTGGTTCATTTGATATTATCATTCCTGACTGTAAAATTGTTGGGTTTTCATCCATACGAATACTTTGCGGTCCTTCATGAACACACAAAAAATGTCCAACACCGTGTCCAGTACCGTGCCCATAATTTAAACCACTTTCCCACAAAGCTTTACGCGCCAACACATCTAACTGCGAACCACGAGTTCCTAACGGAAATATGGCAGTAGCAAGTGCAATATGACCTTTAAGTACAAGTGTAAAATCAGTTTGCTGTTGAGTTGTAGGTTTTCCAAGAGCCACTGTTCTAGTAATATCAGTAGTGCCGTCCAAATACTGACCACCCGAATCGAGTAGCAAAATATTTTCGGATTTTAATACAGCATCACTTTCAGGCGTAGCACTATAATGCACAATAGCACCATGAGCCGCATAACCAGCTATTGTACCAAAACTTTCGCCAACAAAGTTTGATTGATCACTTCGAAACTCACATAATTTTTCGGAAATTGAAATTTCTGTTAAATTTTCATTTTTCAAATTTGCTTCTAACCAAATAAAAAAACGTGTTAAAGCAACTCCATCTTTTAACATCGCATTTTTCACACCTGCAATCTCAATTGAATTTTTAACGCTTTTGAGTTTAAAAATCGGTGACATTGTATTAATTATTTTGCAA
This sequence comes from uncultured Bacteroidales bacterium, assembly GCA_903911085.1. Lineage (GTDB taxonomy): Bacteria > Bacteroidota > Bacteroidia > Bacteroidales > Paludibacteraceae > Paludibacter. The sequence continues at coordinate 18,497 of CAIWCC010000104.1, read as the reverse complement.
TCAGTAGGAATCGATTCAAACAAAGATTGATTTAATTTTGTACCATCTACCAAAACTGAATTACTAGTTGTGATTTGTTTAATTGATGCATAAACATCTTGGTAATTAGCTATTTGTACACCTTCATTTTTCAAATACAAAATTGTTGGCGGTGTTAATTTAATTGGTGAAACAAACAAAGTAACATTATCACATTGTACTAGTGCATAAGCAATTACAACAGGATTATAATTCACATCATTTCCGCGAATGTTGAACAACCACGCTATATCATCCAAAGCAGAAACAACAAAAGAATCTACATGCAATTTTTTCATTTCGGCACGCAACCTTTTAAGTTTATCAGAAGACGATTCACCTGCAAATTCTACATTAAATTCATAAAAAGGAGTTTGTGGCAAATGTGGTCTATTCGTCCAAACAGGAGCTATTAAATCCACAGAAATGAGCTCAATGTCAACATCTTGCAATTCTGTTTTCATCTTTGAATAAGCATTCATCGAAATCATTTGTGGGTTTACTCCTACCCTTTCACCCGTTTTTAATTGCGTGATAATCCAAGGCACAATATCCAATGTATCAGCCTGTCCCTGTTTCATCAATTCAATTCCAGTTCCTTGCAATTGCTCAGTGGCTTGAAGAAAATAGCGAGAATCTGTCCACAATCCTGCACTTTCTAAAGTAACAACTATCGTTCCAGCCGAGCCATCAAAACCCGAAATCCACACACGTTCTTTCCAATAATCTGCAATATATTCACTTGCATGAGGGTCAGTTCCAAAAATTATACATGCAGAAACACCCTCATTTTTCATCGAGGTGCGTAATAATGAGAGTGAATTTTGAATTTGTTTCATGGTAAGTTATTTGTTAATTTATTCATTTAAAATTCTTTTTGATTTATCATTCGCAAAGGTAATATAGTTCAATATAAAGATATAGATTTTTATTCAAAAATATCTAACCAACACATTTAACTTATAATAGCAAACTAAAATCAACTATAATAATGATTTACAACAATTTAATTAATTCAACTGCTAATTTCAACACTATTTTTACAAATATTTTTTTAAATTTGTAGCCATTCTGTTGGAATCAAATCATATGTATTGTAAGCAAAAGGACCAGATTTAAACCATTTCTTTGGTGCGATAACCATTTTTTCAGGATTTATATTTAACCATGCAGCCCACCAACTATATGAACTATTTGCACATATATTATGCTTACAATGAGACATTAGTATCAAATCTACAGCTGGATTTTGAGCATTATCTAGCTCTACAAATACTTTTTTTATATCTAAGTTTTTAAATTGTGATTTCACCCACAGAATATCATCCGAAAAAAAATAAAATACTGGATTTTCAATTTTAATTTTAATCATCTCGATAGCTTTTTGATAATAACTCGAATCGTATAAACTATGGTATATCGAATCGACATAATCACCTCTGCGTATATGAACCGAAACTGAATTTATTGATTGAATTAGTGTATCAATGGCTTTACTTTCGATGTTCAATTCATCTTTTAATTCAAATATATTCAGCAAATTGAGTCTATTTTTCATAAAATACAATTCAGTCTGAAAATAACCAAACACATAAGTATTATCCTGAATATCTTCGATTCTTTCTTCGTATTGAAACTTATTCTTTTCATAATAAAAGAATATGTTATTCAATAATCTCCAAATTTTGTATAATTTCTTTTGGATATTTCCAGCATTCCACAAATTTGGAACGAATTTTCTGACTTCACATGAGTGTGCAATACTTTCATTTATATTAAAAGCGTTTAATTCAAAGTTCCTAAAAGTAAACCCAGGACTTGGTGTTCTATCATTAACTAACGACAAGTCAAGCTTTAGTTCCACACCAAGCCTCTCTGCAACAGCCTTTGCCGTGGCATACTGAAACATCTGATTGCCCAAACCACCATAAATAGCTACAATTATCATAATGGACAGAAAATATAATATAAACAATTACAATTTAAACTTCCCTTTGTTTTTGAAAACCAATAAATACTGAAATAGAAGAGCTATGAGATTTAATTTTCTTCGTAATAGAAATAACAATAAACGTTCACCTTTAGCAAGTAAAATAAAATTTTCTTTTTCTTCTGCTAAAAATAAATAACTATATTTTTTTTGAAGACAATATGACTGAGTATTAATCATTAAACTAGCTTTTCCACGTGCTTTAGTTTGAGATACTTCCAATCTATATTTTTCATTTAATCCATGTTCAATCAAAAATTCATCAAACAAATTCCAAAACTGAATAACATTTTCGAAATGCATAGCAGATCTAGTGGAAGTAATTGAATTTATATTATGTTGATTATAATGATATAAAGTTTTATCTAGTTTTGAAATTTTACTTGCAAAATAAAACATTCTACTAATAATATGTCTATCTTCAGATGTATTTAAACCTTCAGGCACTCTACATTCGTTCATTTCATAAAAAATCCTCTTCACTAATTTATTCCACAAACATGAATGAGTATTATTTTGTAATATCATTTGTCTGAAATTCTCCCATTTATCTTGGCAAATTTCATCCCTTCTAATAACAGTATCGTCAGCATATTCGATAAAAAAATCACACACTGTAATATCTGCTTCATCACTTAAAGCTTTACTATATAGTTCATAAATCATATTTGGCTCAATATAATCGTCGCTATCAACTACAGAAATATATTCACCTGTCGAAGCATCTATAGCTGTATTACGTGCTGTGCCAGGTCCTTTATTGATTGAATGATTAATAATTTTAATTCGCTCATAAATTAATGGATATTGTTCAATAACAAGAATTAGTTTTGTCATACTATCATCGGTCGAACAATCATTTACAAAAACAAATTCAATGTCCTGAAATGTTTGTTGAAATAAAGAATGAGCACAACGTTCAATAAAATTTGAAACATTGTAAATCGGAACTAAAATTGATACTTTAGGAGTTTTCATGCCAATTTATATTTCTTTATTAGATAGTTACAATATGCAATCTCGCAGGTTCCCGATAAAACCAATGCTGCAACAACTATAAAAATATTATTAAATAACAGTATCCCAGAGATGCATAACACAAAAAAACTGAAAAAAGATAGAACTTGATTTTTTGTAATAAAATAATATTTATAATTGGGGATAAATACAAAACTATAATAACAACCAATTATTAAACCTTGTAAAATAGTCAAACTAAAAATTACTGTTAAAGGATAAGCTCCACTCATTGCCTCTCCACCAAGTAATAATACCAACCAATGTCCAGTTATAGCAATTATTATAAAAATTCCCAATCCTAAAAAAAATTCGTACTTAATGATTTGTTTTACTACGGATTTTTTTGTATCTTTTATCATTTTCGGGAATATTGCTTCATTAATACTTGACGCAATTATACGTGGTAACTGCAATATTTTATTCGCTAAATCCCATTGTGCTACATCGACCATGCTAAAATAGATACCAATTATTGTTGTTATACTTTCGGTTTTAATAGTACTAGCTGACGAAGACCAGAAAAACGGTAATGCATCTTTGAAATATGTTTTAAGCTGTTTTATTGGTACAAAACAAATCTTAATATTTTCTTTTTTTGTTAAGTGTACAATCGAGAGCATAGCTACAATGATATTTGATAGTGTTCCAATTATTGCATAAATAAAAATATCATTTGTGAATTTGACAAAAATAAAGATAAAAGGCAATGAAAGAATTCGAATTCCTAATTGCAAAAAGGCAATAATTCTCATTTTTTGCATTGCTTGGTAATACCAAAACGGAAAAAATACCTCTGAAATAATTTGAGTAAAACAAATACAATAAATCAAGATATTTTGATTCAAAAAAGGAATGAAATAAATAGAAACGAAAAAGACAATTGTCGAAATAATTGATAAATATGCTTTTGCAGAAATTACACTTGACACAACTTTGCTATTAAACTCCTTGTTGTCAACATTTTGAGAAATGGCTTTTATTGCTGGCAAACTAAATCCAAAAGAGACAATCTTAAGAAAATAGCTTACTATAGAAAGTGCAAAAATATATAAACCGTAACTTTCAGAACCTAAACTTCTAATTAAATATGGGTAAATTATTATTCCAATTAATGATCCAATTACTTGTATAATAGTCATAAAGAAATAATTCTCTATAACTTTTAAATTGTTAGTTAATAGTTTTTTTATCTCCAGTATTTTTTGCATTCTAATTACGAATTAATTGTGAATACAAATCAATGAGTTTATTTGAAACAGCGTTTTTACTTGCCAAATTACTAATTAGATTTGATATACTATTACCATCAAATTGTTGAAATTTTGATGTCATCTCAATAATCGCAACAGATAATGAATTTACATCCTCTATTGGAGCAATAATTGCTGTTTTTTCATTTGCCATTTCAGTAGGAATTACCGTGGTGCAAATCATCGGTAATCCAGTACTCAGAGCTTCTAATGCAGAAACAGACTGAGACTCAACACGACTTGGAATAACAAAAATATTCGCCTTCCAAAGCTCACTTCTTACACCATCCATGTCCAGCTCTCCTGCAAATGTTACTTTATTCTTGTGTTTTACTTTCGACCATATTTTATCAAATTCAGGTCCAATAAAGTCTTCGCCAACAATCCTTAATTGTAAATTCGACAACTTATCACAAACCAAATCAAATGCAGGAAGCAATATATCATAGGCTTTGACGAACATAAAACCATTAACTGCCACTAATTTAATTTCTTCTTCTACAATTCTCTTTTTATAATAAAAGAAATCTGTATCAACTAAATTTGATATTTGATGTATTGGCACATCGGTTCTAAGAAAAGATTTAATTTTTGGTATGAGTTTAGTCGAAACAGGAATAATAGCTTTAGCATTCGAAAAGGCTTTTTCCATATAAGGAGTTTGCCAATCAACAAATTCATTTCTAGCATATTCACACGATTCTGCAAAAACACCTCTATGCTCAGTTATTATATATGGTACACCTCTTTTTTTATTGATAAGATAAGCCGCATATCCACCCCATAAAACACTATGTACGTGAATTAAATCAGGTTTACCATGCTTTTTTACATACTTATCGTACAGCCAAAGTGTTTGCCAACTCCACAATAACCCATTTGGTTTCTTAAAATATGGAATGTTCCTCGAAAAAAAACGTTCTACTACTAATCCATCTTCAATGCTAGTATATGGAAGCCAGCGAAACTTAAAAATCTTCTTTCCATATTTTATCCAAGAAATTGATACATTGGCAAGTATATTTACTTTTACTCCATTTTCAGTGAGTGCCTGCGCTTGATTTCTACAAAAATGGCCACCATGTGGTAAATACCAAGATGGAAGCATAAGAATATGTATTTTATTTTCTGTTTTATTCATTTTATTATTAAAGCTCACGCTTTTTCATAAGGTACTTCTTAACAAAATACATTAATGGCCTATAATACGATTTTCGATACCACGACCATTCTCCATTTAGTTGAACATGAGTACCTTCAACTCCATTTTTAAAAAGGAAAACACTATTAACAGCATCTGTAGATGGCACTAATTTTTCCATATCAAAAGTTTTACATCCAGTAGATTTTAAGTATTCAAATAGTTCACTGTACATAAAAAAAGAAGCTAAAACTGTTAAAGCATTTTTAGTTGTTGCTGCATATAGCAAGCCTGCATGTGAATTAGAATTTTGAATTAGAATTGCAGCCAGTCGAATGTTGTCATGAGAAACAAAAAACAACCGAAAATTGCTTGATTTGCATAAAGTTAATACTTGATGTGAATTAAGAGATAATGTCATGGATTTTCGTTCAGACATTTCTTTATAAATTGAAATGAAGTCATCGGAATCCAGTTTGGTTATTTCATTTATCACCTCAAATTTTAAGTTATTAGATTGTGATTTTTTAATATTTCGTTTCCAATTTTGATTGTACTTTATTTCAGAAGTCAAATCAATTATCTTGGTAATAGGCATTGAAAACTGACCAACAGGACGTAGATAACCTGCTTGGCGTAAACCAGTTTCATAATTAAAATTATATGGTGCGTTGGAACACACTTCAACAAAGTCATAGCCCAATTGCAAAATATCAGCGTAAAAACTTTTAATACTTGTGGAATTAATATCACTTTTCTTTCTAAAACATTCGCCTTCAATCAAAATCATTTTTTTCGTAAAAAATACTTTTTCGTGACCAAAACAAGCCATTGTTGGAGTTTCAACATCATTCGAAAAAAAATGAATTTTTTCTCTACCTGCAATTGAGTACATTTCACACATTCCCTTCGATTGAGTATATGGAACGATATCAAAATCATGAATAATTTTGAAGAAAACTTGTTGATTAATTATTTCCATCTTTTCAATCTAAAAACTAACTTAAGAAACAAAGATTTTTGCTTTATAATTCTAAAATATGGAACTTGATTAGTCCCAAATTGACGAAAAGAATTTTCGATATTTTCACTCATACTACCTTCAAAATCAAATATTTGAGTATTATTTGACATTGCTTTGATAGCCTCCCAAACAACAAATGTTGAAGCACCTGATGATTTGAATTTTGGATTGATTGTTGATATAAGATTAAATGCACTATTTTGATCCCAAACAATAAAAAGTGCTGCATGTAAATTTTCATTTTCATCAAAAGCTGAAATTATGCAACCTTGATTTCTTGAAACACAAGAATTATAAATCCTTAAGAAAAGTTCATTACTGTAATTAACTTTTTTGCCTAAAGCATTTAAATTCAACTTTACATGTTTATAAAAATCTTCACCACTAAGTTCAAAATCGCATTTAAAATTATTATTCGATTTTTTTATCTGCTTTCTTTTAGCATAACTAAATTCTTCTAAACATTTTAGTGGATTTGATATATCATTAATTTGATAAGTATAACGTGTTGTTTGCTTAAAATCTCTCCAGTAAAATGGGAGCCAATTTTTTATTGAATAATGAAAGTTCTGATCGTAATAAGAAAATTTTTCATTCTTAAATTGATTCAACAAATCTGTCATCACAATTTTATCAAACGACACAATTTCATTGCTAGACAAATTATCTGGGTAATCAATCCAAATTCCATTTATTTGAGTAAGTTGTGGTTGTATAATTAACTTCAATCCAAACTTTTTTACAAAATGGTAAACCCAAACTGCTATAATTTTATTATTTTTTTCATAAAATAAAACATCCCAATTCTTGTAATTACAAACTGCATCCATCCACCAAGCTTGCATAAATAGTGGAACTTTTTTATTCTGTTGACAAAATAAAACATAACGCTCTTTATTTGTATTAATTACTTTCATTTAAAAAAAGATGTAGGTGTTTTTTAATAATGTATGAAAAAGCAAAAGTAAGACTTTTTTTTTATAAATCACTATTTATTTGATGTTAATTATTTGTGCAAAATAAGTCAAATACATCTAAATTTAATGTTAATATGGTATTTTGGAGAGAATAATTTTTTTATTCAAAAAGATTGTAGTAATTTTGAAGCTTGAAAAAAAATAGCAAATTTTATGGCTAAAGAAGTAGTAAATAATGCCGGTGCAATGTACAACGCACTAACAAACGGTAGCAAAATTATTGGGAAAATATTCGCTGATAGTGACTTTAGGATTGATGGTGAAGTAGAAGGAACAATAAGCTGTAATGGTAAAGTAGTAATTGGACAAAAAGGCTTTTTAAAAGGCTCTATCACTTGCGTTAATGCAGAAGTAATAGGAACAGTTGATGGCGACTTAGTAGTATCAGAAACTTTATCATTACGTTCTACAGCAGTAATTTCTGGAGATGTGAAAACTAAAGTGTTGATGGTAGAACCAAATGCAATATTTAACGGAACTTGCTCAATGCGCGACGCTTCAAATGGTGCAGGAATTCAATAATATTCTAAATGATCTTAGAACAAAACAAGAAAAATAAATTAACGTTGAGGTGATTTTTTACTTCAACGTTTTATTTTTAATATTACAATTATTATCATGCAAAACATTCAATATAAAGCACTTGTTATAGATCAAATTGATGGAGAATTTATTCAATCAATAAAAACACTTGAAACAAATGATTTGCCAATAGGTGAAGTTCTGATTCGTGTTTATTATTCATCAATCAATTACAAGGACGCACTTTCTGCTATTGGAAACAAAGGAGTAACTAAAAATTACCCTCATACACCAGGTATTGATGCAGTAGGTATTGTTGAACACTCCGAAAATGATCAATTTAAAAAAGGAGATGAAGTTATTGTAACAGGTTATGATTTGGGAATGAATACTTCTGGTGGTTTAGGACAATATATACGAGTACCATCCGAATGGGTAATTATGCTGCCCAAAAATTTGTCGATGAAAGAAGCCATGATTATTGGAACTGCTGGATTTACTGCAGGCATATCAACTTTACGCTTAACGGAACTTGTTAAACCCAATGCTGGTAAAATAATTGTAACAGGTGCAACTGGTGGTGTAGGTTCTGTTGCAATTTCTTTATTATCAAAACTTGGTTATCAAACAGTTGCAGTTTCAGGAAAAGAGTCGGAAAGTTTATTTTTGAAAGAACTAGGAGTTTCAGAAATTATTTCTCGAGTAGAGTTTCAAAATGTGGATAAACGTCCTATGCTTTCTGCTCAATTTGCAGGAGGAATTGACACTGTAGGAGGACCAATTTTAGAAAACATTATAAAATCACTACAACCATTAGGTATTGTAACCACTTGTGGTAGTGTATCTTCCACTCAACTGAACATGACAGTATTTCCTTTTATTTTACGTGGAATTACACTGATTGGAATTTCGGCTCAAAACTATCCCACTTCACTTCGACCAAACTTATGGAATAAATTGGCAAACGAATGGAAACCTGATAATTTAATGCAAATCTATACGGAAATAACATTGAATGAGGTAAAAAACACAATAGATTTAATTTTGCAAGGCAAATTAAAAGGTAGAACGATAGTAAATATGAAATAATTTTTCACTTCTTCATATCTTTTCACTGAAATTGTTTTAGATAATCAGAAAAAAAATGCAATTTTGCATATTCAATTTGAAAATTCATCTACAAATATTCAATAATCAATCTCAAAAATGGCATTAGCAAACGAGAATTATTTAAAAACTCCTGAAATCTATTGTTTTGACGACATAGAGAAGCGAATAAATGCCTATAAAATTCTGCATCCAAATTCACATATTATTCGATTAGGGGTTGGTGATGTAACACGTCCTTTACCTAATGAAGCCGTTCAAGCAATGCATAAAGCTATTGACGAAATGGGACGTGTGGAAACTTTTAAGGGTTACAGTCCACCACAAGGATATGACTTTTTGATAGAGAAAATATTAAAAGAATATCGAACTTTAGGTGTTACTTTGGAAAAAGATACAATATTTGTGAATGATGGTGCAAAATCAGACATTGGTAACATTGGACACATTCTAGGACGCGACAACATAATTGCTATTGCCGATCCTGTATATCCTGTTTACGAAAATGCAACTATAATGAGTGGTAGAGCAGGTGTAATTAACGATGACCAGAAATGGAGCAATATTGTATATTTACGTTGTTCTGCCGATACAAAGTTTGTTCCTGAATTACCAAAAGAAAAGATAGACATAATTTATTTATGCAATCCAAATAATCCAACAGGAACTGTATTAAACAAAACAGAATTAAAACGCTGGGTAGATTATGCAATAGAACATCAAAGCATTATAGTTTACGATGGCGCATATCAATCTTATGTTAAAGAAACAAATGTACCTCGTAGTATTTACGAGATAAAAGGAGCTAAAAAGGTTGCTGTAGAAATTAGAACTTTTTCCAAAACGGCAGGGTTTACGGGTTTACGTTGCGGTTATACCATATTTCCAAATGAACTAATGGTATATACTAAGATGGGTGATGAAGTGCCACTTATCAAACTGTGGAATAGAAGAATAACTAATTATACAAATGGAGTTTCGTATGTAGTTCAGCGTGCTGCTGAAGCAATTTATTCGCATAAAGGAAAAATTGAATCGCAGGCTTTAGTTGATTATTATATGACCAATGCTTCATTAATTAGGTCAGAATTACTATTGGCTGGGTTGGAAGTTTACGGAGGAATTAATTCACCTTATGTCTGGTTCAGAACACCCGATAATCAAATATCATGGAAGTTCTTTCAACAATTGCTTTATGAACATCAAGTAATTGGAACTCCTGGAGTTGTGTTTGGAAGCTCTGGCGAAGGTTATATGAGATTTACAGGATTTAGCAGTAGAGAAGATACAATAGAAGCTATGAAAAGACTTCGAAATGGAATGAAATAAATAATAGAATTACCTTATCAACGAATTATAAAATCAATTAAAATAAAAATTATGTGTGGAATTGTAGGTTACATTGGAAATAAACAAGCTTATCCCATTCTTATCAAAGGTTTACAACGTCTTGAATATAGAGGATATGATAGTGCAGGTATTGCGTTATTGAATAATGATAAACTTAATGTTTATAAAGCCAAAGGAAAAGTTTCTGACTTAATACACTTTGCTGAACAAAAAGATATTCAAGGAACTATCGGTATTGCTCATACTCGTTGGGCAACACATGGCGAACCGAATAAGGTAAATGCCCATCCACATTATTCACAATCGGAAGAATTGGCATTGATTCATAATGGAATAATTGAAAATTATGCTGTTCTCAAAGAAGGTTTAAAAGAACGTGGTTATACGTTTTCCAGTGAAACTGACACAGAGGTGCTAATACAACTAATTGAATTCATAAAAAAATCAAATAAAGTTGATTTAACAACAGCCGTTCAACTAGCACTAAACCAAGTTGTTGGAGCATATGCAATTGCTGTTATTGAAAAAGGTTGTCCAGATATTATTGTTGCCGCACGTAAAGGTAGTCCTTTGGTAGTTGGTATCGGAGACGATGAATTCTTTTTGGCTTCGGATGCAACCCCAATTGTAGAATTCACCAACAAAGTTGTATATATCGGTGAAGAAGAAATAGTTACTTTACAACGTGGAAAGGAATTAAAAATAAAGACAATTGGGAATGTAGAAAAAACACCAGAAATTAAACAACTTGAAATGACTTTGAGTCAACTCGAAAAAGGTGGCTATCCTCATTTTATGATTAAAGAAATTTTCGAGCAACCTAAAACACTAAGTGACAGTATGCGTGGACGTGTAAATGTTGACGAAGATATTATTACATTAGCTGGTTTTATTGATAATAAGGAAAAGTTTTTAAATGCAAAACGAATAATAATTACTGCATGTGGAACTTCTTGGCACGCAGGGTTAATCGGAAAATATGCAATTGAAGAGTTTGCACGTATACCTGTGGAGGTTGAATATTCATCAGAATTTCGATACCGTAAGCCAGTAATTAATCCCGATGATTTAGTGATTGCAATTTCGCAATCTGGAGAAACTGCTGATACTTTGGCCGCAGTAGAATTAGCTAAATCACATGGCGCTTTTATTTTTGGAATTTGTAATGTTGTTGGTGCATCAATTCCACGCAACACGCATTCTGGCTGTTACACCCACGCTGGTCCCGAAATTGGAGTTGCTTCTACCAAAGCATTTACTGCACAAGTAACTGTATTAACCATGTTGGCATTAATGATTGGAAAAGAAAAAGGAACATTGAGCCAAGAAAATTATTTAAAAATTGTACACGAGTTAGGGCGAATTCCAGATAAAATTACTACTTTATTAAAGCAAGATAAAATAATAGCAGAATTTGCTAAGACTTTTACTTATGCAAATAATTTTATTTATATGGGTCGTGGCTATAACTTCCCTGTAGCATTAGAAGGAGCATTAAAATTAAAGGAAATTTCATATATTCACGCTGAAGGATATCCAGCTGCCGAAATGAAACATGGGCCAATTGCTCTAATTAGTCAGGAAATGCCAGTGGTAGTAATTGCTCCAAATGTAGGTATGTACGAAAAAGTAGTTAGCAATATTCAAGAAATAAAAGCTCGAAAAGGAAAAATAATTTCGATAGTTACTGAAGGAGATGTTACAGTTAAAAACATGTCCGATTATTCAATAAGTATACCCGAAACTGAGGAATGTTTAGTTCCATTATTGGCCGCCATACCATTACAATTACTTGCATATCATATTGCAGTTGTAAAGGGTTGTAATGTGGATCAACCTCGAAACTTGGCAAAATCGGTTACTGTAGAATAACATACAACAAAACCCCTGCGTTTACGTTGGGGTTTTTTTATTAGGTTTATTATTAGAATTTTATTAAGTTATTGATTTTTACAATATATTTGTAATATAATTATTTATCAAAAAAAGATATGTGCGGAATAGCAATGGTTAGGCTTTTAAAGCCATTAGATTTTTATCAAGAAAAATATGGTACCTGGCAATACGGATTGCAAAAAATGTATTTATTAATGGAAAAACAGCATAATCGAGGACAAGAAGGTGCTGGTTTAGCAACCGTAAAACTCGATATGCCTGCGGGTGAAGAATATATCTGGCGTGAACGAGTAGAAGGTAAAAATGCAATTCAAGAAATTTTTGCAACGATTAACAAACAAATGATAAAAACTTCGGATGAAGTTTATCTAAGCGCTGCAAAATCGAAAGAAAAATTACCATTTGCTGGTGAGCTGTATATGGGGCATTTGCGCTATAGCACCACTGGAAAAAGCGGATTGTCATACGTTCATCCATTTCTGCGACGCCACAATTGGAAAAACAGAACTTTAGTACTAGCTGGAAATTTCAATTTAACTAATGTTGATGAATTATTTAATCACCTAACACTCAAAGGCCAACATCCGCGGGACAAAGGCGATACGTTTCTTATGCTTGAATCACTAGGTTTTCAATTAGATCAAGAGGTTCAAAAAGAATATGATAAAATTAAACAGCGCTACACTAACGATTTAGCAATAACTCAAAAAATTGAAGAAAACCTTGACATAGCCTCATTTATTCGTAAATCCGAAAAAATGTGGGACGGCGGCTATGTTATTTGTGGCATGTTAGGTCATGGTGATTCATTTGTTTTTCGCGACCCTAAAGGCATTCGTCCCGCTTTTTATTATATTAATGATGAAATTGTTGTAACTGCTTCAGAACGGCCTGTCATTCAGACAGCTATGAATGTAAAAGAAGAGGACATCAAAGAATTATTACCTGGAGAAGCTTTAATTATCAAAAAAAATGGAACTATAAAATTTGAAACCATACGTCCAGCCTCTTCCGAATTAACAAAATGTTCTTTTGAACGAATTTATTTCTCTCGCGGAAGTGATATTGACATTTACAAAGAACGCAAAAAACTTGGTCAATCGTTGGCACATCCAATTCTTAAAGCCATTGATTACGATGTAGATAACACTGTCTTTTCATTTATTCCAAACACAGCAGAAGTTGCCTTTTATGGAATGAAAGATGGTATTAATCTAGCTACAGGCAGACCCATTAGAGTTGAAAAAGTGCTTATAAAAGACATTAAATTACGTACTTTTATTTCTACGAATGATGAAAGAAATGATTTAGCAACACACGTTTACGATGTTACTTATGGTTCAATTCGTCGTGGTAGAGTTGATAATTTGGTTGCCATCGACGATTCAATTGTTCGTGGTACAACACTGAAACAAAGCATTTTAAAAATTCTAAATCGCTTAGAACCAAAAAAAATTGTCATTGTATCATCTTCGCCTCAAATCCGTTATCCAGATTATTACGGAATTGACATGGCACGAATGAATGAATTTTGCGCTTTTAGGGCAGCAATCGAGTTATTAAAGGAAACTGGTCAGCAAGATTTAATTGATTCGGTGTATTTTAAATCAAAGGCGCAAGAGCATTTACCAAAAGAAGACGTAATAAACTATGTTACTGAAATTTACAAACCATTCACATTGGAAGAAATATCAAAAAAAATAGCTCAAATGCTTACTCCCGCTGGTGTGGATTGTCCCGTAGAATTAGTATATCAAACTATTGAAGGTTTACATGAAGCGTGTCCAAATCATACTGGAGATTGGTATTTTTCAGGAAATTATCCAACCCCTGGCGGAAATCGTATGGTAAATTTAGCATACATTAATTTTTATGAAGGTAGGGATAATTAAATCACCTTACTGAACACTTGCAATATATTAACAAAAAATGGATGGTATAAAATCTTATACCATCCATTTTTTTGTTAATTATTTTTTATAAAAAATTAAAATTTAAATAATCAAGTTATATTACCAAAAGCATAATTGATTCATTTGTAAAAAAAATTTCTATAAATTTGATTTTATGTTGTTAGCAATTTCAATCATTTTAACTTCCGAAAGTTTTAATTTAGGATTTTTGAAATTCATATCAGACTCTTTATTTATTGGAATGAGATGAATATGTGCATGAGGCACTTCCAAACCAATTATTGCCACTCCTACTCGCAAACATGATACACTTTGTTCTATTGATTTTGCAATCTTTTTTGCAAAAACCATCATATCAGATAATGTTCTATCATCCAAATTGAAAATATAATCCTCTTCTAACTTTGGAATGACAAGTGTATGACCTTTGACCATTGGATTAATATCCAAAAAAGCAAAAAAATGTTCATCTTCAGCAATCTTGTAGCAAGGTATTTCACCTGATATTATTCTTGAAAAAATTGTTGCCATAATTTGTCTCCTAACTTCAATAATTTTAAAGAAAATTTTTACAAAGAAATTTCAATTATCTCAAACTCCATAACACCCGAAGGGACATTAACAGTTGCTTTTTGACCAACTTTTTTCCCAAGCAATCCCTTGGCAATAGGTGTTGACACCGATAGTTTTCCTTCCTTAAAATTAGCTTCACTTTCAGATACAATCATGTAACTCATGATTTGTTGAGTTTTAGTATTTTTAATTTTCACACGTGTAAGTATCTGAACCTCTTTGGTGTTAATTTTTGTTTCATCCAACATACGTGCAGTAGCAACAATGTTTTTAAGATTTGAAATTTTCATCTCAAGTAAACCTTGTGCCTCTTTCGCAGCATCATATTCAGCATTTTCCGACAAATCGCCTTTATCACGTGCTTCACCAATTTGTTTTGATATAGCTGGTCGCTGAACACTTTCAAGTTCATTCAATTCCTCTACTAATTTATTGTAGCCTTGAACAGTCATATAATTTATTGCCATAGCTTTACTCCTTTTATTAGGTGTGTTTTTTTAAGTATATAACAAAAAGAATTCCGACAATATCAGCCGGAACTCTTATTCTAATTTAATTTATTTTTAATACACTGCAAATATACTAGCTTTTTTTTAAATAAACTATTCGGATTGCATTTATTTGTATTTATTTAATTATCAGTCCTAAAATTCAATTGAAATGAACAGTTGAAATAGTCAAATAACAATTTTATAATATATTTCAATACTTTCTATTGAAAATTTCAGAATAAATAAATGCACTTCTTGCATTGTTGCGTAAATTGATTTGAATATCGGTACACTCTTCTGTAGTCAATATTTTATCTTCTTCACTTATAATCTTATGAGTACTTACCATGTTCGAAACAGGACTTCGGTCTTTCATGCTAGAAGTACCTTCTACAAAGGTTTTTGGCACTTCCTCCGTTCGTTTAACAACTACAGTTTTTGTTTGTTTATCTACACTTATTGGTGTCAATTCTCTTAAAACATCTTCCCAATTCTTCTTTGAGGTTTTTGGTGCTGTCTCTGAATTTGTTGTTTCCTTTTTATTCTTAAACAAACTACTTAATCCAGCAATAACCAAAACTATTAGATAAAAATAATCGCCTATACCGTCCATAGAATATCAAAATTTGAGTTTTACAAAAATACAAATTACTTTTGAATTAATTGGTATAAAAATAAATTTTAATAGAAAGTAAACAAAAAACAAAGGGTAACTTCACAGCCACCCATTGTACATTTTAACCTAAACCTTAACTATGAAAAATTTATCTGTTTGTTTACTTTACAAAAGTCAGAAAATTATTTTAGTCCTGCAATACCTAGTATCAAAAAATATAAAAATATTATGTTTTTGCATTAATATCATCTGATACATCTCAATTTTATTTCTATAAATCAATAAGTTATATAAGCATTAATGAAGATGTTAAATATAGTTAACTGATTAGTTTTTGTATTTAAATTATAAGATGTACCTTTGTATTTGAAAATTAAACATTAGAAAAATAAATTATGATTGAAAATAACGACGTTTCAACAGACTTTAAATCTGCTTTAAACGACAAAAAATTATTTATCGAAACCTATGGCTGTCAAATGAATGTTGCAGATAGTGAAGTTGTAGCTTCAATTATGCAAATGGATGGTTTTGAATTAACAGATAAAATATCAGAGGCAGATGCCATTTTCGTTAACACATGTTCTATACGAGACAATGCCGAGCAGAAAGTAATTAACAGATTGAAATACTTCCAAACATTAAAGCGCAAAAACAAAAAACTAATCATTGGGGTTGTTGGATGTATGGCTGAGCGTGTAAAAGACGAATTGATAAACCATCATGGGGTTAATATAGTAGTTGGACCAGATGCATATCTTGATATTCCTAACTTGATTGGAAGTATTGAAAATGGCAATAAGGCAATTAATGTAGAACTTTCAACAACAGAAACTTACAGTGATATTTTACCATCTCGGTTAAGCAAATCAATTTCTGGATTTATATCAATAATGCGTGGATGTAATAATTTTTGCTCTTATTGTATTGTACCGTACACGCGAGGTCGTGAGAGAAGTAGGGATGTAGAAAGTATTTTAAATGAATTAAAAGATTTACAGAATAAAAATTACAAAGAAGTAACTTTGCTAGGTCAGAATGTAAACTCCTATCGAATTGAAAAAGATGGAAAAGTGATAGAGTTTCCTGATTTATTAAAAATTGTAGCCGAAGCTTCACCTGAAATCCGTTTCCGCTTTTCTACTTCGCATCCAAAAGATATGTGTGACCGTACTCTAGAAACAATTGCTTCACATCCAAACCTATGTAAATCAATTCATTTACCCGTTCAGTCAGGCAGTAACGCAATTCTAAAATTGATGAATAGAAAATACACCCGAGAATGGTATTTAGAACGAATTTCTGCAATTCGAAGGATTTTACCAGATGCTTCAATTAGCACTGATGTGTTTTGTGGTTTTCATAGCGAAACAGAGGATGATCATCAACAAACACTTTCATTATTGCGCGAAGTGAATTTTGATTTAGCCTTTATGTTTAAATACTCCGAACGACCAGGCACATTTGCAGCCAAAAATTTACCAGATAACATATCCGAAGATGAAAAACTTCGTCGATTAGCCGAAATAATTGACATTCAGCGTGAATTGACCAATAAAGGCAATCAAAAAGACATTGGTAAAATATTTGAAGTCCTTGTTGAAGGGTTTTCAAAGAAATCGAAAGAGCAACTTTTCGGACGAACCTCACAAAACAAGGTGGTTATTTTTCCGCGCTTGGGTCGTCATATTGGTGAAACCATTCAAGTTAAAATTTTAAGTGCATCTTCAGCTGCACTAATTGGTGAAGTAATTGAATAATTATTATTAAACTGAAAATTATCTTTAAAATAGCAGTCAATAAAAAATTGACTGCTATTTTAAAGATTTTACATTCTTAAGTCTACCAAAATTAACAAATTATTTTCATTGGAACAAATAATTCACATTTAAATCATTTCACAATTAACCCTTCCTGATCCAATCCTTTTTTATATTTGTGTATTATCTCAATCAAATAAATACCTTATCTTCATTAATGTGTTAGATATCAAAATTTATTTTTTGAATATCATATCTTTTTTTACTACCATTCTTCATTATCAATTCTTCAATATTATTGGGAATTAAAAAGTTATCTCACTCTCTGATATATTTCTGAAATTCATTGAGTTAATTGCCAATTCCTGCAAAATCAAAATCGCCAAAATGGAGGTAGTTATTTGCTATTGATTGGCTCAATGGTATGACAGAGTTAATAAAATTCAATTCCTTTCTTTTGGGAACTTTAACACGTACAATTCAATCTCATTAAGTGACAATTCTCAATTATTTTGATAACAGAAGAACACACACATCGGCTGAATGAATCATTTAACGATAAAATCAAAAATTTGGAGCATCATTCAGAGGGTTTAGAGATATTAGATTTTTACTTTTCAAACTCACTAAAATTTGTGAATAAAGAAATTTATAACACAACTTTTCCGGTTGAGCCCGCAAAAAAAACAATTTGTAAACAAATAGCACAAAAAAAGCCCCACATAACTTAATATGCGGGGCTTAAAAACGGCGGCTATCTACTCTCCCACTTTGCAGCAGTACCATCGACGTGGACAGGCTTAACTTCTCTGTTCGGAATGGGAAGAGGTGGAACCCTGTCGCTATAAC
>CAIWCC010000103.1 GCA_903911085.1 uncultured Bacteroidales bacterium | reverse complement strand
GACGCTTTAAATATCAATTATTAATTATTAGTTAATTGGAGTTACTCCTTTTTTTAGCAAGATATTTCCATATTTTGCAGTTTCGCCAGTCATAACTACTGCAAAACAAGTTTTAGCACGGTCGTAAAATGCAAAACGATCAATGCGTTCGATAGCTGGCACATTAGGATTTGAAATGTGAATGCTTTCTAAGTACGATTCTTCAACCTTTGGATCGAGTTGATCGCCAGGTACAGCTGCCATCATTGCTAATGGATGTGGCACATAAGCATCAAGCTCGAACAATGGCAAAATTGCCGCCAATAATTCAGGAATACGAAGACCATCGGCGCGTAAAACTCTATCGTTGAACGACTCGCCAGGAAAATGAGCATCGGCAAGAATAATTTCGTCGCCGTGACCCATGCGTGCCAAAACTGCTAACAATTCTGGACTTACTAGTGGTGAAATACCTTTTAACATGATAATTTGAAATTTATAGTTTATAAATATGAAATTTTAAAAATTAGCTAATCACACGTGTGTAGTTGTTTTGAAAAAAATATTTGTACTTCTAAAACTGCATCAAAAGCAGTAGTTTCAACAAGAATCTCGATAGACAATACCAGCCCTTACCATTCTGGTACAATTACTATCAATGGAAATTTCTTTATTAATCATTTTTTCAAGAAGTTCAAATGTAATCTCTGCAATTTCTAATTCCGATTGATAAATCGACGTTAATTGTGGTTGAATTATTAATGAAACTAATTGATTCCCAAAGCCTATCAACGCTAAATCCTTAGGAATTTGAAGCGACATTTCACGTGCTTGAACAGCAATTCCCATTGTCAAAAGAATTGATGATGAAATAATTGCATCTGGTTTATCAATTTCCGACAATAAATTAACTAAACAGCTTTTGCCTAATTCAACAGTAAATTCATCGGCAATAACTATTTTTTTTTGATAATTTATATTGTGTTTTTTAAGCGCATCGATATATCCATTTTGTCTATCATTGAATACATTAATATGTGTTGGGCCAGTAAGATGAGCGATTCTTTTATAACCTTTATTGACTAAGTATTCAGTTGCTTCGTAAGTAATATCGTAATTATTTACTAAAACCTTAGGAGTTTGAATGTCATTGCATACCCTGTCGAAAAAAACTAGCGGTATCCCAAAAGTCTTAAGCAAACTAAAATGATTACTATTTGTCGTGTTTTTGGAAATTGAAGCCACTACTCCAGCATAATTTTGTCGAATGATAGTACTTACAATTCCAACTTCTTGTGCAAAATCTTCATTGGTTTGAAAAACTGAAAGTATATATCCTTTTTGGTAAGCTATATTTGTAAGTTGACTAACTATATCCGAAAAAAAAGTATGATTTATGTTTGGTACAATTAGCGCAATTGTGTTATTTGTAGCACCACGCAATTGAACTGCATTCATATTTGTTTGATAATCATGCTCCTGAGCATATTTCAATACCAAATCACGCGTTGCAACATTCACTCTTGGGTCATTGCGCAAAGCGCGTGAGACTGTGGAGTGATGTACATTTAGCTCTTTAGCAATGTCTTTAATAGTGATTCTTTTCTGCATATAGTTTCAAATACAAACGTGTGCAAAGATAAATTTAAAATTTATATATGAATTGTTTTTGACAAAATATTTAATTTATTTTAGCGATTGAAATATAAATTCAGATGTATAAAGCTAGTTCTAAATTTTAAAGTTAACATTAATTATGTCTATTGCTAATAAGAAGTTTATATCACACAAATTGAACCAACTAAAAAAATCATTACTTTTGTACTCTTTTGATTTCAGAAAATTCAATCTGACTTTTTATATCGTTATCATACTATTAATTCAATCAAAAATAACAATGAAAACATCAATAGCAAAGGTTCTATTAGTATCCACTTTCGTTTTCTCTGCAAGCTTTGGGCTAATTTCTGCTAAAACAAATCCAACTAAAGTTATCATTAAAAACCTATCTGATACGGTTTTAATTGACCAACAATTTGTTCTAAATCGCAAAGAACTGAACTTTACAAATACCACTCTTCTACCCGCATTACAAGACGCTAAAGGTAATTGGGTGCCTACACAAATAGATGACATGGATGGTGATGGAAAATGGGATGAACTTGCTTTTTTGCTGACTTTAAAAAAGGCTGAAAAGAAATTTTTATCGATAAAATGGATTTCAGCTAAACAATATCCAACATTCAATCGTCGCGCTAACATTAGATATGGCAAAATGGTTTCTCCAGGAAAAGTCATAGAGTTAACAAAAGATAGTCATGGTAAAAATGATTTGAGAGGCACTTTTGGATACCCATATCAAATGGACGGAATTGCGTGGGAAAATGACAAAATGGGTTTCCGTCATTATTTCGATGGTCGCAATTGCAGAGATCTTTTCGGCAAGAAAACAGATAAAATGGTTCTCGACAAAGTTGGCATAAAACCAGACGGTTGTCCAGGTGATACTTATCACGTTATGGCTGATTGGGGTCGCGATATTATGAGTGTAGGTCAGTCATTCGGATTAGGTGGTTTGGCATTACTGCAAAATGACACTTTAGTAAGGCTGGGTATAGTTGCCAACCAAACTGTCGATATTATTGACAGCACGCGCTTTACATTGATTAACAAAGGTGTTGTTAGAGGCATTTTTCGTATTGATTTTGAAGGATGGAATATCGGAAAATCTAAAATTAATCTCGCTCAAATTGTTACAATCTGGGGCGGAAGTTACGGTTACGAGAATCGGGTAATTTGCACCAAAATACCTGCTGGTTGTGCTTTTGTAACAGGAATTGTTCATAACAATAATAATCAACCATTTGTTAGCAAAACTTTCTATAATCAACAAGCTATGATTACCCACGATAAACAGTCATACAACAAGGAATTTACAATCGGAATGTGCTTGTTGACACCAAATGAGAACTTTGTAAAATCGTTTGACACACCAGCAACTGGAAATGGAATTATATATACATGGTGTGCTCAACTAAAACCTGATGTACACAATGCTATAAAATTCAATGTTTTGGCTGCTTGGGAACAGCAAAACTCAGCTTTTTTAGATAGTACTTTCTTTGTAAAAACAATGAAATATGAAGCGTTAAAAATAAGCAAACCTGTGTTGGTAGAATTAAAATAATATCATCTACGATAGAGTTTAATGTTAGATGAAAATTAATAATGGATCATAATCGTCTCGCTAGCGATGGTTATCTAATTCTATACGAGTGCATTGAGTAAGTAAATTTAGATAAGTAAAGAGGTGGTGTTAATATTTATTTTGGTCGATATATTAAAATAAGCACGTTGCGTGTTTTGTAATAGATTGATTTTAATATTGAAAAGTCGAATTAAAATCAACAAAATTCATTCGATAATTTCAAAATTCAATACTTGAAGAATTATGAAATAGTAGATAATAGAAAATTTTGTAGAGCAAAAGCTTTAGTTGGTATCTCTAAACTATGCTAATAATTGTTTTTATATCACATCTATTAATAATATACGTTAACTTCAACAACAAATTTATTTCGATTTATGTTTGTGAGGTAATTAAAAATCATATACACTTTGTAATAATTTTATTGTGTACTTGAATATTTACTATATTATATTTTTAATTCCAATATTAATTTATTCATATTCCACATGGTATAAATAGCATATTTTCAATTACAATAAATAATTTACAAATCAAAAAAACAATGATTTAAACCCAAAAAACTGTACAGATATATTTTATAGAAATAATCTTTACAGGATTTTATTTGTTGCAGACAATAAAAATTACAGTCAAAACGTAGAAATTACTACAACCAACTGATTTTTTTAATCAAAAATATATTTCTATATTTGTCATCTAAATAAAAGTGAGAATTCCCTTTTATTGAAATTATTAAATATT
>CAIWCC010000102.1 GCA_903911085.1 uncultured Bacteroidales bacterium | reverse complement strand
GCTGTTTATCAATTGCTTTATGAAGAATATGTATCTGAAAAAGATACGGTTAACTATGTAAAAACTTTGAAAGAAGGTTTTGAAAAGTTCCCGTCTGAAGCTTGGTTTTTACAAAATTTGATTAACTATTTTATCTATTCTGGAAAAACTCCTGATGCGTTGGTTTATTTGAAAACAGCAATTGAACGCGAACCAAATTTGGCTCAATATCGCTACGTAAAAGGCAACCTTGATGAATCTTTGGGTAATTTAGTTGATGCTCGTGCTTCATTCGATAAAGCCATTGAGTTAGATCCTACAATGGCGGATGGTCATGCTGGAATTGGTCGTTTGTACTACAATAAAGCAGTAAAAATGATTGAAGATGCTAATAACATCAAAGATATTAAGTTATACAATGCTGAATTGAAAAAAGCTGAAAATGTATTTAAAGAATCAGTTCCTTTCTTCAAAAAAGCATCAGAATTAAAACCTAAAGAAATTGAGTACAAGAAAACACTTAAAACTTTGTATTATCGTTTGAAAATGGATGCAGATTTTGAAGCCATAAGTAAAGAAATTGACGCTATGTAGTCCATTAAATCTAATTTTATAATTGGCCATTCGGGAAACTGGATGGCCTTTTTTAATGCCTTATCTCAAGTATGTACGAGTTTTATTGGACTACAATAATTGAATTGGTATTCAAAAAATAACCTGTTTAATCAAATTAACCCACATTGCAGCTAATCAGAGCGTATTATTTGTAAATCAGTAAAATAAGGATTTTTTAAATCCATTTTGTGTACTACATCTTTCTTTTTTTTGTAGGGTTCTGGCTTGTATTTTAGTATCTGGTAAATCTGTTTTACTTTTTCGTTTGGCTCTGAACATTTACGAATTTGAATTACTTCATCATGTTTATTTTGGGCTATAGTTGTAACTGCTTTTTGCGTGTTCATTATGCGTACGATTTCAATCCATTGGCTATTGATCCCCTCTTTTTTTAGTTGGTGTCTAATCGTATTTACCAACCAATATGCCAAGAGTCCAAGATTTAAGTGCGCCATTGTACTGTCATCATTTTTGTGATAAATGGGACGTAGATCGAGGTCTGTTTTCAGCACTCTAAACGTAGCCTCTATTTCTCGTATGGTGTTATAAGCTTGCCACAGTAGCTCTTCCTGGTCATCAATCGATGTTTGTAAAAAGTAGATTCCGCTCCTTGCGTTTATGTCTACATCTTCCTTTACCGACCATTTAATTGAAGTTGCTATCTGATTTTCAAGGATATTCTCTTTTTTATTTGGTTTCTTTTTGAAAATTACCTGCTTCTTTATTGTTGGTTTGGTTACCAGTTCCACCTCAATATCGTAATAACGCCCAATGGAGGAGTATTTTTGTTTCAACCGCCCGATACGTTCATATACTTTATCAGCTTGTTTAATGCCTCTTGTTTTTGTGAGGCTATCACTTATTATTTCCATCCCTTGCACAAATCTTTCTTGAAATTGAGCGTTCATCGATCGCTCTTTTAACTCTTTGGCATGGCTCTCTATTTTTAGGAAATAATCCACATGTTTTTCTGATTTGACTTTACTAAGCTCTATCTTTTGTTTCTTGTTGTCCAATACCGTTACCACAGGTGCATCAGCCATGACCATATAATCCTGCATTCTCGATCGGGTTACACAAATATATTCGTATCCCTTTTCTTTTATCATTAGTTTATTTTCGTCCGATGCTATACCGGCATCCATTACCACGGTGGCTTTTTTAGCGCAGTGAGAGGTTCTCTCCCGTAGCTTGTCGATAATCTTACCCAATGTTGCAGGTTCAGAAATGTTGCCCTGTAAAATATCTGAGCATTTTATGAACCCATCTACATTGATTACCAAGGCCAAAACCACCAATTTGCAATCCGAACGTTTCTCTTTACTTCTTCCAAACTTTGCCAGCTTGCTGCCAAGCATTTGGCCTTCAAAATACATATTGGTTAAATCGTAAAGTATTATTTTATCCTGAATATCAAACAATTCATTGGTTTTTAAAGAGAGATGTTGTTCCAGCTCTTGTTTGACCTGATAAAGCTTATTGGTTATGCCATAGAGTTTATCTTTGGTGATTTTATTGATATTGTAACCTGTGAGCTCACATACTGCCGAATTCTCTTTTATCCAACTGCTCGTCTTTAATTCCGAAGCTGGATAAACTGTACGGCTAATGATCTGCGTTATTGCTAATTGAACCTGCTCCTGACTCCAATCTTTACTTTCAAGAAATGTGTCAATTCCCAATTGACGGATGGTTTGAAGGCACATCCACTCAGAACCTATTTCTCTAATGTCCTTGTTTTTAATGCTATTCAAATCAATCGTTTCCCAGTCTTTACCCGATTTTGATTTCTTGGTCAGAGTCTGTGGCACATCTATTCTTTTCTCCGACACCAACCGATTGTAATACTCAGCAACGAGTTGATTAACCATTGAGTCATCACTTTGAGGTAGTTCGAAAAGTAAGTCTTTAAGGCTTTCAACCCGTTTGGTCAGTATCTTTTGTATCAGGTTCATTTGTTCAGGAGTCAACCCCTCTAAAAAACCTAAGTTTAACATGGTACGATGACAAACCCGACCGTCGGAATTACGATAACTCTCAACCAAACGGTAATACCAACCGTGAGCGTTTGTTTTAGGATTATGTCTGCCTGATGATTTGAAATACATGATGCAAAGTAAATCTATAATTCGCTAATAATCAATACCCCCTGTGTACTACAAATGAGAAAAATAAAATGAAAAAAAAATTCTATCTCTGACTTTCAGATAGATAAAAAAACTAGTGTATCTAACTAAGCCTGGAAATGACATATTTAACTACCAAATCAGCAAAATATAACTTTAATTAGTTATTTCAATTCTTAAAAGCTGCAATATGGGTTAAAATCAATATTGGTACGTGTAAAAAGTGTAAACTTACATAATAACTACACTTTGGTAATAACTATTCATG
>CAIWCC010000101.1 GCA_903911085.1 uncultured Bacteroidales bacterium | reverse complement strand
TTGTTACGCATGTTTTCGACATTTACTAGCTCATCTGCGCGAATCAGTTGCTGTTGGTAATCATAAATCTTAGTTTTAAGGGTGTCAAGAAAAGAATTAGTTGCTTTGGCTTCAGCACTTGTACCTTTCATACGATTGCCTTCAACCGACCATTTTTCTGGTTGTGTGTAACGTTTGGTACTTAACTCGATTCGTTCTCCATCGACTGTAACTCTGATGTAAATTGGTACTAAACTATCAGTTGTGGTTTTTGCTCTCTTTGCGTAAAAGAGAATGGAAAGTTTTGCATTCATTTGTGGTAACCTTTAGAATTGTTCAATAATACTTGTTTTTTAAATAATACACAAGATGTTCGTTAGTTGAACTGCTTGATTATAAGTATTTTGAATGTAAATTCGGGTACCCGAGGCTTTTATTTCTTTGGATACCCGAATTGGTCTCCTAAAGATTGATTTAAATTGAATAATTTGCTATTCTCTAAAAATATAAAAGCCTGCAAATTCAATGATTTGCAGGCTTTTACTCTAAATTGAAATGGTTTTAGTGGAGCTGGAGGGAGTCGAACCCTCGTCCAAACAAGGAAATAATATGCTTTCTACATGTTTATCTTCGCTTAGATTTTCGTGCGTGGGCAAGACCAAAGCCACCAGCCCGCGCCTTATCCTTTTTATTTCATCACACCTCCAAGGCTAAGCGCAACTATCCCCGATTTAGCTGCATCTCCATATCAAATCGCCTCGAGGAGAGGGCATTTGGGAAATGTCTCGTTTCAGTACCTAGTACCGAAATTAAGCTTATCTACTATGATTCGATTAAGCAGCAAGAGCGTAGTTATTTTCGCCAGTTATAATTTTGAGAACCGATATTAACGAGCCGTTTCCTCAATGCTCGACATGCTTACATACCCTTTCTACCTGCTGTCAAAACCAAACAGCCCCTTTCAAACAACAACTAATTATCTTAATATCAATTACTAGACATCAAAATAAGTAGCATATAACCAAAACAATACTCAATAATAATTTTAAACTATAGACTCTGATTATTCGGTGCAAAGATAAGGCAAATAATTCAATTGTGTACAGTGCCAATTAAAAATTATTGACACATTAAGAAACTACAAAAACAAAACAAGTATTAATTTAGATTTTGTTAAAGTATGAATTTGGGGACTAAGGGCGAATTTTTCTGTACAAAATATAAGAATAAAACAAAAAAGACTAATCATTAACTATTTCTACGTCTTTTTGTCACAAATTAAGATTCTAGATAACTCTCCACAAAGAATTAATATTCTATCTTTGTAATTGAAACTAAATTGGAAATATGATAAAAACCATTGCTTTGCTTATACCTGTTTATGTCACTATTTTCTGGACAATTTTATTGTTTACTGGAAAAAAGAAACATTCCAATCCTCGTTCCTTTTTGGCAAAGTTTATGTTTTTGCTGGTATTGATTTTCACAGGTAAGTTTTTTTTGTATGAACCATATCCTGATGTTTACTTTTATTACGATCCAATATTTTTATATGTTGGTTGTTTGACCTATCCATTTTATCATATTTATTTCCGACTTCTTACAGTTGATGAAAATTTCTCGTGGAAGGCGCATTCACGATTTCTAATCCTACCAATTGTTTTAGTATCGATATATGAAGTTGCGGTTTTATTTGCACCAAGTGCTGAATATAAAGTGTGGCTATTTGATAGAACTGCGTACATGAATCTGCCTGAGATTAATTTACTGAGCATATTTCGCAATATACTGAAAATATTTGTGAAACTTCAGGTAGTTTATTTTCTTATTAAAAGCACTTTGCTGTTGCGAAAATACAAAGACAGAGCCGAACAATTTTACTCCGACATACAGGATGGTAAGTATAACAATGCCAAACTCTTAAATTATCTCTTAATCTTCAATTGTTTATTAATATTAATACCTGGGGCATTTTTTGCTGGCAACAATATAGCTTTATATGTTATTTTGCCATTATTTTTTGCAATAGATATTTATATGATTGGCTTAATGGGTTTTAAGCAGAAACCGATAAATCCTACTTTTGAAGTTGAATTGGACAGCCAAACCGAACAAGTAATTGGTTCAGAACTAAATACGGCTCAGAAAGAATTATTAGACAAGTTATTGGTAGAATTTAAACAAAATAAAATTTATCTCAATAGCGAACTTAACATAATGGATGTTGTGCAATTAGTTGGTAGCAATCGTTCTACAATTTCATCAATCATTAATCAGCAATATAGTCAAAACTTCTGTGCATTTGTAAATGGTTATAGAATAATTGAACTTGAAAAAATCATAATTAACGATAATAACGCTATATACGAATCACTTGCAGAAAGGGCTGGATTTGGTTCGGTTAAATCTATGCATCGTGCAGTTGTAAATAGCACTGAACTTTCAATAAAAGACTGGAAAAAGCAAATTATAGAATCAAAAAGAACATTTAATTGAGCTTTGATTTATAAATACAAATTGTGGAGAACAAAATAAACGTTGTAATATCGTAAGATTTTTTTCCTAAATCCAAACAATAGTAGATTTAGTTTTTAACTATTTTTCTATTCACTCAATGACTATCTTAAAAAAAAACATTCCAATTTCCTATTTTGTAATAAGATTTCTTTTGCTATTAATATTTAGCATTTTGACTTTAAATTCTTTTGCACAATCAAAATCTTTGACGGGAACAGTTAAGAATCAAAAAGGAGATGTTCTTATTGGAGTAAGCGTGATGGGGGTAGGTATCAACTCTGGCACAATAACCAATACTGAAGGAAAATGGAAGCTTACTGTTCCGCTAAACATCACTGAATTGAAATTTTCATTGATTGGCCACAGTATTAGAATAGTTGAAATTAACAACAATAAGCACTTCAATGTAGTACTTAATGAATCATCAAAACAATTAGACGAACTTGTAGTTGTTGGTTATGGTACTATTAAAAAGACAGATTTAACTGGCGCTGTATCCTCTGTGAAAACTGGCGCCATAGTACATAAGCCTGTTGCAAACATAGCTCAAGCTCTTCATGGGCTGATTCCGGGTGTATCTGTCACTTCAAATTCTGGTTCACCAGGTGGCTCTTTAACAGTACGTATTCGTGGTATTGGAACAGTAAACGACCCTAGTCCATTATATGTTGTGGATGGAATGCCAATAAACGATATTGGATATTTAAGTGTGTCCGAGATTGGAAGCATTGAAATACTTAAAGATGCTTCGGCAACTGCTATTTACGGTTCGCGTGGTGCCAACGGCGTGGTTATGATTACTACAAAACATGGAACGGCAGGCAAAGATGTTGTTACTCTTGATTCGTATTATGGCACTTCTCGAATAAATACTGATTTGCATTTACTGTCTGGCCAACAATGGTTCGATATTCAATCCGCTATAAACACTACACGTACAACACCAATTAATTTGGCCAATGCCGATCCAACCATTTCAACAAACTGGCTAAAAGAAATAAGTCAGGTGGGAACAATTCAAAGTCATAACGTAAGCTTTGCTGGTGGCATACAAGATTTTACTTACCATCTAAGTTTAGGCTATCTCAATCAAAAAGGAACTATTAAGAAAACTGATTTCGATAGGGTAAATGCACGCATTAACCTGGAGCGCAAAATGAATAAAACAATTACTATTGGCACAAACACTTCTATATCAAATTCTTCCCGCAACAAAATAATAGACGGCAATAATACTTATGGAATTTTCAATAATGTGCTAACAATCGAACCGGTAGTGCCCGTCTACAATACCGATGGAAGTTATGGTTTTTCAAAATACATCAGTAATTATAACCCCGTTGCTTTAATAGATAATACATTCAGCAATGAGAAAAACCTTAGTTTTATTGGTAATATTTATGGTATTGTTCATCTAATGAAAGGTCTAAATTTCAAAACTTCGCTGGGTGTGAATTTCAATCGATATGATGCTTACGATTTTAAACCTACATATTATATTACCAATACGAATAGCAATACGACAAGTTTGGTTAGCCGTGGGTATTCACTCACCAACAATCTTATTACTGAAAACACATTCAATTTCAATCATACATTTACTGCAAAACACAATTTGGGCGTTACTTTGGGATTCACTGCCGAACAAACACGATACGAAAACCTGATTGGTAGCAAAGCAAATACACCCAACAATAATACTGATATGCAATATTTGGATGCAGCAATTAACAGTACTTCGGCTACTGCTAATGGTACAGCTTCCGAATCGGCATTAATTTCGTATATTGGTCGAATAAATTATGGTTATGACAACAGATACTTAGCCACAGCAACCATCCGCCGCGACGGTTCATCTAGATTTGGCAAGTCAAATGAATATGGAAATTTTCCATCAGTGGCTATTGCATGGAAACTGAATAACGAGTCATTCTTTAAAAATTGGGATCAAAACTTCATTGATATTGCAAAAATCAGAATTGGTTGGGGGAAAGTCGGCAATCAAAATATTGCAAATTACGCCTATCAAAGTCTATTAACTTCAGCATCACAATATGCATATTTGTATGGAACTCCCGAGAAACTCTATCAGGGTGTAGTGGCAGTAGCTTTAGGCAATGCCAATATCAAATGGGAATCAACAGAATCGACTAATCTTGGAATCGATATAGAATGTTTTAATGGCAAATTAAATTTATCAACCGATTATTATAACAAAACTACTAGGGACATGTTATTGGTTGAACCAGTCCCCTATTTCCTTGGCTTTGAAACTGGTCCCACAACCAATGTAGGCTCTGTAAACAACCATGGTTTTGAAGGACAAATTGAATGGAAAGACAAAATTGGCAAACACTTAAATTACAACTTTGGTGCAAATATTTCAACCATAGACAACAAAGTGTTAAGTTTAGGTACAGCAAAAGGTTTAGCTGGCGATCTCATACTTTTTGGTAGTTCATCATATAGCTCAACATATACCACAGTTGGTAATCCAATAGGCGCATTTTGGGGTTACAAAACAAATGGCTTGGTACAAACTGCTGAACAATTAACAGATATAAAAAACCGCCAGCCCAATGCAGGATTAGGTGATGTTGTTTTTGTAGACAATGATGAAAATGGAGTTTTAAATGATTTGGATAAAACGGTCATAGGCAATCCAATACCAAAATTCATTTATGGTTTTAATCTTAATTTAGAATATAAAGGGTTTGACTTTTCGGCTAATTTTGAAGGCACTTCAGGAAACGACATTTTTAACGCTATGCGTTTTTATACATATAGCGAAGCTAATATGACGCAAAAATCGGTAGACGTGCTCAATTATTGGACACCAACAAACACCAATACTACCATGCCAAGGTTAAATGGAAATGACATGAATGATAACCTTCGTGTCTCCGATCGGTATATTGAAGATGGTTCGTACCTTCGTTTAAAAACACTTCAAGTTGGTTATACACTACCACAATCAACAGCAAAGAAATTATACGTAAATGGGTTACGTTTTTATATTTCGAGCGATAATCTACTTACATTCACCAAGTATTCTTGGTCAGACCCAGAAATTGGACAACTCTCCCCTAGCAACACTTTAAGTAGAGGAGTTGATATGGGCACTTATCCTCAAGCAAAAACTGTTGTAGCAGGTATCAGCATAACATTCTAAACGAAAATACAACATGAAAATTTTAAACCTTTTTATTGCAATCATAACAGCCACCTTATTTTCAGGTTGTAGCGACGGCTTTTTAGATAAAACCAAACTTGGATCATTAACCACCGAAAACTTTTTTGTAACTGAAAACGATGCTTTTCAGTCGGTAGTTGCTGCATATTCCGACATGAAAGATTATCGTTATGTTATGACTCTATGGTGTTTCGGTGATGTTTTGTCCGAAGATGCTACCTATAGTGGAAGCGATAATGATGTTCAGACTTATGCACTCATGGAATCCTATAATTATCCTGCCGATAACGGACGAATTTTAAATCGTTGGCAAATATTATTCAGAGGGATAAATAAAACAAACCAAGCCATAGATGGAATATCCAAAATGGATGCTTCATTGTTTAAAACCCAAAATAAGAACCGTCTTTTGGGTGAAGCATTATTTTTACGTGCTTACTATTATCATGAATTGGTAATTGCTTTTGGAGATGTCCCATTAATGACAAAAACACCAACCATTAATGACAAAACATTAACACGCACACCTGTAGCAGATGTCTATGCACAAATTGAGAAGGATTTGAATGATGCTGCAAGTTATCTACCTGCAAAATCAACTTTAAATATGACAACCGACGCTGGTAGAATTACAAAAGCTGCTGCCAATGCCATGCTTTCGCGTGTTTACCTTTACGAAAAGAAATATGATGCTTGTAAATTGGCGTCAAAAGCTGTGTTTGCAGAAACTGATTATACCCTGGTTGCAAATTACGCCGACGTATTCAAATTGAACGGTGAGCATTGTACTGAATCAATTCTCGAAATTACGCAGTATGATTCGCCAGGTGGCGCAAATGTAAATGAGTTAAATAATAATGGTAATTTTCATAATCTACTAATGATGCCTTTTGGCACCACTTATGGATTTGGTTTAAATCAACCAAAACTAGCACTGGCAAAAGCGTTTATTAATGAAGGCGATAGCATACGAAAACATGCTTCTATGCTAACGGTAGACAGTTTACGTGTATGGGAAACTGCAACTAATTTTGCCAAATTATCACGCAACAGAACAGGATTTTACAACGCCAAATTTTATTTAAAGCCTGCTCAACGTTCATCTAATGGGAAAAACAACCCCACAAACATTCGCTTAATCAGATTACCAGAAGTGTATTTGAACTATGCTGAAGCTTGTGCATTGCAACCATCAATAGAAGGTGGTGAAAATGAAGCTCGCACCTATCTAAACATCGTAAGAAAGCGAGTGCATTTAGCCGAAAAAACTAGCGCCGGAACAGCTTTATTCGACGATATTATGCTGGAACGTCGCTTAGAATTTGCAGGCGAGGGACATCGCTATTGGGACATGGTGCGCACAGGAAAAGCTGCAACAGCATTTGTTACGAAAGGAACATTTAAACCTTCGACATGCAATCTTATGCCAATACCACAAGCTGAAATTGAAGCAAGTGGTGGAATAATTATTCAGAATCCAAGATGATTGGTTTTTGAATTGAACACTTAATTGATTTAAAATTATTTACTCCCAAGCTGGACAAGACAACCTTACAAGGAAATGGAACGCGGATTACACTGATTATGCGGATTAAAAACTGATTTTTAAAATACTTCGTATTTTGATATCAAAAATAAACTTGCTTATTTCTCGAAATAAAGGTAGAACGCAAATTACACAAATTATCGCAAATTAAGGATGCTAAATCTCTAAATTTTCAATCACTGTAATTTGCTGATATAATAACTTATAAGTTATTGTTGTCCGGTAAAAACAAAAGAAAAAATAATGTCGCTCCTAAGG
This sequence comes from uncultured Bacteroidales bacterium, assembly GCA_903911085.1. Taxonomy (GTDB): domain Bacteria; phylum Bacteroidota; class Bacteroidia; order Bacteroidales; family Paludibacteraceae; genus Paludibacter. The sequence continues at coordinate 70 of CAIWCC010000101.1, read as the reverse complement.
AGCTCTGGTAATACTTGTAACTTATTGACTACCATAATGTCGCTTCTCCGAAGCTATTTATAAAAAGTCC
>CAIWCC010000100.1 GCA_903911085.1 uncultured Bacteroidales bacterium | reverse complement strand
TTCTTCGATGCTATTAATAGAAAGTCCCATCGGGACGAAATTATGGTAGAAAATATGCAAAAACAAAATCTAAACCCCATCCGGGCGAAATTTTCTCAAAGCATTATTGGAAGCGTTTTTTCAGATTTAAAATAAAAAGTTTATCGGCCAACAATATTTGTAAGTATAAAATATGCAATCCGACAATTTCTCAACCCTATTGCAACAATAATTGACCGCACTGCTGAGTGTGTTAGTAGTAATTTTGTAACCGTAAAATAATTAAAAAACGAATACAATGAATTACAGGTCTCGCATTATCTTTTTTGTTTTGTTTTTTCAGTTCAACGCTTTCTTTACATTTAGTATTGAATTGATTACAAATGCTTTTGATACAAAATACACGCTTCCAGTCATTCCTATGATTGATAGTGACATTACAAACCCCGATAGAGGCTTTTATCGCTGGAACGGTAATGAAATGGCACCATTCCCAAGTATCGACCGCTACGCACGTTACAACTGGACTGTTTTTGAAACTTCCGAAGGAGTTTATAATTTCTCGTCACTTTATAACGAAGCAGCCGCTGCTTATGCCGATACCGATGGACGTGGTACTTTTGGACTTGCTTTTCGTTGCGTGGTGGAAGGAGTAGATCATGCTTATCCTGCTTATCTCGATGCAAAAATGACTTCGTGGTACAGTAACAATAAAAAATGCTGGATGCCCGATTGGAACAATGCATATTTTATAGCCAGACATGATTCGTTGATTGCCAACTTGGGTCGAGCATTCAACAAAGACCCACGCATAGGTTTTATTGATATTCGGACTTATGGTAATTGGGGTGAATGGCACTTATCTGGTTTTGAAACACCACCTTCACCATTAACTGGTATTACTACTGCCACAATTCAACATATTATCGATGTGTTTGTAAAAGCATTTCCAGATAAACAACTCATTATGATGAGCGACAATGTTGGAGGTTTGCAATATGCTATGTCGAAAACAGGTCTCAAATATCCCATTGGCTGGAGACGTGATTCGTGGTGCAACACAGGATTCAATAATGTGTCTTCAACCAATTCTACTGCCTGGCCATTAGCCAAAGATCGCTGGAAAACTGCTCCAGTAATTATTGAGGGCTATGGAAATACTGGTATGACTTATTCGCTTGGATTGCAACAGGTCATAGATTATCATATTTCAGGAATAGGAAATGGAAATTTTGGGTCTGGCCTTTCGTGGAGTACCATGACTACTGATGCCCAGATTACTATGATTAATGCTTCTAAAACAGCTGGTTACCGTTATATTTTACGTGATGTAACTACCTCAAAAGTATTTGTGCCTGGTCAGTCGATACGTTTTGTAGCTAATTGGTCAAATGTGGGAGTTGCACCAACTTATCGAAATTGGCAAGTTAAGTACAGACTGGTTCATACCACAACTGGAGCAATGATTTGGGAAACACCTTCAAAATTAAATCTGCGAACTTTATTACCAACTTTCAATTTTTCTACAACCATTGATACTCCCTTTGCTGTAGACGAAACTTTTACTTTGCCACAGAATATTACCCTTGGAACTTATTCTCTCGAAGTGCTAATTGCGGACATTGAAAATTATTACTCACCACTGAAATTAGCCAATCAGTATCGCAAAACTACTGGTGCTTATCCAATAGGAAATGTGGTGGTAGATACACAAAATGTTGTTCAAAATGTGACAGGATTGACTGGGATTACTTTACAGTCATTTTCGGGTAAAACACTTAAATTGAGTGTAAAAAATGCCGATAATTATTCTATTTCAATAGTTGACACAATAGGAAAATGTGTATTTAGAGGTCAGAAATTTTTAAATGAAGGACAAAATATTATTGAAACTACAAATTGTAATAATGGTATTTATCTACTCAGTTTGGGCAGCAAAGGTAAAATTAAAACATTCAAATTAAATAAAAATTAAATATCCTACAAAATGAAAAAATTATATTCAATTTTTATAATTCTTTTTGTAACAGGTTTTTTATCAGCCGGCAATATTGTCAGCAACGGCGATTTTGAACTTGGAACTACTACCGCTACCTGCTGGTGGACTGCATCGGGAACGCAAACTTTTTCTATAGACAACACAAGTCCAATTTCAGGTATAAATTCTGCAAAAGTAATTACCGGAACTGCAGGAACAAGCATTACTTCGCAGGGATTATATCACATGTTAATACTTCCAAAAGCAGCCACTTATACCGTATCTTTTAAAGCGAAAGCTTCTGCTGGTTGTGCTATTCAAAGTCTTTTGGTGCAATCATTTAGCAACTTTGGTTGGTTGGCTAGTTCTCCTATGTTTAATTTAACAACCACAGCACAGACTTTTTCGTATGATATTACCACAACGTCACTTACTGCACTTTGCAAGTTTGCATTTTATTATGGAAATGTGACGGCGGGCACGGCTATATGGTTGGACGATATTACGGTTGTTGAAAAGAGTCCACTGTCAAACACTAACTTATGTAATGGCGATTTTGAAGCATTGATGAATAATGCCATGTACAATTCGGGTGGTTACTACTATAATTTTCGTATTTCTGGAACTTCTACCGCTAACGAAAATCAGTATTATGCCGGTTGGACAAAATTAAAACTGACTTCTGTAACCGACACAGCAGCTATAATATTTGATAGCGGTTCTGATAAAATTTCGGGTACAAAATCACTGAAATATACGATGGTTTCCAATGGAACTTCGCATAATAATTTGTCCACAGACCAACAACTATCTTGGGTTTTCGCAGGTGTAAAAGATAAATCTTACACAGTTTCATTTACTGCTAAAAGTTCGGTGCCAACTACCATTGGTGTGGCTATTACCAACTGGGGCGTTACCAATTATTTGACAGAGCAAAATGTTTTGTTAAATACTACTGCTCAAACTTTTACATATACTACCACAACGGCAATTAATCAGGCTGATAACCGAACCATTTTTAGTTTCCGGATGGGAAAATTGCCTGCTGGAGTTTCGGTTTGGATAGACGATGTAATCATAACCATGGGCATTCCGGTTGCAAGTGTATCGATTAGTCCAGCTAATGCTTTGGTTTCTGCTGGCTCAACCGTTCAGCTTTCCTCTTCGGTTTTACCTGCCGATGCTACTAATAAAATAGTGAACTGGAGTTCGGCTGATTTAAATATTGCTACAGTTGATGAAAACGGTTTAGTTACTGCCAAAAATGCTGGAAAGGTCCGAATTACCGCTACAACGCAAGATGGTGGTAAAACATCCTATTCTGATGTTACGGTTCAGACTGGAGCGATTGCCGTTACGGGAGTTGCCATAAATCCTACTTCAACTTCGATAAATATTGGTGATTCCAAACAATTTTTGGCTATTGTATCTCCATTAGGTGCTAGCAATAAGACGATTACTTGGTCGTCGGATAATGAGGCAGTAGCAACAGTTAATACAAATGGGCTCGTAAAAGCCTTTGCAAAAGGAACTGCCAATATTACGGCCACTACACAAGATGGAGATTTCAAAGCAACAGCGATTGTTTCGGTGGCTATTCCACTTACCGGAATTTCATTTGGTAGTACTTCGGCAATGGTTCTTATTGGCACACCATTTCAACTTGTACCTGTTTTTGCGCCTGTCAATGCCACCAATACAGCTGTAACTTATAGTTCCAATAAAATTTCAGTTGCAACTGTAAGTTCTACAGGTATTATTACCGGTGTATCACCTGGCACTGCCATCATTACCGTTTCGACTCAAGAGGGCAACTTTAAAGCTAATTTTTTAGCCACTGTTTATAGTCAAAGTATGATTTTGCCAAGTGTTTTGAGTAGCAATATGGTAATGCAGCAGGATTTGTTAGCTGCACTATGGGGTTGGGGTTCACCTAACGAATCTGTTCAAATTTCGGCCAGTTGGGGTCAAACTGCCACTGCTACAGCTGATGCCACTGGTAAATGGAGCACAAAAATTCAAACACCAAAAGCCGTTGCAGGTGCAAACCAGACCAAACATACACTCAGTTTTGTAGCGAAAAATAATACCATTACTCTTACCAATATTTTAATTGGCGATGTTTATTTGTGTTCTGGTCAATCGAATATGGCATTCACAATGCAACCCAATGGTACAAATACCCTTGGTGTACTTAATTATGCATCTGAAATTGCAGCAGCGAATTATCCAAATATTCGTATCAATAAAATGACTACTTATGCCAATGCACAATATGTCCCCAACGAAAATAACGGAAGTTATTGGACAGACTGCAATCCCACGAATATTGCTGGTTATGCGGCTGTGCCTTATTATTTTGCACAAGAGTTATACAACAATCCTAATATTAATATCCCAATTGGTTTAATAACTCCGGCTGTAGGTGGTTCATCTGTTCAGTCGTGGATGCGCCGTGAAGCTTTGGCTGCCGACCCTGTGCTGAAAAGTACCGTTCTCGACCCATTCGATCAAAGTCCATCTTTGGCTTATGCCACTGCTTCTACTGTTTTGTATAATGGAGTTATTGCGCCATTAATTCCTTTTTCGCTCAAAGCTTTTTTGTGGTATCAGGGTGAAGCAAATAATGGTACAACTACTTATGTCGATATATACAATAAGCTTTGTAGGACCATGCTTGCCGACTGGCGTGCGTCATGGGGACAAGGCGATATACCGTTTTACTATGTGCAAATGCCAGCTTACATTTACATGTCTACAACCTTGCGCGACCAACAAACAAATATGCTGACTGTTCCAAATACAGGTATGGTGGTTTCACTCGACTTGGCTGATGCTGATTTGGGAAACATACACCCCCGCAATAAAAAAGCAGTGGGATTACGCATGGCTCGTTGGGCTGAAGCAAAACTATATGGACAGAATATTACTTATTCTGGGCCAATGCTTAAATCGTTCACAGTGGAAAGTAATAAAATCCGTATCAAATTCCATCCTGCTTCCATTGGTTCTGGCCTTACTACACGCGATGGACAAGCACTAAATAATTTCCAGATTGCAGGAAGCGATAATAACTTTGTAACCGCTACAGCAGTGTTTGATGGTAATGATGTGCTAGTATCTTCAAGTTTGGTAACAAATCCTTTAAATGTGGCTTTTGCATATTCGTCAACTGCCATTCCGAATCTTATCAATAAAGATAGTTTAACAGCTTGTCCATTTCGCACCGATAAATGGAATTATGCCATCACCGTTGATCCTGTAAGTTCTAATGCAATTCATGAAATTAGTAATTCGAATAATCTAATCGTATATCCAGTGCCTGCCACAAATAAATTGTACTTTAATTTAGATGCGTTGGAGCAAAAAATTAGTTATTCTATTTATGACATTACTGGTAAACTAGTTCAATCATCTACTCAACAATCAATTTCACAAAACCATCAAATTGATATATCAAATATCAAGTGTGGCTATTATACAATAAGGTTGAGTTCGATGAATAAAGTATTCACTACCAGATTTATAAAAGAAATGAATAACTGACCTAAAAAAAATGTTTACTTCGGACAATCTTTTATACAATAATAAACAAAAATACTACCATCTTCCAAAAGCAAATACACTATTTTTGTATCGTTTATCATTAATATTAAAATAAAAAAAATTCACAATCATGAAAAAGATCTTTACTTCAATTTTATTTGCAATCGTAATTACTACCGGAGCAAATGCTACAAAGTTTTATGTTGATGGTTCAAAAGCCGATGATGCTGGCAATGGACAATCGTGGGCTACAGCAAAGAAGACTATTACTGCTGCGGGAGCACTTGGTATAGCCGGTGATAGTATCTTAGTGAAAGCTGGCACTTATTCTTTCTCACAAGCTACAGCAGGCAGTTCTTGTTTGGCAACAACGGCCGAAAAGAATTATTTCGGTGGTTTTGCAGGAAATGACTCCGAAACTCCTTCAAATAGAGCTGTTTCAGACTTAGATGGGAATGGAATAGTTGAATCTTGGGAGTTTTCGAATGCTACAACGTTGAGTTTTAATGCTACTAATAATGCGTATGGACTGTATATTAACTCTAATACCGCAAAACGTATTTTTGATGGTTTTACAATAACAGGGACATTGAATGTTGGGCAATTATCAAATTCAATGGGTGGTAACAATATGGTTAAAATCAATAATTTTACCAGCTTTCAGAACAATACATTAACTGGATGTACTTTAAATGCTGCCCCAAACACTGCAACTGCAAATATGGGTTATACAAAAGGAGCTTTGATATTTATGGGTCAACCTACAACGACAACAGGAGGTTCCAATACCGTTAATAATTGTTTAATAGAAAATAACACCTCAACTGTAACGCCAACTGCCACACAAACACAGGATGTTCAACAATCACCGTTCGTTCACATTGATGCTTCAAATACTACAGGTAGAAATGTGTTATCAAATTGTGTTTTCAGAAAAAATCAGATTACGCTTGAGTATAAAGACTGGGGAGGGTCTTCCTACAATAATCCTAGAGGGATGTTGATCTCTATGTCAATATTGGGGTCTTCAGCATTAGTTGGTCAATACAATTGCATAAAAAATCTGATTGTGCATAATAATTCTGCGACATTTAATCCCAAAACTGGAGCTGCTGCAACAACAAACTTAGGCAATGGTGGTTTGATTTTTACTTATAATACTGCTCAGGCAACTTATGATACTATTGTAAATTGTACTGTCGCAAATAACAGCATGATGCGCATTGGATATGGAATTAGAGGAGGTTTCTCCAATGTAACGCAGCCATATCATGTTATAGCAAATAATGTTTTGTTAGATAATAAAAACAACAATGGAAGTGGTACTATTACTGTTCAAAATTTAATAATCAATCAAGCTCCGGCTGGAACTGCAGGAACAATTACTATTGCTAATAATGTTGCAAACGGTGGTTCAGTAGCCACCACCACTACAACAAATGTTTACGGTAATCTTGCTGATCTTTCTTCAACTAACACAGATGCAACAAAAGGAGCAAAATTCTCTTCACCTATTGCTAATACACTAATTGGGTATAGTACAGATGCATCAGTTGGTACATCGAAATGGACAGTAGAAACTGGTTCGTACTTAACTGCCAAAGGTTTAGTTGTATTAAATACAAAAGATAAAGCAGGTCTTGCGTTTGCAACGACTCCAACTGTAGGTGCTTACGAAACAAAAACAACACCAGTGATTACATGGTCGCAAGATCTTACTGGATTATTGACAACCAGCAACTCCGTAACGCTTAATGCCACTTCCAGTGCCAAAATACAGTCTTCACCAATTACCTATGAATCGGCAAATACCAGTGTTGTTTCGGTAGTGGGAAGTACTTTATCAGTAGTTGCCACCGAAACAGCTTCTACTACCGTAGCTGCCAAACAAGCTGCCAATGCTTATTATTATGCTGCTACAAATGTTTCCCAAAACGTAACAGTAACAACAGATGGTACAACTGCCGTTAGCAACTTAATTGATAACAATCCAATAATTATTGCAAGAAATACTTGTATTGCAAATATCAATGGTAATATTCAGGTTAATTCTATTAATGGTCAGTTAATTAAAAACATGAATGTACAAGCTGGAAATAAAATCACGCTTGCAAGCGGTGTATATATTATACGTTTTATTTCTGCCAAAGGAATTACTATTCGAAAAGTAATCATATAGTTCAATTAGTATTAAGTATTTGTAGTTTAGTTTTAACGTAAAGATAGTTGGTTGTTTCTGAAATGAAACACCAACTGTTTTTTTTTTTTGCATTATCTGTCTGATTATGTGCAACGACAGCCGTGAATTGTTTGGATTGATACGTCCATTATGATAAGTGTTTTATTGCAAGTTCCTTAATAATATCGGGGTTGACAATTTTCCCTACCAATAATAACAAAATTACCTACCTGCTTTATTCTCATACTGCTTATTTTTGCGACGATAAATTTTTCACCTCACAATTTAAATGAATTGAATATCATGAAAAAACTAATTACAACACTACTCTGTGCTATTGTATTCATCCAGGTGGCGAATGCTGCAACCTATTACGTAAAAACTGACGGAACAGATGGCGCAAATGCCGGAACAAGTTGGTCAACTGCTTTTGCTACTATCACTTATGCTACTTCAAAAGCTGCGGCTGGAGATAATATTTATGTGAAAGCTGGCAATTATACTGCACTTTCTGCCTCCGTTGCAGGAAGTTCTGCCTTAACAACAAAAGCAGATGTAAATTATTATGGCGGTTTTGCCGGTGCATCCGACACAGAAACACCTGCCACTAGAGCCACTTCCGACTTGGATAATAATGGAATTACTGAGCCTTGGGAGTTTACCAATGCAACTACTTTAAGTTTCAATGCTACTAATAATGCATATGGATTGTATATTACTTCTAATACAGCAAAAAGAGCATTTGATGGATTTACTATAACAGGAACATTAAATGTTGGCCAACTATCTGCTTCAACAGGTGGTAATAATATGGTTAAAATAAACAATTTTACCACCTTCCAAAACAATACATTAAGTGGTTGTACATTAAGTGCTGCGCCAAACACTGCAACAGCAAACATGGGTTATACAAAAGGAGCATTAATATATATGGGTCAACCAACAACGACAACCGGAGGTTCCAATACGGTTGATAATTGTTTAATAGAAAATAACACCTCAACTGTAACGCCAACTGCCACACAAACACAGGATGTTCAACAATCTCCGTTTGTACACATTGATGCTTCAAACACTACTGGTAGAAATGTGTTATCAAATTGTGTTTTCAGGAAGAATCAGATTACGCTTGAGTACAAAGACTGGGGAGGACCTTCTTACAATAATCCCAGAGGAATGTTAATCTCTATGTCAATATTTGGCTCATCTGCTTTAATTGGTCAATACAATTGTATAAAAAACTTGTTAGTGCATAATAACTCTGCTACATTTAATCCCAAAACTGGAGCACTAGCCACAACAAACCTTGGCAACGGAGGTTTGATTTATACCTATAATACAGTACAAGCAACTTATGATACTATTGTAAATTGTACAGTTGCAAATAATAGCATGATGCGCATTGGATATGCAATTAGATGTGGTTTTTCCAATGCAACCCAACCCTATCATGTTATTGCAAATAATGTATTGTTAGATAATAAAAATAACAATGGAAGTGGAACTATTTCTGTTCAAAATTTAATTTATAATCAAACTTTACCCTTAACTGGTGGCTTAATGCTTATTGCTAATAACTTTATGAATGGAGGAAATGGAATTGTTGCAAATGGCGTCTCAACAGCTGTTGTCAACAATTATATTGATTTGTCTTCTACCAATATTAATGCTAAAGGATCATATTTTACCTCACCAACTGCTAATACACTTATTGGTTATAGTACAGATGCATCAGTAGCTACATCGAAATGGACAATCGACAACGGTTCTTATTTAACTGGCAAGGGATTGAGCACATTAAATGCAAGAGACAAAGCTGGAGTTACTTTCACATCTATACCAACCGTAGGAGCTTATGAAACTACGAAACCAGTAATTACGTGGGCGCAATCTGCACTAAATCTTTTATCCAATCAAAGTCCTGTAACGCTAACAGCTGCAAGTTCTACTGTAACACCAGTTTCTACACCAGCAGCATCTGCCATTTCTTATTCATCCGATAATTCAGCAGCAGTAAGTGTAAATGGAAATGTATTAACAGTGGTTGGTGTGGGAACGGCGAATATTATTGCTTCACAACCAGCAAACAGTTATTATAACGCAGCAACTACAGTTTCAAAAACAGTAAATGTTACTCAAAATGGTTATCGGGGAGCAATAATCAGCAACGGTACTTTTGAATTGGGAACAGATGCTTCATCCAATGTAAGCTGGTGGCAAAAAACTGGTGCAACAGCCAATTTTACATATCTAATTGACAATACAAGCCAGATAACTGGTTCAAACTCTGCAAAACTAACAGTTACTACAGCTGGTACGGCCACACAATGTGCATTCTTTCAATATATGACCTTGCCAAAACCTTCGACCTATACGGTTACTTTTAAAGCGAAAGCAAGTACGGTTTGCACCATACAGGGAGCTTTGGTACAATCATACAATCCTTTTGGTTGGATTTCAGGTGGAAGCGCATCGTTTAATCTGACAACTTCTACACAAACTTTTTCGTATGATATTACTACCACCTCTGCAATTGGTCTTTGCAAGTTTGCTTATTATTTTGGAAATGTACTGACGGATATTTACTTAGATGATGTTACAATAGTTGAAAAAACGCCACTGACCAATGCAAATATGTGTAACGGTGATTTTGAAGCAACCATGAATAATGCCATTTATTCTCCTACAAATTACACTTTCAATGGACTTTCTTCTGGTACACCTGATGCAACAGCTAATGCGCTTTATTATGGTTGGAGTTTATTAAAACTAACTGCATCTACTGCTGCAATGACTGCAACTACCGAAACTGGCGTCGACAAAATCTCAGGTAGTCAATCCATTAAATTGACTTCAACGGGTACTGCTACTGCCACATCCACCGATTTACAATTTGCTTATGTTTTTGCAGGAGTTAAAGATAGACAATACAATATTTATTTTAAAGCAAAAGCTTCGGCAGCTACCACAATGGGAGTAATGTTACAAGCATGGTCGTATTCGGCTAGTCCTACTATTACTTATCTAACAGAACAAACCATTAATTTGACAACTGCAGTTCAAACTTTTGGCTTTACTACTACCAATGCATTCTTACAACCTGATGGAAGAAATGTCTTGCAATTTTTGTTAGGAAAACTTCCGAATGGTGTTTCTGCATGGATTGATGAT
>CAIWCC010000099.1 GCA_903911085.1 uncultured Bacteroidales bacterium | reverse complement strand
TGTATTATTGGTTGAGCTTGGGTTGGTTGAGGCTAACCTACAAAGCTTAAAAACCAGTTTTTTACTATCAAATAACGCTAGATTGGGTGTTTTCGAAACATGAAAAGTTCAGGTTTTGTCGCTTTATAGGGCATTTCTGTCCTATTTAGTTATGTTTAGGCAATACAATGGCTGTCGAGCTTCGTTTCAGGAAGCCGAGTATTGATTATCAGTGACTTATTTTTTGTGCAGCAGCATTTATGGCTGCACGGTGAACAGCATCGGCTGGTGGTGGTGCACGTGCGCTCCAAGTACTCACGGTGTGCAAATGTCCCACTTTGCAGTGTGGGCTTGCTCTACTAAAGAAACATAGCCTTTTTTTTATGATTTTGATTGCATATATTCACATTTAAAATGATTTGTAATGTGAATATCAGAATAATTATCTACTTTTGGATGCTGATAAGAAAAATTAGGTGAATGGTAGGTTGATTACCGAAGGTTTAGTTCAACACGCGCCTATTGGCATTGGCTGGCTGACGTGCATTCCGGCGGTTTTGCTCCCGCATTAGCTTCGCTGATTTGCAATTCACTTTGTCGTTTCACGACAGCGAATGCTCTCGCAAGCCGCCAAATGCCCATAGACTCGGTCGTTAGGGGGCAAGGGCAAAAAATAAAAAATGCGGAGAATAAATAGTATTATCACCGCATTTTGTGCGGATTTTATTTTGTCATGCGGAGAATAAATTGTATTTTTACCGCAAATTTAGCGGAGTAAGAAAAAATATGTATTTATACAACAATCAAAACTGGCCAAACTTTGAATGGAATAGCGAGAAACTATTACCATTACTTGCTTATGTGAGAAATCGACAAGGAAAACTCGTTGGAAAAATGGGCGCTTTGGGTTTTGAACTTCAGAACGAAGCGAATCTCGAGATATTGACGATTGAAATTCTAAAATCGACTGAAATTGAGGGTGAATTTCTTGACAGAGAACAAGTAAGATCGTCAATTGCAAGACGTTTAGGATTGGACATTTCAGGATTAGTTTATTCAGAACGAAACGTAGACGGAATTGTTGATTTGATGCTTGATGCAACAAAAAAATACGACAAAGAACTAACCAAGGAACGACTTTTTAGTTGGCATGCTTCACTTTTTCCAGCAGGACAAAGCGGAATGTACAAAATAATAACCGGAAACTGGCGTGACGATTCAACCGGACCAATGCAAGTTGTTTCAGGAGCTTTAGGAAAAGAGAAAGTTCATTATCAGGCTCCACCAGCAAATCAAATAGAAAATGAAATGCGAATTTTCTTCGACTGGTTTAATCTGGAACAGAATGTTGACCCTGTTTTAAAAGCTGCAATTGCACACTTGTGGTTTGTAACGCTTCACCCATTTGAAGACGGAAATGGAAGAATTTCAAGGGCATTAAGTGATATGTTATTAGCACGTTCAGACGAACAATCATATCGATTTTACAGTATGTCGACACAAATACGAAAAGAACGAAATTCATATTATGACATTTTGGAGAAAACACAAAAAGGGAGTTTGGACATAACTAACTGGCTTCAATGGTTTTTGAATAGCTTATTACACTCGATTGAAAACTCAGAAAAATTACTTGAAAAAGTTATTTACAAGCACGAATTTTGGCTTCAGAACTCTAAAGTATCAATAAATGACAGACAGCGAAAAATACTAAATATGCTAATGGACGACTTTGAAGGAGTTTTGAACACGACAAAATGGGCAAAAATCGGAAAATGTTCACAGGACACAGCGTTGCGTGACATTCAGGATTTAATTGAGAAGAGAATTCTTGCGAAATCTGAACAAGGCGGACGAAGTACAAATTATGAATTGAAAATCAACTAATTGCCAAGCCACAACCCCTAATACGCGCCTATTGTCACCTGCTGGATGACGTGCATTTAGCAGGTTTTGCGCCTGCACTAGCTTCGCTGATTTGCAATTCACTTTGTCGTTTGTAGACAGTGAAGTGCACGCAAACCGCAGGATGTACATAGTCTCTGTCGTTAGGGGTCAGTGTAAAAAATAAAAAAAGACATTGTAAAATTATGAAAATACTTATCGAAAGAACAACAGAAAATGATTTTTTCCAAACAGAAAACCTTACAAGAGAATCATTTTGGAACTTATATAAACCTGGGTGCGATGAACATTTAGTTTTGCATAATATTAGAAACAGTAAAAGTTATATTAGTAAACTTGACTTAGTTGCTGTCTTTGAGAATGAGATTATAGGACATATAATATCTACCAAAGCAATAATTATTGATTTGCAAAATAATGAACATGAAATTTTATGTGTTGGACCTTTATCAGTATTTGCGGATTTTCAAAAAAAAGGAATCGGTTCAGAGCTTTTAAATGAATCAATTAGAGTGGCAAAAGAATTAGATTACAAGGGTATGATTCTTTTTGGAAATCCAGATTATTATCACCGTTTGGGATTTAGAAATGCACAGGAATATAGTATAACTACTAAAGATGGGCTTAATTTTGAACCATTTATGGCGTTGGAGTTGCAAACTAATGGATTTGACGATATAAAGGGCAAATTTTTTGAGGACAATGCTTTTATAACACAGCCCAATGAATTAATTGAATTCGAAAAGCGATTTCCTTACAAAGAAAAACTAGTAACAGATACACAGCTTAAACATTAAACACAATAATTACCGAGATGAAACTAGAAGATTTTGGATATAATGACAAATTCCAAAAATTAAGAATAGAGAATAACCTTACAGACTTTGAGATTGGAAGAATTATTGCGGAGCACAAAGAAAGATATATTGTAAGAACAGAAAACGGTGAATTTGAAGCCGAAATAACTGGAAATTTACGCTTTTCAGCACAAAGACGTGTAGATTTCCCTGCGGTTGGCGACTGGGTTGCGTTAACAACCTATGATTCTGATTTTTCTGTAATCCATAAAACATTACCGAGACTTTCAATCATAACAAGACAGGCAGTTGGTCAATTTGGAGAGATACAAATAATAGCAACAAATATTAATTACGCATTTCTGATTCAAGCTGTTGACAGGGACTTTAATATCAACCGACTTGAAAGATACCTGACCATTTGTTATTCGTCTAAAGTAAACCCAATAATTGTACTGACGAAAACTGATTTAATAAATGAACAAAAGATTGCTGAAATAACTGAAAGTATTAAGCAACGAATTAAAGACATTCCAGTTCTTTCAATAAGTAATGAAACGAAGGATGGATACGAAGCACTTAAAAAGATTATCGAAAAGGGTAAGACATATTGTATGCTTGGTTCATCGGGAGTTGGAAAATCTACATTGCTGAACAACCTTTCTGGAAGAACTTTAATGAAAACAGATACAATTAGTCAGAGCTCAAATAGAGGAAGACACATTACAAGTCACAGAGAATTAATTGTTCTTGAAAGTGGTGGGATTCTTATCGACAATCCTGGAATGAGAGAAGTGGGTATTGCTGATACGACGGGCGGATTAGAAACAACTTTCGACAGAATAATCAGTCTTTCTCGAAAATGCAAATTCAAAGATTGCACTCACACCAACGAGATTGGCTGTTCAGTTCTAGAAGCTGTTGAAAAAGGAGAAATTGAAAAAAGTTCCTATGAAAACTACCTAAAAATGGAACGTGAGAAAGCACATTTTGAATCAACAATTGAAGAGAGACGAAAAAAAGATAAAGAGTTTGGAAAAGTGATTAAGAATTACAAAAAGGATATGAAGAAAAACAAGTTCTGAGCTCCAAATTATGACACGACTAAATTGAAGAAACACAGATAACCTAAACAAACAACAAACCCCTAATACTCATGCTTCCTGCGGTCGGCACGACCCAGCAAGGAAGCGTCGGTTGAACCGTATTCCCGTTTGCAGGAACTTCATTCAACGAACGTGGAAGAAAAAATTAGGTATGGAGAAAGCGACTGCTTCGACAAGCTCAGCAACCATAGTCGCAGGAGGGAAAAGACAAAAGAGAGAACGAATAATGTTGTGCATCTAAACGCAAGAAGACGCTTAGCGTAAAAAGTTGAAATATAGCAAGATAACAACTAATGAAACACTCCATACTCCTTAGGAGCCGAGGAGAAGATCAATTGAACAAATTATTTATTAAATATACTATTAGAATTAGAAGAAATTATGAAGAAACTATTGATTTCAGTTATCCTCCCGGTATTATTATTGATTGGTGGTTGCGAAAAAAATGATCTAGACATCAGCACATTAAAACTATTTGTATCACCAGATACGCTTTACATTGCCGATGCTGATAGTTTTAAAGACATCTATATATCAGTTCAGCCTCAAACCGGTATTCAGTATCAAATTACCCAATATCCATCATGGTTATTTATTGATTCTACCTTGTTGAAAGCTAAAATAGCAAACGGAATTAATCCCATTCGTTTAGTACCATTAAAAGACAATTTGGAAGGAGTATATTCAGGAAAAATTTCCATTATTTCTGATTTAGCGGGCACTAAAGATGTCTATGTCTACATGTCTGTTAGTGGTCATCCTAAAATTTACAACAGTTCGAAGAGTATTGATTTTGGTACAACTGATAATACAAAAACATTTACAATTGAAAATTCTGGTACCGGAATTCTTTCGTGGTCTATCAACAAGCCAAACAATTGGTTGAGTGTAAGTCCAACACATGGTAATTTGTTTAAGAAACAAAAAGTAACAATCACATTGCAATGTAATCGCGCAAATATGAATAAGAACATTTATAATCATATGATTAGTTTGATAACAAATGCTGAAAATTCCTATGATTCTGTAAATGTAAGTATGGAAGTTCCATTAAATTCGACCTATAATTTATCAGCAAAAGAATTGAAATATGATTATACGGATAATGTGAAATATGTATATCTCAGGAATACTGGCAATTCTCCACTGACATGGTCAGCTTCAAGTCAGAAACAATACTTTGATATTGTTCCTGCGCAAGGATTAGTTAATCAGGGTGATTCTGTGCTTCTAAAAATCTCAACCAATAGGACATCAATTCCAAATGGCAAAAATACAGCCGTCATTAATTTCAACAATGATGCTAACTTCAAAGACTCTTTGTTGGTAACTATCGATCATTTTGTGGAAACAAAATACATGCTGAACTGCAATGTTGTGGATGCTGAATTTTGCCGTAAGACAAACAAAATATACATGGTAACTGCATCTCCAACCAATGCACTGATTATACTTGACCCAGAAACAAAGACAAAACAAACTGTAAGGTTGAATAAAACACCAAGTTGTGTATCCGTAAATGCCAACGGAACAAAAGCATTGGTAGGTCATAACGGAATGGTAAGTTATATTGATATAGCCTCAAGCACTCTTGAAAAGGAATGCAGCATTAGCTGTGATGCACTGGATGTGGTTCTTACTTCAGGTGGCTGGGGATATGTATTCCCTATAAGGGACCAGTGGTGTGCTATCCATGGCGTAAATCTCACTACAGGATTAGAATCAAACTCATCGGACTGGATGATTTATGCAGGTACATTAGGACGATTACATCCTTCGGAAAAATATATGTATGGAGCTGATAATGGCTCTTCACCAAGTGATATTGAAAAATATGACATCCAGAATGGAGTTGCATCTATGCTTTATGATTCACCTTATCATGGTGATTATCCAATGAATGGAAACCTATGGTTTTCGGAAGATGGTGATAGAATATTTACCCGTGGTAAAACTGTACTCCGATCGAGTGAATTGAAAACACTAGATATGTACTACAATGGTAATGTAGATGTTACAAATCAGATTCAATCGCTTTTCCATTCAAAATCGGCAGATCAGTTTTTTGTTCTGACTAGTAACTCAAGCAATTGGACAACTACTACAGGTGATCCTTATTTATACGTGTTTAACTACAGCTATCTGAATTACTTGGGCAAATTTACATTGGAAAGCTTTATGTCCAATAATAAATTATATAATGCTGAAGGTAATTTTGTTTTTACAGATTCAACTGGAAAACAAATCTATGTTCTTACAAAAGCTAACAGTGGAGCCGGCTTATTATATGAATGGGCATTACAGACAGTCAATAATAATTTTTTGAATTAATATAACTCTTTACCTCATAGTGAACGAGGGAAAGAAAATATACTACTAATGAAAGAATCTGTCTAATCTCAGAAAAGAAAATAGGCAAATTAGCTTAGTCTTAAGATTTTGAAGACAAGAAAAACAAAACAATAATAAAGGCTATAATTAAGCACAACAAAACAAGATACATAAACGTGGAAAAATGAATAAGGTATAAAGGTTTAAAATCGAAAATAATAAAACCGAATTCTGAATGACTTAACTTCCAGCCACACGTCTATGCGCATTGGCTGGCGGACGCGCATTTAGCGGGAGTTTTGCGCCCGTATTAGCTTCACAATCCGCCAAATGCCCATAGCATTGGTCGTTATGGGGCATTAAAAAAAAGAATATGAGACGATCAGCAACAATACTTTTAACTGTTTTTAGCCTGACAATTTACGGACAGACTATAAAAGAGATGAAACCAACTTTAGGAAAACTTATTGACAAAAGTTCCGAAGGTGAGATCGAGTTTAATAAAAAAATTGAACAATGTGAGAAAGTCTGGAAAAAAGTATCAAAATCTGATGACTATAAAAAACTCACTCCAGAAGAAAAGAAAATCTATGATAATTGTGACGAAGTTGATGAAACCTATTGGGAAATCCTTGGTTCTGGTTGCAGTTGGTATTGTGGTGGCGGACTAGATACTGCAACAGCTTCTTCAGAATTAAAACCCTTCAAAGGTGTAAAATATGCAGCCTCAAACATTGATGATTTGAATTACAAAACGGTTTGGATTGAAGGTGTCCCAGGATATGGAATTGGAGAAAATATAACTTTTCATTTTCCACCTGAAAATCCAAGAATTACGAAAATTATTATCGTCAACGGATACGTAAAATCAGAAAGAGCGTGGCGTGAAAACTCTAGAGTAAAAAAGCTCAAAATGTATCTGTACAACAAGCCATTTGCCATTTTAAATTTAGTCGACACAAGACAAGAACAAACATTCTCGTTTGAACCAATTGGTTATAGTGACAGGAAAGACTGGAAAAAACTTTCAACTAAACCTTGGTGGACTATGAAATTTGAAATCTTGGAGGTTTACCAAGGAGAAAAATTTGATGATACAGCAATTACAGAAATTTATTTTGATGGGATTGATGTTCATTGCTTTGGGGCGGGAACTAAAATTCTAATGTCAGATAATTCAATTAAAGACATAGAGACAATAAAAAAAGGTGACAAAATTAAAACATATAACTTTCTGAAAGAAGGACTACAAGATACAGAAGTCACAAAAACAATTAATAGAATACATTCAAACCTTTACAAGCTAGTATTCAAAGATCGAGAAATAACTTCAACAGACGACCACCCATTTTGGACAGAAAATAAAAGATGGGCTTCTTTGAATCCCCAAAAATCTAATTCTAATTATGAACAGACCACTGAAATACAAAATTTACAAATTGGCGACAAGGTTTTCATACCGTCAGAGAAAATATTTTCAGAACTAACCTCAATTGAAAGACTAAATAGTGGACAGCAAACTTATACAATTGAATTGAAAACTGCGGACAATTTTATAGCAAACGGACTTTTAGTTAAGACAGAAAAAACGAAATAAAAAAACGACCCCAAAACACCAGGCTTCCTGCTATCGGCACGACCCACTAGGAAGCGTCTATTGAACCGTATTCCCGCTTGCAGGCATTTCATTCAACGAAAGTGGAGGAAAATAAATTAGTTATGGAGAAAGCAACAAGTTTTGATGAATTGGCGCAGGAAGGCATTGATTATTTTAATTTAATTGCAACTATGAAAGTCAGCCAAACGAAATTTTCACAACTTTTGGGTGAAATTTAGTTTTTGCGCAGACTGGCGTTATTCAGAAGGGTAAAAAAAATTAAAGCATTGATAAAGATAAAACAAATATCAAATAATAATCAGTACCACAATTATTAACAATGAAAACAAACCACATTAAAATTGTTCTTTTTTTAGCTTTAGTAGTTAGTCTGACAAATTGTGCAATACAAAAAACTACGAGTACAATTGTTGGATGTGAGTATAATGAGAAAACGAATACGACCGACTATTTTGTTTTTCCTTATGGATCAGTAACAATACCAGGAAAATGGGAAAGGACTAATTATCTTGCAAGTAGCAAACAACAGTTTTTCAGGAATCGAGACTCTGTAAGTTTAGCAATTTCTTTCGTAAGATTCAATAAATATGAATTTAATAGAAATGGCGAGAAATCTGGTTTTGAGTTTATAAAATCATTTTATGAGTGGGATTCTAATTATTTCGTTGAATCTCAAGGTTTGAAAAGACAATCGATAGAGACTGATAGCACAAACAATTTTATCATTTATAGAATTTACGGACAGAAAGAAACAGCAAACATTAATACATATTTTCTTGTCGCTGAGAAAAAAGGAGACATTGCTAACTTTTCGATTACAAACGTAAAAAAGTGGGAAGAAAACGAAAAGATAAATTTCTTAAAGGCAATATCATTGACAAGAAAATAAAAAACTGGTGCTAATACTCAGACTTCCTGCTATCGGTACGACCCCACACGTAAGCGTTGGTTGAACCGTATTTCTATGCAGTTGTAGATTAAGAAAATAGAAAAAATCGCCTTTAGAAACGGATATACCACAACGATAATCCATTTCTAAAGGCGATTTTGATTTGCAAAGTATAATGTTTTCAAATAGTCTGCTTACAAAATTTAGCGAACCACTTTCACTGTTTCGGAATTTTTACCACTGAATTTGAAAAGAACTACGCCTGTAGGAAAATTTGACGCTGGTATGGTAGTTTTTCCACTAGGTGAAAGCCTGAATTTATTTGACAACTGCCCTGTTAGATTATAAATTGAAACCGAATTAAAATCAGCACTATAAGTCAATTCATACGATGCCCCTTTACTTATCACTTTTGTATTTGAGGTATTTAATGAAGTAAGTCCAGTATAATCGCCTTGATAAACATTTATTGACATATCGGCACCAAAAGTTAGAACTTTTACAATTGCACTACGACTTTTGACTTCGGAAGGCAATGCAGCAGCTTTTAGAGTATATGTAACTTCACCTGTTGTTGCATTGAATGTACTGTCAGAACTAAGCCATGAAGGTAATTCGGTATCGAGCCACCAACCCTGAGGCGAATATAAAGCATCAACTTTAAAGGTTTTGCTACCACCAGAAATGGGTGCTACAAAAATGGAATCGTCGGGTTGCAAATAAGAATAAGAAGCAGCTATGTTGAAAAAGAACGAAGTCCGCGCGCCGATATAATCGGGTGAACCAACAAGTCTGCGGGTGATTTTACCAACAGAATCCTTCGCATTATAATAAACATAAGCATTAGATTCGCCTGTGGGACTTTCATTAAGTTGTGCAAAAGGTGCAAATGTAATGCCTTTTTTATTGAAGCCGGTTAATTCGACTAATATCGCATCACTAATTTCTAAATAATCGTTTACAACTTCCAAACCATTAGTGGAGTCTACACTTGTAAATCCTTTAAATATCATTGTATTGTAACCGTTGTCAACCACCATAAGGTCGGCGGCTTTACACACAGCTGTAGCAATTGTATCGGTTATAAAACCTTTAGAATTTACTCTATGAATAATTAATTTGAATTCAGTAGTCGCAGGAGCTGCAAATTCACCAACATTAACCCATAAACTATCCAAAATATAACGATGAACAGGTTTTTCGAAATAATTAGCAATAGCATCAATAGTACTATCGGCTCGAGTTCCAAAAAAATAACTTCCTGGTGACTTGGTTTCTTCAAAATCACTGTAACCTTGCAGCAAATCATAGTTTCCTGCACCAACAGGATTTGAACTATCGCCAGTTACAAAATAAGAACTTCCAGCCTTTCCCCAACTATAAGTTGAGTCTTTGGCACCGCCAGTGGCTTTTAAAGTTGGCACAGTAGTTCCCAGTGGTTTATAAAGAACTTCGAGATTTTTCTCAGTAGAATTAGCAGATGTATTCGCAATTTTGGGATCGGCAAAAGTCCATAGAAATGATTTTGAATCAAGATTTGAATAATTTTCCCAAACTGCTTTTTCGTAAGCAGGTCCTAATAAAACAGATGCTTTATTTTTGCGATAATCTGTTGTTAAACCTAAAATGAAATAACCATGAGGTCGTTTGTAAAGTGCGGCAGGTTGCAATTGACGAACACAAATTTCGTCTAATCCCATTGAACCTCCTCTTTTGCCAACATACCGAAAAGCAATTTTGGCCGATTGACCAGCATAAGTGGCCAACGATTTTTGAATTGTATTCCAAGTACCAAAAGTATATAACCAACTTTCAATA
The DNA here is from genome assembly GCA_903911085.1 of uncultured Bacteroidales bacterium. Classification (GTDB taxonomy): domain Bacteria; phylum Bacteroidota; class Bacteroidia; order Bacteroidales; family Paludibacteraceae; genus Paludibacter. Next base: position 135,922 of record CAIWCC010000099.1, on the reverse strand, counting down.
TTGGCATTATCGAACTGACTGGCATCGTCAATAGCATCCCATAGCAAAGTCCACTTTGTGCCATTATCTATACTAATATATAATTGCATTGTTGCATTTGCTTTTTTAAAATCAAACACATTGGTCGAATCGGTAGAATTAGCATAATCGACATACATCATGCAAGGATTATAAAAGAAATCGAAATTTATATAATCCTCGGTAGCAGGAGTAAAAGCTGGAGAAACCAACCACACATCCTGCGGTTTTGAGTTTTTGTCCTTATCTACCCAAGCCATACTTTTACCGTTGCTTGGGTCGGCATAATCATTTGATGGGTTAACACTCCAAGTTGGGTTAATGGAATCACCTGCTACATAAGCAGTATTTGGTGCTAAATTCAATTGAGTCCAATTGGCAGGAATCCAATTAAGTGTTTTTCCGTCGAAGCTTTCAAAACCTTCGTAGAAAGTAGTATCTTTACTAGCTTTCATTTTAAGCAATGGAGTACTTGATTTAAAATTCACTACAGAATTGACAGTAGTGATATGTTTGTTTTGTAACAAAGAAAATCTTTTCAATTGCGAGTTAAATGCTGCAATTCTGCTCATCGGAATTGAGGATTTATTATTAGCAACCAAATTATCAATACTATTAATTGCAATTATCGGCTGCTGAACAACTTTGAAATTGGACTTATTTTTATTGCATAATGCAGTATTCTTGTTCGTTTGAGAAGTGATTGAGGAAATCCCCAATGTAATAAAAGCTAATGAAATAACGATTTTTTTCATCTTGTGAAATTTATATTATTGACATGAAACATTCAACCAGGCATCTGCGTTTAGCTTCTGTACAAGTTTAATATTTTGAGGGTTTATAAGTGTTTGAGAAGTTAAAACAAAGTTACTTGATATTAGTTCAATCATTTCCTTCATACCATTCATTCCAGTGGTTTCGGGATAAAATTTAGCAAAATTATTATCGCAAGTGCCCTTATATATTATGGCCAGTTCACTTTTTGCAGCCATATTCAAAGTCAAATCGGCATTGCCTTCATACTTTGTTTTTCCAGAATTGAAGGTGATTTTAAAAACAAAACATTTTCTAGTTGAGTGATAAATTATTGACAAAATCATATTATCTCCCTTATATTTTGTTTTGCACGACAGCACTATTTTATCATAAACAGCTTTTACTTTTGGGCTAAGTTCGGTAGGGCTAATTATCCATTGCTTTGCCTCGTCAATAAAATATTCTGCAATAATTTCGGTTCCTACAAGACTAATTTCAGGGCTTTCAACACTTACCAAAGTTGATTTATTAGCACTTAAAGTTAGTGTTTGAAAGTTTTTTCCTTCTATAGTTTGTGTGGAATAAAACCTAATTCCAGTGGGTGTAACAATAAAAGGAGAATTAATAATTGTGCTTTGCGAAGCAGTACTTTTTATTATATCGAAAATATGCGTTGTACCATTGGAAAACCAATATCTCAAATTCCCAAAATACATAGTAAGTTTAGGAGGTTTCCCACCAAACAAAGTGGAATTCATTGCATCTAAATTGGCAAAATATTGTTGCCAAGTAATATCATTAGGAACTTTAGTCATCTTAATAATAGCACCTCTTTTTTTTCCTTTCAAAGTAATTTCATTGGCAGTTTTGCTGATAATTACAAATTCATAATCACCTTCTAATCCAAAACCATCTGGATTGATTGGATTTGAAAATGCATGAAGTACCTTGTTGAAAGTATCAAAAGTAAGCACTGGACCATTATCTCCAATCATTTTGTACAAACAACTGTCTGTCAATAAAACATTATTCGTAAGTTCGCTTTTACCAGCAATTATGGCTTGACCGGAAGTATTGAACTTTATCAACATAGTATAACCTGGACTTTCAGGCGTTGCAAAATACTCCATAACCCAACCATTATGAGCACTTTGCAAAGTATCTTTCCCATCATTCATCGCTTTAGATAATCGCTGAGCAGCCGACATATCAAAAATATCGGCTTGTTCTTGAGTACATGCTCCCAAAAGAATTGAAAGCAGACACAATATTATGTAAAAAGTTTTCTTCATTTTTGATTGCGAATTAGTAAGATAATCAATTGGTTAGGTGGAATATAATTACTTTTTAGGGTTATTTCATTTTTTGAGGTGCTATTAAGTAAATCAATTACCGTATTAAGCTACACAGAATGATCTTAAATTATTCATTTTTCTCTTTTTTAATCTTTAAACTTAGTGGGTTTTGTGGGTTGTTTTGTGATTTTTGTGATTTTTGTGTAATAGCTATAACACAAAGAAACACAAAAAAACATCACAAAGGTTCACAAAATAAATATACAATAGTACCTCAAAAAATGAAATAACAACTTTTAATTTATCACTGAATTAATATTTGATTCTCTCTTAATAATTTCAGTACGCAATTTTAAAATATCAATTCCCCATGAGTTTTTTAGCCATTTGGTAACCATATCCAATTTTTTAAGAATAATTGCTTTGCCATCAATTCCATCATCAGATAAAACATTGCCAGCATTATCAATGCCTTGTTTTGAGGCCATTAATAAAATATTATTCCATTCGGTATCGCTTTTAACCAGATAATTGGCAATTATTTCCACAAAATCTTCTTGGGTTTGACTGCCGGCATAAGGTGAAACAAAACCCATGGAAGCAGCTTCGGAATCAGAATAATACTGCCAACCAATGGAATTATACCGTCCTTTGGACAATAAATTAAAATCCTCGGGATAATTACGTTTTTGGTGCAAAATATGAGCAAATTCGTGATGCATAGTTTTAAAATAATACTCATTCATTTCATCTATTTTGGTAGGATCTAAATCATTACACCGATAAAGTGTAACCTTTATTCCACCTTCGGCTGTTCCCAGCAATATAGTTCCCGAAGTTGGATTATAAGCAGGTGAGCCAATTAAATGAATCATTCGTGGTCCATTTTCTTTCAAAAACTCACTACCAACAACTGTTCCGTAAACATCGAACCAAAGATATTTTACAAGTTTGGCAATTTGTTGCGCTTTTGCCAACGAAACAGGCACCAAGTTGTAATCCATATTAGAACCTACATCCTGCATTCGATACCTAAAATCTAAATTATAAGGCTTTAAATATGATTCTTTTAACCACAAATCGAATTGATAACTAGCAGAATTGACATCCAACGAATCGGTAACATCAAAAATGCTTGCTCCAAACTCCTCATTCGACGAACAAGAAATTAAGCCAGTTAACAAAAAGTAGACGAATAGTATTTTAAGAATTACTTTTCTCATAAATTTTTCTTTTTAATAATTCAATTGGTGAATAAAAACCTTTTAAATCACATTGATTCAACTCTATATTATTTTTTAAAAGGTTGATAAACAGCATTCGAAGCGCCCACAACACGAGGATTTGGAACCATTCCTGCACTAATCACTTCTTGTGGTAACTGAATGGCACGTCGGTAATCGTTGTAAAGAAGTGTTTCCACACGAGTGCGACCAATGGCATGTGAAATTTCAATACCGTAACGTTTAATGTCGAACCAACGAAGTCCATCAAAGATAGTTTCGATGCGACGGAAATGAAGTATACATTGAATATAAGGCTCTTGACTGGCACTAACAACAAAACTTGAGCTCATTTTGCTTGCATTGAGTTTTTTTACAAACAATGTTGCTGAAGGAATATAAAACGATTTAATCAGCGTCTCGGTCAGTTCAGTGGTAGCCAAATGCGATTTGTTCCAAATCTGTAGGTCGGCCAATGCTTCGGGCAAACGATTGAGATAAACCAATGCTTCGGCCCGACAGAGCAAGGTTTCGTCAACAGTAAATTCTGCACGCGAAAGATGCGCATACCCAATTCCTGCAACTTTATCGGTATATTCGAACATCTCGTCGCATTTTGGGTAAAACACACCATATTCTTGTTGTTGAGAAATGTACAATTTTCCATCAAAACATGGAGGCATTATCGTCCAAGTAGGTCCCTCACCATAAGTGGAACCATACATAGCTTCGGCATTGTGGCCATAACGTGTACCAAAAATTCGATTAAAAGTTGAGTTTGTTGGCAAAATTAATAGATTACAAGGCAAAGCAGTGTTGATATAATCGTATCCAATTTCGGAAGGACTACCAAAATATCCAGTCCAATCTCTCATTAACGCACTTGGGTCGGCATCAAGAACACTATTGGCATACAGCAAAACTTTTTGATAATCACGTTTGTACAAAAAGAATCGGGCAGCAAATGCAGCGGCAGCTTTTCTATTAAAATGATATTTTGGAACTTTGTATTTTTGATCGGAAATTAAATCATAACCAGCTTCAATATCTTTCTGAATTTTCTGATATACAGAAGCGACAGTTTCACGGCTGTAAGTTCCTTTTACCACCGTTTCGGGCTCAGTGGCATAAGGAATGCCAATATCCAAAGCACTGGCAGACTCATCTTTATAAGCCTGCGAAAATATATTTACCAAAATAAAATGACCATAAGCTCTACAAATCAGCGCTTCACCTTTTTGTGCGGTCATGTCTAATTTTGGATCTTCTGTTTGCAATTTTTCAATAGCTTGCAAAGCGTGATTGGCAGCAGCAATTGCAGCGTAACATTTTCCCCAAACATACGACGGGCTATCTTCCTGGGTAGATGAAGTTGCAGCTTCCCAAGCAAATATCTGATCGTCTTTTTGCTCAAAACTTGTTAAAGTAGCAGCAAGAATAGAATTATTATCAATAAAATTATCGGAACTAAGCTCTGCTAAAACGCTGTAGTTAGCTGTAGAATATGCAGATACAAGCAATTGCGATATTTTGTCAGCATTGTCCAATTGAGTTCTATTATCGGGCAAAGTACTCAAAAAATCGTCGCAAGAAGTGGTAGCAAAAATTACCAATAGGCAAAATAATATGTTGAATTTATTTTTCATTTTCTAATTATTAATATTAAATTCCCATCCTCAAAGTTAGAGTAAATTGACGAGGCACAGGAGCAGCTACTCCGCCTGTATTAAAAAACTCAGGATCTTGTCCATTTAATTTTTTATCTGAGTACAAAAGAAACAGATTAGTGGCTTGAAATTTCAATTGCAATTTATTGACATTGAGCATCGTCAATACTTTCTTGGGAATATCATAAGCCAACGAAACTTCCTTTAATCGAGCAAAACCGCCATCGGCAACACGTTCGGTAGAATAATTATATGCATTATATGCATAAGCTAAGTCGCGCCCGTAGGCTCTGTACTGCACTTTGCTTGCAATAACGGGAATGGTGGTAAACGCCTCATCGCCTGGTGCTACCCAACGGTTTTTGAACTCTTTTGGCATTGAACTTAAATCGGTATAATTATCGTTGAACACAGGGTCGAGTCTTACTTTATTGCCGAAAGAATAGGTAATAAAAGCATTTAACGAAAAACCTTTGTATGTAAATGTATTACCAAGGCTGCCAGTAATAGTAGGGTCGGTAGGTCCTTCGTATTTCAAAAAACCAAGCTTATCAAACTCTTGAAAATTAATATCGGTTACTGTATTTTTATTATCCTGATTAATAAATGTAGGTAAACCCTCGGCGTTTAACCCTGCAAAAGGAATAGAAAAAAGTGCACGCACTGGGTAGCCTTGAACAGCAAAACCATTGCCCGAAACCAGTTGAATTACATTGGAACGCGATTTTAAATCGGTAATAACATTCACAGCATTAGAAAAAATAAAATCGGTGTTCCAAGAAAAATCCTTATTTGTAATGTTTCTGGTGGACAACGACAATTCAATTCCACTAGATTTCATTGAAGCTACATTGGCATATTTTTCAATTTGTCCACCAACTCCAGGCGTAAATGCCAAACCTATTAAATCGAAATTCTGTCGGATATAATAATCGGCTTCCAAATTGATTCTGTTTTTCAAAAAACCTAAACTAGTTCCAAAATTGAGTTCATTTTTCTTTTCGTAAGTCAACTCACTATTTTCCAAACCGCTAATAATTTCGTCTTTGTAATAGTCGCCAATAAAAATCTGCGATTCAGCTACATTGGCAGTAGCACGCCAGGTACTTTTTGATTTGTAAACCACCTGAGAATTGGTAACAAAACTTGGTCCACGATCGGCTGTTAATGAATAAGATGCCTTAAGTGTGGCATGCGAAAGAGTAGGATTAAAAACTTGATTGAACCATTTTTCTTCATGTGCATTCCAAGCTCCCGATATATTCCAAGTTGGCAACCAACGCGACGACCGCGATTTTCCCAATTTATTAGAACCTTCGTATCTACCAGTTCCATTTAAGGTGTAACGTCCTTTATACGAATAGGTTGCCGAACTGAAAAATGCGACATCACGCGAATAAGTCCAAGTATTTGAGTAATAATCAGCACCTTCTTCTTTGCCTTGCTTGAAAACATTATAGTCGTAAAACGGCACACCTCCATTGTCGTACTGATAACCCCAACCACGCGACCATGATTTATTTCTATCGGCAGAGCCAGTTTCCATGCCACCAAAGAAGTTGATAATATGAGTCTCGTTTATAGCTGTGTTATACTGCAATGTGGCACGAGCATCTATGCCCATTAAAGAATATGCAGTTCGGTCGTAAATTCCACCCACTGGAAGAATAGACACAGGATATGCCCCAGGGTCATTGGGGTCGGTGTAAAGCATCGGATTTTTTTCTCTTATTGTGGCATCTGCTGGAAAAATACCTGCTCGATATGCCTCGGCCTGATTGGATTGATCCTTAATATGATGTTCCTGAGTGGAGGCTTGGTATTTTATGGCTGCCAATACGCTTGCTTCCAATCCAGGAATAATTTTCCAATTTAATTCAGTTTGGAATTTTAAATCGGCCACATTCAAATCAATATAATTGTTATCCAGCTCTTTAAAAATATTAAATGGAGCATAATTACGTCTATAACTTTCTGTTGGGTTTAAAGTACGTGAAGTATTGAGCGCAAAACTATAAGGATTAATGTCGAATTCACGTTTCACTTCGCCACTTACCACGTCTACGTCCTGACTCAATGTTCCAGGGGCTTTTTGCTTACGGTAAGTACCGCTAGTGAGCATATTAAGCGTAAGATTTTTCGAAATCAAAAAAGAACCATTGGCATTGGCGGTATAGCGTTGCACGGCACTTGCTTTAGTCCATCCCGGATCGTCGAAAACTGATAACGAAACATAGAATTTTGCTTTTTCTGTTCCCGAAGAAATACTTACACCGTGATTTTGAGTTAAATTCTGGTTGAATAATAAACTAAACCAATTGGTGTTGCGTAATTCGGCTTGACGCAAATAAGCATTTTTTGCTGCAGTAGAATTTACTAGTCCATAATTGCCATTACTATACTGATTGATAAGCTGATACATTTTACCATACACACCACTGTTTGCCGAGGTAGCAATAGTTGCAAATTCCAGCCAACCTTTTCGCTCCATTTCTTGGTAAATTCCCATTTGCTGTTGCGAGTTTGAAATGTTGAAATCGTTGTAACTAGGAATCATGCGCGAGGTAAATTCACCTGTATAGCTGATTTTGTTTGCGCCAGCAGTTCCTTTTTTGGTAGTAATAACCACCACGCCAGCCATAGCCCGCGCACCATAAATAGATGTAGCTGAGCCATCTTTGAGGATTTGAAAACTCTCAATATCATCCGCATTGATACCTGCAATAGCCGACGAAATCAATGTTTCGGCATTTCCAGAAGATAAATCGTCACTCGACACATCAATTGCATCTTCCATAACCACACCATCCACCACCCATAGAGGTTTGGAGTTTCCGTAAATAGAAGTAGCACCACGCACACGAATTTTAGGCGCTGTACCAAAAGTTCCCGACACGTTTTGAACCGAAACACCTGCCGAACGACCTTCCAATGCTCGGCTAACATCTGTCAAGCCATCAATTTTTGTTTTAGCAGCATCGAGTTTATCAGTTGCTCCAGTAAATAATCGCTTATCAATTTTCACCATACCAGTCACCACCACTTCACCTAGCAACATGGCATCCGACTGCATCTTTACATTCATTATTGGCTTTATATCAAGCTCTTGCGATTTCATTCCCAAATACGAAATTGCAACTTTCTTGAATTGCGGCTGTACAGTGAGCTTAAAATTTCCATCAACATCCGTCACCGTTCCAACCTTGGTATTATTTTTTACCACTATTGTTGCACCGATAATTGGCTCACCTTTTTCGTCAAGCACAGTCCCTTTAATGCTTGTTGATTGTGCCAACAAGAGTGAAATATTACATATTAAACAAGAAAGTATTAAAATCCATCTTTTCATAAGTTTCAACCATTTTCTTTAGCAATTCAAATCTGTCCACTATTTATTTTTAATGGGTTACAAAAATAGGAATTAATATTTAATAAATATGATATTTGTTAGATATTAGAAAAAATAATCATGTTATTATCTTGATAATCTATGGATGTTGTTAATTCATATTGACTTGTTGGAGTGTTTGAATGGCAAAATAGTACCTAACTCAACACGCTTTGTGTTTTAATAATCTATTGATTTTTTGAATTAACGATACTAAAATGAAAAATTGAAAGAATTCCGATTTACAAATGCATTCTACATCAATTAAACAGTAAGCTAGTGTAAATGAACGATTAACACTTCCTATTTTCAATTTAGCAAAGTTATACTATTAAAAACAATAAATCCTTAGTACAGAATAAAAACGACAAATTCAAAGTATTTCACTGTAAGATAGATATTTACATGGGGCTTTGCCCCTAACCCCACATACTTTTTTGTCTTGACACAAAAAAGTATGCAAAAAAAGTCAAGACTGCGCCCGCTTCACTCGAAAAATTAGTCGTTTGTAGGCTGAAAACTTTTAAACTCGCACCGACGAAATACGTCGGCACTCAAACACAAAAGTTTTCTACGCCTACTTCACTCAATTTTTCGGCTCACCGGACGAGGTCAGTCCGTTTACCAATAGTCGCATATGAAATAAATTATTCAATTTCATTATATTACGAAACCATATTTTTTTTCAGGTACTAAAACAATAAATCAAATAATGCACAGATGAAAAACGGAACTAGTGAAAGACAAGCCAATAAAACCAATTTTAACTTTTACTCGGTTTATTGTATTCTCTTGGCGACACACCAAATTCAGCTTTGAAGCAAGTGCTGAAGTATTTGGGATCATTAAATCCAACGGCATAAGCAATGTCTGACACATTGCCGGTTTCACTTTTAAGCATTAAACAGGCATGTTTTAGACGGATATTTCTAACAAATTCGCTAGGAGATAAACCTGTCAAAGATTTTATTTTTCGATAAAACGTTGATTTTGAAGAATTCATGGCGTCGATAAGTTGCTCATGTGTAAAATCAAAATTGGACAAATTAGCTTCAACAATATCTATTGCCTGACGCAAGAATATATCGTCCATTGAATCATTTTCGTAATTTTTTGGGTGAATGGCAAGCGACGACTGGTATTCCTTATTTTTTTTCTGCCTATTCAATATCAAACTATTAATACGCGCCTCAAGCACTTCCATCTCAAAAGGTTTAGATATATAAGCATCAGCTCCAGCATTATAACATTCAATTCTGTCAACTATCTGATTTTTAGCCGTAAGCAACAATACTGGTGTATGCGAAAAATCAATATCTTCCTTTATTGTTTTGCAAAGTGTAATACCATCCATTTCGGGCATCATCACATCACTTACCACTAAATTTACTTCGTTTACTTTCAGCACTTTTAAAGCTTCTAACCCATTTCTAGCTTTGAAAACTCTATATTTATGTGACAGAGAATTAGCCAAAATCATCAACAAATCAACATTATCTTCAACTATTAATATCACAATTTCATTATTATTCGAAGTGTTGTTTTCCAAAGGTGATTTACTATCGTCATTTTCGGTCAATTCGGCTGGGTATGAATGTGTTTCTTCTATATCGCCCTCATATTCGTCAGAAGTATATCCATTAATATCAATCGGAATTTCAACCATAAATGTTGTTCCAACATTAATTTGACTTTCCACAGAAATAATGCCTTTATGAATTTCGACTAATTCTTTGGTTAATGAAAGACCAATGCCGTTGGATTCAAGACTAAATTCATTGCCATAAAACCGATCGAAAATATATGGAATTCTATCTTGTGAAATACCTATACCCGTATCGCTAACAAATAATTTCACATATTCAATATCTTTTTTTATTGCGCTTTGAATGGCAATATTAATTGTTCCGTTTTCGGGAGTATGTTTGAATGCGTTGGAAAGGGTGTTGAACAGTATTTTATCAATTTTATCGGCATCAAACCACCCAATCAACTTATCGGGAGCAGTAATATAGAATTTTATTTTTTTCTCCTTTGCCAAAGGATCAAAATTATTCCAACAGATATTATTTACAAAAGCTACCAAATCGGCCTGCTTAACGCTCAATTTCATATTTCCACTTTCTACTTTTCTAAAATCGAGTATTTGCTGCAATAACCTTTTGAGGCGAGAAATATTTGATTTCATAATGGAATACTGCGAGAATTGATTTGGAAAATTATAATTAAAATCGTCAATTAAACACGATATAATTGTAAGTGGAGTGAGCAATTCATGTGAAATATTTGTAAAATATCGAAGTTTTGTTTGAGTTAATTCCTCCGATTTTTGTTTCTCTAGTTTAGAAACAAGCAAATCGTGCTTTAACAAAATACGATTTGACACATTACGATATGTATAGTAAAATATCAACAATAAAATTATCAAATAAACACAGTAAGCCCACCAAGTTTCGTAAGGTGCAGGCGCCACAACTATTGTTAAAGTGGTAGTATCATTGGACCAAACTCCGTTTTCGTCAGTTGCTTTTACCTGAAAAGTATATTTTCCATTATTCAAATTATTGTAGTTTACGTACCTACGTTTGCTATCAACTTTCACCCAATCTTTATCAACTCCAGATAGTTTATATGCGTAATTGATATTTGAAGGTGATATAAAATTGAGAGCCGAAAATTCGAATCCAATATTATTCTGTTTGTAAGATAACTGCAATGTTTTGCTATTAACGTTGTATTCTTCGGAATGCAAACTGTTGAAAATTGACAGATTATTTATTTCAATATCTGTAATAACAACTTGGTTTTTTATAGGTTTACGCTTTTTGATATTGGGGTAAAACGAGCAGAATCCATTTCCACCTCCAAAATAAAATTTTCTATCCTTATCCATGTAGTAGGTATTGGCACGGAAAGAACTGTTTTTTATATTATCATTTGTTGAGAAAATTATTGAAGTTTTTCTTTCTAAATCGATTTTTACAATTTTATTATTCGTTGCGAGCCAAAGGAAATTTGAGTCATCAACAATGATACTTTTTATATCATCTTCTAAAATTGAAAAGTTCTTGTTTTGTGCAACAAATCTATCGCCTTGCTTGTCGTATTTATTTAATCCACAATTATTTGTACCTGCCCATAAATTTCCTTTTTTATCAACTGACAAAGTGTTAATTTCATTGCTATTAATTTTACCATTAGAAATTAAGTATTGCTTAAAAACAAACTTATTAGGTTCAAATTCAGTTAAATGTACAATACCTTTGCTTGGTGAAGCTATCCAAATAGTTCCATTATCTTCGCAAAATGAATTCACGCTGTTCAGGTTAGGTATTATTTTCATTATTTTATTGTTAAACATTAAATAAACACCATACCGCGTGCCAATCCACATTCTTTTTTTGGAATCGCAGAAAAGCGACGATACACTGTTTAATCGCAAACCTAACAAAGAAGATTTTATTGATATTTTTTCAAAAACATTTTTATTGTTCTTTTTATAAACCCTTGCCAAAATTCCATTTCCACCAATCCAAACAGAGCTATCCATTTTGTTAATACACATACAATTAACTGTATTGTAAGGTCTCTGAAAGTTTTTGGCAAACTCTATATTTAAGTCCGTTTTATTGTCAATTAATTGAGTTTGCTTGTCAACTACAGCAATTCCATAATTAGCTATTGCAAACCATAACTTGTTATCAAATTCGACAATGGAATTTACAGTTATAAAACCAAATTTACGTTTTAAATCATTTAATATATTAGATTGAAAAAGAGGTTTATTCATGTTTGCCAGATAAATTCCATCGTTGCTTGTAGCAATCCAAATATTTCCCTGACGGTCTTTCATTAAATGATTTAAAAAATTACTTGCGTCACTAAAGATATCAAGTACATTAACGCGTTCAAATTTAATATTTTTCCTATCAGTGATAATACTTAAACCCATTTGTGAAAGAATCCATATATTACCAGAAACATTATCTTGTGTAATGCTGTAAATGGAATTTGCAGAAATACTGGTGGGATCGGTTGTGTGTTGAAATTGTGTATATATAGGCGATGATTTTCCTTTACTAAAGTCTATTTTAAACAAACCATCCACCCATGCCCCAACCCAAAAGTTTCCGTCGGTGTCTTCGTAAATATAAAATGGATTATTGCTTTTTCCCAAACTAGGAAGTCGTTCAAAAGTTTCATATTTATTATCAAAACGGCATAGTCCCTCGTTCCAAAGTGCTACCCAAATAATACCAGATTTATCTTCGAAAACCTGACTCACATTGTTTCCTGGCAAAGAATTTTGATTTTTTGTATGGCAGTACTTTTTTAAAGTATTTTTTTTATTATCATATAAAAAAAGTCCGTCTTCGCTACCAATCCACATATCACCATTTTTATCGCACGAAATACTATTTATACGCAAATCTTGGACTTTATGTTTTGGAAATAATAAAACTATCTGATTATTTTGGTCGAGAATATTTACGCCACGGTCGGTACCAAACCATATTCGTTGGTTTTTATCTTCAGCAATGCATAGAATATTACCACTCGTGAGCAAGTTTGGATGCTCAATATTTGATTTTATTGTAATTAATTTATAACCATCAAATCTACAAATACCACTTTCGGTACCAAACCAAATAAAACCTCGTTGATCTTGGAAAATTCGCTTTACAATGCTGTTTGGAAGCAACTCTTTATAAGGAATTTTTGAAATGGTTATTGACTGAACATCAATACAAAAACTTATTATTACTTGTAAAATTAACAGGAAAAGTATTTTTTTTTGTTTCATGTGATTTTTTTTTGTTGCACCTAGAATCCTCTCATATTCATTTTTTCAGACGACAAAGATAAAGATGTTTTATAAAAATGCAACGAATATACAATTTTTATATATGTAAATGAATGTATTTTAGAATAATTTGAAACATAAACGAAATTATTCCAAATTGAGAATCCATAAATTTGCAAAACTAATTCTATGATCATTAATTCCCTGACACTAAAAAATTTAATATTCGTCAAGCATAATTCAAATATCGTAAAATAAAGAAAAACACAAACTAATAAAAACAAAAAAAGAGAAACATGAAAAAATTGATGATTTATTTTATTTTAATATTATTTTTCCAAAATTTGAATGCTGAAGAGATTCGGAAAATTATCACATTGGACAAAGAATGGAAGTTTAAAAACTGTGAGGTTCAAAATGCTGAAAAGAAATATTTTGTGGATAGCGACTGGGAGACGGTAACTGTACCGCATGACTGGGCTATCAGGAGCAATTTTGATATGAATTTGGATGTTCAATGGGTTAAAGTAAATCAGGACGGCGAAAAAGTAGCAAAACTTAGAACTGGCCGCACAGGGGCATTGCCCATTTTTGGAATTGGCTGGTATCGCAGGGCTTTGCCAATAAATGAAACCGACAAAGACAAACAAATTTTTATTGAATTTGATGGTGCCATGAGTTTGGCAAAAATTTATGTAAACGGCTCATTTGTAGGCGAACAACCTTATGGTTATTCGTCATTTTCGTTTGACATTAGCAATTTTATTCAAGCGGATAAAGAAAATATTTTAGCAGTGCGTATCGAGAACAAAACTGAAACATCTCGTTGGTATTCAGGTGCAGGAATTTATCGTAATGTAAGATTAGTGAAAGCATCGTCAACTCATGTAAGTCATTGGGGCACTTATATTACCACTCCAAAAGTAAATACAAAAAGTGCAGATGTAAATTTGAAAACTGATATTGTTAGTAGTGAGGGCAAAACAGGTGTGGTAAAACTAGTTACGGAAATTTTTAATAATAACGGTGAAAAAGTTAGTTCCATAGCTTCCAGTAAAAAAATGACTACAAAACTTACTTTTGACCAGAATTTTCAAATAAAAAATCCTAAACTATGGTCAATTGAAACTCCGTCACGATATATTGCAGTTTCAAAAGTGTATGTCGACAACAAGTTTACAGATGAGTACAAAACCACATTTGGTTGTCGTAGTATTCGTTTCGATAAAGATAAAGGGTTCTTTTTGAATGAAAAACCAGTAAAAATAAAAGGAGTTTGCATGCATCACGATTTAGGACCATTGGGCGCAGCAGTAAATTACCGTGCTACCGAACGTCAAATACAAATTATGAAAGAAATGGGTTGCAATGCAATACGCACTTCACATAATCCACCATCGCCAGAGTTGCTGGAAATATGCGATAGCATTGGTATGTTGGTCGATGAGGAAGCATTTGACGAGTGGAAACATGGAAAAAACAAAAATGGTTATGGAAATTATTTCGATAACTGGTCACAAAAAGATATTCGTTCGATGATACGACGCGACAGAAACCACCCATCGGTAATTATGTGGAGCATTGGAAATGAAATTAACGAACAATCGATACCTGAAGGAAAAGAAATAGCAACTGCTTTGGCCAATGCATGTCGTGAGGAAGACCCTACTCGACCAGTTACAGCAGGATTTAATGGTCATAATGCTGCTATTAAAAACGGATTGGCCGATGCGGTTGACATAGTCGGATTTAATTACAAACCAAACGATTACAAGAAAAAACACATCGAGTTTCCAAATTATACTTTAATTGGCAGTGAAACAGCTTCCACAGTCAGTTCGCGCGGAGAATATAAATTTCCAGTAAAAGAAACAAGAAGTCCTTTCTACAACGATTATCAGGTTTCGAGTTACGATTTGGAGTTTCCGGGTTGGGCTACCACGCCTGATACTGAATTTGAAATGCAGGACGATAATGAATTTGTGTTGGGCGAGTTTGTATGGACAGGATTTGATTATTTGGGAGAGCCAACACCCTACAATGAAGGCACACCAGCACGAAGTTCATATTTTGGGATTGTAGATTTGGCAGGAATGAAAAAAGATCGTTTTTACCTTTATCAAAGTAAATGGAGCGATACGCCAGTTTTACATCTTCTACCACATTGGAACTGGTCAGATAGATTAGGTCAAAATGTACCAGTCTTTTGTTATACAAACTATCCCAAAGCAGAATTGTTTGTAAATGGAAAAAGTATGGGTGTGAAGCAAAAAGATAAAAGCAATAAATACACCAGATATCGGTTAATGTGGAATGATGTAATTTATCAACCAGGAGAAATAAAAGTGGTGGCTTACGATGCGAACAACAAAGCAGTAGCTGAACAAACTATTAAAACAGCTGGAGAACCTTACAAAGTAGTTATGACAGCCGACCGATCAACAATAAAAGCCGATGGCAAAGATTTGTCGTTTGTAACGATAGAAATAACAGACATAAATGGAAATTTGTGTCCAAAAGCAGGTAATTTACTATTTTTCAAAGTAAATGGAGCAGGAAGTTTAAAAGCTATATGCAATGGTGATGCCACAGATCAAACTTCATTTGCATCCAACTATATGCGAGCATTTAACGGAAAAATTGTTGCCGTAATCGAATCGGAAAGCACTTCAGGAAGTATCGAACTTTTGGTATCGGGAGGTTTGTTGAAGAAACAATCAATTTCTATAAACGCAAATTAATGTACAAAAACAACTAAAACATGAAATTGAAACTATCAGTTATCTCGCTTACATGCTTAACATCAGCTGCATTAAGCGCACAAAAACAAAACCATCCCAATGTTATTTTTATTCTTGCCGACGACTTGGGATGGACTGATTTAGGATGTTATGGTAGCAAATTTTACGAAACACCTAATATTGACCAGCTATCCAAAGAAGGTATACGCTTTACAAATGCTTATGCAGCTTGTCCGGTAAGCTCACCAACCCGTGCCAGCTTTCAAACAGGTAAATATCCTGCTCGAATTGGCATCACTGACTGGATAAAAGGACGTTACGATGGTCAAAAAGCAATAAAGGATATGCAAACAGTTTGTCCAGTTTTGCCACCTGAAAATTTATTTAATTTGCCTTTAAGCGAAAAAACAATAGCAGAAGTTTTAAAAGACAATGGTTACCAAACAGCACATATCGGCAAATGGCATTTGTCGGAAAATCCGTTGTTATATCCTCAATACCAAGGATATGATATTAATATTGGAGGCTGCTCAAAAGGCTCACCCGGTAACGGAGGATATTTTACACCATATAACAATCCTGAATTGGAAGATGGTCCAGCGGGCGAATACCTCACCGATAGACTCGGCGATGAATGTGTAAAAATAATGCAAAAATTTAAGGATAAGCCTTTTTTTATCAATTTTCCATTTTACCAAGTGCATACACCGTTAATTGGGAAACCCGATAAAGTAAAGTATTTTACTGAGAAAGCTCACCGAATGGGTATCGATACCATAAAAAATGTATTTAACGAAAAACCAGAATGGGAAGCAAAACAACCATTTAACGAAAAAGGATTTCGCGAACGGATGGTGCAAAACAACCCTGTATATGCGGCTATGATTTCGAGCATGGACGAAAATATTGGAAAAATAATTGCCGAACTAAAGCGACTTAATTTATACGAAAATACTATTATCATTTTCACATCCGACAATGGTGGTTTGTCTACTGCCGAAAGTTCGCCAACGTGCAACTATCCGCTAAAAACGGGAAAGGGTCATATTTACGAAGGAGGTATTAGAGAGCCACTTATAGCCAGTTGGACAAATCATTTTCCTAAAAATAAAGTTTCTGACAATTTGGTCTCATCGGTTGATTATTTTCCAACAATACTAGATTTGCTACAAATTCCGTTGCCAAAAAAATTAAAGATTGATGGAAAAAGTGTAAAAACATCGTTCGAAGGAAATAAACAAGACAGAGGAAGTCTTTATTGGCATTATCCTCATTATTCGAATCAGGGTGGTAGACCAGCCGGTGCAATTCGCGTAGGAGATTTTAAATTGATTGAGTTTTTTGATAACGGCGATTTGGAATTATATAATTTGAAAAAAGACATTGGCGAAACACATAATTTAACGACATCCAACAAAACAAAAACAACAGAATTAGTGAAAGAACTCCATGCATGGAGAGCTTCGGTGAAAGCAAAAATGCCCACAATAAATAAAAATTATAAAAAATAAATCTCAAAAAATACAATTCAAACATCTACTCATTTTGTTACTTATACATAAATGAAATATTAAAATACATTGCTTAAGAATTAAAAAAGCTGATTCGAAAACATATATCGAATCAGCTTTTTTTTGATATTTACAATAACAGAATCGTGCATTATAGGCATTCCTATCAATTATTGAACTATAATTAAAGATATTTGAACTTTAAACAGATATTCACTTCAATATGAATATATATTTTTGCATAGTTATTTTTTATCAAAAAACAGCATCTCATCAATAATCAACTAGATTTAGAAAGGAGTACAATAAATTTTAAACTCCTAAAATTCTTCGATATTTAAGCACAATTGAATAAAAATATTTACACATAAACAATTTATAAAAATGAGAACAAATTATGTATTTATCATGCTAACATTAACATTGTTGTCATGCTCAGCAAATCAAATTACAAAAAAAATAATGCCTGGTGAAATATGGAAGGATGACAGAGGTTTACATATAAATGCTCATGGGGGCGGAATATTATTCAACAATGGAATTTACTATTGGTATGGTGAACACAAAGATGAAAATTCAAATGAAGCAAATGTTGGTATAAATTGTTATTCGTCACGCGACTTAGTAAATTGGAAATTTGAAAGAGTAGCACTACCAGTAGTTACTAATAACGATTCGTCGGATATTACTAAAGGTTGCATAATGGAACGGCCAAAAGTAGTATATAACCAAAAAACAAAAAAATATGTACTTTGGTTTCATCTAGAATTAAAAGGGAAAGGTTATAAAGCAGCCAGAGTTGGTTTAGCTGTAAGCGATAGCCCAACAGGAATTTTCAAATACATACGCTCATACCGTCCAAATGCAGGGAAATTACCATTAAATATTACTGACGAACAAAAAAACTCTCAAATTACCGTTGCCAATTTCCCAAAATCGTGGACACCCGAATGGATTTCGGCAGTAGAAAATGGTCTGTTTGTACGTCGCGATTTAGCTGGTGGACAAATGTCACGCGATATGACAATTTATGTGGATGATGATGGCAAAGCATATCATATCTATTCCTCGGAAGATAATCAAACAATTCAGATAGCTGAATTAGCCGACGATTATATGAGCCACACAGGACGATATGTTAGAATTTTAGCAGGTAAACACAATGAAGCACCAACCATTTTGAAAAAAGACGGAAAGTATTATTTAATAACCTCCGATTGTACGGGATGGACACCCAACGCTGCACGAATGGCTGTTGCCGATAGTCTCTTTGGAGAATGGAAAGAACTTGGAAATCCTTGCGTTGGCGCCGACTCCAATTTAACATTCAAATCTCAAGGCACTTACATTCTAAAAATTGAAGGAAAAAAAGATACTTATGTATTTATGGCCGATCGCTGGACTCCCAAAACACCAATTGATGGAAGGTATATTTGGTTGCCAATTACTTTTGAGAATGGAATACCTGTTTTGCGTTGGTATAACGAGTGGAGTGCATTGTAAAAAATTAGAAAGTTTGATACTTGTCGAAAAAAGGCATTTGACAACTTAATAAGCTTAGCAAAAGTCATCGATAAAAAAATTTAATTTATATTGTTGTCCGATAAACTTTTTATTTTACCTCAGAAAAACCGCTTCCAATAATGCTTTGAGATAATTTCGCTCCGAATGGGGCTTTTTATAAATATCTTCGGAGAAGCGATATTATGGTAGTCAATGAATTAAAATTGTTAGCAATTTAAATCGGGGCGACATTATTTTATATTCTCTTTTTATCGGACATCAATATTCACATTTGATTAATCAAAATAGAATACTAATGAGAAATACTTTTATCATCTTGACATTTCTTTGCTTGCAAATTACATTAACAAATGCTCAACCCGACTTTAAAAGATTTCATACCGAAACAGGTGGAATTGTTTTGGCACATTCTCCCAAAATTAGTAACATTTTTTTAGGTTCACCCAGTATTTGTATACTTCCTAATGGCAATTATGTAGCTTCTCATGATATATTTGGTGTTTCGGTGGCTAAAAAGCTAGAGCCGATGACCAAAATTCACATCTCAAAAAACAAAGGCAAAACATGGAAGCATATAGCCAACTTAAATCATCAGTATTGGTCTAATCTATTTGTATTGAATAGAAAGCTATATATCATTGGAACTACTAAAAGTGAAGGAAATATTTCGATTCGCAAATCAGATGATGGTGGATTAACTTGGACAGAACCTACCGATACTAATAATGGATTGTTGGCAATAGACGAACCATTTCACTGTGGACCTGTTCCCGTAGTTGTTCACAACGGCAGAATTTGGAGAGCTATGGAAGATTGTAGCCGAGCAAATCATGTTTGGGGTAAAATGTTTCGTACATTCATGCTTTCTGCACCAATAAATGCTGACTTATTAAAATCATCCAATTGGACATTCTCAACCCGTCTGCCATACGATTCAACTTATTTGAACGGGAAATTTGGCGGATGGCTCGAAGGTAATGCTGTGGTATCGCCCGATGGTAAAATTGTCAATGTCTTACGGGTGGATTACCGTGAAAAGGATGGCGAAAAAGCAGCTCTGGTACACATTTCTGACGATGGAAAAACCGCTTCATTCAATCCTGAAAAGGACTTTATAAACCTTCCTGGCGGTTGCAAAAAATTCACAATTCGTTACGATAAGACATCTAAAAAGTATTGGATGCTAAGCAATTATGTGCCAGACGAGTTTAAGGGAGGAAATGCGGAACGTACACGAAACACACAGGCATTGAGCTGGTCATCAGATTTGCGGAACTGGAACATACATCGTATTGTATTGCAACACAAAGATGTAGCTTATCATGGGTTTCAGTACCTCGATTGGCAGTTTGATGGAAATGATATTATTGCACTTTCACGAACTGCCTACGACGACGGTATGGGTGGTGCTGATAATCAACACAATGCAAACATGATCACTTTTCACAGAATAAAAGACTTCAGAAAATAATTTATTAGCTACAGTATCAAACTTGATAATCAGTCATTTACAAATCCAAATTCTACTCAAGAAAAACGACTTATCAAAATTGACATTCCATTAAATATTAGGAGCATTGAAATAATTAAAATTATTGTTGTCTGGTAAAAACAAAAGAAAAAATAGTGTCGCTCCTAAGGAGCTCTGGTAAAACTTGTAACTTATTGACTACCATAATTTCGTCCCGATGTGACTAAATATTTAGCTGCATCGCAGCGAAATTATGGTAGAAAAAATTCAAACCACAAAACCTAAGCCCATTCGGGGCGACATTATAGCAAGTCTTGCTGTATATAGACTTACAGCAATTATATAAAATGTTTATCAGTCATCCTTTATATATTTTATCATTCAGTTATTTGGTCAATCTCCATTCCTTTTTGAATAATATGTCTACCTCTGTATTTGCATGTTGAATTACTTTTGCTCTATATTTTCCCCATAATAGAATATTTAAAGAAAAAAATCAATTTATATGAAACTTACAGCCATTTTTTTAGTCCTTTTCTTTTCTTCAATAGATATGGCTTTTGCTCAGCAAATTTCGCCTTCCAATATACCTAATAAAACGCAGCAGCTACAAATAAAGCGTGCTTATGGGATGTTTATGCATTTTGGTATCAATACTTTTTCGGGCGATGAATGGTCTGATGGAACAATTTCGGTTGACAAATACAATCCTACTAAATTAGACTGCGACCAATGGGTGCGAGTGGCACGCGATGCTGGGTTTCGGTATGTTTTACTTACAACCAAACATCACGACGGCTTTTGCTTGTGGAATAGCAAATATACCGATTATGATGTAGCGTCTACAAAAGTCAAAACAGACATTGTGGCCGAAGTTTCAAAAGCATGCAAAAAATATGGATTGGAGTTTGCTGTTTATTATTCGTTGTGGGACAGGCACGAACCTACTTTTAATGACAAAGATCCACAAAAATATATTCAGTTTATGCAGAATCAATTGACCGAACTTTTTACTAATTACGGTCCAGTCTGTGAATTGTGGCTCGATGGTGGTTGGAAACGCAAACCTGGAGAATGGGGAATAGACCAAGTTTATAGTTTGGTAAAAAAACTTCAACCAAATTGTGCCGTTTCGGTAAATCATACTATTGTAAATGCTGAAGGGAAACGCAATTTTACACATCCTGATTCCATGACAGTAGATAATAAATATTTTTTCCAATATTTTCCAAGCGACTTCCGACTTTGGGATCCTAAAATTGCTAATAAATTCGACAAAAAACAGTATTTGCATAATGGAAAATCGTACTATTTGCCCTACGAACACACCTTATGCCTGAGCCGTGAGTGGACTTGGTTTCAAAAATCAGTTCCACGTTTGGTACGAGAATCCGACGAACTTGACGAACTTTTTTATTGGTGCACCGACAATGACAACATGTTGGTTATCAATGTTCCACCTGACAATACTGGTAGAATAAGAGAAAATGAGGCAAATGCTGTAATTGCTTTGGGACAACGACTAGGGATTAAAAAAGATAAACCACTTCCTAAAAATGGACGGTTTATTTCATTGAAAGCCAAAACTTCTACAAGTTCTGTGCTTGAGAATAAACAGTCGCAATTTGGGTCGCAACTTGCAGTAGATGGTGGAATGGAAACACGTTGGGCAGCTTCTGACACATTACCCGAATTAATTATTGATTTGAATAATAAAGATCGATTTAATAAAATTACCATCTTCGAATACCAAGACGTCAAAAAGTCAACAATTGCCAATGATATTTTTTCGAATTATAGATTTAATCGCATTCAATCGTACAATATTGATATTTGGAAAAACGAATGTTGGCAAACTATTTATACCGATAATCGTCCGTTAGGAGATTGTAAAGTTATACGGTTCCCCATTTATTATCAAACATCTAAAGTGCGACTAAAAGTAACTCAGGCGTCTGCCCCACCTTCTATTTATGAAATAAACATCATCGATTTTAAATAAATCAAAAAAGGTTTATATAGCTATAGATTACAATCGGTTTAAAACAATCAATACCCTGATATTGAGAATAGTAGTACGCTTGATAATACACATGTGATTGATTCAAACAGTCCTACTTGGAATCGTGCTCTATGAGAAATTGTTTGGATAAACAATTAAAGAAATTCCAGAGTTACATAACTATTATCTGGTTGAACCTAAATTAAACGTTTTTGGATATATATTTGACTTTATTTCTTATTCTAAAGTCTATTTTTGCAAACAGAAATTTTAATTCAAACTTAAAAAAAATGAAAACACAACACTTTCCTTAATTTCACCACATATTGATAAATATAGAAATCAGAATTCTTATATCAAATATTAAACGATAATCACAAACATCAATTTGTATAGCTTATGAAATGTAAAACTTATTACTTAATCACAAGTTTTCTAACTATCTTTTTTTCGATGTCTGTAATAGCACAGGATCTTCAAAGTATAAAAGGAAAAGTTGTAGATACATCTGGCACTCCTTTAGTTGGGGTAAATGTTGTATTGAAGGGAACAACAATTGGAACTCTTACCAATGTTGATGGAAATTTCATTATTAAACCCAACAAAGAAGGCTCAGTCCTTTTAATTACTTACTTAGGTTATGTACCAAAAGAAGTGAAGCTCAAAGGTCAGCAAATTGTTAGTATCGAGCTACAAGAAGATGTGCAAAATTTGTCGGAAGTACAAGTTATCGGTTATGGTCAGAAGAAAAAAGTGACAATGACAGGCGCTGTAGTATCGATAGGCACAGCCGATTTGCTCAAATCACCATCACCAAATGTGGGCAATATCTTAGCCGGAAATTTGAGTGGTGTGTCATCCATTCAGTATTCTGGTCAGCCAGGAGCAGATAATCCCGAAATTTACGTTCGTGGTATTGGCTCATTAAGCACCGCCAACTCTACACCATTAATTTTGGTAGATGGAGTAGAAAGAAGTTTTTTCAATCTGGATCCAAATGAAATTGAAAGTGTGAGCGTATTAAAAGATGCATCAGCCACAGCCGTTTTTGGTGTAAGAGGAGCTAATGGTGTAATTTTAGTAACTACAAGAAGAGGTTCTGAAGGGAAAGCCAAAGTTAGTATAACAAGTTCTTACGGCACACAAGAGCCTACACGCATGGTAGATCAGGCCAATGCAAACGAATGGGTTAACTTTTATGAGGAATCTCTAAAAAACGATGGAAAAAGTCCAGTATTTACAAATGATGCCAGAGAAGCATACCGCACTGGCAGCAATCCATTACTATATCCTGATGTAGATTGGATGAAAATGCTTTTTAAAGCTACAGCACCACAAAGTCAAACCAATATAAATATTTCGGGTGGTACAAAACGAGTACGTTATTTTACGTCACTTGGATCATTAAGTCAAGATGGTTTGTTCAAAAATTACGACGAACGGTATAATGGTAACTATTACTTTAAAAGATATAATTATCGTACCAATTTGGACATTGACTTTTCTACCACTACTACGATGAAAATTAATTTGGGTGGTCGTCTTGAAGAACGTAATCAACCGCGTGTAGATGACCAAACACAATTGTTCCGTTATATTTATTGGGCTACACCACTTTTGGGCGCAGGTATTGTAGATGGAAGGTGGATTACAAATAATAGTTTATACAATCCCTTGTCGGGAAACGATGGGCTTAGCTCTTACTATGGCAAAGGATTTGATAATACAACACGTAATGATTTGAATATCGACGTTGAACTGAAACAAAAATTGGACTTTGTAACCAAGGGACTTTCTTTGAGAATTAAAGGCGCATACAATAGTATTTATAATCACGCCAAACAAAGATCAACCTCTATTGAAAGTTATACTCCATGGTTAAAAAAGGATATAACTTGGCTAAAAAATGTGCCTTTATCCGAAATGAATGATGTAGTATATGTAAAAAACGGCGATGAAGGAGTATTGGGATATGGCGAAAGTTTTTCGAAATCGCGAAACTGGTACACTGAAGCAAGTTTAGATTATGCCCGAAATTTTGGAAATCATCATTTCACTGGACTGCTTTTGTACAATCAGTCAAGAAGCTATTATCCAGCATCGTACACCGAAATTCCAACTGGTTATGTAGGATTAGTTGGCCGGTTGACTTACGATTATAAAACTCGATACATGCTAGATGTAAACATGGGATATAATGGTTCAGAAAACTTTCCGAACGATCCGAAATTACGCTTTGGTCTTTTCCCATCAGTGTCTGGTGGTTGGATACTTTCTGAAGAAAAATTCATGAAAAATCAGAAATTTATTGACTTATTAAAACTGAGAGTTTCTTATGGTGTGGTAGGAAACGATAGAGCTATAGGTAGTTACCGATTTTTATACTTACCAGATAGTTATGTGGGATCTACAGGTTATAATTTTGGTGTGAATGTAACATCAAATTTAGCCGGAATGGCCGAAGGAAAAATTGGCAATCCAATTATAACATGGGAAACGTCCTATAAGCAAAATTATGGACTTGATGTCTCATTCTTAAAAAACAGGCTTGCAATCAATTTAGATGTATTTTTCGAACATCGGGTTGGAATTTTGGCTAGTCGCAATTCAGACCCTGCCTACCATGCAATGAGTCTTCCTGTGTTGAATTTGGGTCAGGTGAACAATGATGGATCGGAAATCACACTCAAATGGAGAGATAAAATCAACAAATTTGATTATTTTATTAATCTAAATTTATCTTATACAAAAAACAATATTGTGTATCAAGATGAAGTCTTATCTCCGTATGAATATCAATGGAGAACAGGAAAACAAGTTGGGCAAAATTTCGGAAAAGAATTTATTGGTTTTTATTACGATGGAATGACCGATAATGGCAAAGCAATTGCAAAACATCCAGGCACATTAAAACCCGGCGATTGCGTTTATCGTGATTTAAACGATGACGGTATAATTGATGGTAATGATGACACTGCCATTGGAAAACCAAACTATCCTTCGTTAAATGGTGGAATAACACTTGGATTCAACTACAAAGGTTTTTCATTCAGCATGTTATGGGTTGGAGCTACTATGACTTCACGCTTACTTGAAGAAACATTCAGAACTCCTTTGGGCGATACAAATAACCGATCGTTGATGCAAATGCAATACGATAATAGGTGGACGCCAGAAACTGCATCAACTGCTACTTTACCACGGCCTTCGTTCGACTCAAAAGCGAACAACTATGGTACAAATTCGGATTTATGGTTGAAAGATGCAAGTTATTTCCGATTAAAAACAATTGAAATTTCACAGTCAATTAAATTTCCATTTATGAAGCAGTTAGGAATGTCCCAGTTTCGGATTTTTGCAAATGCATACAACTTGCTTACATTCGATTACTTGAAATTTGCTGATCCAGAAACTCAAACTAGTAGTCGTCCGACTTATCCTACTTTGAGAATTATGAATGCAGGTGTTAATATTTCGTTTTAATCCACAAAATAAATTGATATGAAAAAAATAAATAACTTAATATTAGGTTTTTTGCTTTTGGTGACGGTAGCTTCATGTACAGATGAATTACTGCTCGGAAACAAATTTCTTGACAAATTGCCAGGAGAAGATATTACCATTGACACAGTGTTTTCAAAATCCGATTTTGCACAACGGTTTCTTTGGAATGGTTATTCTACATTGTTTTATGGGCTTAATTGGGATTGGAGTGCTAGAGGTAACAAAATGAACATGGGTTTACCTGAATCACTTACCGATAATTTTCAAAGTTACCTTACGTGGGATAACTTGAATAGAATTTATTATAATGGGAAATACAATGCCACCGAAGAGAATGGTTCAACAGCTTATAATTATAATTTGGAAGGAAGTTGGGAAGGCATTCGAAAAGGCTGGATTTTTATCGAAAATGTGGACAGGGTTCCTGATATGGATGATGCCTTAAAAGCACGATTGAAAGGTGAAGCCAGAATGATTATTGCTTGCCATTACGCGGATATGTTTAGACATTTTGGAGGATTACCATTGCTTTACAGATCGTTCAAAGCCACAGACGATATGTCATTACCGCGTTCCACAGCCAAAGAAACGCTCGATTTCATAATAAATCAATGTGATTCAGCACTGAATGTACTACCTTGGACTTTACCCAAAGAAGATGTAGCAAAATGGGACGGTCGTTTTACAGGCGGAGCTGCTTTAGGTTTAAAAATAAGAATGTTATTGTTTGCTGCAAGTCCATTGTTCAATGATGATGTACCTTATTATACTTCAAAAAGTTATGAATCGATTGACAAAAGACAAGTTTGGTTTGGTAGCAAAAATCCCAATATGTGGAATGATGTAGTTACTGCATGTGAAAAGTTCTTTTTGTTAAATTCTCAAGATCCAAATGGTGGATATAGCTTGGTTACAGGCGATCCAAGGACTGCATTCAAACAATCATATTTTACACGTGGGAATAGCGAAATGTTGATTTCAACTCGAATCCGCTATTTAATACCTACAAATTACTGGGATGCAAATTATTATTGCTTGCAGTCACTAGGAAGTTATGGAGCTGCAGTACCTACAATGAATTATTGCGATTTGTTTTCAATGTCCGATGGAACTGCTTTCGACAAAACTATTTGGGATAAAGACACATTGTGTATCGCAAAAATTAATGGACCAGGAGATACCACTTTTTTTGATCCATTTGCAAATAGAGATCCTCGAATGTATGAAACGTGTGTTGTGAATAACAGTGATTATCAAGGCCGTAAAGCCGAATTGTGGATGGGAGGTCGTGAACGCGGTAATTCATTGGAAGCCGGTTCAGCAGCATCAGGTATGGGTGTATATAAGTTTATTATGGACAAAAGCACAGCTACTTCGCTAGGAGCACCTGCACAATGGCCATATTTGCGACTTTCCGAAATTTATTTAAGTTATGCCGAAGCATTAAGTCAGGCAAATAGAACCGAAGAGGCGTTTACGTGGATAGATCAGGTTCGCTCAAGAGTAAATTTAAAAGGATTGAAAGAGTCAAATCCAGGCAAAATATGGACTAAAGAAAACTTTTTAGAAGTCGTATTAAATGAAAGATCTTGTGAATTTGGGTTAGAAGATGTCCGTTGGTTCGATTTGGTTCGTTGGAAAAGGGAAGCCGATTTTAGAAAAAGATTATATGGAGTAAGAATTAGCAGAGTCACTAAAAACGGTGTTGTGGTGCCTAACAGATATTCTTATAAGAAATTTAATTTATTTAAACGAGCATGGCAAGACAGCGATGATGGTACCAACAATTTCGATCCAAAATGGTATTTAGCAGCTTTTCCAGTGACCGAAATTTATAAAGACTACGGATTAACTCAAAATCCGGGATGGTAAGCAACCTTATTGTTAACTAAATAAATACATATAATATGAAAATTAAATATTGTCACTTTTTACTTGTTTTCGCGCTTATTTATTGCTTTCAGGGCAAATTAAATGCACAGAATGTAAGCGGAAAAGTTTTAGACATGAATGGAAAACCTGTATTTGGAGCAACTATTTCCAGCAACAAAAATCGTTTGATAACAGATGTAACAGATGAGAAAGGGAACTTCAAAATTTCGGTTTCAATTGGTGACAAAATCAATGTAACAACTCCTGATAAAGCAAAAAAAACAGTCATTGCACAACAGTATAATGAGGTGAAAATGGAAGGTTTAAATTCGCTTATTGAGGTTGGAAATACAATGTCACAGTCGAAATTAGAAAGTACATCAGCCACTTCTACAATTTACTCGGAAGACATAATGAAAAGTTCGTCACTTAATGTAATGAACGGCTTATATGGTAAAGGTTTGGGATTAAGCGCTTTACAAAACGATGGGCTAGAATATGAATCGAATACAACATTCAACATACGTGGATTGGGTAGTCTTCAAGGCAATAATCCTTTGATTTTGGTAGATGGTTTTGAAAGACCACTAAGCTTATTGGTAAAAGAAGAAATAGAGTCAATTACTATCCTGAAAGATGCAGCATCGTTATCAATGTACGGACTTCGAGGTTCAAATGGAGTGGTACTTGTAACAACAAAACGTGGTATTATAGGAAAAACGCAAATAGACTTTTCTTATGATCAGGCTTTCTTACAAGCTCTTCGTAAACCGGAGTTTGTGAATGCTTACACCTACGCAAACTCTGTAAATGAAGCACTTGTGAATGATGGAATTGCTACTCCACGTTACAATACCAATGAGCTAGCAGCCTTTAATTCGGGTAAATATCCAGATTATTATCCAAATGTAAATTGGGTGGATCGAGTTTTGAAAGACAATGCATCTTCTAATATTTACAACATAAGTATTCGTGGTGGAAATAAAAATGTGCGCTATTTTACGGTAATGAATTTAACAAGTCATGATGGATTATTGAAACCAGGCAATAATGTTTCGGCTTATTCATCACAGTTCAAGTACTCAAGATTGAATATTCGCACCAACTTGGATGTTCAATTAACTAAATCCACAAATTTCAGTGTAAAGTTATTGGGGTCGCTTTCCGAATCGAACAGACCAGGATCTGGTGCAGATGCAATTATGACAAAAATGTATAATACTCCTTCAGCAGCCTTTCCAGTGAAAACTTCAACAGGCGAATGGGGCGGAAGCGACACATGGACAGTAAATCCTGAAGCTATGATTGCCGCTCAAGGTTATGGTAAAGCAAGTTCACGCACTTTATTTGCCGATTGGACAATTGGTCAGGACCTTTCAGCAATTACCAAAGGTTTAACAACCGATGTCAGTGTAGGTTTTGATAACTATGCCGATTACTGGGAATCAATGTCTCAAACCTATCGATACTATAAAAACACTGCACAATTTAACACTGCTGGCGATGCTTTAATTAGTCCAATCTCAACGCTTGTTGGCTCAAATTCTGTTCCTACTTATTCAAGCTCATTAGGTAGTCAATGGAGACATTTCAATGCATTCTGGAAATTACAATACGATAAGAATTGGAATAATATTACCACTAGTTCCAATTTGATGTTTTTTCACGACCAATATATTGGAAATGGACAATTTAGCACTACCAACAGACAGCGATTAAATGCATACACTCATATCGGTTTTGATGAGAAATATTATATTGATTTATCATTGACTGGCAGTGGAACAAATAGATTGCAAACTGGACACAATATTGGTTATTTTCCAGCTATAAGTTCAGCATGGATACTATCGAAAGAAGATTTTTTGAAAGACCAGAAAGCTATTAACTTACTGAAAATTAGAGCATCCTATGGCATTGTGGGTAATGATTATACAAGTTCTTCAGAGTTGTTCAAACAAACTTACGGTGGAGGCGGTTCGTATTTATTTACCGACAATTACACCTCAGTGTCTGGTTTAACGGAATTGCGACTGGCAACTTCTGGCTTGACCTACGAAAAATCGCAAAAAACCAATGTAGGATTAGAGGCAAGATTTTTAAATGCCATAGACTTAACTGCAGAGGCTTTTTACGAAAAAAGAACTGATATTTTGGTAAGCACTTCTGGTTCTATTTCCAATGTGTTAGGTGCAACAGCTTCGATGGCAAATGATGGAATTGTAGAAAACAAAGGAATTGAAGTCGGGCTGAATATTAATAAATCTGTTGGTGATTTTAATTTCAATATCGGTGGTCAATTTACATACGCAAGAAGCAATGTAATTAACAGAAACGAAGGATTTGTACAATATGATTATTTGAAACAAACAGGCAAACCTGTCAATCAGATATTTGGATATGAAGCACTTGGGTTTTTCAAAGACCAAAACGATATCAATACAAGTCCTACACAATTGTTCTCTACAGTTGTTCCAGGAGATATAAAGTTTAAAGACCAAAACGATGACAAAAAAATCAACGAATTAGACAAAGTTGCTTTAGGTTACAACACTGGTTGTCCCGAAATCTATTTTTCGGCAAACATTAATTTGGAATACAAAGGATTTGGTATCGATGCCAACTTCCAAGGAGTAGGAAATTATAGTGCTGTACTAAATACTGCAAGTATGTTTTGGCCATTGCGTAACAATACAAATCTATCAACTTATTACTACGAGAATCGTTGGACGCCAGATAATCAAAATTCATTATTCCCAAGATTATCAACTCTACAGAACGATAATAACTTCAATACCAATTCAATATGGATAAAAGACCGTTCGTATATTAAATTACGCACTTGTGAATTTTATTACAAATTACCTGAAAGTATGTTAGCAAGTACATTCATTACAAAAGCTAAAATTTACGTCAGGGGAATGAATTTATTTTCTATTGATAATTTGAAAGTGGTTGACCCAGAAGCTTATGGAACTGTATATCCTATGACGGCCTCTTATCATTTAGGTGTTAATGTTGCATTCTAATAAAAAACTGAATAAATATGAAAACTAAAATATTATTTCTTTCGTGCTTGATGTTAATTATTTACTCATGTACCGATTTTCTTGGCTACGATGAATCTTCTACTTATTCCGAAGATCAAGTATTTACTGTATATTCGCGTTCAACCCAAATGGCAACCAACGTATACTCTTATATGAAATCCGATTTTGGAAGTGTGGGTAGTGCAATGCGTGCAGCAGGTTGCGATGAAGCTGAGTACGTTTGGCCTGCATCCGATGTACATACTTTTTATAATGGTACATGGAGTCAAATGAATACTGTAGATGATGTTTGGGCACAAAATTACAAAGGAATTAGAGCTGCCAATTTGTTTTTGGAGAAAGGCGTTGGACAAACTTTTGAGGAAAATAAGTATCAATCGGGCTATGACAAAGCCATGTTAAAGTACAACAATTTGCAATATGAAGTACGTTTTCTGAGGGCTTTATTTTATTTTGAGTTAATAAAACGCTATGGGGGCGTTCCATTAGTTACAAAAGTTTTAACAGAAGAGGAAGCCAACTCAGTTTCGAGAGACGCCTATGATAAAGTTTCAGAATTCATTGTGAATGAATGCGATACAGCAGCTAAATACTTACCAAAATTTTACGATGCCACTTACGATTTGGAAACTGGGCGAGTAACCCGCATGACCGCATTGGCACTTAAAGCAAGGGTTTTACTTTATGGCGCAAGTAAGCTTCACAACAATCCGGTGGTAACTGAAAAATGGGTTGTTGCAGCCAAAGCCGCCAAAACATTGATTGATTCAGCATCGATTTATAAAATCAATTCTTTGATTGCGTACGACAAAATCCCCAATAATATTGCATTGCCCGAATTGATTTTTGCTCGCCGGGAGGCAAATTCAGGAACGTTCGAAAGTTTGAATTACCCAATTGGTTTTGTTGGTGGTAACACTGGAACATGCCCAACTCAAAATTTGGTAGACGCTTACGAAATGAAAAAATCGGGAGCTACTTTCGATGGCGGAGCATTTAATTGGAATGACCCAACCATGACTGCAAATCCCTATGCCAACAGAGATCCACGATTAGCTTTTACCGTGGCGCTAAATAATACCAAATGGGCTTACGATGAAATAGTAGAGGCTTGGGAAGGTGGTAACAGTGGACTGCCAAAATCGGGTGCTACCAAAACAGGCTATTATTTAAAAAAATACGTTGATAAAAATGTAAGTTTTAAACCTTCAGGAACAACTTCTTCACGTCACGTATGGGTAATGTTTCGATATGCCGAAGTCTTGCTAAATTATGCCGAAGCATTGAATGAAGCATATCCATCGCCAAATTATAAAGATGCCACTTTTACACTTTCGGCAGTTGAAGCTATTAATTTAATACGTAAAAGATCGGGTGTTGCATTGATTGCCATTCCTGCAACAATAAATACAGTCGATTTTAGAGCCAAAGTCCGAAATGAAAGAATGGTAGAGTTAGCTTTTGAAGATCACCGTTTCTGGGACATTCGTCGTTGGATGATAGGACCTGAAACAGTGGCAATTAAACGCACAAAGATTATTAAAGATCCTGTAAGTGGGTTATTTACCTATACCACTTATGCCACCACCGATAGAGTTTGGGATGATAAAATGTATTATTTCCCAATTGCTTTAACTGAAATATACAAGAACAGAAACTTGCAACAAAATCCTGGTTGGGAATAAGACATAAAATTTCGAGATAATTAAACGTGAGCTCAACATAAGATTTTGGAATTTGCACCTCACTTAACCTTTCATGGAAAGGAATGAGAGTAGCCACGATTTGTATACTGCTGTAATAAATCATTGCGTCTATGAAAAACACAAACAAATTAATTTTACTGTTTCTGCTTTTTATAGACGCAGTATTTATTTACGGACAATGGAAACCTCAATCGTGGCCAATAATAAAGCATTATGATGCTTCATCACTTCAGGAAATTGCTTTACCATTAGGAGGCATTGGCACTGGAACAGTTTCGTTGGGCGGACGAGGTGAATTGCGCGATTGGGAAATAATGAATGTTCCAGCCAAAGGTTTTAGCACCGTAACAACTGGAAATAATGCGCCATTTTTTGCTGTGTACGTAAAAGAAAAAGATAAAAACCCCCAGTCAAAGGCTTTGTTGGGAAATCTTTACGACAACGAATATCTGCATTACGAAGGTCGCCCAGTGGATCATCACGGTTTGCCACGTTTCGAATCTGCCAGTTTTGATGCTGCTTATCCATTTGGTCAAGTCAATCTGGAAGATAAAAATTTACCAATAAAAGTAAAAATAAAAGGTTTCAATCCGCTTATACCAACCGATGCTGATAACAGCGGCTTGCCCATTGCCATAATTACTTATGAAGTTTCGAACACTTCCAACAATCCAATAGAAGTGGCGGTTTGCGGCTCAATTCGTAATTTTATTGGCAAAAACGGACAACAAAATAATACAGATTGGAAAGGCGATGTTATTCCAACAGGAGCTAAAAAGAATAGAAACACATACAAAGTTGCTGATAATTTTCGTGGTATTTATTTTGACTCCGAAGGCGTAGATACTACAAGTGCTGCATGGGGCACAATGGCCTTAACAACACAGGAATCAGCCGGCGTCACTAATCGAACCGCTTCAAAAAAAGACAATTGGAGCAACTCTTTGCTTAGTTTCTGGGACGATTTTTCGGCAGATGGCCAATTAACCGAAAAGTACAAGCAAGAAGAGAATGATCCGATGGCTTCATTGTCTGTAAAGAAAACCATTGCACCACATTCAACAGCATCTTTCTCCTTTTTTATTACTTGGAATTTTCCAAACAGATATGCTTGGACTGATAAAAACTTGATAGGAAATTATTATAGTCATCAGTTTTCAAATGCATGGAATGTTGCAGAAAAAGTGCTTCCACGATTATCACAATTAGAATCGCAAACTCTAGATTTTGTAAATGCCATTGCTCAATCATCTTATCCAACTGTAGTAAAAGAGGCGGCATTGTTTAATCTGGCCGTACTCCGTTCTCAAACCGTTTTTCGCTTACCGAGTGGTCATTTAATGGGCTGGGAAGGCGTAATGGACAAAAAAGGTTCTTGCGAAGGAAGTTGCACACATGTTTGGAATTACGAGATAGCCACTCCATTTTTGTTTGGAGAATTGGCCAAGACAATGCGCGATGTGGAATTTAATTATGCTACCAAAGACAATGGATTGATGAATTTTAGAGCTGATCTTCCGTTGTCAAATGCTAATAAAAAATCGAATGCGGCTGCCGATGGGCAAATGGGTTGCATTATGAAATTTTACCGTGACTGGCAACTTTCTGGCGATAACGATTTTCTGAAAAAGAACTATGGTCAAGTAAAAAAAGTGTTGGAATTTGCGTGGACAGAAAAAGGCTGGGATGGAAATCAGGACGGTGTGATGGAAGGAAGCCAGCACAACACCATGGATGTGAATTATTTCGGACCAAATCCGCAAATGGGTTTTTGGTACATGGGTGCGCTGCGCGCTGCCGAGGAAATGGCCATCGCCATGAAAGACAAAGGTTTTTCACAAAAATGCAGAATGCTTTTCACCAAAGGTTCGCAGTGGATGGATGCCAATTTATTCAATGGCTCCTATTACGAACAAAAAATTACCGACCCAAAAACTTTTCAATATTTAGATATGACAAATCCCGCCACAAAGATTCCACCGTTTCAGTTGGGAAGTGGATGCTTGGTCGATCAGTTGGTGGGGCAATATATGGCACATATTTGTGGACTGGGCTATCTTGGTAATAAAGAAAATATACAAAACACGTCTAAAAGTGTAATGACCAATAATTTTATGCCCGATTTTTCAGCTCATTTCAACAATATGCGTTCCTATGCCATGGGCAATGAGGCAGGTTTATTAATGGCTTCGTGGCCGAAAGGTCGTCTGGAAGTCCCATTCCCATATTTCCCCGAAGTGATGACCGGATTTGAATATGCAGCTGCTGTGGAAATGATTTACGAAGGACAAAATGACGATGCGTTGAAGTGCATTCAAGCCATTCGTGACCGCCACAATGGTGCAAAACGAAATCCATTCAGCGAACCCGAATGTGGGCATCATTATGCTCGTTCCATGGCAAGCTGGGCAACTATTATTGCATTGAGCGAATTTTCATATTCAGGTATCGAACATTCAATGACTTTCACTTCCAATCCTGGAACTTATTTTTGGAGCAACGGCTACGCTTGGGGAACTTGCATTGTAAGTAAAGAAAGCGCAACTATTAAAGTGCTGAAAGGCAATCTTATTCTAAATAAGTTTTCGTTAAAAAACAATTTAAAACCTACAAAACTGAAGCTAAACATCAACGAAGGAGAAGAAAAAACCATTAAAATAGTTCAATAATCGACATTATAGCTATTGTAAATATTTGTATAGTTGCATTTTAATTTTGAAAACACCCTTACAAATAAGTTGCCTTATTAATTTTTTTATAGAATTTACTCAAATTTTGATTCAGATGAAATATATTTTTTTCAGTATTATTGCCTCCTTCATTGTCTTGACAGCAATTGGAACCAAAGTCAGTGCAATTACTCCACGTTGGATTTCCAGCACCCAAACCGAACCATGGAAAGAGTTGCCAACTTCAAAAGTGGACTCTTTCGGGACCAATGTTCTCAAATTAGATGTATACACCACTTACCAAACTATGGATGGTTTTGGTGGCTGTTTCAACGACCTCGGTTGGCAAGCACTACTTTCGCAGAATGAGCAGCAACAGCAAGCAGTCCTAAAGTTATTGTTTGATCCTACCGAAGCAAATTTTACACTGTGTCGAGCACCCATTGGCGCAAATGATTTCTCGCTGTCTGCCTATTTTCTCAGCGAATCTCCAAATGATTATAAAATGGAGCTTTTTAGCATAGAAAGAGATAAGCATGAGCTAATTCCATACATAAAAGCAGCAATGAAATTTCAGCCAAAACTTGGAGTGTGGGGCGTTCCATGGTCTCCACCGGCATGGATGAAAACCAATGGACACTACAAAGGCGGCAGAATGAAACAGGATAAACAGACACTTTCTGCCTATGCACTTTATTTTTCGAAATATGTGCAAGCATATCGATCTGAGGGCGTTAATATTTATGCCATTATGCCACAAAACGAGCCAATTTACAACGACAATATTTATCCACAATGCAAGTGGAGTGGTGAGGAGTTGAATATTTTTTTACGTGATTATCTTTTTCCACGACTCAAAAAGGACAAGGTAAAGGTTGAGGTTTGGCTCGGTACGATAGTCAGTAAATCCATGGCAGAATTTACAGAGCCTGTTTTGAATGATACAGTTACAAATCAGGGACTTACCGGAATTGGTTATCAATGGGGAGGTCAGGATCTTATGTTGGCAACTCATGAAAAATATCCAAACAAGAAAATAGCTCAAACGGAAACCGAGTGTAACGATGGAAAAAATACCTGGGTTCAGGGTATGACTACTTTTCGGAAAATTATTGAAGATACAAAACACTTTAGCAGTAGTTACTTCTTTTGGAACATGATTTTGAATGAATCAGGTAGAAGTACCTGGAATTGGGCACAAAATAGTTTGATTACTATTGACAGAAAGACAGATAAAGTGATCTGTAATCCCGAATATTACGCGATGAAACATTTCTCAGGAGCTGTAATGCCAGGGGCAAAAAGAATTGCTGTGAGTACCGGAGTATTCAAGAATGTGGTTGGTTTTCTGAATCCGTCTGGCAGTAAAGTGCTCATTTTTCAAAACGAAGCTACTCAAACTGTTTCCACGGAACTTTTAATTGGTAGTTCATGCATCAAACTTGATGTACCCGCAAATTCTATGAATACTGTTGTGTTTTAATGACGACAACTACATTTATTTCAAAGACTTATAAAATATAATTTACATTAAGGTGAAGAAATTTAATCTATCTCTCGTGCTTCTATTAATATCAATATGGGTATTTTCTGAGTCAATCCTATTGAATCCCTATAATCGTAAAGATGCGATTTCGCTCAATGGTGAGTGGAATGTAATTATCGATCCTTTTTGTAGGGGTGAAATTTCGGGTTTTTATAAAAATAAAAAACCAAGTGGAAAAGCCGATTTTGTTGAGTATAGTTTTAGCAATGTTTTTCGGTTACATGTTCCGGGCGATTTTAACTCCCAATTGCCAGAATTGAAATATTACGAAGGCAATGTATGGTATCAGCGCACATTGAAGCTTAATATTATTTCTGACAAAAGACAATTCCTTTATTTTGCGGGGGCAAATTATTTTAGCAAAGTTTGGTTGAATGGTGTTGAGATGGGTTCTCATGAAGGTGGTTTTTTGCCTTTTCAGTTTGATATTACTCCTTTTGTTAAAAACGGTGAAAATGATCTGGTAGTGATGGTAAACAATAACCGAAAAAAGGAAAATATTCCGGCTATGAATTTTGATTGGTGGAATTATGGCGGAATTTCACGAGATGTTTTTTTAGTACAAACACCGACGTCTTTTATAGAAGATTACAAAATTCAACTCAAGAAAAGCTCCTCCACAACATTAACCGGATATTTACGACTAAATGGGGTTCAAACGGCACAAAACGTGGAAATAAACATACCGGAACTTAAAATAAATAAAACACTAACTACCAATGAAACAGGCGAAGTTTCATTTGAAATCAGCGCTAAGCCTCAACTATGGAATCCGGAAATTCCAAAGTTATACAGCGTACGTTTTGTTTTTGGAAAAGACACAATATGTGAAGACATTGGCTTTAGAACCATTGAAACAAAGGGAGATAAAGTAATGTTAAATGGAATTCCTGTGTTTTTAAAAGGGGTTAATTTCCACGAAGAAATTCCTCAACGAATGGGCAGGGCTTATTCGGATGCAGATGCAGCTATGATTCTGAATGAAGTAAAAGCATTGGGATGCAACTTTATACGTACCGGACATTATCCACAAAACGAAAGGATTGTGAGAATGGCTGAAAAAATGGGATTAATGATTTGGGAGGAGATTCCAATCTGGCAGGGTATTGATTTTACAAATGAAACTGTCATGAAGAAAGCTGAAGTTATGTTTAAAGATATGATTGCCCGCGATAAAAACAGGGCTGCAATCATCATTTGGAGTGTTGCAAATGAAACGGCACCTTCAACAGACAGAAATAGAGTTTTACGTGGGTTGGTAAATCTGACAAGAAAGTTGGATAATACCCGACTTATTGGAGCTGCTTTCAACAATATATCTTATACTAAAGAGACGTCTACATTCACATTGCAGGATAGTTTAGTGCAATCGCTTGATTTGGTAGGTGTTAATAAATACATGGGATGGTATATGTCTTTTCCTGTAGCACCAGGTCAACTGAAATGGAATATTGCCATCGATAAACCGCTGCTAATATCTGAATTTGGTGGAGAAGCCGTTTATGGACAACATGGGGCAAACGATGTAGCTTCGTCATGGAGTGAAGAATATCAGGAAAAATTATACATCGACAATATTGATATGTTTAAAAACATTCCGAATTTGTGTGGCATTACACCATGGGTATTATTCGATTTTCGGTCACCAACCCGCATGAATTATCTTAACCAAAATGGATGGAATCGAAAAGGATTGGTTTCTGACAAGGGGTTGCGCAAAAAAGCATGGTATGTGGTGAAGGATTATTTTAATTCGAAATAACTGTTATCTGCTAATAAATAAAATACCAAAACTTCATAAATAGAAAAAAAAAAAACACTCTTAAAATAAAACTAATATAGTTGAGATATGCGTAAAAATTCGATCATAAACGTAATGATTTACATTCAATTACTTGTATTTGCATTTCTGCTTTCAGCATGCAATCAAAATTCTAAAGAAACAGCTTCTTGGCAAACTAAATTTCAAAAAAAGTTACCACTTCTTGGTCATAGAAATTGGATATTGGTTGTCGATAAAGCATTCCCATTGCAAAGCGCACAAGGAATGACCATGATTAATACCGGTGAGCAACTACCCAAAGTTTTGGAGCAAGTGTTGACAAGTATTTCAAAAACAAAACATATAAAGCCAATTGTATTTACTGATTTAGAATTAAAATATTTATCCGAAGATTTATCGCCAGGAGTTGATAGCATGAAAATGAGTATTTTCAGCACACTCAATGGTTATGAAATAAATTCGATTCTCCACAACGAAGTGTTTGCTAAACTTGATTCAGCATCTAACTTATTCAATGTAGTAGTGCTGAAAACAGAATCTACAATCCCGTACTCTTCCGTTTTTATTCAATTGGATTGTACATATTGGGGCAGAAGCAGAGAACAAAAATTGAGGTACAAAATGGCAGAAAAAACAAATTAGTACAAATTTATTGAAAGTAGAAAATATATGAAAATGAATAACTTGATTTAAAGCACGCAAATAAATGAGATTAAAATCCTATTCTGCACCTATTATAAGCATTAATTATCGCTTGGTCAATAATTCTACTTTTTTGGACTATACATAAACCTATAATTGCTATTCCCTATCTATTTTTGCACAGTGTAAATTCGAAATTGAATCTGAATGAGGAAACTTAATTACTCAAAAACCTATTTCAAATTATCTAATTTATAAATTATCAAATTACCATCAGAACCAATTCAAAAAAATATTAATCTTTAAATAAAACTATCATGAAACGAAAATTACAAATTACAATTATCACATGTATCAGTCTTCTATTTGTTCCGACAATAATGGCTCAGTTGACAACTAAAAATTTAGGTACTCCACGTTATAATGGACAAGGTCAACCTACCACATCAAAGTTTGCTCTAACAACCACCATCAAGGACAGTATTATTTTTACTCAGAAACCAGAGGGGTTAAACTTTTTGACCAAAGGGTCGTATTATACACCAGTTCTTTGGTACGCAACACCCGATTCAGGGTTTGTGGTAAATGGAGGTTATACTGTTGAAGCAAAAGTATCAATCACAAAATCGATGAAAAATGGCTTTAACATGGAAATGCAAGGAATGCCCGGAAAACGTTTTCATTTAAATATCGACACAACGGCCATTTACAACATGACCTATTATCCATCAGTTGCAAAAGAAGTGCTGGTAAATAATTTGGATAATCGCAGCATGCATACTTATCGGGTTGCTATTGATGCAATGGATATTGCTCATATTTATAGAGATGGTGTAGCTATAGCAACTGCCGATGTAGATGGATTATTAAGCTCCACTCCTATTACCAAAGATTTAGAAGAAGTAATGGTCGATCAGTTTTTCGAAGATTTTATTGACAGTTATAGTCCTGCATTTGCCCCAAATTCATACACAACAGAACCAACTTTTAGAGCTAATTTATCAGGAAACTGGGATATTACTTATAGTACTTGGGCGCACATGGGTATAGATACAGTAAAAGCCAATGTAAAAGTTGGAAAAACTTCGATGTGGTATAATAATGGAACAACTGGTGTAATGACTATTATAAAAAGAGGTCTTACTGCTGGAAAATATAAACTAAGTTATTGGTCGAAAACAAAAGCAGCTGGCGAAGCTCAAAAAGGTTATATAAAAATGGATGGTGCTACAGGTGCAATGTTGCTTCCAAGTGCAATAATGGTCAATGACAATAGGAATTTCAATTTCAAACAATTTATTTTTGATGTGCCAACAGATGGCGATATTGATATCGTTTTTCACAATGGTTGGGGTCCACCAGATCCAAAACCAGGTTGGGGAAATATCTGGTTCGACGATTTTAGATTAACAAAAATAGAATCCATGCCTTATGTACGTTTTGGTAAAGACAGCGAATTTGGAGTTACAGACATGACCATAGGTTCATTCACGTATGATTTGACTGGTGCTTATGCGCCTGAATTGTCTGGAATACATGATAATTATATGAGTTCTGCTAATTTGAGTGCAACAAGTGTTGGAAATGGAATGTTGAACGTTCGTTACACTTTAACAAACAACACAGACACAAAAATTCAATTATTGGATTTGAATGGACGCATATTATCAAGTCAATCTGTTGCAGCTACTACTGGTGAAAATTCAAGAAATATTTCTGTTTCTACGGTTAAAGGTATCTATTTACTTCGCTTGATAGCCAACGAAAAAACGGCAACAATTAAAGTTAGTTTATAAAAACAACCTATCAATGAAGGTGTTTCAATAAAGTTTTTTTTGAAACACTTTCATTAAATCTAATACAGAAAATGAAAATCACACCATATCAAGTGTTAATTTTATTACTGCTGAACATTAGCTACACTGTCAATTCTCAGACATTGATATTGTCAAAAATATTCTCAAAAGGTATGGTTTTACAGCGTGAAACCGAAGCTCCAATTTGGGGAACCGCACCTACTGGAACCACAATCACAGTAACTGGAAGTTGGAATAATACTCCCGTTCAAACTGTTGCTGATAGTAAAGGAAAATTCATTGCATATTTACCTACACCAGCGGCAGGAGGACCATATACTTTGACAGTAAATGACATAACAATTCCCGAAGTGCTCATTGGTGAAGTATGGTTCTGCTCTGGACAATCAAATATGAATTTGCCTTTAGGAACCTCATATGCAACAACTTACAAAAATGCCAATATTCGTTTTTTCAGAACCAATGTAGTCAATTCTAATTTACCTCTCGATACTTTGGGTGGCAAATGGGCACATGGTGATTCAATTAACGAAATGTCACCTGTAAGTACTGTAGGCTATTTCTTTGCCCAAAGATTACTCAGTTCACTTAATGTTCCAATAGGCATGATTGGTGCATATCAAGGCGGTACAAATGCTGAAGAATGGATAAATCCATCAATTTTTGCTTCATTGCCAGCTAATGTCAAAAGTGCTTACACGCCACCTACAAGTGCCCGTATTCCTGGATGTTTGTATAATGGAATGATTAATCCGTTGTTACCATATAAAATATCAGGTATGATTTGGTATCAAGGCGAAAACAATGCTTCACGTTTTCAAACCTATTCTCCAATTATGAAAGCTTTGGTAAAAGGTTGGCGTTCCGATTTTAAAAACGATATGTTGCCTTTCTATGCAGTTCAGTTACCTGGTTTTCAGTCAAGTAATTGGTGCGATTTTAGAGAAATTCAACAAGAAATTGCCGAATCATTACCTAATTCAGGTTTCGCCACCACAATAGATGTTGGTGAAGAAACAAATATTCATCCATGGAATAAAATACCTGTCGGTAATCGCCTGGGTGATATCGCTTTAGCAAAAGTATATGGAAAACCAAGCACTTTCAGCAGCCCAATCTATAAATCGGCGCTAGTTGAGGGGAAAACTTTACGCATATTTTTCAATTTTGCAGATAAAGGACTGAAAATCAATTCTGGTGAAAGTCCACAATTATTTGAAATTGCTGGTGCAGACGATGTTTATTATCCTGCTAAAGCTAGAATTGAAGGAAACACCGTATTAGTTTGGGCCGAAGAAGTTATTGCGCCAGTTAAAGCCAGGTATTATTGGAAAAACTATGCTGTTCCCAATTTATACTCCACTGACAATTTTCCTGTTGCTCCATTTAGAATGAAGTAATTTAGTTAATAATTTGTTTTTATTCCAATTTCTAAAAAATCATTTATCATTAACTAACAAAATAATATGACAAATATTAAACTATTTATTGTCCTTATAATATTTTCCATTACGTCATCTGCGTCGGCACAGATTATCTCCAAAAGTACTTCGACTGTGCCAATGTCATCACTTTATGGAAATATAATTTATGATGGAACAATTAATCCGATATACTCCACTCCCACTTGGACAAAATTCTTTGTAACTGGAGAAAATTCTCAATCATCAATTTTGCCAACCGGGTTAAATGTTTTAACTGTAGCCGCAGGTGGTGTTTATGGATATAAATTATCGAATTTGGATTTTAATCCTGTTGTTGATAATTACTCTGTGGAGTTAAAATCAGCAGTTAAGTCTTCTAAATCGGGTTTAGGAATCGATGTGCGCACAAAAACAGGCAGTAGAATAAATATTACTGTACTTTCAAATGCAATTGTCAATTCTGTAACGAATGACACCTTGATAAAAAATATTGATAATTCCAGCTTTGCCAATTATAGATTAAGTGCACAAGGTACCACAGCAGCAATCTATAAAGACAGTGTTCAGGTTGGAACTGTAAATACTGAACGCACCGATGTAATTCCAGACCCTGGATTTGAATTAAATGCAATAAATGCAAACTGGTGGAGTGGTGATAGTTATTCACCAAGGGCGATTGAAACTGCAGCTGCCAATGTTCACTCAGGAAAATATTCAATGGTTTGGTCCAATGGCTGGACTGGTCGTTTTCTTGGAAAATTAAAAGTTCAACCTAACTCAAGGTATAGAATTTCTTTTTGGGCAAAGCTTAAAATATCATCAAACTACAATGGTCTATCAAAAATGATGGGTGGAATTTGGGTTTCTGGTGTAAAAGTGGTTGATTTAACCTTAACCAATACCACTGCTTTTGCTCAAAAAACTGCGGAATTTACAACCGGACCAGATTGCAATGAAGCACAACTTAATTATCACAATGGATGGACGACATCTGATTCATATTCTATCTATTTCGATGACTTTGAATTAACACAATTGGAAGGTTTACCATATATGCAATTTGGGAAATTAGCAAGTTCCAACGGGGCCGATTTCACAACATCGTATGTAGCTTATGCGCCTGACACATATATTCCAACAAATCTAAGCAGTTTAAAATTAAAACTGATTGAAGCCAAAAACACAGTTACAACAGCGGTTGTTGGGAATAATCTTAATCAATATCCTCAATTTTCGGTTGACAAATTTAACGCTGAAATTTCAAAAGTGGATCTGAAAATACAAAGCAAACTTGATTATACACAAATTGACACAACTTATTACTTTCTGAATAAGGCAATGGCAGTATTTGCAAACAGTAAAATAACAAGTACAACAGTAAAACTTGCTTCAATTCAAGCCACAGCAGACAAAACACTTATAAAAGAGCACTTAAGTACACAGATTTCAGTTACTGGAAAACTGTCAGATAACACGGTTGCCAACATGAGCATTGCTCAAATTACCTATAAAATAATAGGCGTCCCCAATGTTTCTGTTAGCGAATTGGGCTTAATTACAGGTCTTTCTGTAGGAAAAACCAAAATTGAAACAACAGTTCAACTAAGTGATGTAATTCTTAAAGACACAATAGACATAGAGGTTTTGGAGTATAAATTCACCACTATCAACTTCAATTCTTATGCTTCCGAAGTTGAAGTAAATGAAGCTACAGGCACTTCACTTGAAATATTGATGAATGATGGAAATGCACCCGACACTAAATATGTGGAAATAAAGTATACCAATCTAACTCCTACAATCAACGATTTGAATGCTTTTGGTACAATAATCCCAAAAACGATTGGAGATGGAAAAGTTGCAGTTTCTGTTACAGTTTTGGGTATTACTCTTAAAGATACTGTTACTGTTCGTTGTATAAATCTATCTAGTATAAATCTATCAATTCCAAAACCATCATTAACTGTTCGTGAAAGTGGAGCATATTCAACCACTGCCTTGATGTCAAATAACAAAGCACTTAATTTGTTAAACACAAATACTTTATTGGTAAGTGATAACAGAAATATAGTACAAGTTGACGACAGAGGAAATATGATGGCATTAAAAGAAGGAACTGCACCTATTCGATTGGTAATAAATAGAAATGGAAAAACGCTGACCCAAACTGTAAATGTAACTGTATCAAAAAACAGTACCGGTTTTGAAATAACAAAAATGAATGTCGAAAATTTCAATTTCTATCCAAATCCTGTAAAAGACAATGTGACAGTTGACTTTTTAGGAAATAGATACACTTCGCTAAAAATTATCAACTTGCAAGGTTCTACAGAATTATTGATTGATGTGCGTAATAAAACCAATCAAAATATTCAATTTGAAAATATGAAGGGTTGCTATTTTTTACAACTTGTTACTGAGAACAATAATACGATTACTAAAAAACTAATTTTTCAATAAAATGAATTTAAAATCTATACTCCTTTTTTTGT
The DNA here is from genome assembly GCA_903911085.1 of uncultured Bacteroidales bacterium. Lineage (GTDB taxonomy): Bacteria > Bacteroidota > Bacteroidia > Bacteroidales > Paludibacteraceae > Paludibacter. The sequence goes on along the minus strand of CAIWCC010000099.1, from coordinate 91,017 downwards.
TCAGTACTTGTGCTATTGGTTTTGCGCCAGCACAACAAATTAGTTGGACAGGAAATTTTGATAAAATTTCCATGTTTAATTCTTCAAATTGGCAAGACGAAGCTACTGGCAATTCTTTGGCCACAGGTATATCATCGTCGGTGGCAATAAACAGAAACATTTACTTTGGTTCAAATGCACTCATTGGAACCGACACGGAAGTGAAAGGGATAATTAATGCTGGTTCAGGAACAATCACTTTCAAAAAAGCAACTATTCGTACAGATTATGTAACTGTTACTGGCTTTAAATCGGCTGTGAATATAACACTTGACAGCGCCATTGTATTAACTGGCCAAGTTGCAGCTCCACTTATTACATTAAGCGGCAATGCGCAATTACATTTATATGAAAATGAGGCTATTACTTCAGAAACAAAAATTAATTTTGTGGGTGAAAATGCATGGTTATATTTTCATTCACTTACTCCTCAGCAAGTTGTAGCTAAATATGAAAAACAAATGACTGTTGATGGAATTGCATTAATTGTTGGCAGCAATGTACGTGTTGCGCAGTATTATGGTGGAACTGTGGTTATTCCACAGCGGTCGTCTACAAAAGCTATGTATCTTTATTCAGGAGCAAATTTAACGGGGGTAAGTAAGTATTTCCGAGTAAGTTACAGTACAGGAACAACTATTGGTGCCAATAGTACAAATAAGGCAGCTTCCTTATTTCTAAGAAAAGGTTATATGGCAGTTATAGCTCAAAACCAGGATGGAACTGGACCAAGTAAAGTTTACATTGCCGAAGATAATGATATCATTGTAAATGGTAAGATTAATGGCAAAAATGATACTGTAACGTTTGTAAGAGTTGCACCATGGTTTTGGAGCACAAAAAAGGGAATGGGTGGAGGCTATACTCAATTCCAAAACGATTGGTATTACAATTGGGGTCCTAGCGCTTCATCTCCTCTTGAAAAAGAATTTGTTCCTATGCAATGGGGTTCGAGTTGGCCACCTGTTGATGCAAACATTGAAACACTTAAAACCAAAGGAGATGTAACACATCTACTCGGCTTTAACGAACCAGATCATGCCGAGCAGTCTAATATGACTGTGGAACAATGCCTTACGCTTTGGCCAAAATTGATGGCAACTGGCCTGCGGTTGGGTTCGCCTGCAATGACAAACTTGGTTTTGCTAAACGAATTTATGGATAAAGCATTGGCACGTGGTTATAGGGTCGATTTTATTTGCCTGCATAATTATGAAAAAAGAACTGGCGACAATTACGTAAATACCATTTGTAAACCTTTGTACGATAAATATAATATTCCAATTTGGGTTACAGAGTTTTGCTATGGTGCTAGCTGGAATACAACAAGTAAGGACAATGCACTAACTTATCACAACGGAATAAAAGATTATATCGTGAAAATGAATGCAACACCAATGATAGAAAGATATGCACTTTTTGCATTTGGAAACCCAGTTGCGCCAACCGATTCGTTTTATTGTTCATTTGAGAAAACGCCTAAATTATTGGCAGCAAATGGAATATACTACAGAGATTTTGAAGGAATACCAAGTAGAGGCAATCCTTTAATTTACAGCACAAAAATTTCAAAAGCAAAACAAGCTGCATCAGAATTAACAACCACTGTAGATTATGACAATCATTGTTTCAGTTTCCTTTCGCGCAACAACGACGGAGTTTCTCGAAGAAGAATGCAAATTTCTACAACTGCTGGCAAATTAAATACTGCATTTATGGGTGGTGTTGGGACAGGAAGTGGTTCGGTAAATGAAATTTTTATAATGAATAAAGTTGCTGGAAATACTTACAAATTAAAGGTAAACAATAACTGTCTGACTTTGAGCGTAAGAAACGATTCTGTAGTAGTTGAAAATGAAACCAACAACAACAATCAACTTTGGGAAATGGTTGCAATTACTGGAACTAATTATTTTGCACTAAAAAACTCAGCGTCTGGGAAATACCTTAATCCACTGAATAATAATATTAGCATTGGCACTTTGTTGACGTTGGTTTCTTCAACAGATATTACATTAAATAAAGCAGCACATTGGGAGCCAATAGCTTCAGGCACATGCAATTGCGCAGATGCATCTTTGGGCGTTTTTGATATAAAAGTAGAACCATTAATTGGAAGTGCACCGTTAACTGTAAACTTATTGGGGGCAAAACAAACCACCGAAAATAAGGATGCGTTTTATCGCTGGTATATGTTTCAAGGTGCTGACACATTGATGTCTAATTTTTATCAAGACCAGATTACATACACACAACCAGGAAATTACCGCATAAAAGTGCGTGGACGCGACTATGTTTCTCGCATTACAACCAAAGAATATTCCATAACAGTAAATACACCTTCGGCAGTGGAAAATGTATCAATTTCGGAGTTGAGCATTTTTCCAAATCCGATTGGTGAAGCATTTCAACTCAAAGGAATAGCAGAAGGTAAAAAAGTGAGTCTCTATGATGCTCAAGGAAGGTTGGCTTTACAAACCAATTTTACAGGTAAAAGTATAAAAACTAACCAATTACTTTCAGGTTTTTATATACTAAAATGCGAAGGATTTGCGCCTTTGAAATTAATGAAAAAATAAACAACTAAATTATAACAATCAAACAATTAATACTCAAAATCATGAAAAAAAGAATTTTACTATTGGCTATCATGCCATTTTTCTCATTTGCACTTATGGCTGCCGATCCTGTATTGACAACTAAAGATTTGAGCACAAATCCTGTAATTGGTGCATCAACAATAAATTATGGAATTGGAACTCGTAAAATGATCAACAACTCTTCATTTGTACCAACAGGTGATTATACCGTTGAAGTAAAAGCAAAAATTCTATCAGCAGCCGTGAAAGGTTTTTTCTTGGAAACCCGCAACAGTGGACGTAATGGCCTACGTATGTCAATCAACTCAAATGGAATTGACAACTATGGCGCATTGAATTATACCAACGAAACTGCCATCACCAATTTGAATGCTGATGCAAATGATGCTGCAACTTATCACACTTTTCGCTTTGCAGTAGAAGGTACAAACGTACATATTTATCGCGATGGAGTTTTTGTGACAACAACAACTACTCAAGCAATTTACAGCGACAATCTATTGAAAGACAGCAATGGAAGTTTCGAATCGACCGATATGAGTATGTGGTATTTTTTACCTGCTCTTACAGGACAAGGCAGAACAACTGCTGCCGGAGAATTCAGAAATGGATTGGGTGCTGTGAAGTTAAAAAACAACAATACTACATCAGTTGCTACAACATTAACTATTAAAGGATTGAAACCGAGTACAGCTTATTCTTTTAGTTTTTATGCAAAATACTTAGCAAAATCAGTTGTAGCTGGCAATATGCGTTACGACCTAAAATTAGGCAATTATGATGGTACAGGAGCATTTGTTAGAACCAATGCAACAGATGCTTTTAACAACATATATGGTGCTCCAACCAACTCGATGGATGCCGCACTTGCTACTTGGACAGCTAATGGCAGAACATTTACAACAGGTGTAGCTGATTCAGTTGCTATACTTGATATTATTGGTTGGAATGGTAGCAATACTTATGTAATAGATGACATGGTTTTATCCGAAATGGAGGCAACTCCAACAATTGGCGCAGCTGTTGGGTCAAATTTGGTTACAAACGGAGATTTCGCAACAGATGCAACAGGATGGGCTAATGGTGGCTGGCCATTAGGTACTGCAATTTGGTCTTCTACCAATGGAGGGCAATTACAAATCAAAGAAGCCGCTTGGGTAAACAAATCCAGTGGAACATACAGTAGTGCACCTGTGACTGTATCACCCAATAAAACTTATAAGTTAAGTGCAAAAACTTCTCAAAGAATAGCAGCTGCATCTCCTTTGTTTCAATCTATTAAATTAGTTGATGGATTTGCATCTGTAAAGACAGAATATAGCGTTCCAACAGGAAGTTTAACGACCTACTATACCAACACAACACCAGCAATAACAACAGGACCTACAAGTTCATCGTTAATAATGCAGTTTACAACAACGACTAATAGCAATACTGGAACACCAGTAGCAGTAATGACATTGGACGATGTGATACTTCAAGAATATGCAGCCACTTTCCCAAGCTATTTAAGCTATGGAAAAGCATTCCAATCGGAAGTTGCCAACTTTGATATTGCTTATATTACCTATGATTTGACTGGCGCTTATGCCCCTTACAACGTAATTAATGCACTTTCAAACATAAACAGAAAAATGTCAATTAGTAATCAGAATGGAATTCTTAAAATATCGGGTGCAAAAGCAGGTGAACGAATAGAAGTTTACAATTGCATGGGAGTAAAAGTAGCTGGAACTATTGCAAAAGAAAGAAACAATCAACTGATAATAAAAGAAAAAGGAGTTGTGATTGTAAAATCTGGAGAGAGTAAAACTAAAATTATTCTTTAATCAAAATTGCTTTCAAGAAAAAGTTTGTAGTTATTAGTTAATTCAACCGTCTTTTTCGAAAGGAAAAGGCGGTTGTTTTTAATATAAACATTGTTGTCCGGTAAACATTTTATATAATTGCTGTAAGTCTTTATTCAACAAGACTTGCTATAATGTCGCCCCGAATGGGGCTTAGGTTTTATGGTTTGAATTTTTTCTACCATAATTTCGCTGCGATGCAGCTAAATCTTTAGTCCCAAAGGGACGAAATTATGGTAGTCAATAAGTTACAAGTATTACCAGAGCTCCTTAGGAGCGACACTATTTTTTCTTTTGTTTTTACCGGACAACAATATTATTTAATGTATGAATTCTTATTAAACCAATTTGAATAATACTCAAACTATCACTACTTATAAATCACTTATTTTTGCGCAGATAAAAATTGGCTAAAACACTTCAAACTATTGATTTACGATAAAATTTGTATTTGTAGTGATAAAAGCCAGTAACAAAATTAAATCTATCAAATTAAGCCTATCATTAAATTTAAAACTCAAAATCATGAAAAAAACATTTTTACTTTTGGTTATCTTGCCTTTTTTCTCTTTTGAACTTATGGCAGCAGATCCCGTATTGACCATTAAGGATTTAAGCACTAGTCCACAGATAGCTGCAACGACAATGAATCTTGCAGCTGGAACCCGTAAAATGATCAATAATGCATTATTTACTGCACCTACGAATTACACCGTTGAAGTAAAAGCTAAAATTCTATCAGCTGCCGTAAAAGGTTTTTTCCTCGAAACTCGTAATAGTGGGCGTACTGGCATGCGTATGTCAATCAATTCAAGTGGAATAGATAACTATGGCGCATTGAATTACACCAACGAAACTGCCGCTACAAATATAAGTTCTGCGGCTAATGATGCTGCAACTTATCACACTTTCCGCTTTGCAGTGGAAGGAACAAATGTTCATATTTATAGAGATGGAGTTTTTGTTACAACTACAACAACTCAAAGTATTTACAGCGATAATCTATTGAAGGATAATAATGGAAATTTTGAATCGGCCGATATGACTATGTGGAATTTCATTTTAGCCGGACAAGGCAGAACAACTACGGCTGGAGAATTTAGAACTGGAGCGGGTGCACTAAAGTTAATTAACAGCAATACTACATCTGTTGTAACAACACTAACTATTAAAGGATTGAAACCAAGTACAGCCTATTCATTTAGTTTTTATGCTAAATACCTTTCTAAAACGTTGAATAATGGGAATATGCGTTACGACTTTAAATTAGGGAATTACGATGGTACAGGAACATTTGTAAAAACAAATGCGTCTGATGGTATGAACAATATATATGGAAATCCTGGCTCAACGGTTCCCGCATCTGCTGTATGGACATTAAATGGAAAAACATTTACAACGGGAGTAGCTGATTCAGTTGCTATACTTGATGTAATTGGTTGGAATGGTAGTAACACTTATGTAATTGATGACATGGTTTTATCCGAAATGGAGGCAACTCCAACAATTGGTTCTGCAGTTGGACCAAATTTAGTTACAAATGGAGATTTCGCAACAGATGCTACCGGATGGTCTGCTGGCGGATGGCCTTTAGGTGCTGTTGTATGGTCATCAACCAATGGGGGTCAGTTACAAATCAAAGAAGGTACATGGGTTGCCTCGAATAATGGAGCATACAGTGTATCTGCAACTGTATCACCTAATAAAACCTACAAGTTAAGTGCAACAACCTCTCAAAGGGCTGCTCTAGGTCAATCTATTAAATTAGTAGATGGAGCAGCTTCTGTAAAGGCTGACTATACGTCAACAGGATTAAGTAACTATTCAACCAATACAACACCGGCTTTAACCACAAGCCCTACAACCACTTCCTTATCAATGCAATTTTCGACCAAGACAAATAGTAGTACTGGAACACCGGTTGTAGTTATGACATTGGACGATGTCGTACTTCAAGAATATGCAGCCACGTATCCAACGTATTTAAGCTATGGAAAAGCATTCCAATCGGAAGCCTCCAACTTTGACATAGCATACATTAATTACGATGTGACTGGTGCTTATGCACCCCAAAATTATGTAATTTCTGCTTCGTCTTCTGGTAATGGAAGTGTTAGTGGTGCAGCCACTTATACGGCAGGAGCATCCGTTTCACTCACAGCAACCGCCAACAGTGGTTATAGATTTGTGAACTGGACACTTAATACTAGCGGTGGCGCAGTGCAATCTACAGACGCAACTTATGCATTTACTGCTTCGGCCGCCAAAACATTGGTTGCCAATTTTGCGGTTACTACTGTATCAGTTACCCAAACTACACGCACTGGTTTTGCCTATACTTATAGTTCTGGACCATCTTCAGAACAGTCATTTATCGTAGGTGGAACAAATTTGAATGGAAATATTTCCATAAGTCCACTTACAAATTACGAAATTTCTACCTCTACAGGTGGCTCTTTTAGTGCTACAAATCCAATAACTCTAACCCCAAGTAACGGCTCTGTAAGTGAAACAAACATCTATGTTCGGTTAAAAGCAGGTTTGGCGGTAGCAAATTACAATTCCGAAAACATAACAATTGCAACAACGGGTATTAGTGATCAAAATGTTGCATGTTCGGGAAGTGTAAATCCAGCAACACCAACAGTAATAGTAACTCCTATTGGTACTTATACTTACAATGGTACGCCTCAAGGTCCAATTGCTGCAACTAAAGGTGGTTCTGCTGGAACACTAACTTTCAGTTATTCAGGCACAGGATATGGCCCAACCGATGTAGCACCTACAAATGCTGGTTCATATACCGTAACCGCAACTGTTGCAGCCAATGGAAATTACAATTCTGCAAGTTCTTCTGCTACAGCATTTACAATTGATAAAGTGGCTTTAACCATTACTGCAGGAAATCAATCAGTAGCTTATGGAACCGCCGCTGCTACAGTAACAGGTGCAGGAACTTACACTCCTTCCGGTTTTGTAAATAGTGAAGGTGCTGGCGTAATAAGTGGATCGGTTTCATATTCAACAAATTACTCCAACACCACTGTTGCCGAAACTACTGGACTTACTATCACACCAAATGTTAGCGGTTTATCGGCTACCAATTATAGCTTTAATCCGGTGGCTGGCACAATTACCATTGCCGCTATAAATACAGTAAATGTACCTGCTGCAACTGCACAAAACTTAGGTGATTTGCCTGTTGACGCAGGAACAAATTTAACCATTGCTAATAACGGTACATTGACTGTAAACACGTCACCAAAAGTAAATAGCGTTACAGTTGATGCAGGTGGAAAACTAAATGTAAATAGTCAAATAACAGTTGAAACAGTAACTTTAAAAGCAGGAAAAGATGCAACGACTTTTAGTGCCAAAATAGATGCCAAAATTACTGCAACCACAGTGCGACTTTTAAAAACCATCGACGACACGAAATGGTATTTTATGGCATTTCCATGCAATGTATCTGTTGCAGCTATTACCAAATCGGATGGTAATTCATTAGGTACTTTAGGCGAAGATGGCGATTGGTTTATAAAGTATTATGATGGTCAAAAGCGTGCTAAATTTGGTACAGGAAGCAATTGGAAACACATTGCTCTACAACTGCCAGACCCAAACATTTTGCTTGCCAATAAAGGTTATATTATTGGATTAAAAACTCTTGTAAGTGGAACATATAATGTAGAATTGTCTATACCATTAACTCCTAATGTACTTGATGCAGAAACAGATGGTCGCACTGTTCCAGTAACTGCATATACAGGAGATGCTGCTGGTAACAATTATGGTTGGAACTTAATTGGGTTACCATATTTGAGTAATTTTAATGGCAATGGAGCAAAAACTAGTGCTACACACATGTCATTTATCGATGGAAATAATATTACTTATACCGACGTTAGCAATGCCGAAAGTTATACTATACCACCAATGTCAGCATATTTTGTTCAGGTAGGAAGTGGCACCACAATTTCATTCAATTATCTAGGTCGTCAAGGAGCAAAAACAACTGTTGATACAGATTTATCGGATAAGATTCAAATAAATTTTGCAAGTTCTACTGGAATTGACAAAACCAACTTGATAATGGATAATAATCAAAGTACAGCTTACGAAATTGGTCAGGATTATGAAAAAATGATTGGTATTGGAACCGATAAACCACAAGTTTATACCATGTTGGGCGGAGTAAATTATTCATATAATGCCTTACCAATAACTAATGTGGTAAACTTGCCAATTGGTTTTTATACCAAAACAGCAGGTTCAACTACTATCAGCGTAGATGCTACACAGGCACCAAGTTTGTCGAAATTATTGCTTACAGACAATGGAACAAGTCCCGCAACAATTACCAATTTGTTGACTTCAAATTACACATTTACAGCTGTTGCTGGAACCAACAATTCCCGTTTTGCAATAACCGCACAACGCATCCCAACAGCTAATGTAGTTGAATTAGAAACAGAATCAGCTGCACCTCAACTGTCAATTGTGAACGGTAAACTGTCAATTCAGAACTTGGATGTAAAAGCAAATATTCGTGTATTTGATGCCATTGGACGCATGGTGATTAACAAAAAAGCAAACAGCAATACATTGGAAATCAACCTTTCATCAAAAGGAATTTACAATGTGCAAATTGAAGCCGGTGCAAAAAACTGGGTGAAAAAGATAGTAAATTAGTAAACTCTAACCCGATAGCTATCGGGACCAGAAGGGGAATTAAAGTTAGTATTGGTTTTTGGACTTTAGTTTAAGTTAAAATAATCAGTTATAATATTTCTTATTCCACTTTAGGGGTTAATAGTCAAATCCTCAAAGGTCAGCAAATAACTGACTCTTTGAGGATTATTAAAATACATCTTTTTGTTCATCAACAAAGCATTGAAATACAATCGTTTAATAAAACTAACTACGCAGTCAATAATGATAGATTTGATATTAAATTCAATAAAAAAAACACTTACTCTGACTATAATTTTTATTGGTGTTTTAACTGTAAATGCACAAAATCTTGTGTGGACAGGAAATGCCAATGATGGTCAATTTTTCAACGAAAATAATTGGAAAGATGACCAAAATGGAACTATTCCAAAGTCTGGAACCATTGAGCCAAACACTGCTATTAACAAAAATCTATGCATTAAAAATTACGAACCAATTCTAGGCGGTTCTGCTGGTATTGCCGGCAACATAGTAATGGGACAAGGAAACTTATCAATTGTAAATGCAACAATAAAGCTGGGCGATGGATTTTGTATAGACATGGGAAGTGGTATCAACATTTTGCTTATTGACAGCTCAATAGTATATTCTAACGAAATAAAAAATGCTTCGGTTACACTTTCTGGCGATTCGAAACTTTATTTATTTAGTAATAATCCGATTGATAACAACTCAAAAATTAATATAATTTCCTACGATGCGTGGATATTTGCCCCTGCACTAAATGCTCAATTAGCAAACACTGGCATTGTTAATAAAATTTCCATTCTTGGTCAAGCATTCTCGATTAACAATAATGCGACTATAAATCAATACTATAATGGGTCAGCTATAAATCCTTTTCAACTATATTACAAACCATTACGTTTTTTTGACAATGAAAATCAAACAGGCACTTATGGTGAAGTTGTAGCCAAAACAGTTTTTTCTGACACTGCCATTCCTAATAACCTCAACAAAAAAATCTCCTCATTTATTCTAAAAAAAGGGTATATGGTCACTTTGGCTGTCGAGGGCGATGGTTCAGGAATCAGTCAGGTGTATATTGCTTCGGAGTCAGATTTATACATCAACAAATTGCCTACTGGATTGAACGACAATGTTTCATTCATTCGTGTAATTCCTTGGATTTGGGTGAATAAAAAAGGAACTGGTGGTGACGTAAAAGGAGTCAATGCTTCGTGGTATTATAATTGGGGAAGCTCAAACATATCAGATTTGGATAGAGAATATTCTGCAATGACATGGGGTAAAAGTGCCATAGATACGAAAGATGATGTAAATGCATTTATTCGAAAAACTAAGATTACACATATTATGAGCTTCAATGAGTCAGACAATTGCAATGACCAATCGGGGAAATATGGTTCGTTGTGCGTTGTGGACACTGCTGTAATTTATCAAAAAAATTTAATGAAAACAGGCCTTCGGATCTTGTCGCCATCTTGTCGCGAAGGTGAAGAATTGAATTGGGTAAAAAACATGAATACACTGGCTGTTCCATTAAATACAAGAATGGATGCCATTGGAATGCATTGGTACGATTGGGGTGCAAGTCCATCTACCACACCTGACGAAGACCCTGCAAAAATTTTCGCACGGTTCAAAGCTAAAGTGAATGCTTGTTACAATTATTACAAAATGCCAATTTGGATAACTGAGTTTAATGCCAATAAATTTAGAAATACTTGGGTGCAAGATGGATTTTTGAAATTAGCATTGCCATGGCTCGAAAGTACTTGGTTTGTTGAACGATACGCTTATTTTCAACCATTTGGAGGATTTGGCGATTTTTTTGATGCCAATGGTGTAATTACATCAACTGGAAGTATTTATTTGAATCAAGTTTCAACACCTTCAATCAAAGAACAAGATTACAACAAACTTGGGAGTAATCTTCAAAAAATAATTGACATTCCGTTGGCAACAAACGAAATTCAATCAAAAAAAATGGATTTTGAGATTTTTCCAAACCCCGTAAAAAATGAGATGATTGTTACTTCAACAGAATATTGTGATTGTGATTTAGTAAACTTGCAAGGTGTTATAGTGAAATCATTTTCAACAAACAAAACGATAGGTATTGAAACTTTACCCAAAGGCATCTATCTTGTTTGCTGTTCTGGTTTTTCCCCTCAAAAGTTACTAATTCAGTAAACTAACGATTACAATAAAAATCAACACGGTGAAAAATTTACTATTAATTTTTGCAGTTATAATTGTTACAAGTGTTCGGGCTGTAAATCCGTACTTACCTGACAAAGGCGAAATTCCCCGAATTGCTGGAATGAAACTGGTGTTTAGTGAAGATTTCAACAATGAAGGAAAACCAAATCCTGAGAATTGGGGATACGAGACTGGCTTCAAACGGAATGAAGAACTTCAATGGTACTTAAGCGATAATGCCAATTGTTCGGGAGGTCGACTACTTATAGAAGGTAAAAGAGCAAACTTTACAAATCCTAATTATGTGGCAGGAAGTACCGATTGGAAAACCAATCGCAAAACTGTTAACTATACATCATCCAGTATCATATCAAGAGGTAAACAATCATGGCTATTTGGACGGTTTGAAATTCGAGCCAGAGTTGACACATCAAAAGGTTCGTGGCCAGCAATTTGGACACTTGGAGTTAGTAAGGAATGGCCTTCGTGTGGTGAAATTGACATAATGGAGTTTTATAGAGTGAGTGGAGTCCCAACGGTTTTGGCAAATGTAGCATGGGGCACGGCAACACGCTGGACTGCAAAATGGGATAGTTTCAAAAAACCATTATCGACACTACTTGCAAAAGATGCTGACTGGCCAAAAAAATATCATATTTGGCGCATGGACTGGACCTCGGATTCCATTCGACTGTATGTAGATGATGAATTATACAACTATACACTTTTAAATCAAACTATTAATGCAGATGGTACTAATCCATTTCTTCAAGCTCAATACATGCTTCTTAATCTTGCATTGGGTTCTGGAGGTGGAGATCCATCAAAAACAGTTTTTCCGTTACAATACGAAGTAGATTACGTACGAGTATATCAAAAATCACCTACGGATTTGTCAACAAACACTCAAACACCTACAAATCCATATATCATTAATTCAAATCAAAACAAAACATTAAATTTCACTTGTAAATATAATGTAAAACAGCTGCATGTTTCAATTTTAAATACAAATGGAACAATTCTATATAACCAGAATTTTGATGATATTTTGAGTGGAAATTCATATTTCATTAATTTAAAAACTATGCCAAAAGGTGTATTTTTTGTAAGGTTTAATTCCGAAACAACTAAGATTTACAAAATAATACAGACAAAATAAATTCGACACAATGAAAACACCCTTAATTCTTTCATACACAAGCCTTTCTTTATTACCTACAGTTTTAATTGCAGGTAATTCTAAAGATAAAAAACAAGCACAACCCAATATAGTACTTATATATGCCGATGATATTGGATATGGCGATCTGAGTTGTTATGGTTATTCAAAGGTTCAAACTCCGAATGTTGACAAGTTGGCTTCGGAAGGTGTACGTTTCACTAATTCAAATTGTGGTGCTGCAACGAGCACACCATCGCGTTATGCTTTGTTGACTGGGCAATATGCATGGCGTAAGGAAGGTACCGGAATTGCCACCGGTGATGCAGCAATGATTATTAAACCACAGCAATATACGATGCCCAAAATGATGCAATCGATGGGTTACAAAACAGCTGCCATAGGCAAATGGCACTTGGGTTTGGGCAGCGAAACAGGCAAGCAGGATTGGAATGGTTTGGTAACACCCGGACTTGTTGATCTTGGTTTTGATTACTCATATATTATGGCTGCAACCGGCGATCGCACACCATGTGTTTTTATGGAAAATGGAAGGGTTGTGAATTTAGATCTCAACGATCCAATCGTTGTAAGTTACAAAACAAATTTTCCCGGAGAACCTACCGGAAAAGACAATCCGGAATTGTTACGGATGAAACCAAGTCATTCTCACAATCAAAGTATTGTGAATGGAATTTCGCGCATTGGATATATGAAAGGCGGAAAATCAGCCTTATGGGTAGATGAAAATATTGCTGATAGCATTACCACAAAAGCCCTCAAATTCATTGATACAAATAAAAATCACCCTTTCTTTCTATATTTTGCAACACAAGATGTGCATGTGCCACGTGTTCCACATCCACGATTTGCCGGCAAAAGCGGTTTGGGACCTCGTGGAGATGCCATTTTGGAGTTCGACTGGATTGTTGGACAAGTAATGGAGAAACTTAAAAAACTCAATTTAGATGAGAATACTTTGGTAATTCTATCAAGCGATAATGGCCCAGTTATCGACGATGGATATCAGGATCAGGCAGTTGAGTTGCTTGGAAATCATAAACCATGGGGACCTTTCCGTGGTGGAAAATACAGTGGTTTTGAAGCCGGAACACGCATTCCGCAAATAGTTCGTTGGCCAGCAAAAGTAAAACCAACCGTTTCAAATGCTTTAGTAACTCAGCTCGATTGGTATGCATCGTTTGCGTCATTGACAGGTTATAAATTAAAACAAGGTGAAGCTCCAGATAGCCACAATGCTATCAGCACAATGCTAGGCATAGACAAAAGAAACAGAAGCTACGTAGTTAAGCAAAACATTAGCAACGTATTATCAATTGTAATTGGTGACTGGAAATATATTGAACCAAGCAAATTCCCTGAAATGAATAAGGAAACAAATATTGAACTTGGAAATAATAAAACTGAACAATTATACAACCTTAAAACAGATCCAGGAGAAAAGAACAATCTTTCCTCAAAATTTCCCCAAATTGTAATCAAGTTGAAAAACGAATTAGAAACAATTAGAAATAAAAAATGAATGATGAATTAAACATCAAAGTAAATAATGAAAATCCCTACAAATCACTGAATTTGTAGGGATTCTTCTTTTTGAAAAGTGCAACTTAAAATTTTCAACTTCCCAAATTCCTTTAAAAAAAATATATTGTTGTCCGATAAACTTTTTATTTAAAATCTGAAAAACCGCTTCCAATAATGCTTTGAGATAATTTCGCCCCGAAGGGGCTTAGATTTTGTTTTCTGATACTATCTACCATAATTTCGTCCCGATGGGACTTTTTATTAATAGCTTCGGAGAAGCGACATTATGGTAGTCAATGAATTAGAATTGTCAATAAGCCCCATCGGGGCGACATTATTTTATATTCTCTTTTTATCGGACACCAATGAAAAAAATACTAATAGGTGTAAGAAAGGGTCTGATTTAAGATCGTATTGCACATATACGAAACCGTCCCCCCTTAATTACGAATTTACCACCTATAAAATAATAGGATTTACCTTTACTTTGTATCAAAATCGTATTTGAAACACATTGTATGATTTAATTTAAACACATGATTTTTTTTAATCAAACTTAAAAATTATAATCGCACAAAGCATTAAATTTTAAATCAGTATAAATATATGAAAATCAAAACGAAAAGTAAATTCAAGCATTTAATAGGAATATTAATTGTATTATTTACTCAGACATTATTTTGTGAAATTTATGCGCAATCAACGATTATTACCATTCACGAAAATGATAAAACACAAAAAGACATCACCCAAAAGCAAGCAAATTCTGTTGAAAATCCAAAACAAGAAACAAAAAAGCTAACAGTTACAGGTGTAATTATTGATGAAAACAAACAACCAATTATTGGAGCTACTGTACTGATAAAAGGGACTGGGAATGGTACTATTTCAGATAATAATGGAAATTTCGTTCTAAAAAACTTAAAAACAGAAAGCACTTTAATCGTAAGTTATATTGGCTATGTTACGCAAGAAATCAAATTAAAAAACAATCAAATAATTAGAATTCAACTGGTTGAAGAATCAAAAAACCTAAATGAGGTGGTTGTTGTAGCTTACGGTTCACAAAAAAAGGTATCGCTTACTGGTGCCATTTCATCAATTAGTGGCAATGAATTATTAAAATCGCCAAGTGCAAATCTCGGAAATTCGTTGAGTGGTGCTGTTTCGGGTTTATCTTCGGTTCAGATGTCGGGAAAACCAGGAGGCGATGCTGCCAAAATTTTTGTTCGTGGTATCAGTTCCTTGACGGAAGGCGTATCCTTGCCACTGATTTTGGTGGATGGCGTGGAACGTGATTTTAATCAGCTCGACCCAAATGAGGTAGAATCGATTAATGTTTTGAAAGATGCTTCTGCCACTGCTGTATTTGGTGTTCGGGGTGCAAACGGCGTTATCATTATTACTACCAAACGTGGTACCGAAGGCAAAACTAATATCTCCGTAAAATCGTCGGTTGGGTCGCAAATCCCCACACGTATGATGACAATGGCCAATAGTTTCGACTATGCTTCTGCTAAAAATGAGCTTGATACGAACGATGGCGTACCTGCAAATTTATTGATGTTCACACCCACGGTACTCAATCATTTTAAGAACAATACTCAACCCATTATGTATCCTTCGCTTGATTGGAGAAAAGAGCTGATGAGGACAAACGCTTTACAAACACAACATAACATTACCATTTCGGGTGGCGATAAGAGGGTTAAATATTTCGCGTCGGTGGGATATTTTAATCAGGATGGTTTATTTAAAACCTACAATCAAGGTTATAACTCAAATTTTACATTCCAACGCTATAACTACCGCACCAATTTGGATATTAAAGTGAGCAACACTTCAACGGTCAAAATAAATTTGGGCGGCCGTACCGAAATCAGAAACGAACCCAATGTTACCGGAAATTTTTGGCAGGAATTGAACTGGTCGGCACCAATGGCATCGCCCGGAATAGTGAACGGGAAATTGATACTTCCGAATACGAATAAACTGTACAATACCACATCTCTGAACGACCCTTATTCCGATTGGTATGGCGCAGGATTTCAGAATACCACCAAAAATACGCTGAACTTTGATTTTGTATTTAATCAAAATTTGGATGTTGTTACGAAAGGATTAACCGCCGAAGTAAAAGCATCCTACAATGGAACTTCATCGCTCAACTTAACAAGAACATCATCCGAAGAGCGTTTAGAACCTTGGTTTCGTTGCGATTTTGACCCAACTGCGCTCTCCGATTCAACTGTGGTTTACCGCATTAAAAGTCAGGATGGCGAATTGGGTTATAGCGAATCTTACGGAAAGGGTTTGGATTGGTATGGCGAAATGTCGCTCCGATATAACCATACTTTTGGAAAAAACGAAGTGACAGGATTACTACTTTATAATCAGAGCAAATATCATTATCCGTCAACGGTTTCCGATATTCCACATGGATATGTTGGGTTGGTTGGACGCGCCACGTATAGTTATGCCAGTAAGTATTTAGCCGAATTGAATGCGGGATATAATGGTTCGGAAAATTTTGCCCCGGAATCGAGATATGGATTTTTTCCGTCGCTATCATTGGGTTGGATTCTGACTCAGGAAAAATTTATGAAATCCATCAACTGGCTAAATTATCTCAAAGTAAGAGCATCAGTCGGATTGGTTGGAAATGACCAAATGGGTGGATTGCGGTTTTTGTATCTTCCTGATACATATACTGCCAATTCAGGAAACTATAATTTTGGCGTTGACATTCCTACCAATCAACTTGCTGCCAGCGAAGCCACACTTGGAAATAGAGCTGTAACTTGGGAAACGGCATTAAAACAAAATTATGCCATTGACTTTTCAGTATTGCGAGAAAAAATGACCGTAAGCATTGATATTTTTAAAGAAAGAAGAGAAGGAATTTTGAGAACACGAAGTACCGTACCGGGAATAATTCAAGCATCTTTGCCTGCAATGAATTTTGGAATAGTTGAAAATGGTGGATATGAAACATCTATAAAATGGAACGATAAAGTTGGCGATGTGCGTTACTGGCTGATGTTCAATTATTCATACTCCAAAAATAATATAGTTTATATGGATGAAGTAGAACCGGATTATGCGTATATGAAACGAACCGGAACACCTGTGGGAACAAGATTTGGGCGTAAATTTTATGGTTTTTACAAAGAAGGCATGACTTATCCCGATGGTACGCCTGTGGCGATATCTACCGATACTCCGATACCAAAACCGGGTGATGCGGTATATTATGACCTAAATGCCGATGGCAAAATCGACCAATTTGATGAAACAGCCATAGGAATCGGGAATAATCCAAGAAGTGTTTTTGGTCTAAAAATAGGTGGAGAATACAAAGGATTTGAATTGAGCTTGTTGTGGAGTGCTGCCACTCAGGTCGATAGGATGTTAGGAACAGCTTATCAAAAGCCATTTGATGGTGTTCCTGCCATTCGAGGTTTATACCAATTCCAGTTGGATGGCCGTTGGACTCCCGAAACAGCAGACCAGGCAATTTATCCACGCTTGAGTTATTCGGCAGCTAAAAATAATTATGCTCCTTCCGATTTATGGGTGAAAGATGCTTCGTATATCCGACTTAAAAACATAGAATTTGCCTATACTTTTAATAAATCATTTCTTAAAAAAGCAGGCATACAACAACTCCGGTTATTTGCAAATGGATACAATCTGTTGACTTTCGACAAGTTGAAAATCATTGACCCGGAGGAAAGAACCGACGATTATGGAGATTATCCACTGTTGAAAGTTGTAAATGTTGGTGTTAACATTAATTTTTAGTTGAAATAAATTTAAAGTTATGAAAATCACACGATTTTTTATTCGATTCGTATTACTATCGCTCCTAAGCATATTCACTTTCAGTTCTTGCGATGACTTTGTGTTTGGCGACCCGTCGTTACAACAACCAGAAGCCATCGAAGTGAATTTAGATTATATTTTCTCAAGTAAACTCTACGCTGAGCGCGTTTTGGTTGAAGCATACACCACTTTGCCTTATGGGATAGTGGTTACAGCCAGTGGTTATACATCTAAAATCGGGCCTTCGATGCTCGATTGCTTAACCGATTTGTTGGGGGCAAAAGAAGCAACTCCATATTATACAGGTGGCGTAAATGCAGCGCTCGAAAACACAAGTGTCGATACAAAATATTCTTTTATAAATGAAGGAGGTTGGGCAGGAATTCGTTCGGCTTATATTTTTATTGAAAATGTAAACCGTGTGCCCGACATGACTCCCGAACAGAAAAAAATACGAATTGCCGAGGCAAAAATGATTATTGCTGTACATTACACCGAAATGTTTCGTCATTTTGGTGGTTTGCCTTGGTTGGACCATGCCATTTATCCCAACGAAGATTTGAATTTTCCACGGATTACTGCCGAGCAAACGGTTAATAATATTGTAAAACTGATTGACGAAGCTGCAGCTGACCTTCCGTGGGCGCTGGATGCTGCTACACTGGCTACCGACGAAGGCCGGTTTACAAAAGCAGCTGCTTTAGGTCTAAAAGTCAGACTGTTATTATTTGCTGCAAGTCCATTGTTTAACGATGAACAGCCTTATTTAGAAGGAACAGCATCCACCGAAAAAATTACTTGGTTTGGAGGAAAAAGTGATGTTTGGTGGACGAGAGCCGAACAAGCTTGTGTCGATTTTTTTGCTGAATTGAATAATAATGCCGGAAGCTACGGCATTGTAAATACCGGCGACCCACGCGCCGACTTTATCAAAGGTTACAATGGCCGTGGCACGGGCGAAACATTGATTTCGACACGGAGAATGTACAAATCTGGTTCACTTTGGGGCTCACCTTACCTCAATTCTGGTGCAACACAGTATCGTGATTACCGATTGACGAAAGAATTGGTGGATATGTTCGACAAAGTAGATGGAACGCCATTTAGTTGGTCGAATCCGACTGACTCGTTACACCCGTTTTTTGATGCTTCCGGAAAACCTACCCGCGATGCGCGTTTGTACGAATCGGCTGTGGTTGAAGGTGATATGATGGCTTCGCTCAATGCCAAACCAATAGAAACATGGATTGGACGAACCAGTGCCAACGCCCGTGGTTGGTTCAGGCAAGCCTACCCAACAAGCTTTTTGCCCGATTGCTATGTATTACGCAAATATATCAGGGAACGCTCGGTGGGAAATGGTTTCTCTGAAGTAACTCAATTTCCATACCTCCGATTACCGGAAATTTATTTGAGTTATGCCGAAATATTAAACGAACTGGACAAAAGAGACCAAGCATACGCTTTTGTTAGTGCAGTACGCGAAAGAGCCGGAATTACTGAGAATTTGTCAACACGTGCGTGGACAAAAGAATCTTTCAGAGAATTCATTTTGAAAGAAAGAGCCACCGAGTTTTTCCTGGAAGATAACCGTTGGTTTGACATTATCAGATGGAAAAAGGAAGAAGTATTCAAAAAAAGGCTTCACGGCTCGGTATGGGTTTCGGAAACAGATAACGGTAAAAATATCAAAATTGAACACCGCGAATTATCACCCGACCGTTTTTGGAGAGAAAACTTTTCAGCAAAGTGGTATTTAAGCCCACTACCAGCAATTGAAATAAACAAAAAGTATGGATTAATTCAAAATCCTGGGTGGGAATAATTATGATTAAAATTATGAATACTAAAATGAAAAGCATACGAATCATTTTGATAATAAGTCTTTTATCTTTTGGAGCACTGACCGTTTTTGCCGAAAGAATTACCGGAAAGGTAGTTGACCAGCAAGGAATTCCGGTTTCGTTGGTTCAGGTTACAAACAATAACGGATTAAGTAAATCGGCATTGACGGATAAAAACGGCATCTATTCAATTGAAGGAACAGCGGGCGATGTGCTTACTTTTTTTATTGCAGGTGGATTGCAAAAGAAAGTGTATGTTGAAAACAACTTTTGTAATGTAGTAATTAACCCTACTAGCGATGCTTTGGAAGAAAAAGGTTTTGGAATTCAAACATCTAAACTTGCTTCAACTGCTGCAGTCTCAGAAATCAGCTCTGATAAAATCATGATGTTCAACTCCCTGAATTCCACCAATAGTTTGTTTGGAACATTGGCCGGACTTACAGCTCAAACCAACGCCGGAGGACCAACAACCGGAGCCACACTTCAAATACGCGGTATGACAGGTGCACTGGTCTATATCGATGGCGTTCAGCGACCACTTGCTTCATTGGCAAATGACGAAATTGAAAAAATTACCGTACTAAAAGATGCTTCAGCGCTTGCATTATACGGCATGAGAGCTGCCAACGGCGTAATTCTCGTTACTACCAAACGTGGAACTTTTGAAAAAATGAATATTCAGGCCAATTACAAACATGGAATTTCATTGCCAATTCGTCCGGTACAAATGGCAAATGCAGGAAATTATGCAGTAGCATTGAATGAAGCGCTTCGCAATGATGGTTTGGCAGAACGCTATACGGCGAATGAAATTCAGAAATTCAGAGATGGCTCAGACCCATACAATTACCCCAATGTAAATTGGCAAAAAGAAATGTTGCGAAATCAGGGTTCAACCAACGAATTGAGTTTGGTTTTTCAGGGAGGAAGCGAACGGATGCGCTATTATTCGGCATTACATTATAATAACGATATGGGTTTGATAAATGATTTGCCAACATATTCGAGCATAAAATCTACTCAGCCATCGTACAACCGACTAAATGCCAGAACAAATCTCGACCTGAAAGTAACGAACTCCACTTTTGTAAAAATTAATGTTTTTGCATCGATGGACGAAAACAATTTAACTGTTAAAAGTCCCGGTTCTATTTTTACCGACTCGTACGCAATACCTGCAGCGGCATTTCCAATCAAAAGAACTTCGGATAACTGGGGTGGAAGTTTAATTTATAAAAACCGAAATCCTTATGCCGGAGCCACATTTAATGGTTTTTCGAGGTACCACAGCCGGAATGTTTCAACAGATTTGACAATTGCGCAAGATTTGGGTTCGTTGTTGAAAGGATTGAATGCTGAGCTAAAAGTGGCTTATGACAATGATATTGAGTATTTTGACCAAAATTCACGTCAATTTAGCTACGAAACAGCCAATGGTTATATTTACGGTAACCAAACTCCATTGGCATTTAGCACGTCCATGAATTCATTGTATTTCAGAACTTTGCTAAGCGGAAGGTTGAATTACAGCACTTTAATAAATAAAGACCATTCAATTAACGCCAATTTGTTGTATGTTCAGGAAACGTGGAAAATAAAAGCCCGCAACAACCAAAATGCTTTTCAGGATTTTATTGGTGCGGTGAATTATGGATATAAAGATAAGATTTTTGTAGATTTCACAGGTTCATATTCCGGTTCGAGTTATTTGCCTACCGGCAACAAATATCGCTTATTCCCCACCCTATCAGCAGCTTGGGTGATTTCAAATGAAGATTTTTGGACTACCAAAGCGGTTAATAGTTTGAAATTAAGAGCTTCGGCAGGTATTTTAGGAAACGGACAGCTCTCTTATGAAATGGACAAACAGTATTATTTGGCCGGTCCGAATTACTTTTTTACAAGTTCCAATACTTCTACCGCGACTATTAAAGAAGGCGATTTGGCAGCCATTGGTATGCAACCTGTCATGTCTAAAAAAATAAATATCGGTATAGATGCTACCTTATTTACAAATTTATCGCTCACTGCCGATTGGTTTTATGACCGTAGGGAAGGAAGTCAAACATCCAGTGAATCAAGTTATTCAACTCTTTTGGGCATTACTCCAGCAGCTAATTTCCTGGGCGTGAATGATTTTTCAGGTGCTGACATTAGTCTTAATTATTCCGGTAAGGTTGGAGAACTAAAGTATAATGTTGGGGGAATTTTTGCACTTGTAAAAACCAAAGTCATCGAAAACAATATAAAAAATGTTCCCTTCGATTATTTGAGTAAAATTGGAAAATCACGAAATCAGTTTTTTGGACTTCAGGCAGATGGATTTTTCAATACTTGGGAGGAAATAAGCAATTCGCCCCAACAGGTTTTTTCAGAAGTTCGTCCGGGCGACATAAAATACGTGAATCAAAACGGCGATAATGTGATTGATAATAATGACATGATAGCCATGGGATATAGTACCCAAACGCCCGAAATTAATTATGGATTCAATTTTAACGTTGAGTACAAAGGTTTTGGCGTTGGAGCAATATTTCAGGGCATAGAAAGATTTAGCATTTTGCTCGATACGCCAAACATTTATTGGCCTTTGCAGAACAATGGAAATATTTCGGACTGGTATATCGGCAACAATCACTGGACTGCTACAAACACCGAAAATCCGCAATATCCAAGATTGACGACATTAAATAATGAGAATAATTTCAGGGCAAACTCTGTGTGGTTGGCCGATGGGGCTTATCTCAAACTTAGGGCATTGACAGCTTATTACACTTTGCCAAATTCGTTGACCAAAAAAGTCGGAATGGCCAATGTAAAATTATATTTAAAAGGAAATGACTTGTTTTCACTTGATCATATAAAACTTCGCGACCCGGAAGCCATAGGACTTGGAATTCCAACTGTTGCATCGTATTATATGGGTGTTTCATTTGAATTATAATTAATTTAAATTCAACCATTTATGAAAAAATATATTTTTATAGGATTTTTACTTTTGTCGTATTCCTGCTCATTGCTGGAAATTGACGAACATACCGGTTACGACAAGGAAGAAGTAGGAAAGTATATCGAAAGGGTGAAAGCATCGCTCAATTATTTATATACCCAATTGCCTGATGATTTCACATCGGTTGGTGCAGCACCACGGTCGTGTGCGAGTGATGACGGTATAAGTGCATGGGAAACTGCTGCAATTCGGCGCATGAACAATGGTGCATGGACAGCAACGAACGAAATTGACAGTTATTGGGAAGGTGGTTATGCAGCTATTCGGGCTTCAAATCTGTTTTTAGAAAGTTATGATAAAACGTTTCTCGAAAAATATAAAAATGAAGATATTCTGGTGCTCGAAAACCTGACAAAGTATTACGTCAATTATCCGTATGAAGCACGTTTTTTAAGAGCATTTTTCCATTTCGAACTGGCAAAAAGATATGGTAATATTCCAATTGTTAAGAAGAGTTATGTGGCAGATTCAGTCAACACCTTGAAAAAAAGTACTTTCAACGATGTTGTGAAATTTATTGTTGAAGAATGTGATTCAGCCGCAAAACATCTTCCTGTATCATATATTGCATTGTCGCCAGCCGAAACCGGACGTGCTACTAAAGGTGCGGCGTTGGCGTTGAAAGCAAAAACATTACTGTTTTTGGCAAGTCCGTTACACAATCCTGCTAACGATTTGCTACGGTGGAAAGATGCAGCCAAAGCATCGTTGGATGTGATTAATTTGAATGCTTATGGCTTAATTGCGGATGGTTTTGTTTATAATGCATTGGCTTCGAATGAGATGATATTTGAAAAACGATTTGCGAATTCGAATAGTTTTGAGGCAAATAATTTCCCGATGGGTATGGAAGGAGGAAGTTCAGGAATGTGCCCTACTCAAAATCTGGTTGATGCGTTCGGAACTTCAACCGGAACTGCTTTCGACTGGAATAATCCGACCATGGCAGCAGCGCCGTTTAACAAAAGAGACGCTCGTCTAGCAAAAGCAATTACGCTGAATGGAAGTGTACTTGGCACTGATACCATTCAGATTTACGAAGGTGGCAAAAATGGATTACCGTTGTATGCAGCTTCGCCAACAGGCTATTATTTACGCAAATACATTGCTGCTAATGTGCGGCTTACACCGGCTAATAGCACTACTGCTGTACATGTTTGGTCAATTTTCAGGTTTGCCGAAATTCTGCTGAATTATGCCGAAGCCATGAATGAGGCATTTCCAACGCCAACCTATACCGATGCAACTTTTACAAAAAGTGCGAAAACCTATTTGGATATTGTTCGGTCGAGGGCCGGTCTTCCCAAAAACAGCCCGGGTACGCAAGCTGCATTTCGCGATATGGTACGCAATGAGCGCAGGGTTGAACTCTGTTTCGAAGACCATAGATTTTGGGATGTTCGTCGATGGAAAATTGCCCCGGAAGTCACAAAAATTTATGGAACAAGAATTCAATTGATTGATAATAAAATAGTTTATACACCAAATCAGTTAATTGAAACACGTTATTGGGACAATAAAATGTATTTATATCCCATTCCGTTCAGCGAAACGCTGAAAAATCCCAATCTGACTCAAAATTCTGGTTGGTAAAAAAGAATTGACCATTTAAGCCCCTAAATCCCCTAAAGGGGACTTGAGGTTACAACTAAATGGCATAAACATATAACTGAATCAACACGAAATTATTAAATATCAATCATTTATGAAGACTAAATTTATTGCACTCATTTTATTTTCAATGCTTATTCAACTAGTACCGGCTCAAAAAACGGAAATGATTGAATACAAAGCTATTGACACAACAAAACTAACCGTAAAAGTATTTTATCCGGAAAATTTTGAAACAAAGGATAAATTTCCAGCTATGGTTTTTTATTTCGGCGGTGGGTGGATAACCCGCGCTATCACTCAGTTCGAAACACAATCGCGTTACTTTGCGCAGCGTGGAATGGTTTGTTTTATAGTGGATTATCGTGTGACCAAAACGGACAAAACGACACCGTTTGAAAGTTTGATGGACGCAAAATCGGCTATGCGTTTTATAAAATCAAATGCTAAAAGATTTCATCTCGATACAAATAAGATAGTGGCTTCGGGTGGTTCGGCTGGCGGACATTTGGCTGCTGCCACAGCATTAATCGCAGGCTACAATGACCCAAAAGACAACTTGAAAATTAGCACCAAACCAAATGCATTGGTACTTTTCAATCCCGTTATTGACAATGGCCCTGGTGGCTATGGAAATGAACGCATTTTGGAAAAATATACCGACTTTTCACCTTTGCATAACATTGTAAAAGGTGCGCCGCCAACTATTATTTTTCTAGGCGAAAAAGATGACCTTATTCCTATGGAAACCATGAAAAACTTTAAGAAAAAGATGGAAGAAGTTGGTAGCAGATGTGAGTTATTGACCTATCCGGAGCAGAAACACGGTTTTTTTAATAAACCAATGTACAAAAACAACACCATGTACGAAGCCGATAAGTTTCTCATTTCCATTGGATTTCTGACCGGTGAACCTACAATTAAGATAGAATAATCATTCAATATGAAAAAACGATATAAAATAGCTCGTCGAAAAAGCAGTTTGCTATTGTCGTTGATACTTTTAACATCGACAATAGGCTATGCTGCCATCAACAAGTATGGTATGCAATTGACGGCAAGCGGAAGTACATACACGCTAACACATGCCACAGCAATTTGCGCGTTGGTGGATTGTGCTACTTTGCCAGCAGATGCTTACAAGGTGTACACCACTAAATCGGTTTTGCTGAACGAAGAAGACTATGCACAATGCAAAACATTGCGATACGAATATAAAAAATACGGCGACCATACGCTGAGTCTTGAAATTGACATTCCATTGCTTACCAAAGGCCCGCATCCATTTATAATTTATGTGCATGGCGGTTCGTGGACAAGTGGCGGATATGCTGCATTTGCCAGTCAAAGTAAATATGGCGCATCGCGTGGTATTGGCGGAGTTCGCATTGCGTATTCGCTGGTTGACCAAGGAGGTAATTTTGATGTTGGAATGCAGGAATTGGCGGATGCTTTTGCCTTTGTGCAAGCACACGCCACCGAATGGAATTTCGACATGACGCGCTTTGGTTATGCAGGTGGTTCGGCAGGAACTCCATTGGCTTCGTTGGCTGCTATGAAACACAATGGCAATGGTTGTAAGTTGTTTATGGGCTGTAATGGTATTTACGATTTCGAGCACAACCTGGCCGGTTCGTTTGGAGTCACTTCGGATTATCTCTTTAAATACCCAACTACAGCCAGCAGAAAAGCTATTTCGGCTATTAACTTTATTCCAACAAATCCTGCTAATGTTCCAGCTGTAGCAGTTTTTCATGGGACAGCCGATTTTACCATCTCCAATTTGCAATCGGTAGCTTTTGCCGATTCGGTGGCTAAGAAAGGTGGAAGAGTTGAGAAAAATATTTATGATTATTATGTTCATGGATTTTTCAATTCGGGTGGTTCGGATATGTTCGAAACCATTACCATAAAAATGTATGAATTTGCGAAATCTGTCTTTAATATGCCAACTGTCAATTTTCCCGTTCCGGTAAAGAATCTGTTGGCACGTTTCCCGCTAACAAGCGGATTAAACCAACTGAAAGCGATTGATGTGGTAAAGGGAATCACCATTTCGGACTTAAAAATCGGTTCGGGCATACAGTCAAATTTAATTACCGATGCCATCGAAACAAGCAACTGGAGCGCATTAGCCATTGCAACAAATAAATACATTGGTTTTAGTGTGAAAACTGATAATTCGACATCGTATATCATAAATCAAATTGATTTAATACTCAAAAAAACAACTTCCACTTTAAATGTAAACGGCATTTTCAATTTCGATAACGTTTTTCCACCTACCGTAAACAAGAGCTATCAGAAAGATGGTATTGCTACCACAAGTTTTGCTAAATGGTCGCTTTTGCCGAAAGGAAG
The DNA here is from genome assembly GCA_903911085.1 of uncultured Bacteroidales bacterium. Taxonomy (GTDB): domain Bacteria; phylum Bacteroidota; class Bacteroidia; order Bacteroidales; family Paludibacteraceae; genus Paludibacter. The sequence continues at coordinate 64,270 of CAIWCC010000099.1, read as the reverse complement.
TACAGCTCAAAGTACAGATAGTCTGTGTTTTGGAATAGGTTTTTATACCGGAGCATCAACTACCGAAGTTATTACTATTGACGAAATTGTACTCTATGGCGATGTAGTTTCGGAATCTTCAAATTCCGTTCAGAATATTAAAGAATTTGAGGATTTAAAAATTTATTCACAAGGAAATATCTTAAAATTTGAGGGTGCCGAAAATGCTAAAATTGAAGTTTACAATGCATTGGGAATTCACATTTTTCAAAGTTCAACATCACAAAACATTCAACAAATTAGCATAAATCAACATGGGTTTTATATCGTAAAATGCACCAGAAATGGTGTCAGTCAATCACAAAAAATATTACTTACTTTTTAAATAAAAATTATCATGAAAAAAACTACGCTTTTTTTAGTTGTAACAATACTTAGTATTTGTGCAACAAATTTGCAGGCCGAACTTCCCGTTAAAGGCATGTTAACCAACAAATTGTACGATGGTCAGGGTAAACCCGACTCTCTGATTTTTACCAAAAACATTGGCAAACCCGACAGCATTACCTATACTCAAACCGCCGAAGGCTTAAATTTGAATGTTCGGAGTGTGAATTTTTCACCCATTTTATGGTCGTTGCCAGCTTCAAAAGGATTTGCAATCAGTGGTCCATACACAGTTGAGGCGAAAGTTGCGGTAAATAAATCGACAACAAATGGATTTATACTCGAAATGCAGGGTGTTGTTGGCAAGCGCGTTCAAATTGGCATTGATACGAATTCGGTGTACAACATGACTTACTATCCTTCGGTTGTCAAAGAAGTAATAGCTACTAATCTGAATAACAAATTGATGCACACCTACCGTGTGGCAGTTGATGCAACGGATAAAGCCTATATTTATCGCGATTCCGAACCAATTGGACTGATTGATGTGGATGGTGCAATTAGTTCAAGAGCCGCTTACAAAGGAGTTGAATCAATTTTAAAGGATTCGGTTATTGAAACGCTGAATAGTTTTGCCACACCGCCACATCCTGCTAAAAAATACGATAACGAAGGTGGATTCCTTTTTGCTCTATCAACCGATGCTGATATTACGTACAGCTCTTGGGCAACCATGGGAATTGATACCATTAAAGCAAATGTAAAGGCTGGGGCAAGTTCGCTTTGGGGTACAAATGGAACATCGGGTCATGTGTGGATTAAAAAATTAGTTACCAATCCTGGCCGTTACCGCCTTTCTTATTGGTCAAAAACCAGATTGGCTTATCATAAATACACAGGTTCTATAAAGTTGTTGTCAACAGATACCGTTACGCTAATTGCTTCAAACACAATGATTAATGGCAATTTGGCTTATAATTTTAAACAATATGTGTTTGATGTTACAAAGGAAGGGACGATTGTGGTTGATTTGATTAATAATCCAACTGCTGCCTGCCACTTCTGGATAGATGATTTAAAACTTGAACGGGTTGAAAATGAAAGCTATGTTTGTTTTGGAAAAGACAACGAGATTGGAGACGAGGATTTCACCATGGGCGGTTTTGCGTATGATATGAGTGGCGCGTATGCACCTGATGCTAATTCGGGAGTTTATACTATTAAAGGTAATACGGCAAATATTATTGTTTCGCAAAATGGGTCAAAAAGCATGAATGTAAGTTATGAGTTGACACAAAACGAAACTATTGGTTTACAGTTAATTGATATGACCGGACGTATTATAAAAACACAACACATTGAAAGTTATGTTGGTAGAAATTCATTCACAATTCAAACTCCAACCAATGGTATTTATCTGCTCAAATTAACTTCAAAAGCATCAACGATTGCGGTAAAATTTGCCGTGAAATAGAACTAATACAAGTTTTATATGTTTGATAGATTGACTTTTAATTTTTTTAAAACTAAGAATTGGAACGCGGATTTACGCGGATTTAGCGGATTTGTACTGATAAAAAGTAAAAACGGATTTATAACGGATTTTTATCCCCGATAAATCGGGTCTGATTTAAAGAACTGAGTCTTAATCAGCTCGCCAAAGGCGAGATTAAATCCGTATTAGATCCGCTATATCAGCGTAAATCCGCGTGCTATTATCTTTAAATTCAACTTATATAAACACTAATAGATTCAGTCTTAATTTGCATTATTTATTCAAATCCATGAAATCGCAACTTACATTTACCGCATTAGCACTTTCATCAGCACTTTTTGCACAGCAAAAACCCAATATTCTCTGGCTGACATACGAAGATACTTCGCCTGAGTTTATTGGATGCTATGGCAATAAACAAGCACATACACCCAATATTGACCATCTTGCAAAAGAAGGTGTGCGGTTCGATGCGGCCTATTCAACAGGTGCGGTTTCGTCGGCAAGTAGGTTTTGTTTAATTACCGGAGTGCGGCCTTCGGGCATGGGAACCGGCAATCATCGCAGCGGATATGCCATTCCTGAAAACATTAAAGGGTTTCCATATTACTTGCGGCAAGCAGGCTATTATACTGCCAATAATGTAAAAACAGATTACAATATCTTTAATGCAAAACAATTTATTGCCGATGCATGGGACGATTGTTCGGAAAAAGCCGGTTGGTGGAATCGACGCCCCGGGCAACCATTTTTTGCGGTTTATAACAGTGTAGCCAGTCACCAGTCGCGCACCATGACAAACTCTTGGACTGATTATGAACAGAAAGTGCTTTCTAAACTGGATGACTCCGAAAAGATAAAAGAGGGAAATCTCATAATGCCCGAGTTTTATCGGAATTCGCCCGAAATGCAACACAATATTTCTCGGGTTTATAATTCTATCTCGCTCATGGATAAGGAATTTGGACAATGGCTCGATAGGTTGGAACGTGATGGATTAAAGGACAGCACTATTGTTTTTTGTTTCAGCGACCATGGCGAAGGCATTACGCGGGGAAAAGGCAGTGCTGTGAATTTGGGTTATAAAGTGGCTTTTATAGCATGGTTTCCACCCATATACAAGCATCTTTCGCCTTGGGGCGCGGGTGTAGGAACGGATGAATTAGTCAGTTTTGATGATATGGCGCCAACGGTGTTGAAACTTGCAGGTATTCCATTGCCCGATTATATGAAAGGTCGGGTGTTTATGGGCTCCACTCCCACTGCCAAAAGGAAATATGTTTTTCCGGCACTGGACAGAACGGATGAAAGTAGCGAACTTTCACGGTCGGTGACCGATGGCCGCTATTTGTTCACCCGTGTTTTTATGCCGTTTCAGCCTTTTGTGCGATGGAATATGTACTACGACGTAAGCGATTTGCAAAAACAAATTCGTGTCGATTACAAAGCCAACTTGCTCAACGACAAACAAAAATCCATTCTCGAACCCCGACAAGCCGAATACCTGTTTGACCTGCAAAACGATACTTGGGAAACGGTGAATTTGATTGAAAAACCCGAATTAAAAACAAAAGCTGATGAACTGCGTAATGCTCTGAAAAATGAATTGATTAAAGTGCGAGATGCCCACTTTATGACTGAATATGCGTTTAAAACTACTAAAATAATGCCTTATCAATTGGCTGCTGACGATAACAATTATCCAATAAAAGAAATTCTAGATGCAGCATTATTGGTAGGAAAAGGCAAGAATGCAGTAAATGAACAGATGAAATTATTATCTGATAAAAACAAATATGTTCGGTATTGGGCAAGTATTGGATTGTTTTCACAAGAGTGCAGTTTGAAAAACAAGGAAAAACAATTGCTTAAATTGCTTGCAACCGAAGATTTTCCACCTGCTCAAATTAATCTTTCTGTACTACTTTTCAAGATTTCTGAGAACTTCAAATTTAAAGAAAATGTTCAGATTTTATTACTTCAAAAAGATCCAGAACTATTACGTATGACAATGCATCTTTTAGTTTCGCTTGACAATGAAAAACAACTGCAAATTTTAGATGCTGTTGAAACCAGATTTGAACAAACCAATAAGAACAAAGCAATGAATCCTGCCAATAACTTGATGGAACTTATGCTGCACGCTCTAAAAGGAAAAAATATTAACGGTGATGACAGCTTTTAATATTTTAATCCCTACCGCAACACTTCATATACTACTCATTTTCAAGCTGTAATACCGCACAACAAAGATTTAGCATTCACATTTTGCATATTCAATTATTACCAAAAATTTATAAGTGTTTTTGGAGATTATAAAAGATTATATTTATTGAATTACGATTTTGCCCCTTCTAATTTATGAATCTACCCCCTATCGATGCTAGATTCTTATAATATATTTGCAAAATCAAATTCTGTTTTTTCGTAAAAAAAAAGCAGTTGAACAATCTATTTATTTAAATCAATAAAATCACAAAAGTATGAAAAAACTAATCACTTTCTATCTGAAGTTATGTCTTAAAGAAAAACTTCTTACAATCATTTTGTGTCTTTTTTTATTTTATTCTCCTTCGTTATTTGCAGCGGATGTTCTTATTGGACAGTATGAGTTTACAGGTGGTTCAATAACTGCAACAAATGTCGCTACAGGCATTACACTGTCTGATATAATGATTGGATCAGGTATAACCGCTTCATATTCTGGCGATGCTTTAGTTACCAGTAACTGGAATACAGGTACTGGAATTGCTTCTCCAAATTTTAAAACAGTACAGTTTACAATTACAAAAGGTACAGGAGCAAGTCAATTTGATGTTAACCGGGTTGATGTAACTTTCAAAAGAAGTGTTGCAACAATAGGGACAAATGGTATCATTCAATTAAATTTTGGAACAAGTGCTTATCCAACTACTAAAACGTACGCAATAAGTAATGCAAGTTGTGGTACACTTTCCTTTGCAACTTATCCATTAACAGAAAATACAGCTTCGGGTGTAACAGTAGTAAATCCAATTCCTTCAGTAAGTAATGCAACAGCACAATATATAGCTATTGGAGCCTCAGCCGCAAATACAGCAATTCAACTAACAATTGATAAAATTGAAGTCTTTGGTACAGTAACATATGCTGGTACAATTGCAGCCAACAAAGCAAGTATTTCATTGAAAGTTTCAAAGACGCATTCGCTTGCAACTCCTGTGGTAATAAATGGTTCGAATCTGACAAATGTAACTAATGTGTCATTAACAGGTGCTGGTGCTTCTTATTTTTCCATTGATAATTCTTCTATAACAGCTGCCACATTAAATGCTGGAACTACTCCAACAATAAATGTTACTGCTTCTTCTACTTTACCAATTGGAACAACAACAGCTAATTTACATTTAGAAAGCGTTGGAGCAACCTCATTAGATATACCAATTTCAGCAACTTGCGACTTATTTTACGAAGATTTTTCAAATTATGATGCAACTGCTAATAGTAATACTACATTAGGAACAATGCTAACCATCACAGACGATGTATCATTATCTCTGGTTTCTGGTTGGGCAGGGCATAAACTCTATCAATATAAAGCAGCTACACCGAATAATGGAACAGTTTGTCTGGCCTCTACTGCTTTGGATTTAGCATATTTAACTACACCTGTAATTGATTTAAGTCAACCATTTAAGGTAGCTTTCAAGTCAAGGAACTTAACTGGAACACAAGCTAATACTTACAAAGTATTTTTAGATGGTACAGAATTGATGTATGAAGGTTTAGACAACACAGCTGTTTTAGCTGATGTTTCTACCCCAACATTTGTTGGAACATCAAGCAGTAAATTAACCTTTTCGGGTCAAAATATAGCTGCAAATAATATTCTCTTTGATGCCATAGTTGTAAATAATACAGTAATTCCCGATGTGCTAAATCTTGCATCAAATAAAATAGTTAATTTTGGAAGTCTTACTCAGGGATCAGTACAAACAATTAATATTCCTATTCAGGCCTGTAACTTAACCGACAATTTGACGCTATCTGTTACAGGAACTGATTTCAGTTTGCCATCAGGAACAACTGTCTTACAAGCTACAGCATTAGCAGGAACAACAATTCCAGTTACGTTTACAGCGCCTATGCCAGGTGCAGAAATCACCGCAACATTGACAATTGCAAGCTCTGGTATGACCAGCAGAACTATTACATTGAAAGGAACTCCAATTGGTATACCCACAATTACTGCTTCTGCTACTACTTTAACCGAATTTGGTTATGCTTATAACGCTGGTCCATCCACAAGTAAGAACTTCACAATAAGTGGAGCTGATATGTCGGCAGGAATCACAGTTACACCCACAACCAATTACGAAGTTTCGGCTGATAATAGTACTTTCAGCAGTTCGGCAATTGTGATTGGTGCAGCTGGAACAATTGGTTCAACAACTGTTCATGTTCGTTTGAAAACAGGTTTATCAGTAGCAAATTACAACGGTGAGGTTGTTACTTTAACTTCAACAAATGCAACACAGAAAGATGTTACTTGTTCGGGAGGTGTAACAAAAGCCACTCCTACAATTAGTGTTTCGGGAACTCAAAGCTTTACTTACACTGGTGCTGCGCAAGGTCCATCCACTATTACTTATGGCGGAGTTGGCACTACATCATTGTTATATACAAATACAGATGGTGCAGCATATTCATCAGCTACAGCCCCTACCAATGCTGGAAATTACAAAGTGGTGGCAAGTGCAACTGCAACTACTAATTACAATGCGGCAACATCGGCAGATTATACTTTTAGTATAGCCAAAGTAGCTTTAACCATCACCGCAGGAAATCAATCGGTGGCTTATGGAACAGCAGTAGCCTCGGTAACTGCTGGTGGAACTTATACTCCTTCTGGATTTGTAAATAGCGAAGGCGCAGGCGTGATTAGCGGCTCGGTTTCTTATTCAAGCACTTTCACCAATTCTACAGCTTCCGGAACTTCGGGCGTTACAATAACACCAATTGTAAGCGGTTTATCAGCAACCAATTATAGTTTTACACCAGCCGTTGGTACAATATCCATTTTAGAACAAAACACTGTACCAGTTGCAGCCACACAAAATTTGGGTGATTTAGCTGTTGATGCAGGAACTAATTTAACTGTTTCTAACAACGGTACATTGACAGTAAACTCGTCACCAAAAGTAAATAGTGTAACCGTTGATGCTGGTGGAAAACTAAATGTAAATAGTCAAATAACAGTTGAAACAGTAACATTAAAAGCAGGCAAAGATGCATCTACCTTTAGTGCAAAAATTGATGCCGATATTAATGCTACTACGGTGCGCTTGTTTAAAACCATCGATGACACGAAATGGTATTTTATGTCATTCCCATGCGATGTAACAGTTGCTGAAATTACCAAATCGGATGGTAATTCATTGGGTACTTTAGGTGATGGTGGCGATTGGTTTATTAAGTATTACGATGGTCAAAAGCGTGCTAACTTTGGTACAGGCAGTAACTGGAAACACATTGCTGTAGCTCCTACTTTGGCCGAACGCACAATTCTTCAAGCTAATAAAGGTTATATATTTGGTCTGAAAACTCTAGGTGCAACATATAATGTAGAATTGTCCATCCCTTTAACTCCGAGTGTTCTTCATGCAGAAACAGATGGTCGTACCGTTCCAGTTTCAGCATTCACTGGCGATGCAGGTGGTAATAATTATGGTTGGAACTTAATTGGGTTACCTTATTTGAGTAATTTTAATGGCAATGGAGCAAAAACTAGTGCTACACACATGTCATTTATCGATGGAAATAATGTTACTTATACCGACGTTAGCAATAATGAAAATTATACTATTCCACCAATGGCAGCATATTTTGTTCAGATAGGAAGTGGAAACACAGTTTCATTCAACTATCTAGGTCGTCAAGGAGCAAAAACAACTGTCGATACAGATTTATCGGATAAGGTTCAAATAAATTTTGCAAGTTCTACTGGAATTGACAAAACCAACTTGATAATGGATAATAATCAAAGTACAGCTTATGAAATTGGTCAGGATTATGAAAAAATGATTGGTATTGGAACCGATAAACCACAAGTTTATACCATGTTGGGCGGAGTAAATTATTCATATAATGCTTTACCAATGACAAATGTGGTTAATCTTCCTATTGGTTTTTATACCAAAACAGCTGGAACTACTACTATTAGTGTTGATGCTACACAAGCACCAAGTTTGTCGAAGTTGTTGTTAACTGATAATGGAACAAATCCAGCTACTGTCACCAATTTATTAACTTCCAATTACACATTTACAGCTGCTGCTGGAACAAACAATTCACGCTTTGCTATAACTGCTCAGCGTGTTCCAACTGCAATTGAAAATGAAACTGATGTAAATGCACCTCAACTGTCAATTGTCAACTGTAAACTGTCAATTAATAATTTGGTTGCAAAAGCAAATGTTCGAGTATTTGATGCAATTGGACGCATGGTGATTAACAAAACGTCAAACAACACTTCATTGGAAATAAATCTCTCAGCAAAAGGCATATACATGGTGAAAATTGAAGCTGGTGGAAAGAATTGGCTGAAAAAAATCATTTTTTAGTCGAACTGAAAAAAAACTCAAAGCGTCAGTTATTTACTGACCTTTGAGCATTTTTTGGGAGATAAAATTTCTTAATAATTTCAAACAGACAAACAATAAAATTGCATTTACAACTTGAATTTAGCTATAAACATATTAAAACTAACATATTAAATTTTAAAAAAAAATCATGAAAAAACAAACTACGCTTTTCAAATCATTGAGCCTTAGAGCTCAACTTACTTCAGTAATTTTTGCAGTATCATTTTTTCTTACACCTTCATTATTTGCCGTTGATATTCTACTTGGTCAGTATGAATTTACAACTGGAACTGACCAAACAAAACCAACAAGTGTATCTTCTGGTATTACTTTTTCAGAAATAATAATTGGGGTTGGAAACATACCTTCAAATGCAATATCAGCCTCATATTCTGGCGATGCACTTTTAACAAGCAATTGGTCAACAAGTGCAAATACTGGTGCTGCAAAAAAAGCAGTGCAATTTTCTATTACAAAAGATGCTGCAACAAGTGGATTTAAGGTTAACAGAGTGGATGTTACATTTAAAAGAAGTGTGGCAACAACTACTACTAGTGGAAAAATTCAATTAAATTACGGGGCATCTTATCCAACAAATATGTATACGGGATATGTGAGTACTGGCAACATTGGAACTACTACATTTAACACTTATCAAATGCCGACTCCTTCAATACCAGCTGTGATAAATACTACTCCACAGTATTTGGCATTTGGACCATCTACAGCTACCACAGCAGATATAATTACAATTGACAAAATAGAAGTTTATGGTACAGTTTCATTTAGTCCAGCTTTTGGAACTGACAAAACAAGTCTAACAATCAAAACTTCAAAAGGTCATTCAGCTTCAACTTCTTTTGTTGTAACTGGAGCAAGTATGACGGATGCCACCAATTTCTCATTTGTTGGTGGAAATGCATCTGATTTTTCAGTTGACAAAGCATCTATTGATGCAGCAACTTTAAATGGTGGATCACAAACAGTTTTAGTTTCGGCAAATGCTACAGCTTCATTGTCAGCTCGGACAACCACTTTGCATATCGAAAGTGTTAATGCAACATCGGTAGATATTCCCCTTACAGCTACTTGTGATTTATTTCACGAAGATTTTTCGAATTATGATGCTGCGTCATCAAATACTACTTTGGCGGGTTTAGTTGCATTAAACCCAGAAGATGCAGCATTTTCACAAGTTCTTGGCTGGACTGGAAATAAAATTTATTCATTTAAAGCATCGTCACCAAATCTTGGTACAGTTTGTATTGGAAACACTTCCTCCGATTCGGCATTTTTAACTACACCGCCTATTGATTTAAGTCAGCCTTTCAAATTTTCTTTCAAAACAAGAAATTTAGCTGGAAATACCGATGGTCGTTATAAAGTATATTTGGATGGTACTGAATTAATTTGTGAAGGCCAACAAGCAACCACTGCTTTAGTAAAAATTACATCACCAACATTTAAAGGAACCGCAAACAGTAAATTGACCTTTACTGGACTAAAAGTAAGTTTGAACAATATTTTAATTGATAGTATTGTTGTAAACAACTCACTAACACCCGATTTACTAAACGTACCTTCAAGCAAAACCATAAATTTTGGAAGTGTTGTTCAAGGCAGTGAACTAACCATCAACACTCCAATTCAAGCTTGCAATTTGGCTGGTGACTTGTCTGTGTCGCTTAAAAACGGAGTAAATTTTAGTTTAGTTTCCAATGCTGCTGTTTCACTTGTTGATGCAACTGCGGGAACAAGTATCTCTGTAAAATTCACTGCACCTTTCACCACTACTGAAATTATTGATACACTGATTATTAGCAGCACAAGCATGACCAGAAAAATTCCAGTTAAAGCCACTCCTACAATCACCACTAGCATTATTTCATCAAATAATCAATTGAACGAACCTGTTATTTCATTTGCAAATAAAATTGTGAAGTTAAATAATTTATCTGTTCAATCCTTAGTTCGAGTTTATAATTCATTAGGACGATTGGTAGCTAATAAAGTAGCACAAAACAGCTCAATGGAAATACCGCTTTTAATTGATGGTTTGTATATTATTCAAATTGAAGCTGGCTCCAAAAATTGGACAAAGAAAGTTGTTAATCAGAATTAGTACTATCAAGCATTATTAATACGACAATTTCATATTGATAAAAATAAAAAAATCCTCAAGAAATTGAGGATTTTTTATTCAGAAATTAAAGTATTAAAAACCAATTATTTTGCAGTAAAAACTCAATAGAAAAAAGCAAAACTAACTTGTCAGTAGTAATTTAGGATATTTGGTCATTAACTGGACTTTTTTGAATAATGATTGAACCTAAAAAAAACAACTAACATCTATCTTTGTAAAATATCGATTCAAAACAACTATTATTATCACTTCTTTTTTCAAACAAAGAAAAAAGAAAAATTAACAACACAAATGAAGAATCACAAATCAACTAAAATGTTGCTTTTATGTTTATTAGCAACATGTTTATCAGTTTCGGCACAAACAATAGAACTATCGAAACTTTTCAGCGACGGTATGGTATTACAGCGAGAAACCGAGACACCAATTTGGGGAAAAACAGTTCCAGGAACACAAGTAACAATAACTGGAAGTTGGAATAATGCACCCGTAAAAACGGTAGCTGATACAAATGGAAAATTTATAGCTTACCTCACCACTCCAGAAGGCAGCTTTACACCTTATACCATTCATGTTAACGATTCTGTAATTCACGAAGTACTAATTGGAGAAGTTTGGTTTTGTTCGGGTCAGTCTAACATGAATTTACCGCTTGGAGTAAATAATGCCACTACTTACAAAAATGCCAATGTGCGTTTTTTTAGAACAAAAGTTACCAATTCGTCAGTACCATTGGATACACTAAACGGAATTTGGGCTCATGGCGATTCTATTGATAAAATTTCAGCCGTAAGTATGGTTGGTTATTTTTTCGCAAGAAAGTTGCAACTATCTCTGAATGTTCCAGTTGGTATGATTGGAGCTTATCAGGGTGGTACAGCAGCCGAAGAATGGACAAATCCTTCAGTTTTTGCAACATTGCCTGCAAGTGTACGTAATGCATTTACACCACCTACTACCGAGCGTATTCCTGGTTGTTTATACATGGGTATGATTAACCCTATTTTACCCTATAAAGTTTCCGGAATGCTTTGGTACCAAGGTGAAAACAATGTGGCACGTAAAGAAACCTATTCCGCTATAATAAATGCCATGGTTACAGGTTGGCGTAACGATTTTAAAAATCCTATGCTACCATTTTATCTGGTTCAATTACCAAACTATCAAGGCGAATGGCGTGAGTTCAGAGAAATACAACAACAAATTGCTGAAACACTCCCAAATGCTGGTTTTGTTACCACAGTTGATGTGGGCGACGAAGCTAATATACACCCACTCAACAAGAAACCTGTAGGTGAACGATTGTGTGATATGGCTTTGGCGCGCGTTTATGGAAAAGTGGCAACATTCAATAGTCCACAATTCCGCACCGCTACAGTAGAAGAAAATGCAATGCGTGTTTTTTTCAATTTTGCCGAAAAAGGATTCAAAATTTCTGTAGGTGATTCACCAGAACTTTTCGAAATTGCCGGCGCAAATGATGTATATTATCCAGCCAAAGCTCGTATCGAAGGTACAACAGTTGTGGTGTGGGCCGACGAAGTATTGGTGCCAGTTAAAGTCCGCTATTTTTGGAAAAACTACGCTGAACCGAATTTGTTCTCAACTGATAATTATCCTGTTACACCGTTCAGAATGTGAAGAATATCACTTTAGGAACAAAACGTAACTTCTATAAAATAAAATTTTACATCAATTCAATCGAAATAAATAAAGATATGAAAAACCGCACTACAATACTGTTAATCATCGGATTAACTTTAATGATTTCGTTGTCGGCAAAACAAAAAAATCGCAATTTAACTACTTCAGCACCTAAAACATCGCTTTATGGAAACATAATTTACGATGGAAAGTTAAATCCTGCATTTGCAATGCCTTCATGGTCAGCTTATTTTGTAAAAAGTGAGAACACAAAAGTGGATATAACAAGTAATGGTTTATCCATTATTACTTCAAGTTTGGGCGGCATTTATGGCTTTAACCTACCCGATACTCAGTTTAATCCTACTACTGATAATTATTCGGTTGAAGTGCAATCGGCTAATAAATCGGCAACTGGGGGACTTGGTCTGGATGTACGTTCAAAAACAGGAAAACGTGTTTTTGTTTCGGTACTTGGACAAAGTATAGTAAACCAGATAAATGGAGACACATTAGTAAAAAATATTGACAATTCAAACTTGGCTAATTACCGTTTGAGTGTAGAAGGTACTGCAGCTTCTATTTATAAAGACAGTGTAAAAATTGCATCTGTCAGTACCGATCGAAACGACTTTTTGCCAAATGCTGGGTTCGAGAATAAAGCAATTGATTTTGCAATATGGGGTGGAAGCTTGAACTGGACAAAACCATACATCGATTCGTTACCAGCCAATGTTCATTCGGGTAAATATTCCATGCGTTGGAGAAATAAATATACTGGAATTTTTAGAGTGTACATGAACGTACAGCCAAACTCAAAATATCGACTTACTTTTTGGGCAAAAGTTGCTGCCGACTCATCGAAAATCTTTGCCATGTCTGGTGGTATTTACATGAATGGTTTAATATCTACGCCTCTCACAGTCAATAAATTACTTTACACACAATATTCTCTTGATTTTACAACTACTTCCGACTGCAACGAAGCCATCATGCAGTTGAACAATGTGAACAACCTCTGTCTCATAAATTTTGATGATTTTGTACTCACACAATTGGAAGGGAAAGCCTATATGCAATTCGGAAAATTGATTCAAACCAATGCTGCCGACATTACAACGAGGTATGTTGCATATAATCCCACTTCATCTGTTCCAATATTAAAAACAGATTTAACGTCATTGCTTGCTCAAGCAAAAAACAATGTAGCTGGTGCTTCAATAGGTTACAGCACCAACCAATACCCGCAATATGCTGTCGATCGTATCAATTTAGCAATTTCGAAAACAGACTTGGCTTTGGTTAGTTCGCCAAACTATGCCACAATAGATACAACATATTACAACTTGGACAAAGCCAATAATCAGTTTTTACAAAGCAAAATAACTGACGGAAATGTGAAATTAGCCTCCATTCAACTTGCTATAGATAATGCAACTATAAAAGAAAAATTGACTTCGCAGCTAAACTTAACAGGTTTAATGTCTAACAATCAACCTGCTGGCTTTACTCAAGATCAGATTGTTTATAATTTACTTGGCAATTCTATAGTATCAATTAGTCCTTCAGGATTGGTAACCGGCATTGTACCTGGAAATGCAAAAATTGAAGTTATTGCGCATATCAACGATGTAACTTTGAAAGATACAATTGACATACAAGTTATTGAATATAAACTCACAAGTATAAATTTTCAATCTTTTCAATCGGAAGTGGAAGTGGGAGAAGCAACAGGAACAAAAGTTTCAATTCTAATGTCGGGGAATGTTATACCAGAAGCAAAATATATTCAAAAGAGCTATGTAAATTTAACACCAACTATTGCTGAAATCAATAGTTTCGGGGGCATAATAATTAAATCGCAAGGTGAAGCCAAAATAGCTGTTGAAGTAACAGTTTTGGGAATAACCATGAAAGATACAGTTACTATTCAGTGTGTAAATTTACTGAACACAACATTATCAATTTCGAAAACACCATTGGAAGTGAATGAAGCAGGAAATTATACATTTTCGGCATCAATGTCAAATGGGAAAGCAATAGATGTCAAAAATGCAAATGCAATGGTGGTGAGCGACAACCGCAACATTGTTCAGTTGGACAATAAAGGAAACTTAAAAGCTCTCAAAGCTGGTAATACAACTATTCGATTCATTGTAAACAGAAATGGCAAAACGCTAATTCAAACGGTTCCATTGGAGGTTAAAGCAGTAACTAACGAACTGTTAGATAATCGCTTAAAAAAAAACGAGTTTAAATTATTTCCAAATCCAGCATCCAATTTCGTTCAACTGACCATTCCAATTGGCAAATTTAATCAAATCAAATTATTAGATGCTAAGGGGCAAGAATTTTTCATTCAAAAAATCAACAACGAAACTGAAATAACAATTCCTCTAAACATTGCGTCTGGAAATTATTTCTTACAATTAGTTAGCAAAAACAACGAAATGGCAACTCAAAAACTAATTATTAGATAAGGAATGAAATTTAAATTATTAATATATTTCCTGCTTGTATCATTCGGTTCAATAGCTCAAAGCATTAGTTGGACAGGAATTTACAATAATGTGTCGTTGTTCGACGCTCGAAATTGGAAGGATGATACAACTGGAAATGCACTTACAACATCACTTTATTCATCTCAACCTATTGATAGAAATGTAACTTTTGGTGCAACAACAAATATCGGCTCTACTCAGGCTGTGGAGGGATATTTTAATGCAGGCAGTGGAACAATTATATTTAAAAAAGCGAAAGTTCAATTAGATTACACATCGATAAGTGGGTTTGAATCAACGTCTTCAATTACATTAGACAGTTCGATAATTATGACCGGAAAAATTGCAGCTCCATCAATTATAGTGAAAGGAAAATCGGAGTTGCATTTATACGAAAATACGCCTTTGTCAACAAATTCTGTAATAAATTTGGTTGGCGATGAAGCTTGGGTATTTTTCCACCAACTTACACCCGCTCAAGTTACAGAAAAATATGTCAAGCAGCTGAAAATTAATGGTTTTGCTGCTATTGCTACAAGCAGCATTCGTATAGTTGAATATTATGGAGGTACTGTGGTAATTCCACAACCTCCATCATTCAAAGCTATGTATTTGTATTCAGGAACAAATTTGACGGGAACTAGCAAGTATTTCAGGGTCAGCTATAATGCAGGTGCAAATATTGGCGTAAACAGCACTAATACTGGAGCATCATTCATTCTCAAAAGAGGTTATATGGCTTGCATAGCTGAAAGTGAAAACGGAAGTGGTTCTAGCAAAATTTACATTGCCGAAGACAGCGATTTGATTATAAACAACAATTTGAATGGCAAGAATAATACACTTAAAATGATTCGTGTCACTCCTTGGCGTTGGCTTACAAAAAAAGGAGTTGGTGGCGGTAATCATGCCGAAAATTTTTACGACAACTGGTTTTACAATTGGGGATCGGGCGGAACTGAATCAGTATCATATCCCAATCGCGAATTTGTGCCAATGCAATGGGGGAAATGGGGCGTTATTGACAAAATAGATGCGTTAAAAACTCAGTCGGATGTAACTCATTTACTAGGCTTTAATGAACCAGACCACACCGATCAGTCCAACATGACTGTTGCCGAATGTTTAGCCAACTGGCCAAAACTTCAGGAAGCCGGATTAAGATTAGGAGCACCATCACTGTTAGACAAAACGCTATTGTATGAATTTATGGATAGCGTCGTGGCTCGTGGCTATCGGGTCGATTATTTTTCGCTGCATAATTACGGTAAAATCACCGGAACTAGTTATATCAATAATGTGGTGAAACCATTGTATGACAAATACAAAATACCTGTTTGGGTTACTGAATACAGCTTTGGAGCCAATTGGAACACTGATGCAACTGATAACGCATTGACTTATTATAATGGAACGAAAGATTATACCGAAAAAATGGATGCTTCGCCCATGGTGGAACGTTATGCCATTTTTACATTTAAAAGTGTGGAAGTTCCAACCGATTCATATTTTCAACTCTACGAATCGTATCTGAATATATTAGCTCCGAAAGGAATAGCATATCGTGATTTTGAAGCTTTACCAAGTAGAGGAAATCCACTTATTTACAGAACAAAAATAGCCAAAGCTAAAAAGTTAGCCGAAAGTAATATACCTGATACCAATCCAACTATAGGAGTGTTTAAGTTGAAAGTTTCACCAACTATTGGTCCTGCGCCACATAAAATTTCGTATTCTGGAACTAAGTTGACCACTCAAAATAAAGCTGCATTTTTCAAATGGAGTATTATTGTAAATAAAGATACTACTGTTTCAACAAATTATAATGGAGATTATACCTTTGCTCAACCAGGGGAATACTTAGTTAAAGTATTGGCTAAGGATTTGTCAACACAATCTATTGCTACAGAGTTTAAAATTACTGTAACAAATCCAACTGCAATTAACGAATTAAAAAATCCAAGTTTAAATATTTCTCCAAATCCAGTTTTTAATGAATTTCAAATAAATGGATTGGAAAACGGAAGAACCCTAAAAATATATAACATTGATGGTAAATTAATGCTTGAAAAAATATATTGCGGAAAATTAATAGATATTTCAACTCTTAAAGCAGGTTTATACATGCTGCGTTGCGAAGGTTTACCCATTCTAAAAATATTAAAACTCTAATTTATCTTAGTAAAAAAAAGGAAGTTGTTTAGTTAGCAAATTTCAATTTTTTTCCTTTTCTATTCTCCTTTTCAAAAAGGAGAATAGAACAAGGGTTTTCGAACGCAATCAATATTTTAGTGCCAATGAAATACCCAGAAATTAAAAAAAACAATTTTGTAATTGATAAAATCAACCAAAATGAATAAAATTCTTTTTTCAGGTTTACTACTTTCAGGCTCACTGATGGCCCAAAACAAACCTAATATCATTTATGTATTGGCAGACGATTTGGGATATGGTGATTTGAAAAGCTTAAATTCCAATTCACAAATTCCCACACCAAACCTGGACAGGTTGTGTGCTGAAGGAATGCATTTTACCGAAGCGCATTCAAATTCATCAGTAAGCACACCAACACGATATGGAATTCTTACGGGCCGTTATGCCTTTCGGTCATCGCTAAAAAAAGGTGTTTTAGGTGGTTATTCACGACCTTTGATTGAAAAAGACCGCAATACTGTTGCTTCAGTTTTAAAGCAATCTGGCTATCAAACAGCAATTTTCGGCAAATGGCATTTAGGCTTAGGCTGGGTCAGAAAAAGTGGAGAGAAATCACTCAATACCAAAAATCCTGACCTAACCAATGCGAATACGACTGATTTTTTGGCACCATTATCCGATACTCCAAACGATCATGGCTTCGATTACAGTTACATAATACCCGCTTCGCTCGATATGGATCCCTATGTTTTTATAGAAAATAGAAAAGTGGTAAATCCAAATTTAAAAATTGTTGAAGGAGCCGACGGTGCTCGAGGCGATTTTTGGCGTAAAGGTTTGTGTTCGGAAGATTTTATTATTCCTAACACTTTGGATAAGATTGCCGACAAAGCTGCAAACTATATTGCAAATTACAAATCAGACAAACCCTATTTTGTTTATTTACCATTAACAGCACCGCACACTCCATGGCTTCCAGCTGAGAAATTCAAAGGAAAATCGGGGGCAGGTATGTATGGCGATTTTGTTTGTCATGTGGATGATGTGGTGGGGCGCATTTTGGATGCAGTTGAAAAAACTGGTAATAGTGAAAATACCCTGATTATTTTTACTAGCGATAATGGTTCGGATTGGAAGCCCGAAGATTTGAAAGCATTTCCAAAACATCAGGCAAATTATATTTTCAAAGGCGAAAAATCTGATATTTGGGATGGTGGTCATCATGTTCCCTTTTTAGTGCGTTGGCCAAAAGTTATTAAAAAAGCTTCTGTTAGCAAAGATTTAGTTTGCCTAACGGATTTCACGGCTACTTGCGCCGAAATTACTGGGCAGAAAATAAATGATGGAGTTGCTGAAGATAGTTTTAGCATGTTGTCCATTTTTAAAGGAAAATCATCGACAGAAACGACGCGCAAAGACCTCATTCATCATGGAATTTTTGGGATGTTTTCCATTCGGCAAGGCGATTGGAAGTTTGTGGACGGAAAAGGCAGCGGTGGATGGAGTGCAGCTACCGATTCATTGCCAGGACAACTTTATAATATAAAAAATGACCCATCCGAAAAAGTCAATTTATACAATAAGTTCCCTAAAAAGGTAGAAGAACTTAAACAAAGGCTTGAAGTAATTAAGAATACAAAATAATTGACAGCGCCTATAACTTAATATTTTCAAGCACTTTAAATAATAAATTATGAGTATTCGTTTAATTATATTAAATAACGTAAAGCATTTTCAATATAATGATTTTGAAACAAGTACAACTAACTCTGTAAGAGTTAACTATGCATAACCCCCAGATTTATCTGGGGGGCTGAGATAAAATACTTGAACCAACTCCAGAGGAGTTGACCATTAGAATAAGCGCATTTGTTCATTTATGGTCAACCCCTATCGGGGTTCTTAATTTTCTTATTCATTACCCCCCAGTTTCACTGGGGGTTATGCAAAGTCAACACCTCTGGTGTTACAAATCACATAAAATTCATTTAGGTATTCATAAGAATACTCATACATCAATTTTAAAATGAATAAATACATATTTTTTCTTATATATCTTTCTCTTATTTCATTCAACGGAAATTCACAAAATCTTTTGGCACGTTACGATTTCAATAAGGTTTCAGGAGCATTTTCGAGTCAAAGTTATGTACCTACTACAAATTTTGCCGGTGTGACTTTTGGTAGTGAGTTCAATTCAATTAACTATTCAACTGCTTCGGTTGCAAATTCATTAGTAACAAGTGAAAGTGCTGATTGTATTAAATTTACACCTTCAGGCGCCAAAGCCGATAGCGGATTATTGTATATCAACAATCGTTTTCATTACATAACCGTTACACCTGTTGAAGGAAAGAAAGTGACTATAAGTAAGGCTGTTATTCGCTATAAAACAGTAATTGGTTCAACTATAACTAAAAGCATAGGCTTACGTTGCGCATTGCGACCGGACTTGAATGTTTCAACATTAAATTCGATGCAACCTTTTACGCTTGGATTTCCTTTTTGTAATACTGGAGGAGCTTATGGTTATTCACTAACTTCCACCACTTTTGCCAATGTAACAACCAATACTTTCACTGGTAAAGCCTGGAATGCAAGTCTGGATTATTCTTTTACACAACCTGTAAACCTGACATTTGAATTCTCGGGTGCAGTTGATGGTAATAATTCAATTTTTATTGATTGGATAGAATTTTGGGGAGATGTGGTTCCAAAACAAACCGAGCAGCCAACTCAAAAACTATATTACATTGATCCTTTGAACGGAAATAATACCAATAAAGGCGATTCGCCACAAGCCCCTAGAAAAGACATTAATGATATCCAGTCTTCAATGTTTATTCCCGGCACTCAAATTCTTTTTAAAGCGGGAACCAATTTTAATGGCACAGTAGCTCTGTCAGGCGTGAAGGGCACAAAAGCAGAACCAATAACCATTTCTTCATATTGGGATGGATTACCATCAGAAACTCAGCCTGCAACTATCAATGGAGCATCATATTTAAGCGCCTTACAACTAGAAGATTGTAGTTATATCAATGTAAGCAAATTAAAATTAACTGCCAACGGTGGTGGCTTTGTGATTCCATCTTTGGCCGACAAAAAAATTAGATGCGGTGTATTGGTTCGTACCACAAAAATTGGCGACAATCGTGAAATTCATCTATCAAATCTCACTATCAGCGATGTGTTTTTTTATGACCCTGGCTATGATGCAACAGGGGCTGGAGAAACAGATGCAAATGGCTATGGAATAAGATTTTACAATCAAACTGCAAATGCGACTCTTAAAAATATCTCCGTAAAAAACTGCTATATTACCAATGTTGGTCATACTGGACTAAAAATAAACGGAGGTAGCGGAAATTTTATTGACAGTATCGAAGTTTTAAACAATACAATCAGTCATGTTGGCGGTCCAGGCATTCAGACTGGCATTACTAGATATGCACGATTTGCGTACAATTCGGTTGACAATTCCGGTTCGAGCAACGATACACGTATGTGGCACAGAGGAAGTGGACTTTGGACATGGGGAGTTTACGATGTGTTGATTGAACATAATAGCTTTACAAATGCCAATGGACCAGGCGACACTGCTGGTTCGCACATCGATTATAATTGCACAAATGTGGTGATGCAATATAATTTTTCGGCCAATAATGCAGGAGGATTTGTTGAGATTTTGGGCAATAATCGCAATTGCTGCTATCGTTACAATGTGAGTGTGAACGATGGTTGGCGTGTAAAAGGGGTCAATGGTGCGTTTCAGGAAGGTAAAACATTATGGTTGAGCGGATATGTTGGACCAGCTGATGGAATTGGACCATATAACACCTACATTTACAACAATACCATTTATGTAAAATCTACCATGGTTTCAAAATATTCGTTGGAAAGCACTGCAAATGGTGTACTGATAGCCAATAACATATTTCATATTTTGGGAAATTCTGCGTCCGTATTGGGCGATCAAACGAGTACTTCCACACGTGTAAAAACAGATGACGGTGATGTATTTTTCAAAAACAATATTTTCCTGAAAACAACAAACTGGCCAGGAGCTGAAAAAATTGAAGATGCTGCACCAATTTATGGCAATGCAAGTTTTGCCAATGCTGGCGGTATGAAAATAGAGGACTATATTCCGCATAATTTGAGCTTAGTGAAAGGCAAAGGTATTGCCATTCCATATCTTCCAGGCGATGCCATTGGTTTGAAAATTGGGCTGAAAGTAAACGCTGACATTCTGGGAAATCCAATTGGCGATGTATTGGATATGGGAGCTATCGCCATAACCCCAGTGAGTGCAATCGCTCGTTTAAATGACGACAAATCATCAGTTTCATCCATCAATGGAGGTTTAAGTATTGAAAACGAAGGTCAATCTACCATCACACTTTATAACATTTCTGGAATAATTTTTCAATCAAAACAATTCACAAATTCTACGACAGTATTTTGCCCAAAAGGCATTTATATAGTGAAGGTGAACAATGAAGTTCATAAGGCGATAGTTGATTAAAATAATGGCAATCAATTCAGTATAAATTTCTTCTCAAAATAAACTCAAAAAAAACATGAAGACACACAAAAGTTCATTCCAAAAGTCAGCATTATCATTAAAGTACTTCTTTACTCTGATTTTTTCAGTTTCACTTTTATTCCCAACTTTGGCAGTACAAAAAAAAAGCATTAAAGCATCCAAATCGTATTATTTCAATTCAGACTTTGGAAATAACAAAAATCAAGGTTCATTAAATAAACCGTTTAAAGATTTAAATAAAGTTTCTGAATTGAAATTAAATCCTGGCGATTCAATTTTGTTGGCTGCTGGCAACACTTTCTATGGCTCACTATTTTTAAATGACATCAGAGGCACTCTGAATCAACCAATTGTAATAAGCAGTTACGTTACTAATGAAAATAAAAATCGTGCATTGATTGATGCAAAAGGTTTTTATGCAGGTGTGTTGGTTGAAAATTGCAGTTTTGTGGAAATAAAGAACCTTGTAATTCAGGCAAATGGTGGCGGAATGATAAACGAAAGTGATAAAGACAGAGATATGCGCTGCGGTATTTTGGTACAAGCCACTAAATCTGGCTTATACGAACATGTGGGCATTACCGGAGTAACAGTGAAAGATATTTTTTACGAGAATCCTGGATTTATACGCGATAAAAATGAAACAAATACTGCCAACGGAACCCAACGTTACGGTTGGGGAATTAGATTTATAAATAACACAAAAGATGGATTATTGAAAGATATTAGCGTTAAAAATTGTGAGATAAGCAATACTAGCCATACCGGAATAAAACTGACAGCCAGAATAAAAGGGATTGAAAATATTGAAATATCTGATTCAAAAGTTTCAAACGTTGGCGGCCCTGGTATGCAAATGTCGGGAGTTTACAAAGGTATTGTCAGAAATAACGTGGTGAATGGTTCCGGAAGTGCCAACGATACCCGTAATTGGGCGCGCGGTAGTGGTCTGTGGACCTGGAGTACATCGGACGTGGTGATTGAAAAAAACCAGTTTTTGAATGCAAAAGGTCCAGGCGATTCTGCCGGAGCTCATATAGATTTTAACTGCAATAATGTGATTATGCAATACAACCTCAGCGTAAACAATGCGGGTGGTTTTTGCGAGATTTTAGGGAATAATTATAACTGTGCTTATCGCTACAATGTTAGCATAAACGATGGTTGGCGGGTGAAAAAAGTAGATGGTGCGTTTCAGGAAGGCAAAATTTTCTGGTTGAGTGGCTATTGCTCCAATGGACCTAAAGGACCTTTCAATAGTTATTTTTACAATAATACCATCTATGTAAAAAAAGAAATTGTTGCTAAAGTTGCCGTTGCTCGCACATCAGCTGGCATTTGCGTAACCAACAATATTTTTGTAATCGAAGGTAATAGTAGCGAAGTTCAAGGCGACCAGTATGTACCTGATAAAAAAGGGAAAGTGGCAGTAAAAGACGTATTTTTTGAAAATAATTTATATTTGAATGAAAACAACTGGCCAACGTCAATTCTGATTAAAGACAATAGTCCTGTATATGGCAATCCGGGTTTTGTAAATGCCGGCGGATTAAAGTTGACTGATTATATTCCAACCAACATTGATTTGATTAAAGACAAAGGCATTGAAATTCCTAAAATTCCGGGCGATTCAATTGGATTGGTCCTGGGATTAAAAGTTGAAAGAGACATTCTGGGTAATAAAATTACAGGTAAACCCGATATGGGAGCGATAGAAATTACAAAATAGACCATAGAGCGATGAAAAAATCAACACTTCTATCGCTTGCATTAGTGGCAAGTGGAATTTCACAAGCAGCTGTAAATAAGCCTAATGTACTAATTATTTATACTGACGAGCATAATTTCCGCACATTGGAATCTTACCTGCCTTTGATGGGCGAAGCTCAACGTCATCCGTGGGGAAATAATGTGCCGTTAACTACTCCGAATATCAAATTTTTGTCGGACAATGGCGTAATAATGAATAATTGTTATGTGTCAACTCCTGTGAGTACGCCTTCACGTGCCAGTTTTATGACAGGTTTGTATCCGCAAAAAACGAATTGTATTACCAACGATATTGCGTTAAATACTTCGTTGAAAACCTTGCCTCAACTTTTTGCGGAAAATGGGTATGAAACAGGTTACGCAGGCAAATGGCATTTGAGCGGTGAAGCCAAACCGGGTTGGACTCCTATGCCCAATTATGGCTGGAATTCAAACAAATACATGTTCAACAGAGGTCATTATAAATCGATTAAAGAAAATATCAACGGAGGGAATCCTTTGCTGGTAAAAAAAGAATCGACCCTTGAACCAGGCTACGATTTTATGACTGATTACCTGACAAGTAAAGCTCAGGAATTCATTGTGAGTCAAAAAGCGAAGCCTTTTTTGTTTTTCCTCAGCATACCCGATCCACACAGTGCCAATGTAGTGTCACAACCATACTATAATTTGTTCAAAGACTTCAACTTTCAAAAACCACCCACAGCTGCTAAAGACATGAGTTTATATCCAGGTTGGGCAAGTGGTAATGTCAACCTTACTCAAGATGATTATCGCAACTATTGGGGAATGGTAAAATGTATAGATGATAATATCGGAAAATTAATCAGCACATTAAAAACCAATGGATTATTGGAAAACACAATAATAATTTTTACATCCGATCATGGTGATATGGCTGGAGAACACGGACGTGTTGACAAAAGTATTCCGTTGGATGCATCCATGAAAGTGCCATTCATAATATACGCTCCTAAACTACTTCCAGCCCAGAAAGTGGTAAACGAGGCTGTTTCAAATATAGATGTATTTCCAACTTTAGCCGAATTATGCGGGCTAAATAATATGCCTAAAGTTGATGGTATTTCTATAGTTCCACTTTTGAAGGGAAATAAAGCTGCAAAAGGCAGAAACTGTGTTTTTTCGCGTTCAACAGGCCTTAATACCGGTTGGTTAAGTGTTACAACCGATCGTTATAAATTGGTTTTCTCAACAAAAACGGGTGATGAGCCATGGCTTTTTGATAAACAGGTTGACCCGGATGAACTTATTAATTATTACAACAAATCGTCCTATTTAAAAATCAAAGCCAGTTTGACAAAGAAACTAATTGAATATTGCGAAAAAAATAACGAACCAAAGTTTGAAGACGCAAAAATTCGTCAGGAACTTGGCTTGAAAGCACTTAAAGGCAGTTCGGCAAATCCGTTGTCTGTTGGAACTGAAACAAGGAATAAATCAGAAGAATAAGCATTGAATTTAAATTATCATAAAATGAATTACCACTTTCATTTATAGAATTACAGTTTCTACTGAATTTATTTATTTTGATTTAAACAAAATAGTTGTTTTAACGTCATAAGTTTATGTAAATACAACCTGAAAATTAAAAAGCAACAAAATAAATAAATTTTTAACCCATGATAAAACCCAATTCAATGTGCAGTGAAATTGCAAAATACATGTATACTTTTGTAATTATTATTGCTGTAAATTTTGCGACAAATGGACAAACCAAATGGCGTTTTGCAGTTGTTGGCGATACGCATGTTGGGTCGTCAGATACTATTGCAGAGATGGTTCCTTTTATGCTGGCAGATAATATCGAATGTCTTTTAGTTCCGGGTGATATTGCCGAAGGTGGTCTGGCTTGTTCAAGTGCAAAACTTCAAATCCAATTTGAACATTGGCAGTCATTGCTAAAACCTCTGTATGATAAGGGTATAGGTATTTATCCAATATACGGCAATCATGAAAATGATGCTAAAAGCAGTATGCTGGCATGGAACAATGTATTTTCAAGTTTATACGCACTTCCACAAAACGGCCCATCGGGCGAAGAAAATTTCACGTATTCATTTACCCATAAGAATGCATTGTTTATAGGTCTTGATGATTATAAAAATATCCATAAAGTAAATCAAACGTGGCTTGATCAACAACTTGCAGCCCGAAAACAACCTCATGTTTTTGTTTTTGGACACGAATCTGCCTTTAAAATATTTCATGCTGACTGCCTTGATGACTCTGTTTCAGCACGAAATACATTCTGGCAAAGTCTTTCGCATGCAGGTGTGAAGGTCTATTTCTGTGGGCACGACCATTTTTTGGATGTGGCCAATGTAGATGACGGCGATGGAAATGCGAATAATGATGTAATCCAATATTTGGTTGGCACAGGTGGCGGTTGGTTAATGTCGCAATACAGCAACTATAATGGCATTAACAGTCCCTTTACTCTCAAAAGATTATACCACGAAATGGAATTTGGTTATGCATTGGTTGAAATAAGTGGAGAGGAGATGAAAGATCTTAACGTGACCATTACCTGGAAAAAGCGGAACTGGAATACCACAACTTCGAAATATGAATACATTGATTCACCAAGCGTAGTGCAATACAGTGCAAACGCTTTAACAGGTATTGATAATATGGTTCAGAAAAATCCGCAAATTTTTCCAAATCCTGCGTCAAACTCAATTACGCTTTCGGGATTTTATGGCAATACAAGTATTTTTAATCAACTTGGGGTTTTGGTATGGAAAGATATAATCGTTGATAATCAATCTATTGATACATCAACATTTCAGAATGGTGTTTATATTGTTCAGAACAATAATTCAATTAAAAAATTAATCATTAGAAATAATAGCTTATGAAACGTATAGTAATTAACAGCTTTATTGTCATTACAATATTAATGTCACAAATTGTGACGGTTTACGGACAGACCTACAAAATTGTGGGTACAGGTCAAACAAATTCCTATAACACCACCGGAATTATAAGTTTACCTACTCAAGGTCAAGCTTTTTACGGTCAAAACACCAATCATCCCGGAAATACGCCTTCGTACACCGACAATGGCAATGGCACTATTAATGATAACGTTAGTGGGTTAATGTGGGAAAAAACAATCGACAAAAACAACGATGGCACTATCAATTATTACGACAAATCGACGTATGCAACTGCACTGGCAGGAACATCTTAATGTAGAACTGGTGGATACACAGACTGGCGACTACCAACCATTAAAGAGCAATACTCCTTAATTATGTATTACGGAGCAGAGGCAAATCCAACAGCAACTACCCAAGGAACTGCAGTCCCATTTATTAATACCAGTTACTTTAACTTTGGATATGGCGATATAAATTCAGGTAGTCATGGAGGAACTTCCAACGAACGATTGATAGATGCGCAATATGCAACTTCGTCCATATACGTTTCTACAACTATGGGTGGGCAATCCACTATGTTTGGGGTTAATTTTGCTGACGGACGAATCAAGGGGTATCCGGCAAACAACCTTAAAAAGTATTATGTGCAGTATGTGCGTGGCAATATTGATTATGGCAAAAACAGTTTTGCAGACAATGGCAATGGAACTATCACCGACAATGCTACCGGACTTATGTGGATGCAAAATGACAATGGAGCACCAATACTTTGGAAAGATGCCTTGGTTTATGCCGAAGATTTCAGTTATGCGGGTTATTCAGATTGGCGATTACCTGATGTCAAAGAACTGCAAGCTTTGATTGATTATAGCCGTTCGCCGGCAACAACTAATTCTGCAGCAATAAATCCTCTGTTTAATTGTACAAAAATCACCAACGAGGCTGGTGTTACAGATTACCCTTATTATATGAGCAGTACCACTTTTTGCTCGCAAACTCCCTCTGATGGAACAGATGCTTGTTATGTTTCGTTTGGAAGAGCAATGGGCTACATGAGTGTTTATGGTGGTTGGGTTGATGTGCACGGTGCCGGTGCTCAGCGTAGTGACCCAAAAACGGGTGATCCGGCAAGTTTTCCAACAGGTTTTGGACCGCAAGGCGATGCCATACGAATTTATAATTATGTGAGATTGGTTCGGAATATTGGAACAAGCGAAGTTAAAAATGTAGAGTCCGACAATAACTTATTAACTATTTATCCTGTTCCGGTTAAAGATGTTTGCAACATTTCATTAAATAAAAAATACAATCAGATAAAAGTTGAAATTTTTAACTCATTAGGAACCGAAATAAAAAAAATGGAAATATCTGACTCGTTTCTTTTAAATATTAATCTGGTTGATTTACCCAGCGATATTTACATCGTAAATTTAACCTTAGACGGAAGACTCACAAGTAGGAGTATAATTAAGTCATAAAACAATTACAAAAATTAATTATTCAATATCAATGTACGATTTTCTAACTCGCTCTTTTAGGTAATGGATTGGCTGATAGTCTTTCGGTAGTTTTACTCTCGCGTTCAAGTATTCGTAGTGTGACAGTGAACACTCCAGCATTCTCAAATTCAGGACGCCAAATGCCGATACCTTGTGTCGTTAGATTTTTTTTCTATTCAAATATTTACAAATAACACAGAATGTAACCTTAAATCACAAACAAATCATGATATTAAGCAAATCCCCAAAGATTATTGTTGCCGTTCTGATTTCAGTATCTTCACTTGTTTCAGGAAATGCATTTTCGGCTGTCAAAGATCTTTCTACTGCATTTCAAAAATTAAAAGACCATATTTCCGGTTCTGTAATTTTAAATTCAACCGAAATCACAGCTCAGTCTACCATCATAAAAAACAATGTGGCACTGTTGGGCAGTTCCGATTCAATCATCTTAAAAGCCTTTGATGTAGTTCGTTCGTACGAAAAACACGAAGGTGCCATTTTTATAAATAGTTCAACAAAAAGTGGTTTCACACGGGCTACAATTAGCGGTTTTGAACTCGTCCAAGCCATTTATGCACTTCAGCAGGGTCTGATTGATTATGCTTACACAAGTTCAACTTTAAAGCGTAATCCCAATATTTTCAAAGGCTTTAAATTTGAATCCTCAGCATATTTTCCCGGTGCCGTGGCAGCACCTGCAGATTCTACAGTTACAAAGACAGTGAAAATTAATGGTTCTGTACATAAAGACTGGGGCAATCCGGTGATGTATTCCACCGATCCGGCGCGCAGACCTACCGGCTGTTATCTCGCTCCGGGCACAGTGGTTGTAATAAAAGTACCATCGGCAATAGCAAATAAAGGATATAATGTTCGTGTTGGGGCACATTCGTGGGATTTAAAAGCCAAAACCACTATCAAGCGGTTTGACAGGGTAAGTATTGTTTCCCCGATAACGGATACAATTACGCGCGTTTCAAATCCATTGGGTGGGGGCATTTACATAGAAGTTCCGCATCTTGCCAACAATGGTTTGGTGGATGTTGAAATCAGAAATGCTGTAGAATCACCCTTCTTTTCAGCACGAAGTTTTGATAAAACAACACTTGAAAACTGGAGAAATGTTGAGCGGAAAAAAACCGGCCCATGGGCAGATTTTGAATCGGACAAGTTTATGATGCAGGTTCCTACAAGTTGGATTTATAATTTCGATAATCCGGTTACTTTGATGAATGATTGGGACAAAAGTCTGGATGCGGTTTCTGAACTTTTTGGCACTCCGTTGGTTCGGAACAAAACCGTGTTGTATTTGCAAATAGATGTGTTGATGCGCGGAACTGCAAATTTCCCCGGCTATCCTCAATCGAACTATCCGTACACTCCCACCGCAACGGAAACGGGTAATAAAAACCATTTTATGCTCAAAGGACCACAAACTTCGGACTGGACGGTTTTCCATGAACTTGGTCATGCACAGTTATTTACTAAGTTTACCGGTGAAAGTGAAGCGGCAGTAAATATCCTTTTTGTAGCCATGCAAAATATGAAATTCGGCATGGAACTTAACAAAGCATTCTCTTTGTCGGTGGGCGATAAAACCCAGATTACGCTTGCACAAACAGCCATCATGTGGATGGTAACCGAGAATTTCCGAAAAGGGAATGATATGGATCATTCGAATGCTGAAGGGGATGAAATGAAATATCAACAGCGCGGGTATGGAAAATATGGCGAAATTGCCAATCTTTTTGGTTGGGATGCTCTGACTAAATTTTGGAAATCGGTTCATGAGGATTATGAGAAAGGAATAACCTACCCAACCAATTCAGACCCAACAGATAATCGTATTTTAAGAATGTCGAAAGCTGCCGGTGTGGATTTGACACCGCTTATTCATTTCTGGGGCATAAAGCCCGAAAATGGTGCTAATCTGAAGTCCGCTATCGCTGCTGCCGGACTAAAACCCTCGGTGGAGATTTACGATAGACTAATATATTATAAATCAATTATTCCCCGCAACAGTGAGCAGTTTAATACCCATGCGCATGTGATTTTTCCCGGAACAATCGGCGCAGGCCAAAGTCCGTATTATGGACAGGGTTGGTATTATGTGTGGCTTCCGGTATATGATACCGCTCAGGGCGATTCGGCAGTTATTTCTATGCAAAAAATTATTGACCGGTACTTTCCGAATGGTCGTCCGGCACCAAATGCGATAATTAATGTAAATTCAACTAAGAAAATAGAGATATACCCCAATCCGGCAACTGATTTTATCAGCCTGGATGAAGCAGAAAAACCTTATAATGTAGAAATTGCCGACTTGACAGGAAAAGTGATACTGAAACAGACGAATTGTTCAGATAACAAAATAAATATCAACATATTGAATAAAGGATTGTATATCGTTAAAGTGTTTAATAATAAAACAATTAAATCAGGGATGTTACTTAAAAATAAAAACTAATGAGAAGAATCAGCACTGTATTATTACTTTCTTTGTTTATACAAATTGGTTTTGCACAAACCAATGACTCCATTTCAAAAGAGCATGCAGTGGAATGGAAAAAGATGAATGCATCCAAAAAAGCAACTTTCGATTGGTTCAGGGATGCAAAATACGGCATGTTCATACACTGGGGTTTGTACTCTATTCCTGCCGGAGTTTGGAAAGGAAAAACGCTTAAAGAATACAAATCATCCCAATTGGCAGAATGGATTATGTCGTCTGCAAAAATTCCACGGGCTGAATATGCCGAATTGGCTAATCAGTTCAATCCGGTTCAGTTCAATGCCGATTCCATTGTGTTATTGGCCAAAGAAGCCGGAATGAGATACGTGGTGTTAACTTCGAAACATCACGATGGTTTTGCCATGTATCAATCGGCAGCCAGCAAATTCAACATAGTGGATGCCACACCGTTTAAAAGAGATGTGCTCAGAGAACTTTACAATGCATGCAAAAGGCAGGGACTGGATTTTGGCGTTTATTACTCGCACAATATCGACTGGATGGATGGCGGTGATGGGCAACTTGCCGAAGCCATTGCCAACAAAATGAATGTAGGAATAAAAAACGTTGCTTTTGGTGCCAATACCTGGGATCCAAGCCCAAATTCATTTGAAGAATATCTGCAAAAAAAAGCATACCCTCAGGTAAAAGAATTGATGCATAATTACCCTGATTTGAAATGCCTGTGGTACGATATGCCCTGGCGTTTGAAACCCGAACAGAGCTACGAGTTTTATAAAATTGTGTACGATATACAGCCCCAGGTTATCATTACCGAGCGTATTGGTAATGGTTTGGGCGACTATATTATTCCCGGCGACAATAAGATACCTGTTGATGCAAATGGCATTGCAAAACCATGGGAAACAGTTGGAACACACAATAACTCATGGGGTTACAAATCGTACGACAACGATTGGAAAACGCCCAAAGAAATGCTTTACTGGCTGATTGAGATTGTATCGAAAGGTGGAAATTATATGCTGAACATTGGCCCTACATCCGAAGGACTGGTGACTCAGCAAAGTGCCAATAACCTGCGGGTTGCCGGCAAATGGTTGAAAATAAACGGTGAAGCAATTTACGGAACGCAAAAATGGAAAATTATGCATGAAGGTCCAACCAATCTGAATATGGAAGGAACTACCGCCAGATCCCAAAAAGGATTTAAAGCTAATTTTACTCCGGAAGACTTTTGGTTTACCCAAAAAGGAAAATCTTTGTATGCCATTTCTATCGAAAAACCAACCGAAGAAGCAGTTATAAAATCATTCTGTTCGGAAATCGGAAAAATAAAAAGGGCTGAAATTTTGGGTTTTGGGAAAGTGAAATTTAAACAAAAGCAAGAGGGATTAACAATAAAAATACCAAAGGGTTTTTGTCCTGAAAATGGATATGTTATCAAGGTTTCATTCTGATAAATTTACAAAAAAATGAAAAACATACTCCTCGGAGCATTAGGAATTACAAGCGCTATTTGTCCCTTACACGCTGTGAAAAAGGCACAAACTATTAAACCAAATGTGTTGATTATTATACTTGATGATGCGGGTTATAATGATTTTGGATTTATGGGTTCAAAAGATTTGCTCACACCAAACATTGATAAGTTGGCAAACGGTGCTGTCGTTTTCACCGATGGTCATGTAAGTGCCACTGTCAGTGGACCTTCAAGAGCTGGAATACTTACAGGTCGATACCAGCAGCGTAACGGATACGAGTGTAATCTTTCGCCCAAAGGCACTGGTTTAGGTCTCGACGAAGAAACATTTGCCGACATTTTTAAAAAGAACGGCTACACAACTTATTGCCTTGGAAAATGGCATCAGGGAGCTCAAGCAGCCTATCACCCAAACAAAAGGGGATTTGATCATTTCTACGGTTTTATTTCCGGATCTCGTTCGTACTTTTATAATGCCGGGAAAGATGATAAAAAAGGAAATGAAAAAGCACTTCAATACAATGGTTTGTATGTTCCATTTTCAAAATATATAACTACTGAGTTGGGTGACAAAGCCGCTGAATTTATAGCTGAGCAACCGAATAAACCATTTCTGATGTATCTGGCTTTCAATGCAGTGCATACACCAATGGAAGCCACAAAAGAAGATTTGGCACGATTTAACGGACACGGTCGTCAAATGTTGGCAGCAATGACATATTCGGTAGATGCCGCTATTGGTAATGTGGTTCGGCAACTAGAAAAATCGGGGAAACTCGATAATACCTTGATATTTTTTGTGAATGACAATGGTGGTGCCAGCAATAACACTTCCTCAAATTATCCTTTAAAAGGATTCAAAGGAAATAAATTTGAAGGAGGACATCGGGCACCTTACTTTGTGAAATATGGAAATAAGTTTTCGGGGAAATTTGACGGTCTTGTTTCTTCATTAGATATATTGCCAACTGCCATGTCGGCAGCCGAAATTGATTTGAAATCAACCAAAAAACCGCTGGATGGAGTAAATTTATTGCCTTATTTATCAGGTAAAAAGAAAGGGACACCGCATGAAAATCTGTTCTGGCGAAAAGAAGATATGGCTGCTATGCGTATGGGTAAATACAAATTAATTCGTGTGGTTGGAGTTGGTGAAAGACTATATGATTTGGAAAATGATTTGGGAGAAACAAAAGACCTTTGTGATTCTAAACCGTTAATTTACAGACAAATGATGGATAAAATTAAACAGTGGGAAAAAGGATTAATAACTCCCTTGCTATGGAATGAAGGAGAGTGGAATGATGTTACACGGGAGATTCATCGCGATTTATTTAATAATGAGTCGGTTAAAAGGACATCACCACAGGTGAAATAATAATTGATTCGAGACTGGAGATTTTTGGATCACCCTCAACCAATGAAACTGATATGGTATGTTTTCCAGCAGTTTTAAATTCAAGGATACCCATAGGATAGGTTTGGTATTTTTCGGTAACTGCTTGTTGGTTTTGTACAACTATTTTTTCATCAGTTTCGGTGTGCCATACTAATTTACCTGCTACTTTACCTGCCCCTTTGTAACGTAGACTTAAAGCGTAATATCCCGGTGTATTGACATCAACTTTCCAAACTGCTTTGCTGTTTTCGTTCCAGTCGCTTATTTGGCTAACGTGTTTCCATTCACCAAATTTCTCCATCCAGTTCACCCCTTTTTTAGTTGCTCCGGTTACTTCAGCAAATTCGGTTGATAAGGTAGAAGAGATATTTGGATAAATGGCATGGTCGGTATTTACCTTTGCTTTTTCGGCAACGCCGTCCAGTTTCAGTTCAATAACAGAAACAGGAAAATCGGCAGGAGTACCTGAAACTTTAAAAATAGTCCAACCATTTTTTACTTCAAATTGTAATTCTGTTTTATTAGTTCCTTCTAAAACAGAAGCCGAAACTATTTTGGTTTTTAATCCCGGAAGGTACAGTTTACCGTCCTGCGGCCAATCGAAAACAGAAAGGTACATTGTATTTCCTTTAGTAGTAACATCGCCCCAAGGTAATGCATGTCCCCACGGTGAACTGCCGGCTGCATAAATAACTTGTGGATATTTTCGAATCCACTTGCCTGTTTCTTCGAGAAATTTCGCTGCTATTTCAGGAACTTTGCCCATGCCATTTGGTCCGATGTTGAATAAATACGTTCCGCCACGCCCTACTGTCGATATTAAACGATGTAGAATTTCTTTGGGACTTTTAAAATTCTTATCGTACCAGGCATATGACCACGAGTCATTGTTGGTATCACAGGTTTCCCACAAACCTTCATGATTCCGCATCGGCACTTCCATGTCGCCCAGACTGGCATAATCACCCATACCATGTCCCACCCTGCTGCACATCATGACATTGGGCTGGAGTTTGCGAACGGTATTAACTAATTCGACAACCTGTTCTTCCTTCATCTTGCCCGGTGTATCGAACCAAACGAAATCGATTTTTCCGTAATTGGTACAAATTTCTTTTACCTGTGGCAGGCATTTTTTATTGAAATATTCATCAAAGGTTGCTGGTGAACCATCGGGATAAGTTTTTGGTCCGTTGGTTCCACCGGGCGTAGTCCAATCCTGATTGTGTGAATAATAAAACCCAAACCCAAGACCCAATTCATGACAGGCGGCAGATAGCTCTTTCATCGGGTC
This sequence comes from uncultured Bacteroidales bacterium, assembly GCA_903911085.1. Taxonomy (GTDB): domain Bacteria; phylum Bacteroidota; class Bacteroidia; order Bacteroidales; family Paludibacteraceae; genus Paludibacter. The sequence continues at coordinate 29,974 of CAIWCC010000099.1, read as the reverse complement.
GCGGGCAAAAGGCGTTGCAGCAACTATATTAAACGAATCTGCTTTTGAATCGAACATAGCAAATCCTTCGTGATGTTTGCTGGTAATAATGATGTATTTCATTCCCGCATCCTTCGCCAACTTTGCAATTGCTTTTGCGTCAAAATCCTTAGGATTGAAGGTTTTAGCAATATCTCTGTATTTGTCAACAGGTATATTGGCCATAGCTTTTCTCATCATCCACTCGCCAATGCCGTAGTAGGTTTTGTTGTCCCATACACCGCCTAGCGAAGAAAAAAGTCCCCAATGAATAAACATTGCAAAATTACTTTCGTCGAAAAGTTTGCCTCGTCCAGCTTTTAATGCATCGACTGATACTGTTGTTTCACCCCACATTTTATCCATTTGTATCGACTCAGTTTTATAGTTTTGAGCCGTTAAAATGGTTATTGACATAATAAAAGCAAATAGGAAAACAGGATATTTCATGAAATTGGGGAATTTTTTAAGTATTTTTTCTAAGAATTAAAGTTTAAAGTTGTTTAGTAATACTGTGTAAATTAATCCTAAAACAGCATTTTCAAATTACCATATTGCTATCTATTCCATCACGTTTTTATTCAATTCAACAGCAATAATTGTAACAGCTTTGTCTGTACGATTAATTCCTGATAAGGTAATTTCTCTTCCCTTATTTTGATTCATTTTCACAGGTGTTTTATCCGAAACAACATAGGCTTTTACAGCTTTCTGACCTTTATTTAGTGATGGCAATGTAAGTGCTTGGCCTTTAAAATCGCTCAATAAATAAACATAGATTGTATTGCCTTTGTAAGCAAATCCATATTGTCCATCTTTCGGATTCCACGGACCTCCACGAGTTCCATACACTGCTTCGCCAACTTGTTCGAGCCATCTACCCATTTCGAGAAGTCTGTCCTGTGCAGGTTGCGGAATTTTTCCGTGTTTGTCTGGTCCTACATTTAATAAGTACACCATATTGCGTATAACACAATCGGATAACATCCTTTTCAAAAAGTCTAATGATTTGATTTTATTAGGATCTTCATAATTGGACGCATAGCCCCAAGCCGTACCAATTGACATACATTTTTCATAAATATCCTCTGTTCTTACAGCACCTGTGATTGGTGCATTGCCTTCTTCCGCTTTAATATCACCATACCAACCGCAACGTGGATTTACAATAATATCAGGTTGATATTTTCGTACAATACCCATCAAACCAAGAGGTTTACCTGTAATATCATCCAAGTCTTGAAAATACGGGTTAACAGGCCATTGGTTTTTGGTGTCGAGGTATTTGCCCGATTCCCAGAAATAAGCGCCATCAGCATCGCCGCCTTGTTGACCTAACCAACCTCCATCCCAAAAAATCTGATCAATTTTTCCATATTTGGTCATTAACTCTTTTACTTGGCAGTAAAGCTCTTCTTTCATCAAACGTGCATTTTCTTTGTGGGCTATATCAGTAGTATATCCAAAAGGATTTGGTTTACAATCAGTGCCCGTCACATCAAAATATCCAGGGAAACGCCAATTTATTAGCGTTTTATAAAGGCCAACTTTCAATCCTTCAGCACGACAAGCATCTACATATTCTTTCACAAAATCGCGGTTGTGTGTTTGTTTTGATGTAAATGCATTCATATATTTACTCTCAAACATTGCATAACCATCATGATGCATAGTAGTTAAATTCATGTACTTCATACCAGCTGCTTTGGCTAATTTTGCCCAAGCTTTCGGGTCATATTTATCGGCTGAAAAATATTTATCACCAATAGTTGGATAAGCATACACTCGATAATTATCGGGAGAAATAGCAGATCTGTACATAACCCACTCTCCTTGACCATGTGCTGAATACAAGCCCCAATGTATGAACATCCCAAACTTTGCATCGAGTAACCAAGCTAATTTTTCATCTGGTTGGGCTAAAATGCCCTGATCGAGAACTTGTTTGCGAATGGGAAGTGGCTTAATTCCAGCAGGTTTTACACTTACAAAATCTCCAATGCGATCAATCTGAATATCATCTACCCAAACACTATTTTTTGAGGAGTTGTCAGGATTTGCTAATTCGATTATACCTTTATTTTGACATTCGCCCGAATGAAACTCTTTCTTAACCAACGTCCAACCTGTCAAAGCACTAGCTACACTAATATTATTTTCAGCCAATCCAAGCATATTCAACTGTATTTCATCCGAACCGCTTTCGGTTTTTACCCAAGCAGTAATCTGATAAGTTGAATTTGGTACCAAAATTAAATTGCATTGCGCTGCACTTCCCGAAGCAATCTCAAGAGCTTGACTACCATTTTTGTAAACAGTTTTGGATAATTTAGTAGATTTTCCAACAGTAATCCAAGGGAAAACATCTTTAGCTTCGAAATCAATTTTTGCTGGAATTTGAAGCGCCTTTTGAGCATTTCCAAACAATGCTAAACTAGATAAAAATGTTATAAAAAACATTTTTCCGATTGAACGGTATTTTATTGGAGCAATCATAAATTATATTTTAATAGTAAATTAACTTTTTTCGAATGAGAAAATAAAGGTTTAAGAATCGGTTTTTAGACCAATTCCATAAGTGAAAATTATGTAAAAATAAACTAGATTAATTCATTCAAAAAGAGATGCTTAGAAATGCCTGCGAATCAACAATCCTATAACAATTCTATTTCTAGCCGCCTATTGATTTAACACTTTCTGAATGTAATTTTGAGAATTTTTGTCAGTTATTTTGAATATATATATTCCTTTTGAGAGATTATTTAAATTTACAGAAATATCCTGAGAATTTAGGTTGTTACTTTGCATTATAAGCTGACCGTTCATGTTGTAAATACTATATGAACGAACTATTTCATCACCAATAATTCGATATTCACCGCCAAGTAAATTTTTCACAACCTTTACGCTAGAAACATTTACATCTGAAACAGAAGTACCTTGATCTTCGTAAAGCATTAAATCATCGACATAAAGATCAACAGTATTATTGTTACCGCTATAAACACCTACTCTAAACTCGGTTTCATTAGCTAATAATTTAAAAGTATATGTAGATTTAGTCCAACCAATAGCCGAAACTATGCTTCCTCCAAGAACACCTCCTGGTCTAGTACCACCAACTATCCAAACATAAGGAGTACGGTTTTTTGCTGATGGTACATTGGTCTTAACTTCAAGCGTATAATTTTTTCCAACGACAAAGTTTGTTATTGCTGGTGATTTTAAACTCATATTGGCACCATTTTGGGTAATCTTAACGAATTGTGAACCATTGTTTCCTGCTGCATCTGCCGCTTGAATGGTTCCTACTTGCCCTAACGTGTAACCTAGTGAAGAAACTGTAGCATCAACAGCAGCTGAATTAAAGTTGTCCTGATGCAAATAGGTTTGAGCAGTCATGTTAGTTAAAATAAACATGAGCATAGCAATTAGTGTAAAGTTCTTTTTCATGATACTTTTTTTTAGAAGTTGATAATAATTATTTGAATAGCTGTTTTTAGAATATTTTTTTTCGTAAAGATAATTATTTTTTTGCTTTACCTTCGTAAACAATGAAGTCATCAATATATAAATCAATTGTTTTCTCGGCACTATAAACCTGAAATTTTACATCTGTTTCTCCAGGAAGCAAAGTAAAAGACTTTGAAGATTTTGTCCACTCGGCTGCATTCACCACATCTCCACCCACTTTTCTACCTCCAGCTCCAGGTTTTTGATCGCCAATAAGGATGTATGGAGTACGGTTTTTAGCTACAGGTGCCGAAGTCATTACTTCGAAAGTATATGTCTTACCCGGTTCCAGTTTTTTTACCGCTGGTCCAAAAGCAATTGAATTTTGAGTGTCGACAGCTATCTTTACAAATTGAGAACCATTATTACCAATTGCATCTTTTGATTGAACGGTTGCAACCATTGATTTTGGAGATAAAGTATAACCCGCAGTAGTAAGGTCAACACCTGCCTTGGTTTCGTCATATTTGTCCTGGAATACAATCGTTTGAGCATTTGTTTGTAAAAACACAAACAACATTAGTGCGATAAAACATGCATTTTTTCTCATAATAATTTGATTGTTTTTAATTAATAACCTGGGTTGTTTGGTGATAAATTTGGATTTACATCGATTGCCGACTGAGGGATTGGCCAAAGATAATTAGACGATTTAAAGGATTTTACCGAACCAAAGCTATAAACTTTATCGGATGCTATTGCGTTAAATTCCTCCTCAGCAATACCCCAACGGCGAATATCAAAATATCGAAGTCCTTCAAAAGCAAATTCTAATTTCCTTTCTAGCCTTATAGCGTTTCGCATTTCATCCTGACTAAGATTTGACGGAATAGGTGCAACGCCAGCACGTGTTCTAACCATATTCATAATATTGTAAACAGTATCATTTATTTGATTTAATTCAGTTTTTGCTTCAGCGTACATCATCAACACATCGGTATATCTCAAAATTATAAAGTCGGATTCATCTTCATCTAACCAGCTCAATTTTACATCCTCATTCATATATCCCTTATTTACATTAAACGGATATTTACTAACATAATCGCTCAATGCATTTACGCCCACCATAGTACTAGTAAACGCCACTCCATTCGAGAATTTTGAAAATCCACCGATGTAAAAAGTACTTTCGAAACGTGCTCCACGGTTTGACCACGGACTGGATGATAGAAATAGAGGTGACTGACTGGCAGGGAGTCCATCTTTCATATAATATGAATCTATAAATTCAGGAGCAATGGTAGATGTTGACCATGAACCGTTTACGTTTGCAGATGCCGCTGAAAGTGTTGGAATTTTTTTTGGTCCAAAAGGTGTTGCAAAACTACCACCTTGTTTGAAACCGCCAGCTAAGTATTTAATTGAGAATAATATTTCACCGTTATTTTCATTATTGTTGGCAAATATTTTGGCATAGTCAGAACCAAATTCAACAATTGAAACTTTCTCAAATTCCATTAATAGATTTGCAGCTGCAACTGTTCCTTGATAATCTTTATTATACAACAAAGCCCTAACTTTCATGCCCATAGCTGCTTGTTTAGTGGCTTTTCCCCATTTTTTCTGATAAGGAAGTTCACCCAAATTGGCAATGGCAATATCTAAATCGGGAACAATAAGTTTATTGGTTATATCATTCACCGAAGTTCGAGGCAATTTTGATTCTGCAGGTGTCAATATTCTATCTATCAAAGGCACTGCACCATAAATACTTGTTAGACGAAGATAAGCTATAGCACGAATAAAATGTGCCTCTCCAGCTACTTGTTTGGCAAACTCTGGATCAATTATATCTTTTTTTACTTCCAACTGCTCAATAATGGTATTTGCCCAATTGATTGTATAGTAGCCTCTTTCCCAAATAAAACCAATATTAATTGTATTTGGATTCATATTTCCGGACGAAATATCGAACCAAGGGTGCGTAAATGAGTTTTTGTAGTACATAACATCGGCACAAACTTCCCAAAAGAGATCGCCGCCATAAGTACCCTCAATACCACATTTATTTCCATTAATGCTTCTAAGACTTGAATACAAGCCATTTAAGGCTAATTCAAAATCTTTTTGGGTATTGAAAAATGCCTCTTTTGAGACTGAATCTTCAGGTTTTAAGTCCAACATGCTATCACAACTGCTAAATAATGTTGCAACTATCAAAAACAAAAATATTATCTTATTCTTTTTCATCTTCCAAATTTTACAAAGTAACATTTAAACCAAATTTAATTATTCTCGTTTGTGGAACACCACCTCGTGCACTTGCGTTAGTTACACGTTCTGGATCAAAACCTTTATAATTTGTCCAAGTATATAAATTTTGACCGCTAGCATAAACCCTGACTTTGGTCAGAAAAAGCAATTTGCTGATTTTTGCAGGTAAATCGTAACTTACCACAAAATTCTTCAAGCGTAAATACGACCTATCCATCAAAAAATAAGTATTTTGATTCTCAGTGTTAGGACCTTGATCTTCCCAAAGACGCGGTGTAGTTAAACTAGGATTATCTTTTGTCCATCTATTAAGCCAATGTTCAGCTATGTTTGAACCCTGAAATGATGGATAGAAATATTCATTGCTTCCGTAACCCCAAGCATCAGCAATTCCCTGAAAATCTACAGATACTGAGAATTCTCTATATTTTAAAGTTAAATTTGATCCGAAAGTCCATAATGGAAAGTCAGTTCCTTGAACCTGACGGTCATAACCATCAATTTTACCATCGGCAACGCCATCAGGACCACTAACATCTTGAAAAATTAAATCGCCTGGTGCAGCATTGTATTGATGAGGTGAATTTGCTACCTGATCGGCAGTTTGATAAATTTCACCAGTCCAATTTACTAAATAATAGGAGTTAATTGGCTCGCCTCTTTGTAAAATTTTATTTCCGGTAATTGAAATATAACGATCTGTCTCACCTGTTAACGTTGGATTGATTGCTATTACATGATTTCTGATATAAGAACCATTTATTCCACCAGATATTTGAAATTTCCTTACTTTTTTATTGAAATTTATGGCGGCTTCAAAACCTTTGTTTTCTACACTTGCCAAGTTACTCATTACTGACAAAAAACCTGTTTCCTTTGGCAATGGTGTATCATACAATACATTTGTTGTTGTTCTATTAAAATATTCTGCCTCAATATTTATTAATGATTTAAACAAATGGAGATCCATCCCAAAGTTGCTCATTGTTGTAGTTTCCCAGTGCAAATCGGGATTTCCATAACTTTCTGCTTTAGCACCATTCACAACCTCTGTGCCTGAAATATAATTGGCATTGCTGTAAGTAACTTTTGCTACATAGTCAAAATCGCCCAATCCTTGATTTCCAAGTTGTCCCCACGATCCCCTCAATTTGAAGAAGTTGATAGGAGTTATAGATTTAAAAAACTTTTCGTTGCTAATTATCCAACCGCCCGAAAAAGAAGGAAAAACACCATATTTGTAATTTGCGCCAAATCGTGACGAACCATCCCTGCGGATATTTGCTTCAAATAAATATCGGTCATCATAACTGTAATTTATTCTTCCAAACTGAGAAATAACCGCACTTTGAGAAATCCGACTATCGTTTTGAATTGTTGAAGGATCACCAGCAGAGAATATCCTTACATAATTTGATTCATAATGGTTGCGTAATGTAGAAAAATAGTTGGAGCTTTTTTGATCTGAACTTATAGCTGCTAATCCTGAAAAATTATGTAACCCAATTTTCTTTTTGTAGGTCAATTGCAAATTCGGGTTTAAAACATAGTTTCGAGAAGCACCTTGTCCCATGCTCCCAAAGCCACTATTATTTGTCAAATCAGCAATTGTCAAGAGATTACTTGGGTCGGCAAGAATTTCCTTATACCTCCAGTTTCTCGACTCAGTTGTACCATTCCACGATAAGACATCGATTAGGTTTATGTTGGCAGCAAAAGTGCCTTTTAATCTCAAATCTTTTATCACTTCCCATTCCACAAACATATTTCCAACAATATTATTTCTAATACTTCTCATGTCATTTCCTGCAAATTCTGTGAGTGGATTTCCTTTTTGTAAACTACCATCATTTGTACTAACCGATAAAGTGCTTCCATCAAGAGCTGCTAACATACCATTATCGGTGTAAGCTGGACTTAAAGGAGTAGCCCGCAAAATAGATAATAAGGAATTATTATCTATAGCACCATTTGGAGTTCTTTGATTGCCATAAGTGTAACCGATACTTGTTCCCATTTTTACTTTAGGAATAATCTCAGTTTCAATATTCATTCTGGCCGTAAGCCGTTTATAGTTTCCATCCATAATAATGGCATCCTGATTCATAAAACCAAGCGACATAAAGTATTGCGTTTGTTTTGTACCGCCTTTTGCGCTGATATTGTGTTCCTGAATGGTTCCTTTTTTGTAAATTTCGTCAAACCAGTCCACTGTACAAGCTTCGCGATACGAAGGTGTACTATAAAGATCAATTACCGATTGTTTAAAAAGTGGAGGTGCAGTGGCATTTGATTTTATTTCATTCATCAATTGCATAAACACAACCGGATCGGTAATCATTTTGGGTTTACTTGTTTCAGTAATTTCTGAGGTTGAGTATCCCATATCGTAGGTAAATACAGTTTTTTTGTCAGTTGTACCTTTTTTGGTTGTTACTAAAATAACTCCATTTCCTGCTTTTGACCCGTAAATTGATGCTGATGCTGCATCTTTCAAAACTGAAATAGATTCAATATCACTTGGATTTATCATGTCAAAATTATCCGAAATAACACCATCAATAAGGATAAGTGGAGAAGTGTTATTCAAAGTTCCCAATCCACGAATTGTAATTTCGGCACCATCAGCACCTGCTACTCCCGAACCTTGTGAAACTTGAACGCCAGCAATTTTCCCCGCCAAACTTTGAGATGCACTAGTAATAGGTTTATTTTCAATGGATGCGGCACTAATTGTACCTACTGCACCTGTTAAATTGGCACGTTTTTGAGTACCATAACCAACCTTTACTACTTCTTCCAATACTTGAGAGTCATCTTCTAAAACAATTTCAAAAACAAGTTTCTTTTCAATATTAACTATTCTAGTAGTATAACCTATAAATGAAATTATTATACTTTCGCATTTTGCAGGAACAGCTATACTAAATTTCCCATCAGTATCGGTTATTGTTCCGATTTTCGTACCCGCAACAATAACATTTGCTCCAGGAATAGTTTCCCCATCAGACGATTTCACCACGCCGGATATTTTTCGTTGCTGTGCATCAACCGATGTAAAAGCTAAAATTAGAATAAATAATAAAAAGATTTTTTTCATAAATATTTTTTTTGTGATTTAATTTTTTACATATCAAATTTAAAACAGAGTTTATTTTTGAATAAACAACTTTAGACTAAGCTGTTGCCCATCTTTAAACTCAATCTTAATCAATCCCAACTGATTTGGAATATCTTTTAATGACACTTGAATATTTCCATTGCGGGAAGAGTCAATTGACAACATTTGAATTTGTCGTCCAATAAGATCGGTTAATTGTATTGAATTAATTTGGTTTGCATTATTGCCGATAAAAATTGTTGCATTTTCCTTTGCAGGATTTGGATAAACAGAGATTTCGCTCGGCAAAGCATTATTTACACTGTATCCTGAAGCTGCATCGACACTAATACTGAACGATTGCGATACTTCTGTTGTCCCATCGCTTACTAGAATTTTAACTGGAAAAGTTTTACCTGCTGCACTTTGCGGCGCAGTGCCAGTTATTGAATGATTTATTGGATCGAAATTCAGCCAAGATGGTAAAATTGCTTTCCTATAGGTTAATAAGTCATTGTCGATGTCAGTTGCCACAATTGTATAACTGTAATTGCCAGTACCTAATTTCGTAATAGGAGTTGATACTATTGAAGGAATATTATTCTTAATAATATTTTTTATTCTGCCTAAATAGCGTGCATCATCGCCAGCATTTTTTGCAAAAGAAGTTTTGTTTATTTCGTACCCTCCGTCAAGTATTTTCAATGCATCTGTATAGCTATCTATTCCAGTAATATCTATCCTTGTATCATAATTTATTGGTAACGGTACTCTGTTTTTGTTGGAAGATGATCCGCCAATAATGAATGTACCTAATGGTGCCTTTGTAGGATAATAAATTAGACTCGAGTTCGAAGCAAGTGTATTAATAGAATTCGTTGCAAAATTAAGATTGTTCAAGCCTTTATTAATTCTCAGACTGTCAATATATTTATCCACATTTAATGAATTGTTATAAGTGCCTCCTTCTGCATTTTTGTTAAATTCATTGTTTTGATAGTGAACTTTAATAGATTTGGATTTGCAATAAGTTACAAATCGTTCAATACCAGCAAATTGATCTATCGAATAACCATTGTCGTTTTCAGGCCCGTTGTGTGCACCAATAATAATATTCTCAGCACCAATAATTTGCATTTTGGTTACAACTTTCTTCATATACACCTGGCTTTCAAGCATTCTGTCGGTATTTGATGGACGACCCGCTTCATAAGGATATTCAAACCAGCATAAATCTGGGAAACTATTTAATTCCTGACTTAAATCCACCACTACTTTGAGTCCTTTGGCCGTTAACCAACGACGGTCGTTCAACAGTGACAAACTATCGCGGGTTGCGAGGTATTTTGCTTCCAACATTACGCCACCATAATAAGCAAATAATGTATCGGCAATTGCCAGCGCCTCTCTTTTAATATCTGTTATGTTCCTAAATGTCAGATAATAACCTGAGCTGAGAGAACTAGTTTTATAATTGTCAGATATTTCGCCAACCACATCTTTTAAATCAGGTTTTGTAAATCCAGAAATACCAAAATTTACAGCATCAGTCTTTTGGGTTACACTTGTTAATACGTTGTAAGCACTTTCCCACGTGCTGAAATTGAAATTATAAATCTGTAGAATATTGGAATTTAGATTTTGAAGCGAAGCATAATTTTTTTGTACATTTTCAGGACTTATCATCACCGCTCCAAGCTGATTCCCTGAAATACTAATCCCACTTTCGATGTTGGAAAAATTAGCAGTATTCAATAAATATTTGATGTTGGAATTATTCTGTGATACCAAATTAGTAATAGCCAAACAGTTATCATTTGCAACATCTTTTCCATTATATACCAACAAGTTAATATTGAATTTTGCAGCTTCTTTGGCAATTAAATCAAGTGCGTTTACTACACCCGCATTTTCAATTCCCGAAGGTATTTGAAATATCACATTCGAAGCATTATTAGAAAATAAAGCGTTCATTTTGTCAAATACGTTCTTCAATCGTTCCAACATCTCAGACCTGCTATTTTCATCATTGGCAATAAGTTTAAAAGAATCATCAAACCCACGGCTAAAATCTATTGTAACTTTCAGGTTTTGAAGATTTAACCACGAAGCATTCTTTTTAATTGTTGCTTTGTCGGCCACTAATAATTCACCCCAATCAAGCATTACACCTTCAAAACTATTCAACATAGTTTTCCAACTAAGAATTTTTTGTTCTAAATTATTCAGAGTTGGTAAATAAAGATAACGGTTTGTAGGAAATGCTGAATATGGCATTTCGCTAGATTTTAATGCATTAACTAATGACGGATTGGAAAGGCGGATTTTGAAAAACCGTACATCACCGCCCATTATAGTGGTTGCAGTGTTTGTGCCACCATTATTTGTTTGATAAAGCTCAGGCCAGTAACCTATGCTCGAACTAATATGAGTTCGCCCCATAGTCAAATCTTCTTCGTTTATACTTTGTATTGAACCAATTTTTGACGAAATTTGAAAAGTTTTTTGACTCAACGAATTGTTAAATACGCCTACAGTATAATTTGTACTGTCCAAGCGGTTTGTTACAAAAGAAAGTTGTGCATTGCCAACGCTGAAAAGTTGTTGTTTGGTCAACTCCATGCTAAGCAACTGTGAATACAAAGGCAAAAGTCCGTTTTGAGTGGCTGATGGAGTAATTCCAAATTCGGATAATGACAGAATTACACTTCCTTTGCCTACATTAATTCTTGCTACAAGTGGTCTGTTTATTGAATTTATGGTTGACGAAGCCAAAATTTGTGAGCCTGCAGGTAATGTAAGTTTATCTTTTAAAAGGTATATTCCAGTATCAACAAAACTTGTATTTTGTTCTAAGCTTGTTGGCCAACCAACTCCAGAAGTAAACGAAATGGTAGGATTCGTTACTTTCGTCCATGAATCATCTGCGTTAAGCCACTGAGGAAAAAGTTTTTGTGCCACTCTTGCCGTAATGACAAGGTTACCGCCTTGATTGATGTAATAATTGATTTTATCTTTCAGTTCAGTATCCAATTCTCTAACCTGTCCACTGAAAATTATTAAACCGTAGCGTGAAAGCACTTCTTTAGATGCATCGGTAAGCAACCCATCGGCCATGTCGCCAAAAGGGGTGTTGCACTGACCACCAAGTTCAGTATCGTCTTCGCCATTCTTCTCATAATCGGGATAAATTTTATTAATCACGTAATGAGTTTGCCAATCGCCCGAATCCCATGGATTTGTTCCAAAAGTAGTAACTGAGCTTGTTAAAGGCGTAAAACCACCTTTGGGAATCCAGCCCGACAGAAAATCCTGAAGCACAGCTACAGGTGCATGCATTACACCGGCTCGTGGGTTCGCTTGCACATACAAAAACATTTGTTTGTGTATTTCGGAAATTGGTGTTTCTTTTTGAGTAGAAAGTGCCGGTTGTTCAAATAAATTACCCTCAAAACCTAAAATTGCCGCATTATAAAGATATTGTGAAAACATCATTCTACGCATCAAATTCAAACTATTGCCTTTTGTTGGCCCATTGGTATCACCAGTAATTCCATAAGCTTTTGAACTTGCTACGCCTTTAGAATTGCTGCAAAAAACCGAAACATTTCCAAAAAGAGGCAATCCATAAGTGCGTGCAACACCACGCAACATCATGTAATTTAGCGAGTTGCTATTTACAAAACTCTTTGGTTGTGATTCAGCGCCAACTATATAAACATCGTTGTTTTTGGCTTGATAGTGCCATCCCCATTGAACAGAAAGTAATGATGTTTTATTACCTAAATCATCAGAAATTCGTTTGATATAATTGTGAAAATTCAAATACGATTGAAATCTATCAGTAGAATTATTTTGGTTGAATTTGCTCATTACCATCAGATAACGACCATCTTGTTCGCCCACATCAAAACCTAAAAACGAGTCACCCAATTTACTTTGAAGTGCATCTCTGTAATTTTCGGGCAACTTGAGCATTCCAAAACTGCTTCTGAATGGGGAACCTGGTCCATAACCACCCACATTGAACAAATAAATTCCCTGATCTTTCATTCGGGTCATCGCTGTTTGAAAAGCAACATCCGTAGCCGGATTTGCTCCCATAGAGCTGAACCAGCGAATGCCTGGCCAAAAAACAGAACCATAACCTGTCGACCAACGTGGTGCCACAGGTCTGTCACCCACAGGACCGAATTTACTATCGGGATTTTCCCATTGAAAACCTGATAGAAGTCTACCGCCAACAAATTGTACTTTATTATGAAAGGTTTCCCATGTTGGCGTTGGAAATTTACGTCGTTTATATTCGGGATATTTTGTAGGATCTATGTAATCGGTTATTATTTTGGGAAGTTCATTCAGACGGCGAACATTAATTGTAAAATTATGATTAATAGTGGCCGAACCATCCGTAATTGTAATTTTCACTGAATTAGCTCCATACGTAGCATTTGCTATGCCATATAAAAACTGAGTGGAAGCATCAAAATTCAACCAACTAGGTTTTTCCACCACAGTAAAACTACCTGCAGTCATGACTTTATCCAACTGAAGTTTATAGTTATAAAATTGACCTTCGGCAATTTCAGATTTTGGAGTGGAAGTAACCTGAATAGAGAAAGCACTTCCTCCCGAAAATAGAAGAAAAAGCAATGTTATAATAAATTTTATTTTGAAATGTATGATTTTTTTCATTTCTAATTTTATTTCAAATCAGTAAATTTCATTTTTGTGTTTAGATTTCGATACAAAGTAAACATAAATCCTATTATTAAATAGGTGGTAAATTCGTAATTATCGGGGGACGTTTTCGTATTTGCAAAAAAGACGCATAATTTGAACAATTTGCTTACAATTATTTGCTCTTTTTTAAATAACGTGCATCTGCTCCGGCAAATTTTTCGAAAGTGGCTTTGTTTATCTCATAACCACCATCAAGCACTTTGATAATATCGGGATAATTGCCTGCTCCACTTATGTTAATGCGAGTTTCAGTACTAATTGGTACTGGAATGCGACATCTGCTTGAGGCAGAACCACCAATAATCAATATGCCAACGGGAGCTTTTGAAGGGTAGTAAATTTTGTTGCTGTTTACTGCAAAAACATTGATGGTATTTGAAGCAAAACTGAGATTCGTAAAACCTTTGCTTTGTATTAAATTCGCCACTAAACTTTCCACATTTGAAGCACTATTGTAGGTTTGTCCACCAGCATTTTTAAAATATTCGTTGTTTTGAAAATGAACCTTTATCGACTTGGATTTGGCATAAGCAATGAACTTCTCTATTCCTGGCAGTTGATCGGTAGAATATCCATTATCGTTTTCAGGTCCATTGTGACCACCAATAATTATGCTTTCCGCTCCCAGAATCTTCATTTTGTCAATCAATCTGCGCATATATGCTTGGCTTTCCAACATTCTATCGGTATTTGCGGTATTACCGTCTTGAAATGGAAATTCAAACCAAGTTAAATTGGGGAAATTGTTCAACTCCTGACTTAAATCTACTATCACCTTCAAGCCTTTAGTGTTGAGCCAACCTCGGTCGGCAATAAGTGCCAAACTATCACGACACATCAGGTATTTTGCTTCCAACATCACCCCGCCATAATACGTAAATAAAGTGTCGGCAACTGCAAGAACATCCCTTTTCAAATCATTCATATTGCGGAATGCAAGAAATGTGTTTAAATTAGCTGGATTTACTTTATAATTATCGATAGACTTAGCAGAAAATTGAATTTCAGGTTTCGTTAATCCTTCTGTACCAAATTTTAGTGGTTCAGTTTTTTTGTTCACATTTATAACAGTATTGTATACATTTTCCCAATTGTCAAAATTGAAATTGAAGATTTGGATAATGTCGGAATTTAGTTTTTGAACAGGAACATAACTTTTCGAGATATTATCTGGTGTTATCATTACCGCCCCTAATTGACTTCCGGCTAAGTTAATACCGTGCTCAATATTTAGTGAACCTGCTGTATTCAACAGGAATTTCACATTGGAATTATTGCTCGTAACCGACTTTATCACTGCCAGGCATTTATCAGTTGAAGCTTCGTTGGAAGGATAAACCAACAAATTGATGTTATGTTTATTAGCCTGCTTTGAAATAGAATTGAGAGCTTTAATTACTTCAGCATTTTCATAACCCAATGGAATTTGAAAAATAGCATTCGAAGCATTTTTGCCGAAAGCAAGCTGCATTTTTGCAAACACACTTTCCAGTTTATCCAGCGTTTCACTGTTTTTATTTTGAGCAAGCAATTTAAATTCAGTATCAAATCCGCGACTGAAATCTACCACAATTTTCAGATTTTGGAAGTTTAACCACGATGTATTTTTTGAAATTGTGGCTTTGTCGGCAGCCAATATTTCTCCCCAATCAACCATTATTCCTTCAAAATGATTCAACATTGTTTTCCATTTAAGAATTTGATGCTCAGCTTGATTCAACGATGGAAAATATAGATACTTATTTGTAGGATACTTTCCAAAGCCCAAATCAACGGGACTAACGGAATTTGCCAATGTTGATTTTGTCAAGCTAATTTTAAAAAAACGCACATCGCCGCCCATAATGGTCGTTGAGGTATTAGTTCCGCCGTTGTTTGCCTGAAACAATTCTGGCCAATAGCCCACGCTAGAACTGATATGCTTTCTTCCCATGGTGAGATCTAATTCGGAAATATTCTGAATAGATCCAATTTTGGAGTCGATTTTAAAGGATTTTTCGCTTAATGAATTATTGAAAATACCAACAGTATATGTCAAACTATCTAATCGGTTGGTAATAAAAGAGAGGTGTTCGTTACCAACACTAAAAAGCTGTTGTTTGCTAAGTTCCATGTTGAGCAACTGTGAGTAGGAAGGTAAGAGTTTGCTCTGTTTGGCAGAAGTGTCTAATCCAAATTCGGATAAATCCAGGACTAAACTTCCTTTGCCGATGTTAATACGTACTATGACAGGCTTCTCAATTCCATTTACAACAGAAGATGCTAACATCTGATAACCAGCAGGTAAAGTTAGTTTATCTTTTATTAGAAATGTGGCGGAATCAACAAAATTTGTACTTTTTTCCAAATCGTTCGACCAACCAACTCCAGAGTTGAATTTAATTGTAGGATTGCTAACTTTTGTCCACGAATTGTCAGAGCTAAGCCATTGCGGAAATATTTTTTGGGCAGCATGAGCAGTTAACACAAGATTCCCACCCTGATTCAGATAATAGTTGACTTTGTCTTTCAATTCAGAATCCGATTCCCTGACCGCACCACTGAAAATAATTAATCCATATTGCGAAAGCACTTCTTTGGAAGCATCAGTCAGCAATCCATCAGCCATGTCACCAAAAGGAGTATCTGAATGTCCACCAACTTCTGCTGGATCTTCCCCATTTTTATCGTAATCGGTATAAATTTTATCGATAATAAAATGAGTTTGCCAATCACCATTATCCCATTTATTCGTTCCAAAAGTGGAAACTCCCTCTAGAAGTGGGCAAAAACCACCCTTTGGAATCCAACCCGACCAAAAATCCTGCATAATGGCTACAGGTGCATGCATCACACCTGCTCTAGGATTGGATTGTACAAACTTATACATCTGTTTTTGAATTTCCGTGATTGGAGTTTCATTTTGGGTAGACGGAAGCGGAAGCTCAAATAAACCCGCTTCAAAACCAAGCATAGCACAATTGTACAGATATTGCGAAAACATCATCCGGCGCATCAAATTGAGGCTGTTTCCTCTTGTTGGACCTGACTTTGCACCCAACTTCCCATACGATTTTGAACTACCTTTTCCATTTGGACCACTATTGAAAACCGAAACATTGCCAAATACTGTCAAACCATATGTCCGTGCTGCACCTCGCAACATCATATAATTGACCGAATTATTTGTGACAAAACTTTTAGGTTGTGATTCGGCACCAATCATGTAGACATTGTTGTTTTTTGCCTGATAATGTGAACCCCACTGCACGGTGAGCAGCGTCATTTTATTTCCTAAATCGTTGGAAAGCCGTTGTGTGTAGTTATGAAAGTTTAAATATGATTGAAAGCGGTCAGGTGAATTATTGCTATTAGTTTTATTCATTACCATCAAATAGCGCCCATCTTGCTCACCAATATCAAATCCTAAAAATTTCTCACCAAAATTAGTTTGCAATGCGTCCCTATAACTATCGGGCAATCTGAACATACCAAAACTTCCTTTGAATGGTGATCCAGGTCCATAACCTCCGACGTTGAATAAATAAATGCCTTGTTCTTTCATGCGCTTCATGGCAGTTTTGAAAGCAGCATCCTTTGTGGGATCTTTTTGTAACGTGCCAAACCAACGAATTCCCGGCCAAAAAACATCACCGTATCCTTCGAGCCAACGAGGAGCCACAGGTCTTTCACCCGCAGGGCCGAATTTATTGTCTGGATTCTCCCATTGAAAATCGGATAAGTACCGTCCTCCAATAAATACAACTGTATTATTGAATGTCTTCCATGTTGGTGTTGGAAATTTTCGTCGTTTATACTCCGGATAATTAGTTGGTTCAACGTAATCGGTGATTATTTTGGGCAATTCGTACAAATGCCGAATGCTGACAGTGAAATTTTGAGTCAACACTTTTGAACCATCTTTGGCAACAATCTTTACAGAATTAATTCGGCATGAAACATCGGCAATACCCGACAAAATTTGATTTGCGGCATCTAATTTCAACCAATCTGGTTTTTCAATCACTTCCACACTTCCTATGGGAATAGTTTTGTCCAACATTATTTTATAAAAATAATACTGACCTTCGGCTATTTCTGTAGTTGGAATAGATGTAAATGTCAACGGAAACGCTGGTGCTAATGATACTAACACAAAAAGGATTGATACAAATAGTCGCGAAATCTTCATCGTATTTTAATTGAGTAAAATGTAACAAAAGAAAAGTCTTTATAAAAAAAACTATCAGTGACAAAAGTAACGCAATTTAAATAGATTTGAAGGGGGTAAATTCGTATAATATGTAGGTCATTTTGTGCTTTTGCTAATTATCCACTTCCGGCTTACCATATTTACTAGGCGAGACTCCGAATTGCTTTTTAAAACAATCGCGGAAGTATTTAGAATCGTAAATTCCAATTTCAGCTCCAATTTGTGTAATGCTTAGTTTCCCTTCCAAAATTAATTCTGCTGCAATTGACATTTTTACGGTACGTATCAATTCGTTAATTGATTTTCCTGTACAAAGCTTAATTTTCTTGTACAAAGCAGATTGACTCATATTCATTTTTTCGGAAAATAAAAGTGGACTAAAACTATCTGAATTGTAGTTAGCTTTAATTATAGCTACACATTCGTCGATAAAACTAGTATTAACACTTATTGTATTCGTGGTTTTTTGACCTAAAATGAAAGTGTTTTCAAAGTATTTTCGTATTCTTTGTTGGTAATTAAAAACTGTTTTGATTTTGTTTAAAAGCTTTGTTTTGTCGAATGGTTTGGTGATAAATTCATCTGCTCCCAATCCAAGTCCATTATTTTCGGTGGTTTCAAATATATCGGCAGTAATTAAAATAAAATAAATATGATTCGTTTCTACATCTTCTTTGATAGCACGGCACAGTTCTAACCCATTCATAATAGGCATGTGAACATCACTAATAATGATATCGGGGTAGAAACTTTTAGCCATTTTCAAAGCTGTTTTTCCATCCGTTGCTTGATTAACTTCGTACAAACCTGTTGACAATAAAATCTTGTTTATGTAACTTAGTATCTCAAGATTATCATCCACAATGAGTATTTTCAGCAAATTAGAATTTTCGGTTTCGGCACTTTCATCAATTGTTTGATAAATTTGAATTTCTGTATCTAATCCCACAATTTCAGTAATATCTTCGGATAATACATCGGTTGTTATATTTTCATTGTCAATTTCTTCAGCTCTATATTCTGCGCCCATTTGGAAATTGACAGTAAAATTGGTGCCTTTATTTAACTCACTTTCAATTAGTAAAGTACCATTCATCAACTCAACATAGGTTTTTACTAAGGATAAACCTATTCCAATTCCGCCAAATTTATTTGATGAATAGAATCGAGTAAATATATTATTTAAATCAGTTTTTGCAATTCCGCAACCACTATCTAAAACATTTATTATTAGACGATCATTTATCTTTTTAATTTTTAATTCAATTTTTCCACCATCAGGTGTGTATTTGAATGCATTTGATAACAAATTATATAGAATAATCTCCATTTTTTCGTTATCAAACCAAAATTGAATAGGATTTTGAGGTCCTTGAAAAATAAATTGGATATTTTTCTTTCGAGCAATTTGTGAAAAGTTTTCAAAAACCCGATTCGTAAATACAACAATATCACTTTGAGATACTTTAAGTTGATTTTTCCCCATTTCAGTTTTCCGGAATAAAAGCAATTTATTGATAAGTAAAAGTAAACGATTGGCATTGTTGAAAATGCTTTGCAATTCGTTTCTGTTCAACGGCACAAAAGGTTCAGACGACAAACTATCTTTCATGGGCGGGATAATCAGCGTTAATGGTGTACGCAGTTCGTGCGAAATATTGATAAAGAATTGCTCCCTAATTTGCTGTACCTGTTTCACTTGTTCTTCTTTTAAATCAGCCATCAACAAGTCTTGCTTTAGTTTATTCTGTCTGCTTTGCACAAGAAAAACTATGTAAATAATTCCTAAAATTACAAGGAAATAAAACATATACGCCCACCATGTTTGATAAAATGGTGGTAAAACTTTAATATTTATTTCAAGCTCCTCGTTACTCCAATGACCTGGCTGCGTTGAATATTTAACTTTGAAAACATAATCGCCCTGTTCCAATCCCGAAAAATTAGCATTATGGTTTGTACCCGCATAATTCCATTCTTTATCCAATCCTTCGAGCTTGTACATGTACTGTGTTTTTTCGGGATTGTCGAAAGAAATGGCAGTAAAATCAAGCCTAAAAAAAGCATCATCGTGTTTTAAAACTATATCTTTCTTTGAAAGTTGATCAATTATTTTTTCATTCTGTAATTTGTTTGAAAAAATAGAATTATTAAATATCGAAAAGTCAATAATATGCAAAGGACACTTTTCTACAGGTTTTTTAATCGTTTTTGGATCGAAAAAAGTAAAGCCGTTAATACCACCAAAAAACAACTTTTTGTCTTGAGTTTTTAGCGCAGAAGAGTAATTAAATTGAATACTTTGTAATCCATCTTTTTTATCATAGGAAGTCAGAGAATTGGTAGTATAATTAAATCGATAAAGTCCATTTGTAGTACTTATCCATAGATTCTTATTCTCATCTTCAATTATTGACATAATTGAACTTTGCTTTAAATATTTCAGATTATTGTCTACTAATTTCAATATTTTAGTTTTCAAATCTAAAATCATCAGTCCATTCCCTTGAGTACCAATCCAAATTGTTTTGTTTTTATCTTCACAAATGGAACGTACCACAACATCAGTTTTTATCAAAAAGGATGTATTAGCAGCAGGATCATACACAACCAACCCCTTCCGAATTCCAATAATTATCTTTTGGCTTTTGGTTTCTTTAATAGTTAATGCATTGTCAATTTTAAGATTGATAAGTTCAATGTGCTGTTTTTCATAGTTGTACCGAAACAAACCGCCATTAGTTATACCGCCTATCCACAAATTGCTTTCTTTATCAATGTAAAGTGACCAAATATAATTCGATTTTAGAATGGAATTCTGAGTACTAATCTTCGATATTTTTCTTGATTTTAAGTTATAACAAATTAATCCATTTCCATAAGTGGCAAACCACACATTATCAAACTTATCCTTAACCATTGATATGACTGCATTACCTGCAATATTATTTATTTTGTTAAGAATCGAATTTTCTTCAAATTTATCTTTGGCAATATTAAATTGTTGCAAACCACCACCATCTGTGCCAATCCACAAAACACTTGGGCTTACTTCCAAAAAACTGGTAATCATATTGGCAGCTGGAGTAGTATTTTCTGTTTTCCTTCTTGAAAACAATTGATTTTGTTTCGGATCCCACATTTCAACACCACCACGCATGGTTCCAATCCAACTTATATTGTTATCGTCTTTGAACAAACAATAAATTCCTACACTTGTTAAAAGTGAAGTTTGGTATCCCGACGATATGAACTGCATAGCATTGTTTTTGGTATCAATAAGCACAATTCCATTAGTTTCGGTGCCAATCCACAAAACTTTATTTATATCTAATTTCAAAAAATGTATGATACTTTTGAGTTGTGGAATATTTTCAAATTGACTAATTTTATTTGTTTTAAGGTTAAGAGTAACAAGCCCTTTTGCTGTGCCAATATATAAAATGTCATTGTTGTACAAAATGCTATGAAATTCTTTAATAGCTTGGTTTATAAAAACGACTTTGCCATTAGTAGTGTTGTATTTTGCAATTCCCTTATTACCAATACCTAAGTACAATTCGTTGTTGGGTGCTACGGCAATGGTTTGTATTGGCAATTTATACTTATTGTCAATAATTTTAATCTGTTCAAATTCGTTGGTTGTATCATTAAATTTCAACAGTCCATTTCCCAATGTTCCTACAAACAAGTTTTTTTTATTATCTTCAACAATAATATTTATTTCACTTGTCGAATTACGTAAAATATGAGTGTCAAATTCATGAAACTGAACAGGTTTAAAGGTTTCGTCTTTAGGAATGTATAAATTTAAACCTTTGCGGGTGCCAACATATAATTGCTTCTTTGAGTCGCAAAACAAGTATGAAATATGATTGTGATTAATCGAAGTGGAGTCGTTTGATATTTTACGAAAAACCTTCATGTTTATTCCATCGTATCTGCACAAACCATCATAAGTGCCAAACCACATAAATCCATCAGCATCTTTGGTTATACTACGTACAGTGCTATTAGACAAACCGTTTTCAAGGTTTATATTTTTAAATGTGGGGGAATAAATGTTTGCTTTTGCTTGAAATACCAGAAGAACAAATAAAAATAGTAGTGCGATTTGTTTCATTCTCAATTTTTTTTCAATTGTATAAATGTAAATAATTTGCTATTAAATTTCGTTTCCAAAACTAAACAAAAAACAATCAATTGGTTTTCTATTTATTATCAACGGATTAACTCAATTCAGTAGAATAATCATTATATCTAATCTCTTTTTAAAATATTAGAATGCAAACTTACATATTTTTTTGAGATTTATAGCAAAAATAAAAAACTAGTCGAGAATAGTTTTATACCAGCCTTATGAATAGCTAAATTTTAATACACAATAAATTTTTCTTTGAAATTTCTAGTTGTTGATTTATAATTTACAATATACATACCTGACTTTAGTTTACTTTTTTCAATTGTTCTCTTGTTTTTAAATGAATCAATTTTCTTTGTATAAACAACTTGTCCAGCCATATTTACGATGTATAAATCAGATCCATCTTCAACCAATTTTGAATTACCAAAATCAAGAACTATATCGTTCGCATTTTGATAGACACTGAAATTGTCTTGTGGGTCTGTAATATCTGATATTGCAGTACTTGTCTCCACAAAATCAATCCAGTTCAGGTTTAACCCACTCGCAGTAATATTAATGCGCAGAATCTGATCACCGGCTGTGAGATTCACTTTTGCTGTCTGCGTATTCCATGTTTGCCAACCACCTGTATTTGTTACACTTACTGTTGCGAGTGTTGTTCCACCGTTTTTTAATTCAAAAGCTCCTTGTCCGGTTGTCGGAAAACTGGCTAATCGGAAGTTAACATCATAAGTGCCTGTTTTTTCAACTCTTACGCCGTAATTCATCCAATCGTATTGATCAATATATCCCACATTCAGTCCGCCATTTGTATCAGTTGTTGTTGTTTGTGTTTGAATACCTGTCATGTCAATATAATTTTCAGCTTCCACTTTGCCCGGAATAGTTATGGGATTATAACCTCTAACTACAAAGGATGTAGTCGTTGTAAGTGGCGAGCAGCTGTGAGGCATTTCCGTAACAGTAACTGTAATTGTTGCTTCTCCATCGGCTTTTGGCAATACATCCAATGTCCCGGTTTTGCTGCAGGAAGTGTAGTTTACGGCATTCACCGAAACGATATCAGGATTGCTAGAAACAGCCGATACTGTTACGCCTTGCGAACATTTATCGCCATCGGTTATTCCACTCAAATTCACGCTAAATAATCCTTTTTCGATAGTTTTAATTTGCTTTGGAATAATATCGATGGAAGGCGGATTATTGCAAAATACAGTTTGAATTATCGGGCCTCTACGTACATAAGCATCATTTGCTGTATAAATGTAGCGTTTTATCAATGTGCCGGTTGCATCAAACGATAACATTTGAGTGGCGGCTGATGGTATAAAACCCGATAATTGCTGATTTGTACCGGTTACTCCTGCATTCACATTGATGTTCAATGTACTTGCCGGGCTAATCACACTTGTGTTTAATTTCAAGGTATAATCATAGCCATTTAGTTTGCTTTTGTTCATAATCATCACTGCAATTCCGGTTTCATCCTTCATACCAGTTATAGTAACGCTATCGATATTGACGGTGGAGGTTGCATAATTTTTTTTCATATTCTGACCTAACATCAGACTGTGATAATAGCTCGAACGACCTTTCAAATCTGTATCAAAAATACTTAAATCAGTATTTGCCCTGTTTGAACTTCCTTCGAGCATACTCCAGACGTTCATTACAGTTGCACCACGCCGCATCCCAACTTCGTATGTTTCAGCAATAAATTGCCCGGCAGCAAACGACCAAACCAATTGATCGGGTCCGAAAGTGTTTTTATTGTTATCGTACGAAGTGTTAAATTCCGGCAGTCCCCATGACAGCTTTTTACCAGCAGGACGATTTACATTGACAATATCCGCTCTTTTGTAGAACTGATTGACGTAACTTTCTAATCCATTAGGTTTTACAAACATATACCTGTGCCATGTAAAAACATCAAGATAATAATTACCATTAGCATCAGCTCCCGAAATATCCAAATCGCCTCCCATATAACGGTCGAGAGTGGTGGTATTAAAACTGGCTAAATCCGGACCTAAAATTTTAATATCCGGATTCATCGATTTAAGGGCTGATGAAATTCTACGGATATAACGGCAAACCGAGTCAGGCGGACTTGGTCTGTTGGCATGGTCGGGTTCGTTACCAATACTCCACAACTTTACGTTTTTGCCATTGGTAATATTTATTTTCGTGTATAAATCCTTTACTTGTTGTGTGGTGTAGTAACGTGGGACTTGCACAATCGGCTGTGCACCTGTCAATTGTATTCCATTTAAAAGTGTTAGATATTTAGCACTGGTTGCCGAATATCCTTCAGCGCCAGCACCACCGATACGAATGGTTTGAAAACCGGCCAAAGCCATATCGTCCCACAAATCATTTAGTATTGAGGTGTCCAGCCACGCATTGTTCCCTAAAAGATACGGGCTAATTTCCTGGGCTTTTAAGCCAATAGAAATAGACGAGAAAAGAGTTATGAATATGATTCGGGTAAATAGAGTCAGTTTATTCATTGTAATGCATTTTTTGAAAATATGTTTGCGAATATCTGTTTTAGTTTTTTTTGATATTGATAATATAAATTCCTGTTGGACAGGTAAATGTGACAGAACCAACAAATCTTTTGGTTTGAATTATTTGTCCGTTTAGAGCGTAAAGCGTGAGTGTTGCTGCACCATTATAGGTAAAGAAAAATTCCTCTCCATGCGAAATAAATTTTGCTGTAGTATACTCATTTGGAGCATTTTCAGGAATTGAATCGACAGAGATTGCTCCCATGTCGGGCAAACTGCCAACGGGCTTTCCTAAAATGTCTGACTCAACTTTCAACCCAATCTTCAACCCAATTGTATCTCCCGGAAGTTGCGGAATGACAATGCCTTTTCCTTTTATCAAACTCACATTTTTTGGGATATAATCAGTTAGATTTAATCCTCCCGAATTTGGAAAAAATGGATTTCCGTAAAATGGTGCAGCATCTTTAATCCGTTCTATTTCAGGCCAGTTTTTTGCATTCAGAAAAAGGTTATTCTTGAAAAATACATCGCTTCCGTCAACTTTTACTTGAGTTGCAGCTTTGGTCTGATCGCCCAATACAGACCGTGAATCCCCAGTTACACAAAAAATATTGTTTGCTATCAGTATTCCTTGTGCGGTGTTTTCGAACGAATATTTTGCAATCATTGACGATTTCACAAAGATGGTGTTGTTGTAAATGTAGGTGAAATATGGTCCTTTGCTTTTGCCACTGCTAAAACCGCTAAGCATAATGGTTTTACCTTCCTGGTCTGCACCATTCACGCCTTTTACCCGCCAGCCATCGTTTACACTGATATTGTACCTATAGCTGCAATTGAAATTATTGCCCAAAACCTCAATAAATCCACCGGCATTGTTGTACGAAAAATTATATTGCATCACCACGTTTGTGCAGTTATAATCGATGTGCGATCCACATGAATCACCCTTCCCTTTGGCATTACTGAAGTTGTTACGCTCAACCAAAATATCATAAGCACTCCATGTCCAAAGTCCGCTTCCCCTTTTCCAGTTGCGGGAATCGTTGCCTGAACCTGAATCGTCAACGGTATTGTAAGCAAAACGTCCGTATCTTGCTGTACCTACCATCATACCTGGACCGCCAACGTGTGTAATAGTATTTGAAATTACGTTAATACTGTCAATATAACTGGTCGTTTTACCCGAAAAGCGAATTCCGGTATGGCTGACATTGGTGACTGTACAATTCTCTATTACTATATTTTTTAATGTGGCGTTTGTTGTTTGGTTGAAAAAACGTATTCCATAGCCGTGCGGATCTGAATCATCTTGTGTATTTGTCACATAGCCTTTCTCCTGATAAAAAATATCAAAAATGGTAAGTTCAGAAAGGTGAATATTTTTGTTTTCACCAATTTTGGTGGTTCTTACAAGTACTCCCAACCTCATGTTTTCATTTGCTTGCGAAGGTATAACGAATCCGCCACCATTTGCTGTGATTTTTAATTTACTAACATCAATAAAGCTGCAATTATCGAGTTGTATTCCACTCAAATAACCTGCAGCATTGATTGTTGCAGCGGATGTTGCAGATGGCATTCCATCCCAATAGGTTGAAATAGTGACCGGTTCGTTTGCCGTACCTTTCACATCAACGAGCGTAACACTTCCTTTGTAAATTGTACCGGCTTTGAATAAAATTTTAGAACCCGGAACTAACTGTGTTGAAGAAATATTCTTAATATCTTTTAATGGATTTTCAGGCGTATTGCCAACATTTGCATTATCACCATTAAGAGGATCGATATAAAAAAGCTTTTGTGTTTCAGCTTGCAAAGTTCCGTTTAGGCATATTAGAAAAATGAGAATGATTTTATAAAATACACTCATGAATTTACTTTTGCATTGTTTTATAACCGCATAATATATTAGGGTACAAATTAATAAAAAATCAATAAAGATTAAAGGGGGTTGATTCGTATATAAAAGGGGTGTTTTCGTATTTTTGAAATTATATATCATCACTTTTGATATTCGAAAATTCAAATATATTTAATATAAAAAATTCAAATACGATAAATACGAATTAGTACCGTTTAAAATCCGAATCTGTCCCCGTATTGTATCGGCTTAAAATACTACATTTGCATCCAAATTATTCAAAATCTCTGATTTGGAATAATGTTTAAAAAACTTACAAAAAATAATGACTTTAAAAATTAAAAAAATGAGAAAATTAAAATTAGTTATGGCTATATTTAGCCTAGTGTTCATGTCTACTTTAGTAATGAGTCAGTCTGCAGCACCAAAAAAAGCGAATGAAAAAATAACTGCACAGTTTGAACTAATGGCAAAGGATTTACAATTAACGCCGGAACAAACAACCACAGGAATTCAACTTTTTGTTGAAAAAAATAAGGTAATGACTGAAAAGATGAAAACTGCAACTACCGATGATGAAAAGAAAGCTTTGCGTAAAGAAAGTAATTTAGATTACAATAAAAAAGTAGACGATACTTTTGGCAAAGAATTGGGCGACAAAATGAGAGCATGGCAAAAAGAGTTTGCAGCAAAAAACAAACCACAGCTGCCACAGCAACCTCAACAGCCTGAACAACCAAAGCAATAATATTACTGGAAAACAGGTTATCTAATTTTCAAAGATAACCTGTTTTTAATTATTTCGAAAACAAGTATTCTCTTCCTTAAATTTAACACTCACAAATACATTGAATGAAAACGTTCAAAAAAATTATAATCGGCTCATTATTAGCTATATCATTCTTTAATGCAAAAGCAGAGAATCAAAATCTGGTGCTTTGGTACAAGCAACCTGCTAAAATGTGGGAAGCATGTGTTCCACTTGGTAACGGAAGGCTTGGCGCTATGCCGGATGGTGGTGTATTTAAAGAAAATATTACGTTGAATGAAATTTCATTATGGTCTGGCAGCGAAGAAGATACAAGTAATCCAGAAGCTTTACAGTATTTACCCCAAATCAGGGAATTATTGCTTGATGGAAAAAATCTGGAAGCACAGGATTTGATGTTTAAGTATTTTAAATGCAAAGGGCAGGGAACCGGTGGAGTTAAAGGAGCTGATTTGCCTTTCGGTTGTTTTCAGAATTTAGGCAATTTGCATATTGATTACCGATTCAATAACGTTGATTCAAAAAGTGATAGTGCAACCAATTATCGTCGGTCGTTATCGCTAAACGATGCCATTGCCCAAACGGATTTTACGCTTAACGGTATTAAATATTCACGGGAATATTTTGTGTCGCACACCAACGATCTGATTATTATAAAGTTGACTTCCAATGCGTCGAAAGCACTGAATTTTGATGTCTCAATTGACAGGGCCGAACGTGCCACCGTTTCAACAAAAGGTGGGCAGTTACTTATGACTGGACAATTAAACAATGGCGTTGATGGAAAAGGAATGAGGTACGCCACCATCACAAAAGTGATAAGTGAAGATGGAACTGTTGTAGCTAATGATAAGTCAATTCATGTAAAAAATGCATCTACAGCCTATATTTACTTCTCCGCTACAACAGACTACAAACAACCGGATTTTGAAGTAAAAGCACAGAAATTTATTGCTCAGGCATTGAAAACTCCGTATAAAACACTCAAAAGCAATCACATAAAAGCTTATCAGGAAAAATTCAATCGTGTAAAGTTGGATCTTGGCAAGGGAAACTCTGAATTGCCAACCTACGAGCGATTAATTCGTTTTCAGACTAACGACGATCCGGCAGTGGCAGCATTATATTTCCAATTTGGACGCTACTTAATGATTTCAGGCACGCGCGAAAATTCGCTGCCTTTAAATCTGCAGGGTTTGTGGGCAAATAAAATTCAGACAGCATGGAACGGCGATTACCACTTGAATATTAACGTAGAAATGAATTATTGGCCGGTGGAAGTGGCTAATCTTTCGGAACTTGCACTTCCGTTGGTAAAACTGACAAAAAAAATGGTGCCTTCGGGCGAAGAAACCGCCAAATCGTTTTACAATGCTAAAGGGTGGATTGCCCACGTGGTTACCAATCCATGGAAATTTACCGCTCCAGCTCAAAAAGCATCGTGGGGAGCAACCAACACCGGCGGTGCATGGCTGTGTTTGCACTTGTGGGAACATTACGCTTTTACAAAAGACGAAAAATATCTTCGCGAAATATATCCGGTACTTAAAGGAGCTTCAGAGTTCTTTCTGTCCAGCATGATTAAAGAAAAATCGCACGGTTGGTTGGTTACAGCTCCATCTTCATCGCCAGAGAATGGATTCAGAATCCCAGATACCAAAACACCTATTTATGTTTGTATGGCACCCACCATGGATATCCAGATTATTACCGAGCTGTATAACAATACAATACAAGCATCTAAAATACTCGATGTTGATGCTGATTTTGCCAATCAAATGAAAGTAGCCCTGACACAGTTGGCACCAATGCAAATTAGCAAAAAAGGAGGTTATTTGCAGGAATGGTTGGAGGATTATGAAGAAACCGACCCACAACACCGGCATGTTTCACATTTATTCGGACTTTATCCCGGAAGTTTGATTACAGAAAGTAAAACACCTGAATTGATAGCTGCCAGTAAAAAAACATTGGAGCGTCGTGGCAACGCCGGAACTGGTTGGTCACGGGCTTGGAAAATAAACTTTTGGGCACGCCTGAAAGATGGAAACAGAGCCTATTTGCTCCTCAAAAACCTATTGGAACCTACCGAACAGCAAGGCACAAATATGAAATCAGGTAGTGGGTCATATCCTAATTTATTTTGTGCGCATCCACCCTTTCAGATAGATGGAAATCTGGGAGGCTGTGCGGGAATTGGCGAAATGTTGCTCCAAAGTCACGATGGATGTATTGAAGTTCTGCCCGGAATTCCTAATAGTTGGAAAGAAGGTAGTTTCAGCGGTTTGAAAGCACGTGGAGGAGTTGAAGTAGAAGTGACCTGGAAAAATGCTAAAGTAACATCTGTTTTTTTAAAGAGTAATTCAACTCAAACCATAAAACTGAAAAATGGTCAGGTTCTTCAATCCGTTACGCTTGAAAAAGGAAAAACCAAAGAAATAAGATATTAACTATATATACGATTTTTAAAATGAAAAAACTAACGATTTTATCTTACGCAAGTCTATCTATGTTACCTACAGCTTTAATTGCAGGTAATTCTAAAGATAAAAAACAAGCACAACCCAATATAGTACTTATATATGCCGATGATATTGGATATGGCGATTTGAGTTGTTATGGTTATTCAAAGGTTCAAACTCCGAATGTTGACAAGTTGGCTTCGGAAGGTGTACGTTTCACTAATTCAAATTGTGGTGCTGCAACGAGCACACCATCGCGTTATGCTTTGTTGACTGGACAGTATGCATGGCGCAAAGAAGGTACCGGAATTGCTACCGGTGATGCAGCAATGATTATTAAACCACAGCAATATACGATGCCCAAAATGATGCAATCGATGGGTTACAAAACAGCTGCCATAGGCAAATGGCACTTGGGTTTGGGCAGCGAAACAGG
>CAIWCC010000098.1 GCA_903911085.1 uncultured Bacteroidales bacterium | reverse complement strand
TCTGCTGCCCATTGATAACGAATTATCGAATGAACTTGAACAGGTTTATAATATGGCAAAAAGCGAGTTAAACCGATTGAAGTATTATCAATGTATTTTAATTTTACGTTAGATTTAATTTCTATAAATGACGAATCATTATCTGTATTCATCTTCTTGGTTTGCGAAGTGGAATAATTTATGTAGTTTTGACTTATTCCAAAAGTACTTTTATCAAAATCCTTTTGAAGTGCTTTTTCTGCAGAAGAACTTATTGCAAAACTAGAACTCATGGTTGTTACATTAAAATTCAGCGTTCCAAACATGATGATAATAATTACAATAATTGCTAAGAATATACTTCTATTTCTTTTCATAAAAATGATTTTTTTGTTTCAATATATTTGGGAAATTGTTGAAAATACGATTAAATATTTAATCTCTGGATTATGAAAAAAAACTGTCAAACTGTCTAATCTTCAAGCTCTTAAAATTAACCCTTCTCTTCCTTCTTCACTTCAGGTTTCTTTTCCAATATTTCCGCACCACGAATGCTGTCTTTGGCTTTCAAACCACTTTTCACTTCTATCTTGATACCGTCCGACAAACC
Organism: uncultured Bacteroidales bacterium; assembly: GCA_903911085.1. Classification (GTDB taxonomy): domain Bacteria; phylum Bacteroidota; class Bacteroidia; order Bacteroidales; family Paludibacteraceae; genus Paludibacter. The sequence continues at coordinate 2,874 of CAIWCC010000098.1, read as the reverse complement.
AATTTTCACTTGTTTCTTTTTAAAAGTTTGTGGTTCTTTTTTGGTCATCACATACACAAAAGCTGTGTCGCCACCAAACTCAATGCAACTTTCAGGAATTGTAATTACTTTGTCTTGTTTGGTCAATACAATTTCGGCATTGGCACTGTAACCTGCACGTACAAAAACGTTTGTTGGCACTTTTACTGCTGCTTTCATTTCGAACATTATTGCACCATTCTCTTCTTTTCCTTTTGGCGAAACATATTCCAGTGTAGCAGTCAGTTTTTGGTCTTGCAATGCGCCAATGGTAATATTCATAGGCATTCCCACAATTATTTTGCCCACTTCAGTTTCGTCGAGCTTGCCCACAAAAAGCATATCACTCATGTTTGCCACAGTGGCAATGGTAGTTCCATCGTTGAAATTATTAGACTGAATCACTGAATTTCCAACCTTCACAGGCACATCCAAAATGGTTCCAGTAATAGTGGAGCGAACCAAAGTATTACTAATTGCTTTGGTATTAGAAGTGATTCCGTCGCGCGTTAAACTCAAATTATCTTTGGCGGATTTCAATTCCTCTTTACCGTTGTTGTATTGCAACTCAGTTTTTTCAAACTCCTCTCTCGAAATCACTTTATTTGAAAACAATTTAGCGTCACGATCATAATTCTTCTTCGTTTGGTCAAAGCCAATTTGCGCCATCGTCACCCTCGACTCTGCACTATTAAGGCTCATCATATCAGGAATTACTTTAATTTTTGCAATCACATCTCCGGCATTCACTTTGTCGCCAGCTTCTTTATAAACTTCGGTAATAATGCCCGACATTTGTGGCTTAATCAGAATTTCGTTTCGTGGCTCTACTTTACCAGTTGCCACGGTACGTTTTTCAATGTTACCCACTTTTACTATTTCTACTTCATATTTTTTAATTACAGGACGCGATTTTTGCCATAAAAACCAAAATGTCCAAACCACTGCACCGGCCAATAAAACCAGCATAAAAATTTTAAATACTTTCTTCATAATGTTGCTTTTTTTATTAGAGTTTATATAGATTAAATTGCTACAGCGCTGTAATTCAGTGTCATTCTTAAATTATGGAGTCCACATGCAAGTTCCATGACTAAATCGTCAAAACCAAACTTGTGGCATCTAAAGCGATCTTTGACAATACGACATATTTTAGCACCTCCAATTGCGTGTTCAACTTTTACACGAACAGATGAAATAGAACGATTATTTTCTTTTTGTTCCTCTGTAAGTTCTTTTCCTTTTGGTTTCTTTGTTGGCATTTTTATATTTACACCTTCAGGAGCATGTCCCTGAAAACCCGTATCTTGCCATAAATTCATACCATTAGGCAAATGTAATGGTTGACTATCACACATCTTTTTATCATGAACACTACCATCGTAAGTAGAACTAAGCCAAAGTATTCGCTTATCAAGTGTAGTTAACACGTTATTTTTCACGTTATGAGTTTTTTTTTTCCACTATAGCACGACTTCTGAAGGTCACTAGCCTGTGGTCGTTGAATTGGACGTTCAACTCCGTCAAGCAACACATCAGTTAATAATGCTACAATATGCTTTGTCTTATATTCATTACGCTCGGGTAATTCACCTAATTGATTTAAGGCCTTTTTTAATAGACCTGATAACAAGTGTATCAATTCATTAGCTTGAGGTTGTGTAATGCCAAAACTTGCTGCATGGTGTTCTTGTAAAGGATTTGTCTTGAAATAAATCAACAAAAACATTAGTTTATCGGCTATTTTTGGTACAACTGTATCAACTCTAGCATAGCTTAACCGTTGACGAAGTTTGCCTTTGAGCGTGAAAAATTTGTTGTATTCGTCCCATTCTACTTTAAAATATGGTAATAAAAAGTTGAAATCTTCAACACTTAAACTTGTTATACTTTGAAATTGTACTGGTCGATTTTTGAGTTTGTCGTATTGCATACAATGATAATTAAAATTTATAATTGTATAACTCAAATAGCTTGAGAATATTGTTGATAACCAGTCTTATAATAAATTAATGCATATAAACTCTAATGGAGGAATAGTAAATTTTGACAATATCACAGGAATTGCACTAACTACTACCGCACAAACATATACATTTACCAGCAATGCCATTAGTGATTATTCTGCTTATTACATTTTATGTTTTCAAGTGGGTACACTTGCAGCCTCAAAATCGGTTATAATTGATGATGTACAATTGTATATTGCAGAACTTGAAACTCCTACAGCAGTTTCTCCTAGCACTATTTCAAGTACCGGTTTTACAGCAAGTTGGAATGCCATACCGCGTGCTTCGAGTTATGATGTAAACGTTTATCAGGGATCATCATTAATCAGCACTACCAATGCAAGTGGACAGGCAACTACAAGTTTAGCAATTGCAGGTCTTTCAGCAAATACAACTTATACTTACACCGTTCTTGCAAAAGGAAATGCAACAAGCACACTTGATTCTCCAGCATCAGCACCTATATCATTTGCAACAACTACAACAGGTTTAAGCAAGTTAGAAAACGCAGTTAAATGTTATTCCTTATCTGACGGAATTAAGATTAGTGGTTTAACTACAAACGATAATGTTTTGATCTATAGTGTATCGGGAAGTTTGATTGCTAAACAAAAAGCACAAAATTCATCTCTTTATTTTAATTTGTCAAAAGGTGTATATTTGGTTCGTGTTGCCAATATAGTTAACAAGGTTGTTGTTCAATAAGTAGTATTGATCTAAAAGGGAAGTTTGATTGGATTCGAACTTCCCTTTTTTATTTGATATCGTACAAACTCTATAATTCAATTCTAAATGAAAACAAAATTTTTTCTGACAATTTGCGTTTTAATTTTTCTTTTTTTTGCTA
>CAIWCC010000097.1 GCA_903911085.1 uncultured Bacteroidales bacterium | reverse complement strand
TAATGAAAAAATTAATATTAATAAAGGTAATAATTCTTATATGTTTTAAAATAAATTTGGCTGAATTTAGTCAAACACAAAATCATACTGTGTGTATGGATCAAGCAATGACTTCAGCGGAAAGGTTATCGTGGGTTAACGGTCATGCACAACAAATTACAAATGAATTAAAGAGGATTTATCCTAGTTACTATATAAGGTCATGGCAGTATATATCTACATCGGATAGATGGTGTCCTCTGATTACGTTTGAATATTTTACTTCTTCAAGTGATCAAGTGGCGTGTACTGCGTTAAATGGACGATTTAAAATTCCGTATTATAATACTACTGGATCAATAACGTTTAGTTATGTTCCAACGATTCAAATTCCTGGGTGTTTAGGATATGATTCTAATATGGTTATAATTAATTCAGTTAAATGTTATGAATTGGGGGCAGAAAATCCTTTGAAACCAAAAACAATAAATTCACCTGTTGAAAATGGAAAATGGGTGTATTTAGTATACAATGTCACAAAAAATAATCATACTTATGATAGTACTACAAAAACTGTTGTTTCTGGCGGTTGCTCTGGAATCTCTGTAGACGGTAAACCATTAGATAAATTAAATGCTCATGATTCGTCGTCAATGTTAGATGGTGTTAATGTAAAATTTTGTAAATATAATGGGGCTATACTTAGTGGATCGTGTGAAGATAATGGTTTAGATACCGCATGCGCCGGAAAAACTCCATTTAATTACACAAACAATAATGATTCTATTGTAAACCCTTGTAAATTTGATGATAATAATATTGATTCAATAGATAATAATACTAAGAGAGAAACACCACCAATTGAAAACAATTCTGATTCAAATACTACAGGAAAAGAGTTTGCAGAAGGAATGAATAAGCTTTCAGATGATATACGATCAGAACATGCACTTGATAGAGAATTACAATCAGAACAGAATGAAGAATCAAAAAAACACACATCTTTATTGTCTAGTATGTTAGGTGTTTTAATAAGTATAAATAAAAATATTGTCGATAATTTTAAAAAAATGTTTGAAGGAGGTACTGAGGCAGATAGTTTGTCAAATGTAGGAAATATTATTGATACTGCAGGGACTGGTTATTCCTTAGGAGACACTTCAGCGTTAATGAATAAATTGCGCGGTAAAATAACAAGTGATACAGTGGATACATTAATTAATGAAGTTGATAGTAATACGGTTGCTCAAATATTTGATAAATTTAAAATTGATTTTGGAACAGGTGATTGTGATTGTAACAATCAATGGTTCCCTATTGAAACGATTAATAATCACAAAATATATATAGATATTTGCCCTTATAATATAAATGTAGTTACAAAATGGATATTCAAATTAGTAGTAATATTCATTTTGTTTGTATTTTATAGAGATACATTTTTTAAAGTTTTGATGAAAAGTTTTTAAGGGGTAATAATGGCTTTATTATTAATTACTGGTGTAGCTGGAACGGGTAAAACTCTTTATTGTATACAAAAATATATCATACCTGAATTAAAAGCGGGTGGTACAGTATACACTAATATTGATGGATTAATAAATAAAAGATTGTCAATATTATTTGATATAGATATATTTACAATAGAAAAAAATCTGATAACAATTAATGATTGTGAGTATTTTTATAAAGATGTTCCTAAAAACAGCTTATTTGTATTAGATGAAGCGCAAAATGTTTTTAATAATCGAGATTGGCAAGCAAAAAAAAATAATGAGTGTATAAGTTATCTCATGGAGCATAGACATTATGGACATAAAATAATCATGATTACGCCTCATATTGACTCTCTAGATGCGGGAATTCGGAGAGTTGCAGAATTTACATATAAACACAAATCATTTTCAGCGCTAGGAAATGCTAAAACTGTAAAATGCGCTGTATTTGATCAATCATCTATAAATAAATCACCGATTCAGACCTTTCAATGGAAGCACGATTCAAGAGTATACGACTGTTATAAAAGTTATTTTGATGAAGGAACAATAGAAAAAAAACCTCGAGTATATCCTCTTAGAAATACTGCATTATATATAATTGTAACTATTACTTTTGTAAGTTTATTTTTTGGAATCAAAAACACATATGAATTTTCAAAAAAGTTTAAAAAAAAATCAGAAACTAAACAAATTTCTAATAAAATTAATGTAAATCAAAGAAAAATAAATGTGATAAAAATTAATGATAGTGTTATCTATAGTAAATGAAGGGTAGTTTTATGAAACAAATAATTTTAATATGTATAATGATAATTTCTGTATTTAGTAAGGAAAATAATTATACATTTAATGGAGAATTTACATATTTAGAAATATTATCTGCTTTATCGTTTCCAACACAAAGAAGCGTTTTAGGTTATTCTGATATACTTCAGTTAAAAAGAAATTTTACTATTGTAAATAAAAATTTCTTTGTAGCTGTTGATCATGTTAATAAAAATTTACTTACTGACGGATATAAAATTTCTTTTGATGAAAATAGTTTTTATATTTTAAAAAATGATACTATGAATCAAGAAATTGATTCTAAATATAAAATCTTTTTACCATACAGTAAGCAATGGGTTTTAACTAACGATAAACAATTATATCTAAATTCTATCGAGAGTGATAAAAAATTACAAATATCAGATTCAATAAAAAAATATGAAATAGAAATGAAATTAAGAGATTCGCTCCAGGTTGAAAATAAAAGTAATCAAATATATAAATGTGTTTTACATATAATAGGATTTACTGAGCAAAATTCTAAACAAGATGGAATTGACGTTCCTAATTTAATAAACGCAAATTTTAATATAACTGTAGGAAAAAAAATAGAAATGCCAACTATCAATTTTGATGTAAGTGCAGTAAGCGGAAAAAAAGATGATAAAACCAATTTTGATAGAAAAATTGTCGTTTATTGTAGGGGTGATAGTCTTATAGATCTTGTTTTCGGTTCAGAAATTAGAAGAGTTAATAGCGCTATTAGTGATAATAATATTATTAAAACTCAATATGAGTCTATTTACGATGGGTTAACTATTAAGCTTTCTCGGTCTTTTTATAAACTAACTTACAAACTAGGAAACGATGAAATTTCGTTATCAGGTGTTCCAAATCAAGTTTCAAGTGGATCATCTTTTATAGAACAAAAAACAAAAAAAAGAAATCTCTTGCTTTTTAGATTCACTACAAAAAGTAATATTAAATTTAATTTGATTTCTAAATTAGAAGTAACCCAAATATAAAAAAAGAGGGGTGACGGGACGCTCAGCGGACCGGCACGCTTGTTTTTTAGTGCCATATTTCAACAAAATTAAGAAAACTACGGTGCGAAAATTTAAAAATGATTACTAGAATGAATTTTTTAATTTTTAAAAATGGGATTAAGTGCCAGTTAGATCATACTCAACAATCAAAAAAAGGTAATGCGAAAAGGGATGAAATAAAAAAATTTAGTAAAAAATCACAAAACCGGTTAGCATGGAATTATTCACAGGGTCCTTGGGTGTCTATGCTTACTCTGACTTATCATTTAACGTTTCCTGATGGTGTTGAATCAAAAAAACATTTAAACGTGTTTTTGAATCATTTACGGATTGATGGCGTAAAGTTTTTGTGGGTATTAGAGTTTCAGGGTAGAGGGTTTCCGCATTATCATGTATGGTTATCTCAGCGAATGGAAAAAAAGCAGTGGTCACATTATATGGAAAAATGGTTGTCTATAACTATAGAACATAATGGATCCGATAAAGCTCGAAGATTTCATTTACATGATAATGTGTATACTGATTGGGATGTTAGATTTGATTTAAATTATGCTGTAAAATATGCTAATAAACAGTCTCAAAAATGGTTACCTATTGGTGTAGATAAATACGGGCGTTTTTGGGGTGTTTCTAGAGATGTTATATTTCCAGAACGTGATTTAAGTATTGATTTCGATATGTCAAATGGAGATGATATATGTTTAGCTAAGCATTTAACCGCTCTAAGAAGAAATATAAAAAGATGTATTTTTCATTGGTCTTATAGAAAAAAACCTAATAAATATGATAGGAAAACGAATCAAGGATTTACTTACATTTTAAAAGATAGTCGAAAACAAGCTATTGATCGTTTGTATGATTATGCAATTGCATGCTATGAATCCCAAATGAATCTTCAAAAGTTATAAAACTATTGTATTCTTAAATTTTTAAAGTTATATTTAGAATGTGATATATTATATTATTACTGATAGCGTCTTTCTATCGGTGATTTCAAAGATCAGGCTCCCACTGCAAATGGGGGCCTTTTTTTTTAATATAAACTCAATAAAACTCAATAAAAGTTTCACGTGAAACACCATTTGTAAACCAAAATATACTCTTTTGTCAATTGACAAAATAAGTGTTGACTTTTATTGATATTTATTGTATATTACATATATGATCTTTGATTGATATTGTTTTTAACAAAAGAGGTTTTTATGTTAGTGTGGATATTTAAAAGTGACGACAAAACAGATTGTATTCCATGTGACTGGATTTCTTCTCTACAATATTTTCTCTTAGATTATAATCATACTGATTGTGGATTGTTGTTTTTTAGTTTTTAATTTTTTTTATTGGAGACTGCATATGGTAATTCAAAAAAATGGTGTTCCTGATTTTACTGTTTTAACTTATACACATGATGATAAAGAGTTAGAGCTTTTTGATTATGGTGATAATATTAAAATTTGTCAGGGTGATCATGTTGTTATTGTTTCATCTGCTCAGGCGTGGGCTTTGGTTTCGATCCTTGAAAACATCATATAGTTGATTCATTGATAATCTATGGACCTACTGCCGTACTCGGCAGGGAGCGACGTGAGGAGCGGGGCCAAGGGTCTGTTTGATTTCACTAATGTTTGATAAAAAGGTAAATTTATTAAGAGATTAAACCCCCTTTTAAGTGGTAAAATGTATTCTATAGAAAGAAACTGTCTGAACTATAAGGGGAACTATGAAAAAGAAAAAAAGTCCTGGCGTTAAAATGGGTAGACCTTCAATTCATAAAGATATTGCATTAGCCTTGCTGAGCGGGCAACTACAATATACAATTAAAGACAATTATAATCAGGCTCTCGCATTAACGTTTTGCATAAAAAAACTTAGGAAAAAAACAGAAGGGTTACCAATAATAAGAAAAGAAAAAAAGGGGTACAAAGTTACGATACAGCAATTAGAGGGATACGATACAGAAAAGTTTTATCAAACAAAAATAATTCTGTAAAAAACTTGTGAAAAAAGGTTGCGTAACATATAATAATGTTATGTCAAAAACAAATGTTAAAAAAAACAATGAACAAGAAGAGTTAAAAATGGCCCAAATCACCGTAATTGACAAATACGAAATAGAAATACAATCACGACCAGCAATGAATTTTGTAGGTCAAGATGGGAAACCTGTTTCTATTGAAGCACAAAAAGAAAGGTTAGCATGGGTAGTATTAGGTGAATATGATGAATTTGTAGTTCCATTTGTGCTTCCTTCAACGTTTGATGCAAAAAGAATAACAAAAGGGTCAATTTTGAACGTTACATGTAAGGATAAAGAACTGGAGATACTCAGACCGATTAACATAAAAAATGTAAATCGAGTAATTGATCCCTCAAGTAAAAACAAATGACCTTCCCAAGTACTGATTCACCAGAATTACAAGCGTTTATAATGGGGTTTTTCTTACCATTTGTAAGTTCTTGTTTAGGGTTTGCGGTTTTCGTTGTTCGAAAAATTTTGAACAACGTTGAAGATAATATATAACTTTCACTTAAGGAGTCTGGATCATGGATTTTACAAACATCGCGGATAGTGCAGTAACAACGATGTCAAGTGCTGCTTCGAGTGCTGGACCTGCTGTTGTAGGTATCGCCGGATTAATTGTTGCTGTTGGTGTGGTTATTTCGCTTATTAAAAAAGCAAAATAAAAAAATAAAAAGTTGTGTTCAATTAGGACACAATTTTTTTATAAAAAAATTACCTAATGTAAAAAGAAAACATTAAATAAAAATAATGGTGAACAAATGGCAAAAAAAGTTAATGATAAAAAAGTGCATTCAATACTAGTTAAAGTATCAAAAAATCAATATAATTTTATCACAAAATTTGCAGAAAATGAGATGAAAAAGCTTGAGTATAAAGATGTTTTTGTATTAGAGATATCTAATTCAGATGCTGTATGTATCATAATAAGTGAATATATAAAGTATGTTGAAAAACTTGATTTCAGGGGGTAAAAATGGATTATACATTTGCAGGATTTATAATATTTGTTTTATTGTTATCAATTGCATTTGTGTTTGCAAGATCAGAAAAAAAAATGTATGGCGACGATTCTTTTAAAGAGGAAAAACAAAATAATGAATAAAATAGAAATGTTAAGAATGCAATTAGAACATGCAATATTTAATAACGAAAATCAACATAAAGAATTCAATTGTGAACCTGATTTCGCAATTAATTCATTAGAAATAATTAATGGGAAAATAGAACTAGTAAAGGAAGAAGATAGAGATAGAGGAGTAATTGAATTTTATATGCAAGAGGAAGATTTATTAATTAAGCAATACAATGACGTTCTTGTAATTAACAAAGCGCAATTAAGTATTTTTATTAAATATGTAACTACTTTAAAAGGAGTTTAGAAAAAAATGCTAATAATCCTAAATGTAATATTTAGAGGTCTTTTACTTATAGTTAGAGGATTAAAATTTATAATTCCTGCAATGTCATTTATATGGACATTTTTAAAAAAAATATCTTTAAACCCTGCTGTATGGTCAATTTTAGCGTTTGCACCGTTATTAATGATGTTATTTGAATTTTTAACTGGAAAACCATCCTTAATAAGTAATGCAACTAATAATTTTATTGCTCAAATGGTTGATAAAATGTTACAAATGACAACAGATATAGATCTACAAACAATAGTTAATCAAATACCAGATGATGTTTTAGAAGTATGCTGTTATTTAGGTGTTACCGATGCATTAACTATGCTGTTTGATGGTATTGTTGGTGCAATGACTGTTATGTTGCTTTTAAGGATTAACTTATTTATTGTAGGGTTAAAACTTAGATATTTTACAAAATTAACAAAAATGTAGGATTAAAAATATGACAATATCGGTTGCAATGTGGTTTCTTTGTGGTATGCTGTGCGGGGGTCTTTTTTGTTGGGGTGCGTTTTACAATAAATAGAAATTTTTAAAAGGATAGTAATGAAAAAATTAATATTAATAAAGGTAATAATTCTTATATGTTTTAAAATAAATTTGGCTGAATTTAGTCAAACACAAAATCATACTGTGTGTATGGATCAAGCAATGACTTCAGCGGAAAGGTTATCGTGGGTTAACG
>CAIWCC010000096.1 GCA_903911085.1 uncultured Bacteroidales bacterium | reverse complement strand
GGTACCCCAAAAAAAACTTCTCAGGGTTAGATTAATCAAATAAAATGGTATACTTTTGAATTGAAATACTGGTATACTTTTCAATTAATATATACAATATTGATAACGAGTTGTTGTGGGCATATTATGCAAGTGGGCATAGTGGTTTTGCTATTGAATACGATATTGATATACTAAATGAATCTCTTAATCATAACAGATACTTTCAATTTATTTATGGTTTTGATGTCAGATATAGCGCAAATATTCCAATTGCAGATGTATCAGTTCTTCAAGGAAAGAATCTTATTGACACATTGGGGATATATTTAGGAACAAAATCTTTGTCATGGAAGCATGAACAGGAATACCGCCTAATAGTCGAAGGTAAAGGTTTGTTTGAAATAGATTATAGAGCTGTTACAGGCATTTACTTTGGGTATAAAATGAAAGACTCTGAGATTGATTTTATTATGAATGAGTTCAAAGGAAGAAGCTTGAATTATTATAAAATGGAATTAGTCGAACAAACATTCAAATTTCAGCCTCAAAAGATAGATGATGTATATTCTAATGCACCTAAATATTGTGCAAATAAATTAACTTACAACATAGATGAACTTATTTTACCAGAAGATTTTTTAGGAAATGAAGCGTATGTATACAAAGGCAAACTTATAGAAGCTCTTGAAGAAGTTGCAAATGAACCACTTATAACCAAAATTCATACAGCAACGATTGATATGACTACGGGAAAGCCGATATTTAGAATTTTTGCTTACACGGGCAAAATACCTCCTACAAAAGCATTTTCCTTTAAATTAGATGACAATTACAATCTTATAAAAACAACAACTAAATAATTTTTGAAATATGGGACTATATGAAGGGATAAAAGATGTAGCAAAAGTAATTCAACAAGCAGATAATGTTGAATTGTATAAACAGCTTATTGATTTGAGTGCTCAAGCACTGGATATGCAAAACGAGATTTCTCGCCTGTCAGTTGAAAATGCAGAGTTTAAAAAGTTGAAAGATATTGAAAATCGTATTGAAAGGCACTCAGAACCTTTTGTTACTTTAAGAGATGAGCCAATTCAAATATTGTATTGCGCTCATTGTTGGGATTATGAGAAAAAATTAATTCAAGTAAAATCTTATGATAGTGGTGGGTTTAAATGTACTCATTGTGAAAATAATGGAATTTATGATAGCGCGAAATACGAGGCTGATATCCAAAAAACAAGGGCTAGCTTTCAAAGTCTGAAAAAAAATCGGAATTCCTGGTAATTTTGGGATTTTTCAAACTTTATTAATAAAAAAATTATAACATGTCAAATGAAAAAAATCAAGAAATTCGTCTCTCAAAAGCATTAAAATTACATCCGCAAATTAAGGTAGTGAGCAAATTAGGTAATGGAAATAAAGGTGTAGCGTATTTAACTGAAGACGGTAGAGTTATAAAGATTACAATTGATAGGGAAGAATATTCTACCGCATTAGCTTTAAAGGGAAAAACTTTGAAGCATATTATAGATATTTATGACTGCTGGAGATTTAAATGCGTATATGATGACGGCGACTTTGATAATCTCTTTTGTCTTTTTGAGGAATACGTTGATACAATTTCTCAGAAAGATGTTGTAATAAAATTTGTATCATTATTTAAACATGCTTGGTTTAGTAAATATTTCCCTGATTTCGAAGGTGGTTTAGGAACTTTCGATGATTTGAATAGATGTATGAGAAATCCATTTAAATACTCAAAAGCCATTAACTATACAAAACAATTTATTCTAACAGAAGGAGAGATATTGGGATTAGAGAACCAATTTGAAGTAATATATAATCAATTAGCTTTTGCATACCTTGAATTGCATAAAAATGCTCCTAAATCTCATTTAGATTTAAATGACGGCAATATAGGATTTACTTCAAAAGGGGTTTTGAAAATATTCGATATGCAATAGAGTTTAAGTCACATTGAATTATCTGATTTCAATGTCTTGTTTTAACAAAAACGATTATTCCGATATTTTGGATTTGCTGCTAAACAATTGACTTTTATCAGCATGATTGTCAATTAGCTTCTGAGTATCATTAAAATAAACCATTGTTGTTTTAATATCGGAATGTCCTAAAAGTTTTGAAGTTGTCAGTATGTCTGTTCCTGCAAGAATTTGAAGTGTTCCAAAGGTGTGGCGTGAGGAATGGAAGGAGATTGTCTTGTTAATTCCTGCCATTTCTGCAAATTCTTTAAGATGAATATTTACAGTATTGGAAGTGTGTTGTTTCACAAATACTAATTTGTTTGTTCCGATATTATTTTTATTGTTGCTGAATTCCAATAGTACAGCTTTAGCCCAAGGTTCAATGACAGCTGTAACAGAATCTTTGGTTTTAATTTGTTTTCTTGTTATTCGTTGTTTTTTCCAGTCAATTTCCGACCACATTAGGTGTAATATATCAGAAACTCGAAGTCCTGTATAGCATGCAAGAAGATACATTTGAAGAGAAATTCGCTTGGAAGAGAAAGTTTCAAATTTTGGGAGTAATTCTCTCATTGCAATTAATTCGTCAAATTCAAGGTAAGTATCACGAACTTTTGCCTTAGGGATAGTGAATTGAGTGTAGGGGCTTTTAATATTAATATCATGGCGAATCATATCTAAGAGAACTGCACGAATATTTTTGTGCTTATTTTCTCTACCACCATCTTGATTGCCTTTCACGTCACGAAGAAAAGCATCAAACTTTTCGATGAACTTGAGATTAACCTCACAAATTTTTAGCTTAGGAGCAAACTCCTTTAGCATATTATATGTATTGGTATAGATTCTGATAGTATCGTCATCTTTACCCTCATTCTTTTTTTTCTCGACAAACTCCAGATAATAATCATAGAAAGACCCATTTTCGGGTTTTATTCTTTTCTTTCCTCCAAAATAATCCTTGACAAGTTGAATAGATAATTCACCTCCCATTCCTTTTTCTGTTAGTAGGTAAGTCTCTAAATCAGATTTGAGATTCCCTACAACTGTTCGAAATGGATTTTTTTTAGGTAATTTAGCCTTACAGTCCCAAAGATTTTTTTCTATTTCGTAACCAGTGGGAATTTTGGTTTCTTCTCCCATAACTGAAACTCTAAGATAAATTGGAAAATTTCCATTCTTAAGTGGTTTGTCAGTTCTGAGACACGGATATACTGAAAATGGTTTCATATTACTTCTAGCTAATTCATGGGCTAAATTAATAAAAGTTTTTTGAAAGAAAAAATTTTTGAACTTTTTGTTTAATCAAATATCTGAACATCAGTACATTGATGAATTTATGTTTGCGCCCCTAATTACGCCCCTTGACAAAAGCAAAAGACTCTAAGTAGTTGAATTAAACTTACTTAGAGTCTTATATTGCGGTACGGACGGGACTCGAACCCGCGACCTCCGCCGTGACAGGGCGGCATTCTAACCAACTGAACTACCGAACCAAGGTTTTTGTGTCAGGCATTGTTTTCTAATGCGGTGCAAAGATACTGCTTTTTTTTATATTGGCAATAGCTTTCAATCTTTTTTTTCTTGAAAAATAGAATTTTTTTTCCTGATTTCTTTTATTATCCTAATTCTGAGAAGTATCGGTGTTGAAAAAAATATTTGATTTTTATATTTTTCACAATAAATGAAAATTACTCTCCGATAAAAACGCTATCTTTGCAATCCAATTATCGAAAAGAAAAATAATAGAATGAAAGGAAATGATAATACGGCAGTACTTTTGATGCACTGTCCTGACAGACCAGGTATTTTGGCAGTAGTAACTGAATTTATCAATCAACATAAAGGTAATATCCTTTATTTGGATCAGTACGTCAACAGAGAAGAGAAAGTGTTTTTTATGCGCGTAAAATGGGAGTTGGATGAGTTTCAGATTCCTAAAGAAAAAATTGAAGAATACTTTGAAACATTAATTGCTAGTAGGTTTAATGTTATTTTTAGATTGTATTTTTCGGATACAAAGCCTCGCATGGCAATTTTTGTTTCCAAAATGTCACATTGTTTATACGATTTGTTGGCACGTTATTCGGCCGACGAATGGCATGTTGAAATTCCCCTTATTATAAGTAATCATCCAGATATGGAAAAAGTTGCTAAACGCTTTGATATTCCATATTATATTTTTCCAATAACTAAAGAAACAAAAGCTCAACAAGAGGCTTTGCAATTGGAATTGCTGAAAAGTCAAGGTGTAACATTTTGTGTGTTAGCACGTTATATGCAGGTGCTGTCGTCCGATTTTATAGAACATTATCCCGATAGAATTATAAATATACATCATTCGTTTTTACCTGCTTTTGCTGGTGCAAAACCTTACCACGCAGCTCATGAGCGTGGTGTAAAAGTAATTGGAGCTACTAGTCATTATGTTACAAGCGACTTGGATGCAGGTCCAATTATTGACCAAGATGTTACCCATATTTCACATAAAGATACTGTAGAAGAGTTGATTAAAAAGGGACGTGATTTGGAGAAAATTGTACTTTCTCATGCTGTTGAAAAACACATAGAACGCAAAATATTAGCTTACAAAAACAGAACAGTGGTTTTTCAATAAAAAGTTTAAATTTGAAAGAATCGTTTGCTGCAAACTAGATTAAAAGTTTTGGGTAAATGATTCTTTTTATAATGTAATAGTCTAGGTTTGTAATTTTCTTTCTATAGAAAGTGAAATTGATATATTTGTAAATATTATAATGGAAGTAACACGATTGTTTGATTTATTGGATAATTACCTCGAAAAATATCCGAATCAAGAAGTGGCATTGGCGTGTAAACGTGATAATGCTTGGTTAAAGTTTAGTATTCAAGAATATGTAGAGTTGACAAAATGTATAAGCTACGGTTTATTGGCACTTGGCATTTCACCAGGCGATAAAGTAGGGATTGTAAGTAGTAATAGGCCTGAATGGAATATGATTGATTTTGCAACAATGCAAATTGGAGCAATCTCGGTTCCAATTTATCCTACTATCAGTACCGATGATTATCGCCATATATTGAATCATGCCGAAATGAAAATTATTTTTATTGAGGGTAAAGAGTTAGTAAACAGACTGCAACCAATATTTGCTGGTGTCGAAACTTTAAATCATATTTTTACATTCTTAGACCAAAAGAATGGTTTTAAATATTTAAATCAGTTGATAGAGCTTGGAAAAGAGAATCCGCAACCAGATAAACTTACTCAACTTAAATCGTCAATAAAACCAAAAGATTTAGCAACGATAATTTACACTTCTGGTACTACCGGAAATCAAAAAGGTGTAATGCTTTCGCACAGTAACATTCTGGAGAATGTAAAAAATGTAGCTACAATACCTTCACAGTGGAATAACAAGGCTTTGAGTTTTCTGCCACTTTGCCATGCTTACGAACGAATGTTGGTTTATATGTATCAGTATCGTGGAATGTCGGTTTATTATGCCGAAAATTTGGGTACTATAGCCGATAATATCAAAGAGGTTCAGCCTACAATGATGTCGTGTGTTCCTCGATTACTCGAAAAAATTTATGATAAACTCTTTTTAGCTGGAAAAAGACTACCTCCAATAAGTAAACTACTCTATTTTTGGGCATTCAAATTAGCTACAAAATATCAATTAGAAGGTATGAGTAGTTGGTACAAATTTAAATTTAAAATTGCCGATAAATTAATTTATGCTAAATGGCGGGCTGCAATTGGTGGAAATTTTGATATTGTTGTTTCGGGTGGTTCGGCAATTCAACCGCATATTGCATCGTTTTTTTGTGCCATCGGAATGCCTGTTTTTGAAGGATATGGATTGAGCGAAACATCACCTGTAATAGCTGTACATCAGCGAAAGAAAAATGGTAGAAAATATGGCACTGTGGGTTTCCCAATTGAAGGTGTGGAGATTAAATTGGCCAATCAAAATGAAATTGTATGCCGTGGACATAATGTTATGCTCGGGTATTATAAAGATTCCGAGTTGACGTCTCAAGTTATTGATGATGAAGGTTGGTTTCATACTGGCGATACTGGAACTATAACACCTGATGGACAATTAATAATAACTGGACGATTGAAAAGCATTTTCAAAACATCTTTTGGAAAATATGTTAATCCGCAAGCTATAGAATCGAAATTTACCGAATCGCCATTTATAGAAAACATGATGGTTATAGGTGAAAATAAACAATATGCAGCTGCAATAATTTCGCCAGATTTTGTGTATTTGAAATCGTGGTGTGCTAAACATAAAATCAAGTTTATTTCAAAAGGCGAAATACTAGAAAATGCTATTGTAGTGAAACGATATCAAGAGGAAATTAAACATTATAATAATTTTTTTGGAGATTATGAACAGGTAAAGCGATATCAGTTAGTTCCTGAAGAATGGACTACTGAAATAGGTTTTTTGTCACCAACTCTGAAAATTAAACGAAATATTATTGAAGTTTATTATGCTAAAAATATAGAAAAGCTATTTAGCTAAATATTTAATCTTCAACTATTAACAACTGATAAGTAAATTAATGATTTAGGTAAATGTAGTATGCAATATTACTGAATAGCACAAATAGAAATTTTGACCGAACATCATTCTTTTTATAAAAACAATAAATATATATATGAATTTAGAAACTACCATTGGCGCTTTAGTTGCTAAAGCTGTGGAAACACTTTACGGATTAGAAACAAAAATAGCTGATATCCAGCTTCAGAAAACAAAACGTGAATTTGAAGGTGAACTTACCGTTGTCATTTTTCCGTTTGTAAAAGCGGCGCGTAAGTCACCTGAGCAAACAGGTAGAGAAATAGGTGAATTTTTACAGCAAAATAATCCTGTTATATCGGCTTTCAATGTTATTAAAGGCTTTTTGAACTTGAGTATTAGTCAAAAATACTGGCTCGAAACATTAAATGAAATTCATACTAATAGTAACTTTGGAAAAACACCAGTAACGGATAATTCAGAATTAATGATGATTGAATATTCGTCGCCAAACACCAATAAACCACTTCATCTTGGACATATTAGAAACAATTTGCTCGGTTATAGTATTGCCGAAATACAGAAAGCTAATGGTTGGAAAGTTGTAAAAACCAATATTGTAAATGACCGTGGTATTCATATTTGTAAATCGATGTTGGCCTGGAAACTGTTTGGAAATGGAGAAACACCCCAAAGTACAGGCATGAAAGGCGATCATTTGGTTGGGAAATACTATGTAATTTTCGACCAAGCATATAAGTCTGAAATTAAAGAACTTACCGAAAAGGGAATCAGCGAAGAGGAAGCAAAAAAGTCAGCGCCTCTTATAGTCGCAGCACAACAGATGCTATTTGCGTGGGAGAACAATGACCCTGAAGTACGTCAGCTTTGGGAAATGATGAATGGTTGGGTTTATGCTGGATTTGATGTTACGTACAAACAGTTGGGTGTAGATTTTGATAAAATTTATTACGAATCGGAAACTTATCTAGAAGGAAAAGAAAAAGTTGAAGAGGGTTTAGAGAATAAAGTTTTATATCGCAGAGAAGATGGTTCGGTATGGGCTGATTTAACGGCAGATGGATTAGACGAAAAACTTCTATTGCGCGCCGATGGTACTTCGGTATATATGACGCAAGATATTGGTACTGCAAAACTTCGTTATGAGCATTACCCAATCAAAAAGATGGTTTATGTAGTTGGTAACGAGCAAAATTATCATTTCCAGGTTCTTTCAATTTTACTCGATAAATTGGGTTTTGAATGGGGAAAAAGCTTGGTGCATTTTTCGTACGGTATGGTTGAACTGCCTGAAGGTAAAATGAAAAGTCGCGAAGGAACCGTAGTTGATGCCGACGATTTAATGGAAGAGATGATTAATACGGCTCGCGAAACATCGCAAGAACTAGGAAAGTTGGATAATTGTACACCAGATGAAATTGAAAGTATTGCTCAATTAGTGGGATTGGGTTCTCTTAAATATTTTATGCTCAAAGTTGATCCGCGAAAAAGCATGACTTTCAACCCAAAAGAATCTATTGATTTTAATGGAAATACAGGACCATTTATTCAATATACACATGCACGCATAAAATCAGTACTTCGCAAAGCAATCGATCAAGGTATTGAATTTAAATCACTTACAAGTACAGATCTAGTGATTTCAGAGAAAGAGAGTTATCTAATTCAATTGCTTACCGAATTTCCAGCTGTGGTTAAACAGGCCGGTGATGAATTTAGTCCTGCCCTGATAGCCAATTATATATATGACTTGGTGAAGGAATTTAATCAATTTTATCATGATTTCACAATTTTGAAAGAAGAAAATGTGAACATTAAGCAGTTTAGACTTGTTTTGGCTGAAAGCACTGCCGCAATTATCAAATCTGGTATGGCATTGTTGGGAATTGACGTTCCTGAAAGGATGTAATGATATTTTATTTTGTATTTCAAATTAATTAGTTTGGTTATGAAAAAAGTCAGCCATTTTATTTTATTAAGTTTTGTAGTATTGATTATCACAAATTGCTCAACAGGCAGTACAGCTTATAAACGAGGTGATTACTATAAAGCGTGTATGGAATCTATAGATCGTTTGCGCTCAAGCCCCAAAAACGAAAAGTCTCAAATAGTGCTGACAAATGCATATCCGCAAGCAATTAAAACAGTTGAACGTGAAATTGCAAATGCTCAAATTGCTAATAATCAAGACAAATTCGATGTGATTGTTTATCAATATGAGAGAGCTAACCAGCTTGCGAGTGAGATATATCGTTGCCCAAAAGCAAATGAGCTGATTAGTAATCCAAAAGAGTATATATCGGAACTTGCCGAAGCTAAAAATGAAGCAGCAAAACAAAATTATAATTTGGGATTAAAGGCGTTTATGTTGAATAATTTGGAGCAAGCAAGAATTGCACTACAATACTTTACTAAAGCCAATCAATATGTAAACGGTTACAAAGATGTATTGCGTAAAATTGATGAATCGCGGTACGACGCAACTATGCGCGTGATTGTTCAGAAACCAATTACTAGTACAAATTATCAATATTCAGCTGATTTTTTCTACAATAATTTAGTTGCAGAAATGAGTAAAAACTCATTGAATCGTTTTGTTAGATTTTATACACAAGATGAAGCTATACAGGATAATATGCGTAATCCACATCAGTTTATTGTACTAAATTTTGAAGATTTTACAGTCGGAAATATCAAAGAAACAATTAAAACAGTAGAGGTAAAGCGTGATAGTGTAGTAGTTGGTCAAGCTCAAGTGGAGGGAAAAAGCTACAATGCTTACAGTACAGTAAAAGCGCAACTAAGTACTATCTATCGCGAAATTAGTTCTCGTGGCATTTTAAGTTTGAGAGTACTAGATGCTCAAAATAATAGAATTATTCAGCAACGAAATTTTTCGGGTGAATATGTTTGGTCAACATCTTGGGCAACTTTTAAAGGAGATGACAGAGCATTGAATAAAGAACAAAAAGAATTGTGCAACAAACAAGCTCAAATTCCACCTCAACAACAAGATTTATTTATCGAATTTACAAAACCAATATACTCTCAAGCGGTTTCGTATGTTAGGTCGATTTATGCGAGGTATTAATTAATAGTCAACACATTACATATTTCAATTTATTTAAAATTTGACTTCACACCTCCGATAACTTGTTTATTTTGAAAAAAATGACTGTGCTTGGTAGTTAAAAAATCATTTAAGTTATTATATTGGGGATATAAAGTATTAGTTGCTTTATTATAGACATAAAACAATCAACAAAGAAAAACCTTGTTGATTGTTTTTTTTTGATAATAACAGTATTTCCAGAAGTCGGTTATATTAATTCAAATATTGTTCATTGAATCAAAAATATGTAATTTTGATATTTGGAGTCCGATAAACTTTTTATTTTACAACAGAAAAACCGCTTCCAATATTGCTTTGAGATAATTTCGCCCCGATGGGGCTTAGATTTTGTTTTTGAATATTTTCTACCATAATTTCGTCCCGATGGGACTTTTTATAAATAGCTTCGGAGAAGCGATATTATGGTAGTCAATGAATTAGAATTGTCAATAAGCCCCATCGGGGCGACTTTATTTTATATTCTCTTTTTATCGGACACCAATAATTTTGATATTTGGAGTCATTTAGATTGATTTGTATTAACGTGCCATTAATAACTAATATTTTGTTTAACAGATAATTATAATCACATTAATTCTGCCAAAAAAAACATAATTTCCACAGAAGTACTAATTCTTACACAATTGATAATTTGTGATTTAATTTTTTTTGTTTGAAATAATAATAAATTTCAAACATTATCTTTTTTTGTGTGATATTTATGCCTATTTTTGTAACAGATTATAAGATAAATTACAGAATAAATTTTATATATTTATTTCTTAGATGAATTATTTTATTTGTAAATTATCCAGAATTGAAATTACAGAATAACATATTTATAACCAATAATATATCTTTATTTTTTACCCATGAAAAAAAACATTGTAGGACAAAAAATCAACACATTGTGTGTCGATAAAAACATCTCATTTGCAGAATTATCAAATCGTTCGGGTTTGACATTGGAACAAATAGATTTAATTGTGAATAACGAAAAAGTTCCATCATTGTCACCATTAATAAAAATTGCTCGCGCTTTAGGTGTCCGTTTAGGTACATTTTTGGATGATACTACCGAGCTTGGACCAGTAATTCATCGACAGGCTGATGCTGAACTTCCTGCTACTTTTTCTAGTCAACTTTCAAATGATAATTCGCATCTTGATTTTTTTTCATTAGCAAGCAGCAAAAGTGGTAGACACATGGAACCATTTTTGGTAAATATCAAAGCTACTTCTACTTACGAACCAATTCTTTCGTCGCATGAAGGTGAGGAATTTATTTTTGTGTTAAAAGGTGCTGTGAAGATAATTTATGGAAAAGACACCAAAATTTTGCAAACAGGTGATAGTATTTACTACGATTCCATTGTTGATCATTTAGTGAGTGCACTCAATGATGAACCTGCACAAATTGTTGCTGTGGTATATACACCCATTTAATTAATTGATAATTAATAATTGATAATTAATAATTGATAATTAATAATTGATAATTAACAATTGAGAGTTAATAATTGAGAGTTGACAAGTAGACAACAAACCAATACTAACTTCAATTATCTTTTATGGTTTAGGGGATATTTAGAAATTAACAGTTTAGAAATGATATTTCATTATGCAATTATTTGATAGAACTTTAGGAGATTGGCTTGAATACTGGGCTGTGGAGACACCAAACAATGAATTCATTGTTTATTCTGATAGAAATTTACGTTTTACATGGTCGGAATTTAACGAGCGTGTAAATAATATGGCAAAAGGGCTTTTGGCAATTGGTGTTTGCAAAGGTTCTCATGTTGGTATTTGGGCGCAAAATGTACCCGATTGGATGACTTTTTTGTACGCTTGTGCCAAAATTGGAGCTGTGGCTGTAACAGTTAATACTAATTACAAAGACCATGAATTGGCATTTGTAATTGAAAATTCCGATATGCATACTCTCTGCATTACTGATGGTGTTTCGGGTAGCGATTATGTGGAGATGGTTTATTCATTATTGCCGGAGTTGAAATCAACGCAACGAGGGCGATTGAAAAGTGAACGTTTTCCAGAAATGAAAAATGTGATTTATATTGGTCAAGAAAAGCATCGTGGGATGTATAATACAGCCGAAATGCTGTTGCTTGGAAGCAATGAAGATGACAAAGAGTTTTTGAGTGTTAAAGATTCATTAAACTGCCATGAGGTAGTAAATATGCAATATACATCTGGTACTACAGGTTTTCCTAAAGGTGTAATGTTATCGCATCATAATATAGCTAATAATGGTTATTTGACAGGTGAACACATGAAATTTACTCAAGCAGATAAATTGTGCCTTTGTGTGCCAATGTTTCACTGTTTTGGGGTTGTGTTGGCTGCTATGAATTGCCTTACACATGGTTGTACCCAAGTGATAATCGAAAAATTTGATCCATTAATAACTTTGGCGTCAATTCATAAAGAGCGTTGTACAGCAGTTTATGGTGTTCCTACGATGTTTATTTCAGAGTTGAATCATCCTATGTTCAATATGTTCGATATGAGTTCGTTACGTACTGGAATTATGGCTGGTGCATTGTGTCCTATAGAATTGATGCGCAATGTTTGCGAAAAGATGTTTATGACCATAACAAGTGTTTATGGTTTAACTGAAACTTCGCCAGGAATGACTCAGACACGTTTTGACGACTCGTTTGAAGTTCGTTGCACAACAGTTGGTAGCAATTATGAATTTACTGAAGTAGCAGTAATTGACCCAGTTACAGGTGAAATTTGCCCCGATGGAGTACAAGGTGAAATGTGTTGCCGTGGTTACAACGTAATGAAAGGTTATTACAAAAATCCTCAAGCAACATCCGAAGTGATTGATAAAAATGGATACTTACACTCGGGCGATTTGGGAGTAAAAGATCCTGACGGAAATTATCGTATCACAGGACGAATAAAAGACATGATAATACGCGGAGGTGAGAATATCTCACCGCGTGAAATTGAAGAGTTTCTTTATCAAATGCCAGGTGTAAAAGATGTGCAAATTGTAGCAATGGCCTCACCTCGTTATGGTGAAGATGTTGCAGCGTTTGTTATTCCACATGCTAATACTGATATTACACAAGAAGATGTACGTGATTTTTGCAAAGATAAAATTGCACGTTATAAGATACCACGTTATGTGTTTTTTGTAAATGAATATCCGCTTACAGGAAGTGGAAAAATTCAAAAATTCAAGTTACGTGAAATGGCTATCGAATTGTGCAAAGAACAAGGAATAGAGATTATATAACATTTGACAAATATTTAATAACGGCTGACAGTGAGTAAGATAACTGTCAGCCGTTATTAAAAACTCCCAAAAAGCTTAATTGTAGCAAGCCTAGATTTTCTAAGTTTAAATAAAACTCCTCAAACCTCTCAAACTCTTCAAACTTTTCAAACTTTTCAAACCTTTCAAACTCTTCAAACTTTTTTAAAACATATTCCAATCACTTCCTTCATTGTAATTCTCAACCACAAGAGTATTTTGAGTAAATGAATAGTTGTTTATTAAGTTAGATATTTCTTGTCGAAGCATTGAAGCTGCACCGACTATTAAATCAGTTCTAAAGCCTGTTTCGCCCATTCTAATTACTAAATCCAATGATACAATTCTACTCATTAAGCTTCCAAGTTCAACCGATTTACGTTGTGAAATTTGCGTATCTATATTAAAGCTAATCATATCTTTTAGATTTTTTGATGCTCTCTCTGTTAAATGGAAACTTTTTAGAAACACATAAAGATTTGTTTCTTTGGCATTTTTCATTAACTTAACTAATGCCTCCGAAATCTGTGCATAAAGTATATCATTTGATCCTTCAAAAATTTGAAATGGTCGAGTATCCACAGTTCCACGGCCTGCTATATGATTTAATCTGTAGCCAATAGCACCAACTAATGTTAAAAGTGACTGTGCCGATTCTTGCATAAGGTCAGTAGTAACAGTTTTTATAATGTTTGCTTCTAATCCTAATGTTGTCAAATCGTTTTTGATATCTGCCATTTCGCTTCCTTTCATGCTAAGTGCCGAACATATTGTAAAATTCGCTTGTAATCTAGCCAATCTTTGTTGTACTTGATCGTAAGAAAACAATGATTTTCCACCAACTAATCTTTGTTCACAATGTAATATTGCTTCGTCGAGCATACGTTTAATAAATCCAAGACCCATGCCCGGAAAATGCATTCGGCTACGATGTAATAGATCTAACATCATTTTTACACCAGTAGAGTGGGGGATAAGACGTTGATATTTAGGAATTTTTACGTTCAATATATTTCTACCATAAGGAATTTGATACAATCCAAGATTTTCAAAATACTCCTCTACAACTATTTTTTGATTGGGAGCATTGTTGTCGCAAATAAAGAAATCAATATCACGTTGAAGTCCATCTTGATGAGCTTTTCGTCGAGAAGTAAGCAACCAATAATCGGCTTGACCAGTTAAACCAGCCCAATGTTTGGTGCCTTGAATGTGAAAATTATCAGAATTTTCGGTTACAGATGTTTGCATATTGAGTGCATCGCTACCAAATCCAGGTTCCGTAATCATCAATCCACCCATATTTTGGTGGTATAAAAAATTTTCAAAAACCTCTTTCTTGGCTTCATGTTGACCATATTTAGCTACCGGTTGAAGAAAAAGCGCACTATTAATTCCAAGTGTTAGTGACAAAGCCATCGACTCGTAAGAAGCTGCTGATAATAATTGCATATTTTCTTTTACAGTTCCTCCTCTGCCTCCGTATTCAACTGGAATACTTAAGGATAGTGGATTGCAAAGCATAATTTCGTTCAATAATACTGGTGCAATTCCACGTTGAATACTCATCTGATTGACATCATTTTCTTCACGATATATTCTTTTTATGGTTGCCTTAAAATCATTGAGAAATTTCTCAAATGAGGTAGTCTGATTGTTTAATTCGGTAAGTGGAGATGAAATTGTTTGATTTATTAGCATTATTGTTGTTTTTTGGTGAAACTTTAAACATTATGTTTTCATGCCTTAAACAAACGTGTTTGTAAATTGTTTTGATTATAACAATAAAAAATGCACAAAACTAAGTGTTTTGTGCAGTAATTAACTTTTTTCAAATTGTATTAACCCTAATTTCTTGCTTGGTTTGATTAAACAAATCAACTCAGCAGCATTTTTCCATACTACAATTTTCGTCGGAAGTTTCGAACTCAATTGTAGCATGTTCAATTCCATTCTGCTTCAATATATGGCGTAACTCTATTTTTATGTTTGTCAATTCGTTTATGCTCAATGAATTATTAACTACTACATGAACAGTGAGAACGTTGTAAATTCCATCAACCGACCAAATATGCAAATCGTGTATATTCTCAACTCCTTCGAACATTTTCAATTGGTCGTTAATATTCGAAACGTTAATTTCCAAAGGAATTCCTTGAAGAATGATATGTAAACTTTGTCGAATATTTTTAAAAACATTATATAGTACAAATAATGCTATAGCAACAGACATAATCGGATCTAATATTGGCACATCAAAAAAATACATTAGAACAGAACCAACCATAATTGATGCCCAACCAAGAACATCCTCGAGCATGTGTAACGAAACAACTTTTTCATTGATTGAGTGACTTTTTTGAAGTCGAATAACAGCTAATCCATTAACTATAACACCAATTATTGCAAGAAAAAACATTCCGCCAGCATGTGTTTGTTGCGGTTGAAATATGCGTGGAATGGCCGCCGAAAGTATTAATATGCTTCCTACTACCAACACTATTGAATTAATAATAGCACCCAAAAGCGAAAACCGTTTGTAACCATACGAGTAAGACGAATCGCTTCCTTTTTTTGCAATTTTTTGAAAATACCATGCCATTCCCAGCGACAGTGAGTCGCCAAAATCGTGAACAGCATCCGATAAAATGGCTATGCTGTTGGTTAATACTCCACCAACTATTTCGAGCAAAGTAAATCCAACATTTAGAAAAAAAGCAACTTTAATGTTTTTTACATCTGAATGATTGTGATGATGATGCAAATCTTTATTTTGTTTTGTATTTTCCATTGATTAAATCTCAAATTCTCAAATATTTACTATTTTGTTAATTTTATTATTCTGAAATTGCCTTTAAAGCCAGCATTCTTATCACTTAATAATGTCAGTTTTGTAATGCCAACTATCGATTCAAAACTGCGAGTAATATCGCTAAAAAATAAATTACTAAAAATGTTTGTAATTTTTCTAATAGATGATAGTTCTCTGTTTTTTGGTAAAAATTTATCAAAAACAGCAATTTGACCACCATGTTTTAAAACTCTTTCAGCTTCTAAAATACACTTATTTGGATTTGGAATTACAGCCAATATCAAATGAAGTCATCTTGACTTTTTGTTAGTTTTAATTTTCTTGAATAATATAATCATAAAAGCTATGTAATTGAAGCTTTTCCAGCTTGAAACTGTGTAATCAAATCTATTAAGTAGCGATCTGAAACTGTCCATCCAAGCAT
>CAIWCC010000095.1 GCA_903911085.1 uncultured Bacteroidales bacterium | reverse complement strand
CAACACACCTGGAACTGTAGCAAAACAAAAACTTAAAGTTTTAGTGAATAATGTATTGGATCCAGCTCGTGAAATGTACGGCTTCCCGATTTGTGTCAACTCTGGATTCAGAACATTAGCAGTAAACAAAGCTATTGGCGGAGCAACAAAGCCCATTAGTCAGCACACTAAAGGCGAAGCTGCCGATTTGGAATGTGCCGACAATGCCAAGCTCTTTTATCTTATCCGGGACAACTTTGATTTCGACCAATTGATTTGGGAAGAGGGAAACAATCTGCAACCCGACTGGGTACATGTGAGCTATAAAGCCAAAGGCAATCGAAAACAAATTCTCAAATTTAAAAATAAAAAACAAGTATCATTCACTCAAATGTAATCAATATGAAAACAACCATTGAATTTATTAAAAAGTACTCATTAGTGATTCTTGCAATCACATTTTGCATTCTATCCCTGTCTCAAACAAGCTGCCGTAAACAATCAAAACCGCAACAGTCAAACATTGCTCAGTTAAACGAAGAAAAGTCGAAAACAGACAACCTAAACACTGTCAAGGCCAATGCTCTAATACAACAGAAAGACAGCATTATAAAAGTGCTAATTTCAAAACTGAAAACCGAAAAAGCCAACACCGAGAAGCACAGAGCCGAAGCCAGAAAACAGCACACACTTAACGACACGTTACAAGCCCGATTCGGAATAAACAAGGACCTGAGCACTTGCGAAGATCTTGTTCATGGGTTGAAAGTTGAAATTATTGAAAAGGACAGCGTTATTCAAAGCTTGGATTCTGAAATCGAGACTTGTAATAATCACGTCAAAGTATTAGAAAGCAAATTAACAATACAGTCTGAAATCATATATAGCAAACAAAACTTGATTGCATACAAAGATTCAACAATAAACCATTTAGCAACCCAAAAGAAGAAATCCGACTTTTGGAATAAGGCAAAAATCAAAGCAGCTGGAGTAGTTATATTATTAGAATCATTAATACTGCTTGTGAAATAGATATCTGAAATAGGTTAAACCGCATTGAAAAGCATTAGTTTGCATTATTTATATATTTATAACAGAGTGTTTTGACTTGTACATTTACTGCGACAAAAATCAATTATTAATTTCTTAAAATTTTACAACAATGGCCAGACAATTAGGACATGTAAAGTACAAAGGTACTATCGGCGAGATTCGCCATTTCAAAATTAAAGGTATGACAGGCAATTTTGCCGGTTTAAAAGGAGGTGCAACAGGCGACCAAATCAAAAATGCTCCGGGCTTTGTTCGTACCCGTGAAAATATGAACGAGTTTACTGCTTGTGCCCGTGCAGGTCGCTCGGTTCGTATGGGATTAAACTTGCTTATGAAACAAATGAGCGATGCCCAGCTAACCGGAAGATTAACCGCTATCATGAAGAAAATCAATTTGGAAGATCAGTCGGAAGCTCGTGGTTATCGTGCTATTTTGATTTCGACCCAAAGTAAATATTTGGAAGGATTGCATTTCAACAAAAACGTAAATTTTAACGGTTTGTTTTTGGCGAAATTTGAATTGACGAATACAGCAAATCGCAAAAGTTCAACCATGACAGTGGCACCATTTAATCCAGCCAAAGCGGTAAT
>CAIWCC010000094.1 GCA_903911085.1 uncultured Bacteroidales bacterium | reverse complement strand
GCACTTGGAGCAACGACGTGAATATGGCTTTTTACCTCTTCCATGTTTCAAATGACAGCACTTCTTACATTGGTAAGGATTGTCGAATGACCATTTTATTTCCGAAAGATACCGATAGCAATCCTCCTCTGTTTGAAAATAATTATTGAACTCTATTGAATTCACGCCTATATATTGTTTTCTATTATCCACGCTACAAAAGTAGCTATTTTACGTAAAACTACAGCGACCTAAGCGCCTATACCAATCACTTTTTATACACAAGGCACTTTGGTGCCAACCATGTATAATTACCCAACTAATGTAAAAAGAGAGTTTAAAGGTTATCTGAAAAACAATATGCAAGCTTCATTGTATTACGAAAAAAGTTTTGCCAAAACACACAACTTAAAGTTATTGGCTCTCTACGAACAAAGTAGCACTACAAATCCGGGCAATATCAGTGTAATAAGAAACCTAAATATGGATGTGTTGGACGAAATTTCGGCGGGCTCGGTAGAGGAGCAACAGATTGGCTCGTCGTATCCTTCATCGCTTACCAATCAAGGTATTATAGGCAAGTTGAACTATGACTATAAAGGTAAGTATTTATTAGAATCGAGTTTTCGTTACGATGGTTCGTCGCAGTTTGCCGAAGGTAAAAGATGGGGATTTTTCCCAAATTTTTCAGCAGGTTGGCGATTGTCTGAAGAAAATTTCATAAAAGAATCTTCATTTTTAAAGTTTGTGGACAACTTCAAACTAAGAGCATCTTACGGTATTTTGGGTGACGATTCTGGAGCTTCTTACGAATGGGCAAGCGGTTATAATTATCCTACAGGAAAATACATTTTCAACGGTGCTATAATAAATGGATTAGCAAGTCGTGGAATTGCCAATACCAATCTAACGTGGTACACTTCTAAAACGGCTAACATTGGCATCGACTGGTCGTTTTGGAATGGACTTTTTGGAGGCTCAACCGACGTTTATAGTAGGCATCGTGAAGGGTTGCTTGCCAATAGAATATCTTCAATTCCTTCAACAGTGGGTGCTAGCATGTCAAAAGAAAATTTAAATAGCGACATGACAATTGGCTGGGATTTATTGCTTTCGCACACCAATAAGATTGGGAAGTTAAATTATTCGGTTACAGCCAATATAAATATAGCAAGAACAAAAAATTTGCATGTAGAAGGTGCACGCAAATTGAACTCGTACGATAACTGGAAAAGTAACCAAAATGATAGATGGAATGATATGATGTGGGGTCATGAATTGCTTGGTCAGATAACTACTCAAGAACAGTTGAACGAAATATTATTGCACAAAAATACCAGTCAGAACGCACTTTCGGGATATGGCGATTATTATCATGCCGACCTAAATGGCGATGGTTGGGTAACCGAATGGGATGACCTTAGTCCAACATTTATAAATAATATTCCAAAAATTACTGGTGGTTTGACTTTTACTGCCGACTACAAAGGGTTTGATTTAAGTTTGGCATTTAACGGTGCAGCTGCATATACGGTACTTTATGAAGAATACCTTCGCACACCACAGGTTTTTAATGGTACAGTAGGAGCTTTGAATTTATGGACCGACCGTTGGCACCAAGATGATGCAGGAAATTGGATTGCTGGTAAATATCCACGTTACAGAGCCGAATGGACGTATTTACCAAACGTGTGGGACGATTCGCGCCGAGAAAGAAATGCATCATATATTCGTCTTAAAAACTTGGAGTTGGGTTATAAACTTCCAAAAAGTCTTTTGAAAGCCATTAAAATGCAAGAAGCCAGAGTTTATGTGAATGGTTACAACCTTCTCACTTTTTCGGCTATAAAAGAAATGGATCCAGAATACAGAGGAGCTGAAAATGGTGCTGCTGCACAATATATGTATCCAATGAACCGCAATTACAGTTTTGGTATTAACATAACTTTCTAATTCAACAACAATGAAAACAATTATAAAAACAATAATAATTCTTTTGATAGGAGC
Source organism: uncultured Bacteroidales bacterium (assembly GCA_903911085.1). Lineage (GTDB taxonomy): Bacteria > Bacteroidota > Bacteroidia > Bacteroidales > Paludibacteraceae > Paludibacter. The sequence goes on along the minus strand of CAIWCC010000094.1, from coordinate 2,785 downwards.
TTTTTTGCCAGCATGCGACTATCTAGATACCACGCCTCCTAATGTTTTGAAAGAGGAAGTTGTGTTTTCAAACGAATCTTCTGTAAATGCTTATATGGCAAAGCTTTATTCCGATTTGCTGATTGAGGATTTCAAGATGAGTTCAACAAATTATGACATCGAACACACCTATTGTCAACTTGAATATTATACAGGTTTTGGAATATCGATGCCTAAAAATGACAATATTGATAAACAAGGCCAAGGAGTTGATGGAAACATGGGACTTCCGTGGTTTAAATATGATGCCGTACGTAATGTAAATGATTTTTTGAAACAAATAGATATATACTCTTCTCATCTCGACTCAGCAAAAGTAAAAAATTGGAGAGCCGAGGCACATATTATTCGTGCTTGGTATTATTTTTCGATGGCAAAGCGCTATGGTGGATTACCACTTATTTCGGAACCGCAGGAAGTGGTAGGCGCATCAAACGAATCGCTGATGGTTGCTCGTTCGTCGGAAAAAGAAACATGGGATTTTATTATAGCCGATATCGATTTTGCATTAAAAAATGGCATTAATATAACCAATGGCACTGGTCGAGTTAATAAGTATGCTGCCTTAATGCTCAAAGCACAATCGGCATTGTATGCTGCTAGTATAGCTCGTTACAGTACATCTATTACGCCCGAACTTAGCAATTTTGTTGATTTGAATACTGGCAAGCAGGTGTGTGGAATACCTTCGGTGTTTGCTACTGATTATTATAAAATTGCTTATGCTGCTGCCGACAGCATAATACAATCGAAAAAATATGCATTGGCACGCGACCTCGATGCCAATGGTTCCAATAACTTCGCTCGTTTGTTTATCAAACCCGAAACGCATACCGAAGCCATTTTGGTGGAGTATTACAAAAAACCACTTATCGGTCATCGCTGGGATTATTATCATTTACCAAAACCTTTTGGAACAAATGAATATGACAATCCAACACTAAATTTAGTGGATTTGTACGATAACCTGGATGGCACTTCGGCAGCTGTGGTTGCTGGTGCCGACGGATGGGTGGCAAAAGACTATGTAACTCCAACTGAAATGTTTGAAGGTCGCGATTTCCGACTTGGTGGCACAGTTTACTATCCCGGTTCGTATATTGGCGATATTAATTTTGAAGTTCGTAGAGGTGTAATTGTAAATAATGTGATAAATGCAGCCGTTGCCAATGTTGTAGTAAACGGAATAACATATTCAGCACGTGGAAAATACGGAATGGGCGATGCTGAACAAACTGCTAGTGGCTTTATGTGCCGAAAATATATCGACGAAAATAATTTCAAAAACGTATCGAACACCGAATTAAGCGACCATCCTTGGATAGTGATGCGTTATGCCGAGGCTTTGCTCATAACTGCCGAATGTGCAGCCGAACTAAACGACCACAAAGATGTGGGCAAACTTGCTATCGACGATATACGTAGCCGCGCTGGATTACCTAAACTTGCTTCGGAAAACGATTTGACAATAGCCGAAGTGCGCAAACAATGGGTATGCGAATTTGCCTTCGAGAATGTAGTATTCTGGTGTGCAAGGCGTTGGCGTACACTTAGCGAAACTTTGACAGGTGGATTTAAACCTTCTGGAATTGAACCTTACTGGGATTTGACAAATAACAAATTCAAATTTAAAAAGGTTGGCATTGGTGCATATCCAAAAATCAGTTTTCTGAACAAATACTATTACAACCAAATCGATTCAAAAGCTATTTCTACAAATCCTAAAATAATACAGAATTATGGATACTAAAAGTATTATCAATAAATCAATTGGCAGCTTATTTATAATAGTTTCATTTTTATTTTCATCATGCAGTTTTGAAGATAATTACGAAGGACCAAATGCCAATTTTCATGGAGCATTAATTGATGTTAATTCTAATAATCCAATATCATCAGAGCAACCAAATGGATTCCAGATTCAATATAGAGAATTAAGTTGGGGACCCGATGCGGCTTCACAAAAGTTTGAAGGTAAACCCGATGGAACTTTTAATTTCGATTATGTGTTCGGTTACACCGACAAGAAATATGATGGTTCCAATTTTGGTGTGGCCACATACGAAGTGCAACCCATTAACGGAGCATTTGTTATGGTTGGGCAGGATAAAGACACAATAGAAGTACTTCCTAATCAACGTGTTGAGGTAAACTTTAAGGTCAATCCGTACATTGTACTTAAGCTTATTAGTTCAACGCTGAGCGATACTACACTTACGGTTACTTATAGCATGTCGCGTCCAGTTTTTCAAACATCCAAAATTAGCGCATCAGCGGTGGTAATTTCTAGCCGTACAAAATTCCTCAGTGCCTCGCTCAATGCTGGTGGTTGGGAAGATAAATATACTGCTCGTAAACAGGCTCCAAACCTAATTACTTATGCCGATAATACAGTAATTACCGAAACTATTAAACTCAATCATGGAAAAACTTATTGGGTTCGATTGGCTGCCAAATCATCAAAGACTACTTTTTGGAATTATACAGAAACTACTGAATTAGTTGTTCCATAATGATTTAGCCAAGGTTCTTAAGGGGATGTAAGTAATTGGAAAAATAATTTATTATTTTAATCGGGGCTAGCCCCGCACCCCACTCACTTTTTTGCCTTGACGCAAAAAAGTAAGCAAAAAAAGTCAAGACTTCGCCCACTTCGCTCGAAAAATCAGTCGTTCGTAGGCTGAAAACTTTTAAACTCGCACCGACGAAATACGTCGGCACTCAAACACAAAAGTTTTCTACGCCT
>CAIWCC010000093.1 GCA_903911085.1 uncultured Bacteroidales bacterium | reverse complement strand
TATGTTATGATTCAATTAGATAAAGATAAATATCATTTAGTTTTAAAACCGCTAAGTGATGTAGCTATAAATCATTTGTTTGCCAAAGCTGTAGTTGAAGGGCATATTAATGGCATTATATATGTGGATAGTGAAGCAGCTCCTTCAAGTTTTTTAGTGTCGCATCCTTATGGGATGTCATTGCTTTTTGGCGATACAAATAATCTTGAATTTAATAAATGGTTGTTGAATTACATGTTGAATTCTTTCAAAGTACGTAATAAATATGAATGGCTTCAAGTGTATCCTTCTTTGTGGAATGATTTGATTAATACTGAGTTAAATGAGTATTTAATTAAATTTAAAGACAACGTAGATGAGAATTTTACCAATGAAAAAATTGAAATCAATTCACGTGTTAATTTTAAATTCGACATAGAAAAATATTTAAATTTTAGAAAAACTTATTCTTCGTATCAGATTGTAACTGAGAAAAGTAATAAGAAAATATTAGAGTGTTTTGAGGGTACGGTAATTCCAAATCGTTTCTGGGATTCCACAAATGAATTGGAAGAACGTGAAATTGCATTTTGCGTTATGATTGACAATAAACCTGTTTCTACAGCTTTTTCAGCATTCGTTATTGGTCAGCAATTGGAAATTGGCATTGAAACATACGAAGAATATAGAGGAAACGGATATGCAATGGCCGTTTGTATTGCATTGATTGACTATTGTTTACAAAATAACTATGAACCAATTTGGGCATGTAAACTCCAAAATACTGCATCGTTTTTACTTGCTCAAAAATTAGGTTTTGTACCAAGCACTTTTTTACCGTTTTATAGATTAAAAGTTTAAATTACAGAAAAAATAGACTCACACCTGTAATGCTTATTATTGCTCCAATTACTTGTTGTGCAGTGATTTTTTCTTTGAACATAATTGCCGAAGGCAAAATGATAAAAACTGGCACAAGCGCCATTAGGGTTGAAGCAATGCCTGTTTTGGTTTGTTGTATGGCAAAAAGCGATAATGCTACTCCCAAAAATGGACCAAAAATTGCACCTATTGTTACCGATTTCATTGCACTTGTGTGCTTTAGTGCAACACTTGTTTTGTTCCAACGTTTTAATACCGATATTAGAATTCCAAAACTAAGTAGGCCAAACATTGCTCGAATTTGTGTTGCGGCTATTGGATCATAGTTGCCCATTCCTTTTTTGCTGAGAATCAAACCAATTGCCTGTCCTAAAGCACCTCCAAAAGCTAATAAAAATCCTTTGAAGGGAATATTTAACTTCATTTTTTTACTTGAAATGGCAATAATAATCCCAGAAATGCTAATGACAATTCCTGCGATATTCATATTTGAAAGCTTTTCATTCAAAAAAAACCAACCAATAATGGACGTAAGCATAGGAGCAAAACTCATTATTAATGCTGCTGTGCGCGAACCAATAACCATGTACGATTGGAACAAAAACATATCTCCCAAAAAGAAACCAATAACGCCCGATAAGCCTAACCATATCCATTGTTGAGATGTGGCATCGGAAGGGAAAAATATGCCACGTGTAAAAAACGTAGTGATACCCAAAAAAACTATTGCCATTAATAATCGGATAAAATTGACTGAAAGTGAACCAATTTTATGACCTGCTTTTTCGAAAAATAGTGCACTCATAGTCCAGCAAACTGCTACACCTAATCCCGCAATTTCACCTAAATGTGATTGGAAATAATTCATAAATTGTTGTTTTTGCAAAGATAGTGTAAGAATCTCAAAAATTAAAATACAGTATATATTATCAAAAGTATAGTTTTACAATTATGTGCTTCAAAATCTAACTCAATAGTGCGGTGAAGTACAATAATTTAGCTACCTTTGCAAACTCAAAAAACGAAACAATTTCGATTTCGTTTGAAAGTTACTTATGGTTCATTATTAATTACTTAAAGTGCCCAAAGAAGACTATTTACTGAAGTATTTAGAGAAACTTAATCGTGTGATAGCAGCCATGATGGGTTTTCGCGACAAAGGATTTCCAGAAGATGTTTTGCGACTTGCCGACGAAACATTTAAAGAATTGTTGATAATTGATATTGAAGAATTGTCCATTATGCCAATAAATAAATTTGTGGAAATGGTACAAAAGGAGAATTTTAGTGCCACTCATTTGGATATTTTGGCTCAATTGGCACATGAAACTGCCAATGCATATTCGCTTGAAAATAACGAGGAAGCAGCCAATAGTTTTTATTCCAAGACATTGCAGTTGTATTATTTATTGAACCAAAAAGACAGAACATTTTCTTTTGAAAGAGAACAAATTATAGCTAAATTAGAGAACAGATTATAAAACCATGATGATTAATTATAACAGCAAACAGCGTCCAGAAAAGGACATGATTTTCGGTATTCGTGCAGTGATTGAAGCCATTCAAGCTGGAAAGGAAATTGATAAGATACTCATGCGTAGAGACATGACTAGCGAATTGGCACGTGAACTATTTACTGCCCTCAACGGATTGGAAGTGCCAATTCAGAAAGTGCCAATCGAAAAACTCAATCGTATTACTACCAAAAATCACCAGGGTGTGGTGGCATTTATTTCGGCCGTAACTTACCAACGCATTGAAGATATTATTCCTACTATTTATGAAGAGGGACGTATGCCATTTATCGTGATACTCGATGGTGTAACAGATGTGCGTAACTTTGGAGCAATTGCTCGAACCTGCGAATGTGCTGGAGTTGACGCTATTGTAATTCCAACTAAAGGTGGTGCTGCCATTAATGCCGATGCTGTTAAAACATCTGCTGGAGCTTTACTTTCCATACCTGTTTGTAGAGAAGCAAGTTTAACTAATGTGCTGAAGTATTTGACTTCGTCGGGTATAAAGCTTATAGCAGCAACCGAAAAAGCAACTAAAAACTATACTGAGGCTTCAATGACTGAACCAATTGCTATTATCATGGGGTCGGAAGATGAAGGAGTGTCGCCTGAACATTTACGAATTTGCGAAGATATGGTACGTATTCCATTAATGGGAGCTATTGAATCTTTAAATGTGTCAGTGGCAGCAGGTGTTTTAATTTATGAAGCAGTTAGACAACGTATTGCCAATTAGAATCATAGGTATTTAATTTTTGTGCCAAAAACACACGAATTTGATAATTTTGAAATTAAAAAAAATATAGAACTTCCTTACAAATAAGAAATTATTAACATTGTCTTAAACGAAAATACAAGTTTGAGGTTTTAAATTTCCTTTTTGAGGTTAAAATGGGTATATGACTGTAATTTACGAAGATAACCACATAATTGCCGTTAATAAAAGTTCGTCGGAAATTGTACAAGGTGATAAAACGGGCGACCAACCACTTTCGGAAACCATAAAGCTTTTTCTAAAGGAGAAGTACAATAAACCTGGAGAGGTTTTTTTGGGAGTTGTGCATCGGTTGGACAGGCCGGTGAGTGGCGTGGTTCTTTTTGCAAAAACCAGTAAAGCCCTTACACGCTTGAACGAAATGTTTCGAACACAAGAAGTAAAAAAAACATATTGGGCTATTGTTAAAGAAAAACCTGCTCAAGTTGAAGGTAGACTTGAGCATTATTTAACACGCAACGAAAAGCAAAATAAGTCGATGGCATTCGATTTGCCTCGCGCGGATGCCAAAAAAGCAGCTCTAACATATAAATTAATTGCTCAATCTGATACTTATAATTTACTAGAAGTACAGCTCGAAACTGGTAGACATCACCAAATTAGATGCCAATTGGCCAAAATGGGATGTGCCATTAAAGGCGATTTGAAGTACGGCTCTCCACGTTCCAATCCAAATGGAGGTATCAGCTTACATGCCCGAAAAGTTGAATTTATTCATCCAGTTTCAAAAGAATATATTTCATTAACTGCAGGTGTTCCCGAAGATGATAAACTTTGGTTGACTTTTGAGCGTCAGTTACAATAGATATATTTGAAAATACATTAATTTAACAAACAAGAAGCAACAAAATAATTAAAGAATTATTTCTTTAATTGCTTTGTCAATTGAAAAAAATATCGGATATTTGCATTCAATTTTTAAGGTTATTGTAAAAAATTTAATCTACTGAAGATCAATATATTGATAAACGGGTTGACAATTTGAATAATTGAAAAAAATTAGTTAGATATAATTATTAATTATCATTATAATATGAAAGAAATTAAATTCAGTCTTGTTTATCGCGATATGTGGCAATCGTCGGGTAAATATGTGCCTCGCAAGGACCAGTTGGCTAAAATTGCTCCAATTATTATCGAAATGGGCTGTTTTGCTCGTGTAGAAACCAATGGTGGTGCTTCGGAACAAGTTAATTTATTGTATGGTGAAAATCCAAACGATGCAGTTCGTACTTTTACAAAACCATTTAACGATGTAGGTATTCAAACTCACATGCTCGACCGTGGACTCAATGGATTGCGTATGAATCCAGTTCCAGCCGATGTTCGCGAATTGATGTACAAAGTAAAAAAAGCACAAGGTGTAGATATTACGCGTATTTTTTGTGGGTTGAACGATGTTACCAATATTATACCGTCCATTCAATATGCCAAAGCTGCTGGAATGATTGCGCAAGCTACTTTATGTATTACTTTTTCCGAGATTCATACATCGGAGTATTATATTAAAATGGCTGAAGAATTAATAGCTGCTGGTGCCGATGAAATTTGTTTAAAAGATATGGCAGGCATTGGCCGTCCTGTAATGTTGGGCGAAATAGTAAAAGCGGTTAAAACTGCTCATCCTAACATTATTATGCAATATCATGGACATTCAGGTCCTGGTTTTTCGGTGGCATCAATGCTTGAAGTAGCCAAAGCAGGTATCGATTATCTTGACGTAGCCATGGAACCACTTTCGTGGGGTATGGTGCATCCTGATGTTATTACTATTCAAGCCATGTTGAAAGATGCAGGGTTTAAAGTGCCAGAAATCAATATGAATGCTTATATGAAAGCACGTCATTTAACACAAAGTTTTGTAGACGATTTCTTGGGCTATTTTATTGACGACCGCAACAAATTTATGACATCGCTTTTGGTAGGATGTGGACTTCCTGGTGGTATGATGGGTTCATTAATGGCCGACTTGAAGGGAATGCATGTTGCCATAAACTCATATTTGAAAGGTGTAAATAAAAAAGAACTTTCAACAGACGAACTTTTGGTGATGCTTTTTGACGAAGTAAAATATATTTGGCCTAAATTGGGAAATCCACCATTGGTAACACCATTCAGTCAATATGTGAAAAATATTGCTTTAATGAATGTAATGTTTTTGGTGAAAGAACAGCCACGTTGGACAATGATAGATAAAAATAGTTGGGATATGATACTTGGCAAAGCTGGAAAGCTGCCTGGAAAATTGGATCCAGAAATTATTGCATTGGCCGAGAAAAATAATTATGAGTTTTTTGAGGGAAATCCACAAGAAAATTATCCAAATGAATTGCCAAAGTATATTGCTGAAATGAAGGAACTTGGATGGAGTAGGGGCAAGGATGATGAAGAATTGTTTGAATTTGCAATGCACGATAAGCAATACCGTGATTACAAATCTGGCGAAGCAAAAAAACGTTTTGTTGTAGAACTTGAAAACGCAATTAAAGAAAAATTTGCAGCCCAAGTAATTAGTATTGAGGATTTACGAGCACTGAAATATCCAAATGCCGAACAAGTTGTTTCAAATGCAACTGGTAGAGTAATTTGGGAACTTGATTTCAATGAACGCTCAATAGAACCAGTTCATGGTAAAAAAATTAAAGAAAATGAGCCACTTTGTACCATTCAAACTAACTATGGTTTAGAGCATATTGCTAGTTTTTGCACTGGTAGAATAGTAGGAGTAGAGAAAAATCAAGGCGATATGGTACGTAAAGGCGAAATCCTAGCTTATATTGAAAAAGATTGATAATCATTTGATTATGTCTTGCAAAAAAAAGAGATCTTAATATTTAAGGTCTCTTTTTTTTATATTCAATTCTGTAAGTGTTGCCAAAAGAAATCATAATTCACACAAAATAATTATCTTATTTGACAAGTTTTAAACAGCCTAATTATTATTATCCAAAAATTGGATAATTTGATATTCATCAATTTCTCTATATCTAAATACTTTTTCTACAATTCCCTTGTTGTATAGAATTATCAAGGGCATAGTTCCATTCGTTAATTTTAAAAATTCAATAACATCCAAATTTACATAATTGAAAGCGGTTGTTTTTGTATCTTTAAAGAAATCCCTTGGCTTGCTGTTCGAAGACCAAAAAACATAAAGTATATCGTCGGTATTCTTTGTTTTCTCCGAAATTATTGAAATCTTTTTGGCTGCCAATTTACAGTATTTGCAACTAGTACTGAAAAAACATATTATCTGTTTTTTATCTGTCAATTTGTGGTCAACAATGAATTTAACTAAACTTGGTTTGTAATAAAAGCTATCTTTAGAATAATGTGTAGAATAAATAAAGTCAGGCGGGCGCACAGCTAATGATGTGCCAAAGCCTAAAATAAAACTACAGCACAATAGTAATTTCTTAAATTTATAATGTTTTTCTTGCTTGTGAATTAATAAATATATAATCATTGAAATGATTATAATATTTTTTAGAATAGTAGTAGTATTTGATAATTGAATGATTGTTCCAAAACAATGACAATCGTCCGAAGAACCAGATATTTGGAGATAAAGAGAAAAAAAAGTGAAGATTACCATCAACCCTAAAGTTAAATAGGAAATTAACTTTGAATTTAGTCTGAATAAAAAAAGGAGTCCTATCGATAATTCTAGTCCAATAATGAATCGCGTAAGCATCATCGAATTATTTAGGTTCAAAATATCCAGACTATAGATAAAGACCTGAAAATCATCTATTGACAAAAGTTTTGTTACTCCCGAAGTGATAAAAATAATACCCAATAAGTATTGCGAAAAAATATATATGCCTTTTTCCATTCTGAATTTGGAAGAGACAATAGAAATTACTCTCGTAATTTCTATTGTTTCAGTTATTATTTACAAACTGTAGATAATGTAGTACCTCCCGTAGTTGTAGTTGTGTTACCATCACTACAACTTGATTTAGTTTCAAATGTTGTAGTAGTGGTTGGGAAAAATTGAGCACCTTCACCAGAAGCAGTTATTGTACATGTACACTCTGTACTACAACTAGATAAAGAAATCAAACAGATAACTGCAATAAAATAAAGAACTTTTTTCATAAAAAATATAAATAGTTTTTTGGCCTACTCTCTAGCTTTTCGGCATACGCTCCCTACTTTTTTTTGGATGTTCAGGTTTTTCCATTTTTCTTATGCAATATTTTTTTAGTATTAAGTTGACTTTTTGGTATTATTACAATTGATATTTTTAGTTTTAACTTTAATCTTAGTGTTATTAATTTCTCATTTTAAAATGCAAAGATAATAAAAAAAATGTAACAATCTTAATCGTAATGTCATTTATTTTTGTTAAAATAGCAAAAATATGATAATTGAAACTTAGTCCAAATCATATTTTTTTGTATTAGATTGTGTGTTGAAAACAATTTTAGTTGTTAATGATTGTATTTCAATTTATTCTTCTGCCATTTTGAAAAAAAGTAAGAAAATGAAACAATCTGATTTTTCGAATAAAAATCAAGACTATTTCACCTGCAGGCGGGCGTCTGTGAATAGCCTCAAAACTGAAACTTTATTTTATAACACAGGGCATAGAGCCGTGTTAACGGTGTACAGACACGCATTAGCTGTTGTAACCACTATATGTTTATTGATTCGTGGTTTCTTGAACATGTCCAATAAAAAAGTTTAGCTCCAATTCGATCCCACTCATTACTTTGATATCCCAAGAATTCAGGAGTCTTTGTTGTCAATAGTTCTGATTTATCAAACAATGATTTGACAATCTTACCAACAGCTGGTACTATTTTTTTATCTATTCTAAGATGTTTTTCAGTTTCATTGTAGACGCGAACTAAATCATCTATAATGTTGGCATCTAATATTTCACGACAAAAAGGTTGTAACGAAATTGCAAAATTTTTATAATCTACATTGTTGTAAATTCTACTAGTACAAATTCCCTTTTTCAAGTCAATGTATTTTAAATCTTCTCTCCTTTCGGAATTAAATATATTATTAACGAAGTGTAATCCAGCAACATCAATATCTCTTTGATTAAATTCCTGAATATAATTAAAAGGCACTAGATTTTCAATTTCATGAGCATCTATTTCTATATGGTCGCATAAATAGTTATCTCTTTTATCAACTTCTTTGAGTTTCTTTAATGTTTGACCAACTTCAGCATTTGGATATTTTATATCGTTATCACAAAATGCTAAACAAAAACGATTCCTGTCCTTGACATACTTCTCAAATACAACATTTATATCTCCTCCGCCTCCATGATCAGGTTCAAAATTAAGAGAGACATTTCCAATAGCTTTTTTTTCAATATAATATACAGCTATATATTTAAAAAAATCGGCATCAGAGATGTTCTCACATAGGATTATTGATTTATTAGTAATATCTGATTGTTGTAAATAGTTTATTGGCAAGTTAAGAATATTGAATTCGTCAAATTCAGAGACACATAATATATTATTTTCAGGAACAACTTTGACATAGAATTTAATACAATCATAGTTTAAAATAGAAAAAGAATTTCTGATAGAAATCAGAACACTCTTACAATCATCGTTTTGAATTTCCTCTAACAGTCTATTTATTAAAGAATAATCAATCTTCACTAAATGTTTACTTTCCCACACACTTCTCAAAATGTATTCAATAGCTCTTAGAACTTTTGCCTTTTGTTCGGCAGATAATTCATTACTTAAAAGATCTTCTGGTAAATAAAAAAGCATAGTTTTTAGTTTTTAGGTTCGAAAAATCCAAGAGGCCAATTTAACAGAACACCATTTTCATTAAATGTTGTAGTATTTATAATACTTCTTTTTGTCTTAGCATTAATGTCAAATAGAGTTACATTGACATTTTCAGAAGCTACTTTTTTTTCAATTATTCTTCTTCCAATTCGGTTAATTATGACCGCACTATGCGTTTCAATAATTAGTTTGAGTTGAATTCCCTTTTCTTTAGCTTTTTCAATTGCAATAATGAATGCATCAGCTAACTGAGCTTGCATAGCAGGATGAAGATGTAATTCAGGTTGCTCAATTAATATTGTAACTACTTTTATTTTATTATCTAAAAGGTTAATTGAGCGATTATTTAAATTAAATATTGAACTTGTAAATGCAAACCACAATTTTGTAATTATTGGTAATACTTGAGAATAACCAAAGCCTAAATCAGCAAGATTAAATTCATCACCATCGGCATCTTTAATATTTATTGTTATATGACCTAAGGATGAACCTGTAAGTGGAGTAAATCCAAATATCTCTCGTACAAAGTTTTGGTAATCTGCTTTTTGTCTTGGATTTAAATTATCTAAGAACATATGCATATTTTCACCATAAGCATCAACTTCAGCAATAGATAAATCTTGTCTTCTATAATATCTTAATGCCTTAGCTCTTACTGGAGCTATGTATCTACATTCTCCAAAATATAATTTTAGATATTCATCAGTAATACGAAGTAACGTTGGGACTTTAAATGCTATAAGGAAGTTGTTAATTTCAATAAACTCTGGTGTGTCAACAGTCCAATTTGATGTTTTTTTAATCCAAGTTCCAATGTTAGATTTTGTTTTAAATTGTTTCAAAACGGATTCTTTTGTAGATATATTAATCGAACTAATTAGCACACTAATTCTCTCTAAATTCGTTAATCTGTTTCCAATTTGCTTCTTAATATGTTCTAAACATTTATTTCTAAAATATAATATATTGGTTCTTGATTCAATTGCATTTTCATTTTTACTTTTTGTAAAAACAAATAAGCCGGGTAATATTCCTGTGTTTTCTTGTTTGAATAATTTTGCTGAAATATCTGAGTTTAACATGCTTTGGTTATTTATTTGAAATTCCTTTACTGCACCATCGCTATTTGACTCAATATATATGATTTGATTTGCAATTTTGAGTTTAATTGTTTTAATATAGTTGATCTTTTTAGTTTCAAATATTTCAATTTCTACATTTAATGTCAATCCAGCTTGTATATTAGCCTGAACACCCATATGCCTAAATCTAGAGTTGGAATAATCATCAACCTTAACCTCAAAATTGAATTTAATTCCATCGTCTTTGTTACAATTTCTAGTTATTGATTCTTCGTAACTACCAAAATCAACGAGAGAGTCGTCATACCAAAGTATTGGTCCACGTGTATTTCTAATAATTGATTGTCTTAAAAGTGGAAATGTTCGTAGAAAAGTACTTTTCCCCGAACTATTCTGACCAACTAAGATATTTATATTTTTTATCGGAATTACTCCCGAATCACCAATACTTCTTAGATTTTGAATTCTGATTGATTCCATAATGTGATTATCTAATATTGTTTGTATACATTGAACAAATTTATATTTTTTGTTAAAGAGTAAACTTTTTTCGTTTATATATAACATACAATCTATATGCAATTCAATTTTCGGTCTCTACTACTCAATTGCCTATAAATCCAATTTACCAGCCTGTTCTGGATTTAATTTATTTCGTTGATAATCTATTATATTTAACACTGTTCAATACGGAAATATATTTTTCACCTTGTAAAATATTTCATTTATAAAACTCTGTAAAGATAAACACATTTTATTAAATATGCTAATTATTTTCAAATAAAATTAATAATGTCAAGTAATCTTTTATGATGGTTCAATTTGTTGGTTGGTGTTTGGCATTGAAATAAGAAAATGTATCATTTTTGACTCTGTAGTAAATATTGAATTTAAACTTTTAATTAGCTTATTTTCAGATTTTTGAGTCATGTGCTTTTTTTATTATTGGCACTTAAATTGCATTAGTGCAAAAAAAAACAGCGTCGAAATATCAACGCTGTTTTTAAGTTATATATTGCGATTTTTTTTTAATCGCTTTAGAATGTTTGATTAGTTTTTCAACGCAGCTTGTGCAGCAGCCAAACGAGCTATTGGCACACGGAATGGTGAGCAACTTACATAGTTCAATCCTACACGGTGGCAGAATTCAACTGATGATGGTTCGCCGCCATGTTCACCGCAAATACCAACTTTTAGACTTGGATTTACAGCACGTCCGTTTTCGGTAGCCATTCTAACCAATTGTCCCACACCGTTTTGGTCGAGAACTTGGAATGGATCGGCTTGAAGAATTTTCTTTTCGAGATAGATAGGCAAGAACGAAGCAATATCGTCGCGCGAATATCCGAATGTCATTTGTGTCAAGTCATTTGTTCCAAAAGAGAAAAATTCGGCTGTTGCTGCAATTTTACCTGCTGTAAGTGCTGCACGTGGAATTTCAATCATTGTTCCAACTTTAAACTCAATGCTGTCGCCTTTTTCGGCAAATAGTTTAGCAGCTGTTTCGCGAATAATTTTATCTTGTTCGTTGAACTCAAATTTAATACCTACAAGTGGCACCATTATTTCAGGAATAGCAGTTATGCCACGAGCCTTTAAAGCCAAAGCTGCTCCAAGAATTGCACGTGTTTGCATTTCGGTAATTTCTGGATATGTATTTCCCAAACGGCAGCCACGGTGACCCAACATAGGGTTTTGTTCGTGCAATGATTCTACACGTTGTTTAATCACTTTCAACGAAACACCCATAGCTTCAGCCATTTCACGTTGTCCTTTTTCATCGTGAGGTACAAATTCGTGTAATGGTGGATCGAGTAAACGAACTGTAACCGGACAGCCCGCCATTGCTTCAAATATTCCTTCAAAATCTTCTTGTTGGTAAGGCAGAATTTTTGCCAACGCTATTCTACGACCCTCTACATTTTCGGCCAAAATCATTTCGCGCATTGCTTTAATTTTTTCACCTTCGAAGAACATGTGTTCTGTGCGGCAAAGTCCAATTCCTGTAGCACCAAATTTGCGAGCAACTTTGGCATCATTTGGAGTATCGGCATTTGTACGAACTGACATTTTTGTGTATTTGTCAGCCAAAGTCATAATTTCAGCAAAATCAGCATCCAATTCGGCTTCCGAAGTTCCTACTTGACCTAAGAAAATATCACCAGTAGAACCATTCAAAGAAATATAATCGCCTTCCTTTAAAGTTAAGCCTTCTACTTCCATTGTTTTGGTGGCATAATCTATTTTTAAAGTACCTGCACCCGAAACGCAGCATTTGCCCATTCCACGAGCCACTACGGCAGCATGTGAAGTCATACCACCACGAGCAGTAAGAATACCTTGAGCTGCAGCCATACCCGCTAAATCTTCTGGCGAAGTTTCAACACGAACCATGATAACTCTTTCGCCACTAGCTGCCCATTCAGAAGCATCATCTGCATTGAATACAATACGACCCGAAGCAGCACCAGGAGAAGCAGCTAATCCTTTGGCAACAAGTTTTGCATTTTTAATGGCTGTTTTGTCAAAAATTGGGTGAAGTAATTCGTCCAATCTGTTTGGATCGATACGCAAAATGGCCGATTTTTCATCAATCATTCCTTGGTGATACATATCCATTGCGATTTTTACCATGGCAGCACCAGTGCGTTTTCCGTTACGAGTTTGCAAAAACCAAAGTTTACCTTCTTGAACGGTAAATTCCATGTCTTGCATATCTTTGTAGTGGTTTTCCAATTTGGTTTGGATAGCATCAAGTTCCAAATAAATACTTGGCATTGCTTCTTCCATTGAAGGAAATTTAGCCACGCGATCTTCTTCCGAAACACCAGCCAACACAGCCCAGCGTTGTGAACCTATTTTGGTAATTTGTTGTGGAGTACGAATTCCAGCAACCACATCTTCGCCTTGTGCATTGATTAAATATTCGCCTACAAACATATCTTCGCCGGTTGCAGCATCGCGACTGAAACAAACACCAGTAGCAGATGTTTCGCCCATATTACCAAATACCATTGATTGTACGCTTACGGCCGTTCCCCATTCTGCAGGAATGTTTTCCATTTTACGATAAAGAATGGCACGATCATTCATCCATGAGTCGAAAACTGAACATACAGCGCCCCAAAGTTGCTCGTAAGCCGATTCAGGGAAGTTTTTGCCTGTTTGTTTCAAAACAGCAGCTTTGAATTTAGCAACTAATTCTTTCAAGTCGTCAACCGAAAGTTGATTGTCCAATTCTACACCTTTTTCTTCTTTTAAGTGGTCAAGAATTTCTTCAAAAGGGTCAGCATCGTTTTTATTTTCAGGTTTCATTCCCAACACTACGTCGCCATACATTTGTACAAAACGACGATACGAGTCCCATGCAAATCGACCATTGCCTGTTTTGCGAGCCAATCCTTCAACTACAGCATCATTCAATCCTAAGTTCAAAATAGTGTCCATCATACCAGGCATTGATGCACGTGCACCCGAACGAACTGATACTAATAATGGATTTTCGATATCACCAAATTTAGAATTCATTAGTACTTCAAGACCTTCGATGGCTTTTTCAACTTCAGGTTTCAAAAGTTCAACAACTTGGTTTTTTCCCAAAGAATAGTATTCTGAACAAACATCTGTAGTAATAGTAAAACCTGGAGGAACTGGTACTCCAATTAAATTCATTTCAGCAAGATTTGCTCCTTTACCACCGAGCAAATTTTTCATGTCTGCCTTACCTTCGGCAAGACCATTACCAAAAGTGTAGACTCTTTTTGTGTTACTCATATTGAATAAATTAGTTAATAAAATATTTATTAGAATTAAAATTAGGGTTGCAAAGTTAGAGTATTTTTGGAATAAACAAAAACAAAACGAATAAAAAATAAAAAAAAGTGACTTGATTATTTGACATTATTTTGTTTTGAATTTAATTTAAGTAAAAACAGTCGTTAAATCAATAATGAATTACACGATTTTAATTCTAGCAAATTGAAAATTAATACACAAAAATGCACATGGCTTTATTTAGTTTGTATTACAATAGTTCGTTATAAAAAATGTCTTTTTGAACGCTAAGACGCTAAGTTGCAAAGCCGCAAAGCCGCAAAGAAAAACTGAAAGTTTTTGTCTTAGCGTTCTTTCTCTTGGTTGTGAATATCAGGCATTTAAAACTTAGCGGCTTTGCGTTTACTCTTTGTTTGAGTAAAGCCGCAATTAGTTAAAT
>CAIWCC010000092.1 GCA_903911085.1 uncultured Bacteroidales bacterium | reverse complement strand
TTTTATTCCAACGAATCTTTATATTTGCATTTCAATTCATAACAAATAATTGCTAATTAAATAAAAAAAAGATTATGATTGCAAAATTACATTACTTCGCCGTCCTAATTTGTCTATTAGGAATTACCACATTTCAAGCACCCGCAACCAATTACAGTCTTAATTTAAATGGGTCATCAGCCTATGCTGGATTCAATTCCAACTACCCTTCGCCCAGTAACGAGATGACCATTGAAGCTTGGATTAAACCCAGCAGTATACCAGGTGGCGACTGCGAAATTGATAGCTGGGGCAATAGTTCTGGAGCAACAAGAGCAGTTGAATTCAGAATGAGTGGAGGAAAAATAGAGTTTGGAATAAACGATGCTAGCTGGGACTCCAGAAAAACAACGAATACACAGTTTACAGCTAATAATTGGACACATTGTGATGTTGTAAAGAGCGTCTCTTCAAATTACATCAAATTTTATGTGAATGGTTCGCTTGTAGAGTCATTCTCAAACATATATAAAAATTATGATGTCAATAGATTTGAAATCGGAGCACTTCTGTTATTCAGCAATCAAACTAACTTTTTTCCAGGAAATATCGATGATGTAAGAATTTGGAATGTAGCAA
Source organism: uncultured Bacteroidales bacterium (assembly GCA_903911085.1). Classification (GTDB taxonomy): domain Bacteria; phylum Bacteroidota; class Bacteroidia; order Bacteroidales; family Paludibacteraceae; genus Paludibacter. The sequence goes on along the minus strand of CAIWCC010000092.1, from coordinate 1,020 downwards.
AATCGGATAGTGAAATTAACAGTAATTTCAATAGTGAATTGACTGGTTCTGAGAGCAATCTGGTGACTTATTACAATATGAATCAAGGCACAGGAGTCGTCACATTATCCAAATCCGTCGCGCACCGGCAATGGAATATGGTAGTTTTGTGGTGCGACGGGTGCTGTGGACATTTCGAACCGTCGCCAATAGCATGTTGATGTTTCGGGGATGGTGGGGCGACGGACTTAATACCACGAAGCGCTGGTCATTCCGATACGAGGAAAACGTAACGAAGTGAAGTTTTTCGAAGTGAGGAATCTCAAGATGCAGAAAAACCGCATAAATTCATGATAAGTATAGTGCCGTATATCAGCTATATAGGAGAAATGGCACGCGGATTACACTGATTAAGCGGATTAAAAACCGATTATTAAAATTCTTCGTATTTTGATTTTAAGACTAATCTTGCTTATTTTCGAAACAAAAGGTTTGAACGCAAATTGCGCAAATTATCGCAAACCGAAGATGCCGTTTTTTCGGTATTAAGGCTGCAAAATATCAAATTTTATACTTTTTTGCACATAGTAAGTATTAGACTTTATATAGATTAAATTGCTACGCAATTAAAAATAAGAAGCTTAACACTAAGTGCACATAGACCACATAGATACACTGAGTTTAATTTTAAATCAAATATAGACCACTAAATATAAAACATAAATGTTTTATAGAGAAACAATTGCAATAAAAAAACATTTATGTTTTTCCTTAGTGTTCTTTTTTCAGCTAATATTCTTAGTGAACCAACGGTCAGCGTAGCTAATCTCAGTGCACTTAGTATCTTAGTGGTGAATCTTAATTCTTTGTTTTTGAGTACAATAATCATTTATTGGTATAGGCGCTTAGAGCGCTGTTGTTATTTTGTTTTTAATCAATCTTTTAGGTTCACTTAGAACCATCCTTTTTATGAGTAAATCGAAGATTGACCCCATCATTGCACGTCTATTATATCGAAAATGATACTCATCAAGATAACCT
>CAIWCC010000091.1 GCA_903911085.1 uncultured Bacteroidales bacterium | reverse complement strand
TAATTATTAATTATTAATTATTCTCTGTCTTCTCTATCAAAAAATAAATTCAATTGATTTCTCTAAGAATATTAAATATCTCAAAATTATTTTTTACATTTGCAAAAAATTTTAATCAACAACAAAACACTTTATTTATTACATGGAAAATTCATCTCAAACCGAAGAAAAACTAGTCAGAATTCCAATAGAAGGCAACTTCAAACTAGTATCAGCAATCACTGATGAATACAAAATTCTTAACAAAAATCTGTTAGAATATATCAGCATATTTGAAACAATATTTCAACAAGAAAACGTTCATTTAAATGACTACAAAAGACTTTCAGAAATTAATATTGAATTCAACAGTTATGAATTTGATCATCCTTTATATATTGTTTATGGGTTCAACATTAAAAGCAATATTTTAAATGCGACACTAATTGAAACATATATCAAAGCGCACGATTTTTTTCGAAATCAATTTTGTGGTCTGTGGTATAATCAAATGGAAATATATAAAATCAAATTAATTGAGTTAGGCACAGAAATAGATGCTATGTTAATGTTACTCGAAATGTTGTATGGAACATTAGATATGATACACATGGATTTCAATTCTGTGATTAAAGAAATCGATTTATTAAACGATTATGTGTATGATACCTTTGATTTCAAATTTAAATTTGAAAATTACACAAAATTATCTACAAATTATCATGATTTAAACACACAAAAAAAAGTTTTCATTAAAGCAATTCGTGATGCTAAAATGCACAAAATAGAAAAGACATTATCAGAAAAAGACGAAACAGATTACCAAATTTTCGTTCAAAAATGCATTGAAGCCATCAAAGTAATTGAATTTGAAATAATGGCAAATGACCACCCTATTGATGATACTATGAAATACTTTGAGATGAACAATACATCACTCAACCAAAAAATCGAAGATGAAATCGATGAATACCAACCTTATTCTGAAGTAGTGCCAATCAATCCCACGCAAGTAGAAAAAGTACCAACAACACTTAAAACCGAAATAAGCAATCCATCCACCATAGAAATAAAACCAGTCAAAACCTTTCCCGACTACCTATTGCACATCCATAACGAAAAACTAGCAGAGGGATTAAAAAAGCAATTCTCCACAGGCAAAGGAAAGAAAATCAGAACAATGTTAGAAGGTTTAAAACAAATCACACCCCCAATATTTACATTAAGTTCAGGAGAAAACAATGAGTTTTTTTCAGCATTATCTGGGTACTTCAAGAGAGACATTGGAACTTACGCATCCATATTTAACAGTGCTTATGACAAGTCCGACGAAAAAGAAAAAGCCAGCATTAACGATGCAATAAAAAAAATAAATCACGTCCTCACCACCCTCCCCATTCAATAGTTAACATAAACCACTCAAGTGGGGGCGCGAACTCAAGTCGCACTCCCACTTTGAACCATCATTATCCCTGTAAAATAGTCCAACAAAGTAGAAAACACTAGCAAGAACAAAAACCGCCAATCCCAGCACCCATAAATGTAGAGACGCACTGCGTGCGTCTTATTTTATGACGTTTATAATTGCCTTTGGTAGCAAACCAATAGAGTAGAAAAACTATTGGTAAATATATGGCAAAATCTATGGAGTTAAAGAGCATGGAAAATAGTTAGTAGTTGACAGTTAATAGTTGATAGTAGTGATATTTAGTGTTTTTAAACAATCAATCCCTTTATCTTTGCCATAGTATCATTTAAAACAATTATATTATTTGAACCTAACTTTAATGTCTTACACAAAGGAATTAGTTTTTGCTGAAGTGCATCTTTAAGTGGCGGCAACCATTCTTCTTTATGACCTTTAATTACAAAAATGAAATTAATTTGTATGTTTTTTAAATCAACAGTTTTGATTTTTTCACTCAATTCCGGATCAAAAAATCTATTCAACCATAATGAAATTAATACACAAAGGCTATTATCAAATTTTTGTTCAATCTCTTCAATATAATCTTTAAAACTAACATTATTGCCTGGCATTGGTGAACTCTGTTTTGCCTCAACTAACCACAATTCATTATTATTAGCCTTCTGCTTACAAAGAACAAACTCAACAGTTTTTACATTTTCAAGTTTACGAAAAGTTTCGCTATTTTCGATATGAAACACGTCCTCTGGGTTAAATGGGCCAAAAGTCATCCCCGATTCAACAATTGTCATCATATTCAACTTAATTGAGTTTCCACTTCTTGCGTGTATAAGTCAATTGAAGCCTGAATAATAGAATTTTGAGGCATTCCTTCACTAAAATTTGAACTATTCCACTTGTCATTATCAAAACAAATAACTGGTATAGAAATTTTCTTTTGCATTGCGATTAAGAATAGTTTTTTTATAACAAAATAGGAATGGCTTGCCATAAAAAACTGTATTCCTCTTTCAGAGAGCAGGGCAACAATATCGAGTAAAGTTTCAATAGCGGTAGGATGCAAAGCAGATTCTGGTTCATCAATAAAAATTACTGATTTATCATCAATATATCTGTTGCCTAACAAAGTATCGATAATCGCTATTTTCTTTATACCTTCGGCAGTTGAACCAATTGAGAACTTCAAGTTTCCTTTTTTAAATATCCATTTTCCTGAAATATCATCAAATTCAATTTTTCCACCAATGATCTCTTCTAATTTTTGTCGTGATTTAGCGAATTCATCAAAATTCTTACCTTTTTT
>CAIWCC010000090.1 GCA_903911085.1 uncultured Bacteroidales bacterium | reverse complement strand
GTGAAAGCTTCGCCGAGTGCAAAAAAGTACTTTCACACTGTTGTGATTGTTCCGCCGAGGGGTAAATTATACTTTCACACACTTGTGAAAGCTTCGCCGAGGGGTAAATTGTACTTTCACAAGTATGTGACGCTATTTTTTGGTATAAAACCTTATTAAAACCTTTTGATTATGGGACTTTCGGGAATTGAAAGCACTAAGAGATGTTGTTTTGTTTCTAAAACAGGGCAAAGATAAGGTTAAATTTTAATATTGCAACTATTAATTTTAAAAAAATGAAAAAAATTTTTTTCAATGGAATTTTAGCAAAGCTGAATGGTCAATAATAATTAATGTTATATTTTGATTGTGACCCCCAAACCCCCAAATGGGGGCTTTCAGACGCAGTATTTAAAAAACACAAAGACTTGGTCTTAGCTCCCATTTGGGGGTTTGGGGGTCACAAGTAACAAAGAGTTTAAGAAATATATCAACTATAATTCATTATTAATTATTTGTTTGATTTTAGCATCAATTTTAATTAATGTGCGTATATTTGCAGTATCATACTAAAAAATAAATATCATGACTGTAACGGCTTATATAGATATTAATACTCCAACTGGTAGGCGAATTGTGAAGGAATTGGAAACTCACAAACGTGTAGTTAGAATTGTATATAACGATCCAACTCCAAACCAAATCGATTCTGAAGAAACAATAGCTTGGGAGGAAGCTGAAGAATATTTGTGGAAAAAATTGGAAGAAAATTATGGTGTTGATCTGCGTACAGTATGAAAAAATATCAAATAACAATTTTGAAACAAGCTTTAAAAGACTTAGATGAATTATCTATCGTTATTTCAGAAGTCTATAAAGCACCTATCACTGCAAAAAACTATACTGAAGGTTTAATACTAGAAATACGGTCATTATGCAATCATGCCGAATCGCTGCCAATTTCAATTAATAAAGAGGTACTAAAATACGGAATAAATGCACGTCAAGTGAATTACAAAAAACATACTGTGATATATACCGTCAAGGATGATATTGTTGTGATTCGAAAAATAATAATAAGTTCGTTAATAAAGTCATAATCTCCTTCCCATCCTCGTTTCCAAACGAGGGGTTAATTGGTTATTTGTTTACAACAAAGCATTAAATCAGTTCTTTCTCACCTTCGTTTGAATTTGTATTTTATTATAAATATTGCGTTACAAACGCCTGACCATTAACCCCTCGTTGCAAACGAGTGGGAGAGGAGGAAAAAATTGGAAGAAAATTATGGTATTGATCTGCGTAAAGTATGAAAAAATATTATTGTTGTCCGGTAAAAACAAAAGAAAAAATAATGTCGCTCCTAAGGAGCTCTGGCGATATTTGTAACATATTGACTACCATAATTTCGTCCCGATGGGACTAAATATTTAGCTGCATAGCAGCGATATTATGGTAGAAAAATTCAAAGCACAAAACCTAAGCCCCATTCGGGGCGACATTATCTCAAAGTAGTATTGGAAGCATTTTTACTTCCTTTGAAGCAAAAGTTTGAACGCAAATTACGCAAATTATCGCAAATGGGAGTGAAACGGTGCTGCACCAATAGAGAGGAAAAAGAGAAAAATCAAGGGACAAGCGACATCCCTGTCGCTTAACCCAAGAAGATGAAAAAGCGACAAGGATGTCGCTTGTCCCCTCTAAACCTCTACTGGACAAAACAAAAAGGAAATGGGACGCTGATTTACGCTGATTTAGCGGATTAAAAAACGGATTTTAAATTTACTTCGTAACTTGATTGAGCACTTAAATCCGCGTGCTATTCTTCGTTTGTTTAACAACGATACATAATATAAAAAAAATGCCGCTCTTATTCTCTTGAATAGGAGCGGCATTAATTATTATGAGATAAAGATATACTTTGAAATAAACTTTGGTATTATTTGAAAATAACTTTATTTACCGATTTCTGTCCATTATTGTTGATTGCTACAATGTAAACTCCTTTCAACGATGGTACATTCAATGTGTTTTCGGAACCTGCTGAAAGTAGTTGTTGTGCCACTATTTTTCCACAAATATCATAAATTGAAATTGTAGTATTTGTAGTAATATCGCCTTTCACATATAGCATATTGCCCATAGCGTACACATTGAAGGTATCTGCATTCAAGTTTTTCACTGCCGAAGGTGCATCAACTGTAATACCAGTCATTACAGGTGCTGTGAAAACTACTTTAGCAATAAATTGACTTCCTGCTGTTTTGATACTTCCTGCATTTGGATGTACTGTAGTTTGACTACTTTCTGATATAAATGTAATACCATCGGCATCTACATCGCCATTTTCAACAGTATATCTGAATGTAAGTGCATTTGTACCTGTTCCACTTAAATAATTTGCTTGAGTATATTTTAGTGAACCACTTAAATAAATAGTAAGACTTGGTGTACCTACCACATCAACTGGGCCATCATAGTTTACCACAAAATCAAGATTTTGTCCAATTGTATATTTTCCATCAGCAGGAGCAACCATTGAAGTGGTAGCAGTAGATGTTGTATTGTAATCAGCAAAAATGCCTGAAGTATTTGGAACAACAAAATTAAAATCGAGCGTATTGCCACTTGCACTTTTTACAGATGCACTGTTTTGTACCATTGGAGTTGTTAAATCTACCCCATCAAGATCTTGATTTGGTGACCCAATAGAACCACGGAACAACAGTGTAGAAGTTCCACTACCCGAAACGTAAGTAATAGCACCGGTTGTAAAACTATCGCTAAATGTTACTTTTATTTGAGGACTACCAGTAACAAAAATTGGTTCGCTGGTAGTGACTGTGCAAAACATTGCTGAACCTAAACCATAAATACCATTGGCAGAAGGCACAACCGACAAAATAGTAGGCACAACTCCGTTTACGGTGATGCCGGTGGTTGTCAATGCAGGTATAGAAGCGTTGATATTAATTAATGCAGGGTCTTGAATAGTTGCACCATTCAAATTAATGACGTTTGCAACAACAATACCATCATTATCTACCTGACCAGCCACAGTTGCATAGCGGAAAAGTAAATCTTTTGTACCACTTCCACTAACATAAGCAGCAGCCACAGTTTTGTCGCCAATAGTTAAGTCAATTTGTGGAACACCTGTATTGGTAGCATCTACGTAAGTACCTGGGATAACAGTTACAAAATTGCTGAAACTAAGTGTGAAATCGAGATTTGCACCACTTGGATAAATTTTATCAACAGGTTGTTTAACCGCAACTACAGTAGCCAATGCATTACCATCAACAAGAATTCCAGTAGTTGTTTTGGCAGGAAGAGTCAAATTGGCGTCAACCAATCCTTCGCTTTTGATGGTTCCACCATTTAAAGCAATGGCACTTCCAATGGTAATACCGTCAGCATCTACCTGTCCAGTAGCAACGGTGTATGAAAACTTCAATTGAGTAGAACCACTTCCGGCTACATAATTGGCTTGTACAGTACCGCCAGTATTCAATGTAATAGGAATAGATGGAGTTCCAGTAACACTTACAGGCATTGTATAATTTGTAAAAAAGTCTAGTTTATTTGCAATTTCATATTTTCCATCAACAGGAATAGTAAAACCTGCAAATTCGAAAACAGGAATTGTAAACGCAGGATTGGCATCAGCACCAATATCAAAAGCACCAGCAGTACGAGCATCGCCATCAATATCTTCGCCTACATAGTCTGACACATCAGCTCCAGCAGCTTTTACAGGAGTACCAACATCGGTGCGTATATGCAAGTTAGGAGCAGTAAGATTTGTTGGATCAACAAACTGTGGATTATTCAACGAACTTTTATCGTCGAAACCAGTGCAAGTTGTTTTCCAATCGGCAAAGCTAGCATAATCGGTATAAACCAATGGCGAAAGACCGTTACCAACCGCACCAAGTTTATTGTTCACACCACTTCCAACCTGATAGATATTGTTATTACAATTCAAATAACTAGCAGTGTAATCGGCGGAATTGGCTAGTCGGATAGAATAATGATTATTGCCAGTACCACCAGTACGAACATTTACAAAAATATTATTTTTCAAATCAACAAATCCAGCAGCACCATTTATCGACGAACGATTGAAAGCCATTGTCAAACCGGTTAAAGTACCAGAGGTAACACTACCACCAATATAAACGGTATTGTTGAAATAACTTGCATGAGCAGCAGTACTTGCATAAGCAGCTTGCATTATACCATAGATGGCAGAACCACAACTAATGCCATTACCAATATTAACCATATTGTTTTTGATTAATGTGAGTCCAGGTGAGGTTGCTAAGCCCTGAGTAGTGATAATACCATAAGTAGCAGCAGTTGCCAGACTATTGAGCGAAGCAATATTGAAAATATTATTACGTTCAATAGTAACATTAGATTGCGAAGCACATTGAATACCATAACCATTGTTCACGCCTGTAGAATTGATATCTCCACTTACTAAATTTGAAATAGTATTATGACTAATTTCTGTAGTATAAAGTACTGTAGCTGAACCACCACCTACTGATATACCGCGTACATAACATTTATTGGTTAGAGTAGCACCCACCACTGTAAGATTGCTGATTGAATTGTCTTTGAGCACACAATTGCTACCCATACTCAACATACCAACAAGATTCCAGTATACCGAAGTAGCAGGAGTTCCATTATATGTCAATTTTACATCTTTTGCGGTGTTAGCAGTATAATTGATGTACGAACCTGCTAATGCTGGAGTATAATAGCAAACTACAACACCTGCATTCACATCACCACCTTGATTACTGTTAATTTCTACACCTGCAACTGTATTGTTTGCAACTGTTGAAATGCCTTCGAAAGAACCACCACCATTGGTTTGAATACCAATAAACTTCACACCTACAGTAGGCGATCCAATTTGAGCTATACCTGTACCATTTCTATCAGCATAACCAACAACATTGTTTTTTACTGAACTCAAATCGCCTCTTACAATCATACCATAAAATGTACTAGCAGCAGTTGGCACCATAGGAGTTGTCCAGAAAAAGCGGTTATTTTCTACAGTTGTAGAATTACAAAAGCTAGGTATATAAATTCCAGCAGCCACTGTAGAAGCACCTGTATTCATATAATTGTAAATGTTGCAATTGGTAATGATAGTTCCATCGTTAATAATAGTAGCGGATGAACCACCTAAAAATATTGGACAAACGGGCATTGTTGGACCATCGCAAATATCGCAATTGTCGATGGTGTTGTTGTCATTTCCATCAACAAGACCGGTTGTAATAGAAATTGTACCACTTACAGTAGCACTATTGGTTCCTTTCACAATTGCATGTTTAATGGTATTGCTTTTGGCATCATTAATCATGAGAATGGTTTGAGTAGCAGCTGTTGAAATGCTAGTATTACTGATTGTCAAATCTTTTGTTGACCCAGCACCACCAATACGTCCATCAATAGTTACATTTTTGGCACCATCCAGTTTAATTAAAGCGCCGTCTACAGCACCCGAAACGGTTACACCAGCAATACCAGGAGTTATTGTTAACGAAGTCCATCCTTTGTTGGTCAACACAGCCGAAGCTGTTTCAACAATTGCAGCTTGATTTAACGTTACTGAAATTGTTTTTCCAGTTTGATCGGCAGCAGAAATAGCCGTAAAAGCAGCGCCCAAATTGGCATATGCCGCACCATCAGCTCCATTGGAACCCGAAATTGTGACCTGAGCCTGGACTAATTGCGTCCAACTGGTCAACATTAGACAGACAAATAATGTCAGTCTGATTTTGTAAAAAGTAGTTTTCATAAATAATTATTTTTAAAAGTCAGTTTTTTAATTTTTGAATTGAGTAATCAACTATATTTCTGATGTTATAACAGAATTAATTGCTAACTGTTTTGTAAACAAAGCTTCGTTTCAATCTAAGAATAGTGGATTTTTTTGAAGCTTTTATTGTATCGTTTGAGCAACTTACCAATGTTAGTGCAAAAATAAAATCTTTTGTAGTTTTAATTTTGGCAATTTTGGTAAGGTTTAATTTCAACCCAATAACACCAATTCTTTCATCCTGATTTATTGTCAAATTGGGCACAATACTGTAGCAAGAACTAGGCAGCAAAATGGCATTTTTGGTATAAAGCACCTTGTCCGATTTACTGGTTGAAGGAATCAAAGGATTGTTGTAAATGGTCAATAAAGAATCCATATAAACAGAATCGATTTTCATTTGAACACTCAACGCTGGATAAGCAGGTGAAATGCCAGAGCGACTAACACCTAAAGTTTTAATTGCTGAGTCTTTTGCCAATGTATCTTTTCCACTTACATACAAAGTATCTTTAAGTACCAAGGAGCTAGTATCCTTGGACATATACACATAATAACTGCCAAAAGTATCCATATTTTCTTTTTGACAAGAATTTAGAAGTGACACTATCACGGCAACAAGTATAATTAAAGCTGTTTTTTTCATTGTTTTATAAATTAAGTAATTAGATAAGTAGTTGGAATTATTTATTGATATATTTGTTATTTCATAAGACTTTCATTTACTACGTCTTATTAATTATTAATTGTTCATTATTAATTACTTAAGATTATTCCCAACCTGGATTTTGTTTCATAGCTGTAGATTTATTCATTTCGGACTGTGGAATTGGGTAAAAATACATTTTGTCATTCCAAGTGCGTTTTTCTACAAGCTGTTTTGTATATTTAAAGGTCAAAGTGGTAGTTGGCGGAGTGGTTACCGGTGTTGTATTTTCAATTCTCATACCATAAATTTCGCCACCTATAGCCAAATCGGCAATTTCCCATCGTCTGGCATCCCAATAACGATGATCCTCAAAAGCAAGCTCCACTCTACGTTCATTCCGTACTTTAAGTTTGAAATTTTCGGTTGTAATAGTTGTAGGAAGTGCAGGCATCCCTACAGCTGGTCTGGTTCTCACATTATTTAATGCAGTCAATGCAGTAACAGTAAGCCCATCAGCAGGCGAAGTAGCAGTAGGGCTACCAAAAGCCTCAATCATAGCTTCGGCATAATTCAAATTAACTTCACTGAGTCTAAAATAAATCCATTGATGTTTAATGGTATTGCTTGAAGCAGAAGTTAAATCCAACGATTCGTCAACATATTTACGAAGATAGTAACCAGTTTTAGAAGCATATTTCCGAGGAATTCCTTGATTTCCACCTTCCCAAATTTGAATTACTGTATTGTCTTTACCAAACTTTTCGGTATTGCAAACAATGGTTTTTTTCAAACGTGGATCACGATTTGCATAAGGTGCAAGAGGATTGTAGCCCGAACCTAATTCATCCCAACTTTTACCATTTCGGGAATCGGAAGCAGAAAAGAACTTCATTTCGTAAGCATCCACCAAATTTTGACTTGGGCAAGTACTTGTTTTCCCACTTGCTATTCCCACAGGGTAATTCAACACTTCAAAACCATTACCAACTGTATATCTTTTTTCAAAAATCACTTCTTTACTTACAGCATCTCTTAACAAGAAAAGCCCAGAATAATCGTTGTGCGTACCATAAGTTGTTGGAACCATATCCATAACAGCTTTACAAGCTTTGGCAGCACGTATCCATCTAACTTTTCTATTAGCATCGGTGTAACCAATAAGAGAATCGGTATTAGCTGTTTGATTATAAAGGTCGCTTGCAGCATAAAGCAAAGTACGTGCTTTGAGTGCCAATGCAGCTCCTTTGGTGGCACGACCCACATACTGAGAACTTGCAACGCTATAATCGGTGTCGAGGTATTTTGCAGCCGAATCGCATTGAGCAGCTATATAATCTACGCACTGACCAAATTCGGCTCTTGGAATTACCTTCAACGAATCGAGTTCAGTATTAGGATCGTAACTACGTGTAATTAAAGGTACACCACCGTAACGCTTGATTAACTCAAAATAGAAAAATGCTCTCAAAAAATGAGCTTCGTATTTATGCATTTTCGTAATTTTAACTCGTCTTGCATATTCAGCTGCATTTCCTTTTTGCAAATAAGTCCAATCCACTTTGGTGAGCAAATCAAGAAAAACATTGGCTTTACGAATTCCATTGTAATTATTCGTCCAAGGATTTCCTTCTGGATTGGAAAACAAGCCCCAGTTGCCAGTATTGAAATTCTGTATTGACTCCAAATCGTTCACTTCCTCAGCTTCATCGCAAGCGGAAGACAACATAGAACCACCAATTCTGTCATATCCATCAGGCAAATAGGCATATACGTTATTTATTACAGTGGTTAAGCTGTTCAAATTCTTAGTAACTTCCTCTTCCGACTTAAAAGTCAGCATGTCTGGTTCAGTAAAATTACAACTATTCATTGTAATAGTAGCCATAACAAGAATGGCATAAATATATTTGTTTTTTAGGGTTTTCATATAGATTTACAATTGAATATTTAGTCCTACATTATACGATTTCATTACCGGATATCCGCTCAAAACTTCGGGGTCAACCACTTTAATATGATCCCAAGTAAAAAGATTTATACCTCTTACAAATATTTTAGCCTTAGCAATTTTAGCACTTTGAGTGAAAGCTTGTGGTAATGTATATCCAATTTCTAAATTGCGCAATCTGATAAAGTTACCATTGCGATACCAAAAAGTAGAAGCCCGATAATTGTTGGAATTGGTAACAGTAGTTAAGCGAGGATAATCGGCAGTTTCAGCCGTTTCAGGCGTCCACGAATTGGCTGCATAAGTTGAAATACGTGCCGAACCACTTTGTAATGGCCAGAAAATTGCAGCATTATCGCCCAAATAAACACTACGACCTACTTGCGATTGGAAAAACGCAGCCACTTCAAAACCTTTGAAGTTTACCGACAAATCGAGACCAAACTCAGCTTTAGGACGGAAACCATTAAAGAACGCTTTTTTGTCGTTATCGTCAATTTTACCATCACCATTTTGATCTTTATATTTTAGATCACCGGGCTTTACATCGCCATAAGTTTGTACAGGAGTGTTTTTGTCATCAATTTCTGCCTGATCTTTAAAGAATCCCAACGATTCGAGCATAAAAGGCTGACCAAGTTCAGTACCTTGCAAATTAAGATATTCATCAACTTTTGGCTCTTCGTTTATTTTAAGAATTTTATTGATGTTGTACGAACCATTGAGCCCTAAATGAAAGCCCCAATCTTTCTGTTGTTTATCAAAATTAATTCCAAACTCAAGTCCTTTACGTTCGGTAATGCCTGCATTTACATTGGCCAACGAACCTCCAAATACACCTGGAACAAGGCTAGAACTGGTAGTAAGAATATTGGTGCGGTGTTCCAAATACACATTGGCCCAAACGCTAAGCATTTTCAAGAATTTTGATTCCAATCCAACCTCATATTTATAAGCTGTTTCGAAACTGAAATTTTCGTTTGGAAAAGTTCCCTCCGAAAGTCCACCAGCCGACGTATTTGTATTACCAAAAACCCAACCAGTATTGCTAACATATTGTTGTACATAAGTAAATCGTTCACCAACAGCACTGTTTCCAACCATACCGGCCGAAGCTCTAAGTTTCAAATAATCAACAGCAGTAGCCGATTTCATAAAATCTTCTTGCGAAATCATCCATCCAGCAGAAAGAGCAGGGAAAAATCCAAAACGGTTTTTCTTCGTAAAGTTTTCAGTGCCACTGTATGAAAAAGAGAAATCGGTAAAATATTTGCTCTTGAAATCGTAGCCTAATCTACCACCAACAAACTGATATTTGTAAGCTTTAGGGTCTCCATCGAGGATGTATGCATCTTGGTGATACATAAGCATAGATGTAATATTGTGCTTATTATCGAATAATCGATTGTAATCGGCAAAACCTTCAAAAGTCATGCGGTCATTTTGTCCATCAGAATCGGGTCCAAAATAAGTCAAATTTGAATTTGTACCTACCAATGCTCCAAGAATTGGATTTTTAGTTACAGAATCTTGTCCCAACACATCGGCCACTTGATAGCTTCGTTGCCAGCCGGAGCGATTTGTGTATGTATTATCGTAACCAAACCGAAGTCCAACTTGTAGTCCTTTTACAAATTCACCTAAATCGTATTTTGTTTCGATATTTGACATCAAACAGCGTTCGCGAAATGATTGGTATCCTTTTGTTTCAGCTTCAGCCATTGGATTGGAAGTATAACTAGAACTACCACCATACACTTTTTCGGCCGAATAAATTGGGAAAAGGTTGGTTGGTGCTTTGTATAAAGCATTCCACAATCCACCAGAGCCAAGCATTGGTCTGTTTTTGGTATCAATCTGTCCAGAAAGATCGGCACGTAAGGTCCAATTTTTTGTAATATTTACATCGATATTGGAACGAAAGCGATAGCGATCAAGTTTGGAATTACTGCTCCAGTTTTGTGGCGACTCAGTATGTTTAAATAAACCATCCACACCATTGTAGTTTAACGACACAAAATAACGTCCAATTTTATTACCCCCCGACACATTAATATCAGCTTGCCGACGAGGTGCAGACGGTTTAGTCATTTCGGCTATCCAATCAATATTTGGATAATAATAAGGATCGCCCGTTTTATAATTTTCTATTTTAGCATCGGTATATCTAGCAGGTAGAGCAGTCATATTCAGCCCATCCGTTTCATACGCTTTGCGGTATTTCATCGAATAATCGTACGAGGACAAAAAATCAGGAATACGAGTAGCACTTTGCATACCATATTGCACATTGGCATTTACCTTAATTTTGCCTTCATGTCCTCTTTTGGTTGTAACTTGAATAACACCGTTGGCACCTCTAGCACCATAAATGGCAGTGGCAGCAGCATCTTTCAAAACGGCAATATTTTCAACATCTTCTACCTGAATTGAATTCAAATCGCGTTCAAAACCATCCACAAATACCATTGGTTGATTACTGGCACTACCAAAAGTAATACTACCTCTGATAAAATAATACAAAGGTTGATCATCGCCAGGTTCACCTTGTCCTTGTTGCATAAACAAGCCCGGCAATTTGCCATAAAGTGCTGAACCTAACGCCGAAACAGAATTGTTTAGTTTATCGCCATCAACAATACTCATTGATGAAGTTATTGCCCCTCTTTTGGTATTACCATAAGCCACAGCCTGATTGACTAATAATGGATTTTTCTGTAAAATTAAATACTGTGTTGAATTATTTGCTTTTAACGAAACAGAAATATAACCAATTTTACTTAGCAATAATGTGGCATTTTTTTCAGCATCAACCGAAAAAATACCTTTATCGGAAGTGGCAGCAACTTGTTCGCCATTAACTTTAATAGCAACACCGCTCAAAGGCATCAACTTTTCGTCGACTACCACAGCCCGAACGCTTATTGGTTGAGCAACAAGACTTATCAGCGGAAAAAGAGCGAGCAGAAGCGTGAACACTTTTATACAATAGTGTGAATTTATTTTTTTCTTCATAATAATTTCTTATAAATTTAAGAATATTTTAAT
>CAIWCC010000089.1 GCA_903911085.1 uncultured Bacteroidales bacterium | reverse complement strand
AGGTTTGCTGTTTAGTATTGATACCCAGAAAGATATTCTTAACTTTCTCAGCTGTAACTGACTGCATTCGCTCCAGCTCCTGATGATAAATTCTGTTTAAAACAGATTTTGTATTGTCGATAAGGCCATTGATTTCAACTGCTTTTGCACTTCTACCAGTCATTTTTCCCGATTTTACATCCCAATGACCAGGGTCAATATCGGTTTTCATACTAAAGCGAGTTTCGTTTCCGTCGACAGTGATACGACACATAAGAGGTACGTTTCCGTTTTTTTTCTGTTTGTCTCTTTTCAAAAAAAAGAGTACGTTGAATGTTGTTTTCATAATCTCAAAATTGAATTACAAAGTTAGACTTAATAAATTGTTTATGAGAGTTATGCAGGATGCCAATATCGGACAGGAAAGTGCCTATTTCAGACAAATCGTACCCCTTTTGGGGAAAATGAAAAAGGGGTATGAATTAGGAAATAAAGTAGGTCGATTTTTGTCTTTTTTCTGCCCTTTTTGTGGGAAGGTATAACAATGAAAAAACCCTACAAATCACTGAATTTGTAGGGTTTATCTCTTTTTTGTCGCTAATTGTCTTAGCTATATTGCGGAGAAAAAGGGATTCGAACCCCCGGTACCCTTTTGGGGCACACACGCTTTCCAAGCGTGCCTCTTAAACCACTCGAGCATCTCTCCGTTTATTGAGATGCAAAGTTAATAAAAAATTGACAGTACACAACATCTATTATAAAGTAATCCTAAAATGACATTTTTTTTCAAATGCTAATTCTATTTGTTGTAAACTCATTTCTTTAATATTTTAATCTTGTTATCTCCAATCGTTGCAAAATAAATTCCACTACTCAACTGACTCAAATCTAATGTGTTTAAGCCTGAATTCAGACTTTGATATAACATCATTTTACCTAATGAATTATAAATTCTCACTTTGGACCGTTCTTTCATTTTCACACACAACTTATCAGTAATTTGGCTCGGATAATATTCAAAATCTATACTTTCCAACTCATTTATCCCGGTCTCAACAGGTTGACTTTTAAGCAATAAGTCGGCATTTATAACAGAGCTATTACCAGTTAGAACTACAGGAATTTCAGCTATTGCTGAGGCAGTCTCCGAAACCACTTTGTACGAATCTAATGCAATATTTTCAAAAATATAATTTCCATTCACATCCGTCATTGTCCAAGCAACAGGCTCATTAGTTGAGCCATATAACATTACAGGTGTATTAATGGCAGTTGTGTTCATTGATGTGCTTAATGTGTTTATTGCTCCGTTATCAGACAAAATACTGTCCTTTAGACTATACGTTTCAAAAAAGATATTTCCATATATTTTTCCATTTCCTGATGGTAATACAAATTTTCTCAAATTCACAACAACATTGTCGATACTAGCATTCAATGTAATATAATCAGCATTTCGATACTTTAATTTATTTGAGTAGAAAGTAGGAAAATAATTTCTATAAAAACTTATGTTGGGAATAACTAACACTGAATAATCTGCCTTTGGAAGGTTTGAGAATAGGAATTTACCATCCGTAACCGCATGCGAGGCAATAGCTTTATAAAAACCTTTTCGGAACAATATTGCATACCCAGCTTTCATCAAATCTGAACCTGCGAAAACCGTTCCTGAAAGTGTATATAAATTGGATAATTGAATTGGTTCATAACAAGTTGCAACTCCTACGATTGGACATAAAACGGACATTGCAGTATCATTATTAACTAAAGTGCTTCCAAATTTAACCTTATCGCCTATTTTTAAACTATTAGTTGAAGTAGTTGTACCATTATTTGAAGCCACTCCTCCATTGATTAAGTATAATTGACGAACTAAACTCATACCTCTAAACGAAGTATCTTCTATAAATAATTTTCCGGTACAACCGTCTATTCCAGGCACTACCAAACCTTGTTTATCCATAATGCATACAGGGGGCGTGTTAACTAATTCGTAACAAGTTGCAATGCCCACTATCCGCCAAGAATTCATGATATTTGTATCATTTTTCACCAAATAACCACCAAATTTGACTTTATCACCAATTTTTAACACAGAAGATACTACATCTGTATTACTAATAAGCTCATTTTTAATTTTATACAGTGGTCGATACGAACTAATCGGTGAAATCTCCTGAAAAAACAATTGACCTGAAAAACCTTCAATTCCACCCACAACAATTCCTTCTTTGTTCATTAAACAAACTGGTGGCGTGGTAATAATTGAGTAACAATCAACTATATTATAACATGGCGTGGTAAAACATTGAATTTTAGTACCCTTAAATTTAATTTTGGTATCAGGTGCAATACTAACATTGTTTATTGAATAAATTTCATCACTTAAACTATCTTTTACAAGTGTCAAATTAGTTTTATTGCCAATTACAACACCTACCCTATCCATAATGCAGTTCGAGGGTGTGGTTTTTATCAATTCTCCATCAAAATATATTTGACTATTTTCTACAAATAAACCAATATTTAATTTGGTAGTAAATGTGCTAAACATTTGCGTACAAATACGATTCGTGTTATCAATATTTTTTTTATTGATATAAATTCGATTTTTCACTACTGAATCCTTTGCAAGTGTAAAATCGGGGCATCCGTCGCTAGAAGTGTAAGTATAAGCAACATAAAGGCTATCCATACTTGTTGGATTTAAAGGATAGACTATCACGGAATTTTGGATTGGTGGCATTATTTGACCAATTGCGTTTGTTGAAAATAAAATTCCGGCTACAAATAACAACATGATTTTGAAAAGTAGCTTTTTCATGGCGGTAGTATTTAATATTTATAAATCAGTAAAAACCTAAGTGCTGATTATTTCACAAAGTCAATTATAAAAGCTTGTTCCTAAATAAAATACAGAATTTATGATACTCAATTTATCTGATATTTATTCGCAAAGATAATATCACATTCAGTAAATTATTCACTTTTTTACAATAATTTTCGTTCAATTTCAAAATAAACTTTTTTTATTGATACACGAGTTATTTCCCTATTGAAATTTTACTTATTTGTTTGATTTCATTTATGTTAGAATAATCATATTGATACAAACCATCCTGGGCTATCATCATCAAAATATTATTATATGCAATAACATCAAAACCATCCATTCCCGAATAATGCGCTAGTTGATTGGCCATTATAGTTTTCGGAGTGCTTACATTGTAAATTTTCAATCCATCATCACACAAAAACAATTTTCCATTGTCGATACCCAAACCTTTTGGATTTGTCATAGCGTAAGACACAATTTGTTTAGGATTTTTCGTATCGCTAACATCAATTATTATCAAGTCATTACTATTCTGACCGCAAGAATTTCCAGAATGAACAGTTACATACGCAATATCATTTTCTACCACCACCGGATCACATCCATAAACATGCTGAATAGATGATTGATATTCAGGTTTCAGTGGGTCTTTTACAGAATATATCAATAATCCAGTGGGCGTTCCCATAAACATATTATCCTTGTAACTAAAAATGGTTTCCACATTCCATCCCAAATAGATATTTTCTGCTGCTTTATGTGGTTGCTCGCCTGTCAAATCAAAGATACTCATAGCGTTATTAATTACAGCATACAAATTATCGTTGTAAATGGTAAACCGCGACATAGAACCGGTAATCCCAGTAGAGCTACCACCCTTAACGGTATTTAGTGCATATACACCATCCATCATTATTTCGGGTCTACCCCACCACCAGCCACCAGTATAATGCGTTACTTCTTCAGTTTTTTCTTTTAATTCCCAACCAATTATGATGCCTTTATTCACACTTGAATATGCAGCGTTATAATCAAAACCGTAATTATTATCCATTTTGGGTAATGCTGTGGTAAAAACATTTTCTAATCTACCTTTTAATGTTGGCAAAGCAGGATTTGAAATTTCAAACCAAACTAAATCTACGTACGAATCGGCATAAAGAAGGCCGTTACGAATTGACAAATCGGCATTTCCTAGCAATTCAATAAAACCAATTTTCTGCGGATTTGTTGGATTTTGATTATCAATGATGTGTATTCCTTTTTCTGATTCTGAAATATACAAATAACCCTGATAAAAGCACATTTTTCCATAATTTACAATTGTACGAGGCACAGTACTTACTTTCACAGAACTCCTAAATGCAACTGCCGACATAAAAACTGGTTCATTAATTTTATATGTAACCATTTCGCTTACTGTGTCTTTGCAGCTGGTAAACGTAATCAGAGCCAAGCTAAAAAAAAATAATATCTTTTTCATTTCCATGAGTTTTTAAAAATAACACAACTTAAAATTTCTCAACAGTTCCCATTTTGGCTATAAAAAGAATAACGCCAGTACTTTTTTCTCGAATTACAAAAATAAATGGTTTATTAACTTTGAAAATTGGCGTTGGAGGATTAATTGGCATTGAAGTAACCCCTACGCCTATGATAGTTACCGCAGCTGCTTCAGTTCCTTCTTCTGTAACTTCAATATTGGTCAAATGCTTTACTGATGAAATTAACAAATTAGCATCTGCAATATTTGTAAAATCTGCTCCGTCTGAAAAAGCCAAATTCATACCCATTTTTTGAAGTGGAACAATTAAACTAAAATCATTTTTATTGTTAAATCTAGGAAAATATAATTCTACTTCATCGGTTGGCATATAATCAATAATTGAGTTCCACTTTTCTAAAGTTAAATAATTCAACACTTCATTTGTTGTTTTACCATCATTAGGCAATATTACTGTCATACTAAAGGCTTTATTGCCATAAGGCATATCCAGGTATTGCGCATAAGCATCTGATTTATATGAAAATGTATCTTTTTGATACATCATATTTACTTTTACCTGATTTCCGAGTTCATTTGTAAAATTTGTCTCTTTAGTATTAGCTTTATCAAACTTCTTTCTCCAAATTCCCTTAAAATAAACAGCATTAACAAGGTACATTACAGTTTCTTCGGGTATTGAGGTCAGCACTTTTGGTATCATTTTATTGGTTTTGAGCAAACACCAATTATTGATAGTGTCAACCGCCCAAGCCTTAGAAAAATCCAATTCCTTAACGTATGCATTAAAATAATCGGTATTTACTTTCAAAAAATTCGATTTTACAGGAAATCCTGTTCTATACCATAGCGAGTTAGCAATATTAAGCTGCGTGGTAGGATCAATTGTGGGTAACTGAGTATGCATAATTTTGTAATAATCATTGATATCTGCAACCGTCATTCCACTCATTTTCAATGCAGTTTCCATTTCAGTTTTGGTTTGTCCGTTGGCACCATTCCAAGCCATTCCAAGCGCAATACTAACACTTAATGGAGAAATAAACACATTTGTTTCTTTTGAATCTGCAATGGTTTTTTTGAGCAAATCGAAAGCAAATTCATTGTCCTGGGCTACTCGCTTTTCGAGCCCAACACGCAATGCAATTGGTTTCGAATCAATAGGAACTTGTATAATTGGGTCACTTTGTGTATTACAACTTATTATAAACAAAGCAATTAGAGCTAAAAATAAAATCTTTTTCATCTTGTATATTATTTAATGCTTATTAATACTAGAAAACTGTTCTGAAATTATTTACTACGAATAAAATGGATGTTGTATCTATCGCAACATGGAGCAAACAAAATTAGCGAATCGCTGTTAATCAATTGCATATATTTCATATTATCGCCACACAATTCGATATTCGACGATTTTTCTGCAACAAATTCTGAAATTAATCCTTGTTTGTCTTGGGTTAAAATTATTTTACCAAAAGCAATCAATGAATCGTTTCGAATTATTCCAAATATTGCATTCTTTTTAATCAACAAGTAATCAAAATCATTTTTGTAACCAATGCCATTAAAACCTCCCGAAGTTTTTGCCACTTTCCAACTTCCATAAACATTCTTGAAAGAATCAGGCATTATATCGGCAGTATAGTATTTCGTTTGTGGGATATCATCTAAAGCCTTTAAGCTAATATCCTCTGTTCTACAGGATATTAATGCAGTAAATAATAAAAAGGCAGACACTGTTTTAAAAACTATCTTCATAATAATTTAATAGGATTTTAACGTCATCTACAATTATTTTTCCCTAACAATTTTCGTAGTTTGAAAACTGAATTTTTCAATAAAACTGGCTCATTATTATATTCAAAAGTTACTTTATGTACCTCTCCACTATTTAGCAAAATTTCAACCCATTCGGCACCACCATCAACACAGTCGGGGCAACCAATTGTTGTAGGTAAATCAAAAAAGTCTTTGGTATTCAAATTTGTTTTCAATGAATCCCAAGTAGATAAGTCCAACTTCTCTGAGTGTTCAATAGCTTGAATAGCTGTGTCCCAACTCGCACATTTATAACTAATTAGTTCTGGCTTCAATGCCATATCGTGTTTACAATAACCTATGCATTCTCCAAACGAAGTTCCATAATTAATTTGAGCAATATTATTGAAAATATTTTCATTGGAACACGATGCAAAAGTTAACAAAATTACAAATACCGGTATTTTTACATTTAATATCATTGGCGTCCGATAAAAAGAGTATATAAAATAATGTCGCTTCTCCGAAGCTACTGATAAAAAGTCCCAACGAGACGAAATTATGGAAGAAAATATTCAAAAATAAAAGACTTACCACTAAGTCACTAAGGGCACAAAGTTACACTAAGTTTATTTGTATCATTTATTATGAGAACACTAAGTTAAAACATAAATGTTTTAAAACAAATCGACTATTCTAAAAAAACATTTATGTTTTTTCCTTAGTGTTCTTAATTTGTAAAAACATTCTTAGTGAAACTTAGTGTATTTAGTGTAACTTAGTGTCTAATCTTAAATCTTTGTTTTTGAGAGCTATAAACGTTTAATCTATATTAACTCTAATATATTCATCTTGAAGCGATTATATATGTTAAAACCCAAATTGCAAACCTGCATTCATTCCTACAATCAACGGTTGAACGGTGCGAGCACTCATTGGTTGATTATTTTCAAGGTAATAGGATATTTTGGGCTCAAAATAAATTCCAAAACTTTTATTCAGTTTATATGTCACTCCAAATCCAGTATTAACAGACCATTGCAAACCATCAATTTTTGTATCAGCCCGCGTTGTATAAGTTTGATTGCTAAAATACTGATTCTGAATATAATTCGATCTTAATCCTTTTTCAATCATTCCACCTGCCGAAAAGTATAATTCCAGTTTTTTATTGTTCCAAACTGTAGAAATAAAATTGAGTGGAACTCCTATATAATGTAGATGCAATTTGGCATCATAATGTTGCATGCCTGTATTCTCGAAAGTGGAAAGCAGATATGTGTACACCAAACCACTTTGCAAACTCATAGCTTTGTTTAAACTTTTACGAAAAACAACTCCAAACGAGACAGGCGGTAAATGCACTTTGCTCGAAAAATCATTTGGTGTAAGAATAGATGTACTTTTTGTATCTGCACTTACCAAAGCTTCATTGGCATTGGCATTGGCATAAACCATATCCGAACTATTTAAAAATGTACTTCCACCTATTGAACTCTCCGAACCTCCTGACCCAAAAACAGCTGCCACTAACCATTTATTGCTATTTTTCACTTTCATTATTGGCTGCGTTTCATCTTTGGCAATTAATGTGTTAGGTACATTTATGGGGGTTGACGAATTAGTTGTAGAATCTTTCTTGTTCTCGAACTTTTTTTCTGGCTCAATACTTACTACTGAAGGTGCAGTACAAACTGGAGATTGAACTTGAACATCTGCTTCAGATTTATATTTCGTTATATCGGCAACTATTATATTGTGGTTTAAAACTTGCTTTTGAAAATTAGTTTTTTGATTTTTCTTTTTTGATATTTCTTTTTTTAAATTAGTTTTGATAAATGGAGTTTGGCGAATTACCTCTTTTGATTTCTGTTGATTGGCAATTAAATTTTGCGCTTTGTTTATATTCTTATGATTTGAATCAGCTGTATTTATTTCTCTGTCGTAGAACTGATTAAATGTGATAAGCAAAGCCAAAACTGCCGCAGAACCAATTGAAAACCATATCCATGCAGCCACTTTCTTTCGTTTAGGTTGCAACTGCTTTTCAATTCCAGCCCACAAATTTTCATCTACCTGCACTTGATGATTTGCTATTTTTTGGCGGAACATTTCACTGAAAGCATCCTGTTTGGTGTTATTAATATCGTCTTGCATATTAGTAATTGAAAAGCTGTTGAACATTTTTCTGCAAGATTTTTCTTGCTCTCATAAATTGTGACCGTGAAGTATTCTCACTGATATTAAGCACTTTCGCAATTTCTTGATGTGAATATCCTTCAATGGCGTACATATTGAACACTGTTCTATATCCATCCGAAAGACCCGCAATACATGTCATTAAATCGTCCGCAGAGATTTTGTCAATTACCGCAACATTGTCATTTTCAATGAACTCATCATATTCGTCGATATTTGCGCTTTGCTTTAGCACATCGTTTCGTCGTAAGTATTCAAGCGAAGTAGTAACAAAAATTCGTCGCATCCAACCTTCAAAAGAACCAACTTCCGAATAAGTATCAATTTTAGTAAATACTTTAACAAAACCATCTTGCAGCACATCCTTTGCAATCTCTTTATCAGACACATAGCGAACACAGACGCTCATCATTGTTGATGCATGAAGCTCATACATTTTCTTTTGAGCCCACGGTTCACAATTCTTGCACCTATCAATCAATTGCTGTTCCTCCGATTTATTTTTCTTTAAATCCATATTCTAATACATAGATGAATTATTGATACAAAACGTTGCATTGGAATAATTTTATTTAAGCAAAAGTAATTATTATTTCTCAAATAAAACATTTTGAAAAGGTTCAATAATTTATAGCAAAAATGGGGTTGGTTATTGACGAGCCATTCTCAATTATCAACAACTGGATGGGTAATCGCGGTACAATTGACATTGCACACATTGCTATGTAAAAGGGAATTATATATTTGACTGCAATTATTGATGTGTATCATAAAAAAACATCGTTTGGCATAAGCCTAACGATGTTTTTTTTCATTAATTAAACAACACACTTTGTATTACTCAAACGGCACGTACACCGATTTGCTAGCTCGCGTGCCATCGGCACTCCTTACAAACAGATAACAGCATTGTAAATCGGCTGCTTTAATACCTGCGTAATCAATTTCAATGGTAGAAATTCTTGCATCGCCACGCACTTTCTTTTCGAAAAGCAACTCTCCAATCTGTGTTTTTGCTACAACTACCACTTCATCGTCAGCACTCACTTTCGGAATCTTCACATTGGTCTGATACGAAATGCTGATACCTGTTGCCGTAATTGTACCTTCAGTAACCACCACCTGTGGTAATGTGCCATTGGATAGAACCAACTTGCTATAAATTAGGACTGGTTCTGCCCCACTTTTATCTATAGCGTTGGGCAGATTTGCCGCCATAAATTGGTTATAGGCAGTTTGATTAGAAGGTCCCTCAGGAAAGCCCTCAATCGGTATGCCACCAAAAGTTGAATACTCGTCCCCGACTAATTTAAAACATGCACGATGTAATAATTGTGCTGTAGAATTTGCGTTGTGAGGATTGAACGCTTTACTGCGGATCTCATTTTGCCCATTCCTTGTGGAAGTAACAAAATTCGCCATAGATCCTTTCATTTGGCCAGTCAATGGATTTTGACTTTTGGACATAATAAATGGTTGTCAAACGTTTTAATCTAAAAAGCAACATGCATAATTAGTAGCGTTTGACGATGCAAAATTGCCAAATAGTTTAATCCTGAACATTAACCTAATGTTGATACCTAATCACGAAATCCAAAAATAATTTTCTATAAAAATACAAGTGGTTGATTTACAAATAAATATCGTTGACAAAAAATATCGTTTTTTTTTGAAAAAAATAAATTCAAACAACATTAGGTATGCACTTTTCTAATCATTATTCTTCTCCTACTGCATTAAAATACCGTAAAGCTTCCGTTTCTATTTCTTTGAAGGGCTTCATATAAGTTTTTTCATCGCGGGTTTTGGCTTGCGAAAGCGATACGCTGTAATTTGACAAATCATCGTTCAGAAAACTACCCAAATCCTCAATTAGCTTTTGTTTATTATTAGCAACTTCGCCTTTTTCATTCTCAAAGATTTTTGCATCGTACATTGCCGAAATTATTTTAATAAAATCGCTTTTACGTTTCACGGCAATCTTCGATGTCGATTTTACTTTTTTTCTGATTGGTGCAACACTTACTGCATCATGCAGCAAACCAAGATCGAGCAGTTTTTGTAATTTTTGTATCTGAATATTCACCTGAATTAATAAATCATCTCCTTTGTCTTGAAACGTTGTTGACAGGTAAACCGACTTTATTGCAGCCTCCAACCTAATAAATGCTGATAGTTTTATTTTTGTATCTGGCAAACTATTCAGTTGAACAAACGAATTTGTCAAATCTTTAAATTGTTTCTTTTTATATTCATAAGAGTAACTGGAAATCTTACTATCATCCATTTGTTTGTGAACTCTATTGAAAAACATATCCAACACGGATGAATTTGGCACATCATAATGCAAAACCATTGCGTCCAAATAGCGTATATTTTGCGATTGATTATTACAAAAGAAATTTACCAAACTTTCATAATCATCAATATTTGTCATAAGAAATTTGAAATTGTCATATAAATTTCTCAAAAACAACATGATATGATTTCTGTGTTTTCTCTCAAAATATGATGAGTCTTTTGATTCAATATATTGATGATTGTATCTCACAATACACTCAATAAATGGATCTTGTAATAAAAGTTCTAAGTTGGATTCTAATAATACATCATCTACTTTTGATATTATTTGATTTATTTCCATAGTTGTATTTTTTAATTGTTATAATTTAGTACATGACAAAAATTATATAGCGATATAATTATTTGATATACAGCAAAATAACTGTTATTTTATTTGGAAAAGACCTTGAAATTTCGTATCTTTACAGCTGACTACCAATCAGTTATAATGAAAACAAAAGATT
>CAIWCC010000088.1 GCA_903911085.1 uncultured Bacteroidales bacterium | reverse complement strand
GCATCATAGCGTAGCTTGCTCATTTTTAGATACATCTGCGTTCTGTTGTGCAGACGATATTGTATCTCGGCTTCTGTAAGCTGTGCCATCATGGTGTGTATACTTGGCTGTTCTTGTAGTGGTAGAGACAGTATACCGTTGTACACCTGTTTCATACCTGTAAGTTTGAGTTTTTCCAACTCGTAAATCGTGTTTTGGGTGTTCATTTTCTTTGATTTTTAAAAGTGATTAATGTTGTTCTTTTTGATAGCTTAATTTGCAAATTTTCATTCTTTATTTTCATTTGTAATTTTCTTTTCCCCTAATGTTTTCATGTTCTGGAGAACTTAATATGGGTTCTGACACCTCTTCCTTGTCCCTATTGTTTTTCAATACATTACTCACTATTTGATAATTGGTGGAAGGTACAGTCATGGCGAGTTTGCAGGCTGATTCCAGACGGTCATTGCCATACTTCTTGCCCAGTGATAAAATACCCAAACAGGAGTTATAGGTTTGTGCCACAAATTGATTTTTGGCAAGTAACCGTTTCATAACTGATTGGGTGTTACTGCCAACTTTAACTGCTTGAGCCAAAAAATAATCTCCATCCCAACCTTTGGTTTCTTTGTATTTCAGGTGGTTTTTGGGCATGTGTTCTTCTTTGGTGGAATAACCGTTTCTTCGAGTGGTTCTTGTGTGAAGTGCAATGCGCTGCAAATCCAGAAATACCTCTACTTCGTGCTGGTCATAAACTACTTGTACCTGTTTTCCCACGTGTATATAGGGCACGCTGTATTGATGCATGTCTTCTCCTAAAATAACGTGGTAGTTCATTTGTACTTTTGCACTTATTCTGTGTCGGTAAATAAAATCATTGGGTGGAAGTGCTTTTAGGGTGTTTTTCTCTTCTGAAAGGAAACGATTCCAGCGACTCACTTTGGTGTGTTGCATGGGCATGTTGTTGTGCTTTTCCAGACAGTCCATTATCCCTATATTTAGGGCCTCTAGCGACTTGAAATCCGTATTGCGCAGTGGAGCAAATATCCTGAGATACGAGATGTGGACATGTTTTTCAACCATCGCTTTGTCGCGTGGTTTTACCACCCGTGTGGCGGTCAAGGTGGTGTTGTAATGCACCGACCATTGCTCGGCCAGTTCGTTAAAAGTAGGCTCGTAACGATTACTTTTAGTCACGTACTGACGCATATTGTCGCTCAACACACTTTGCGTTACACCCTGAAAATAACGAAAAGCCCTTGACAATGAATTGTATACATTCTCCTGGGTGGCATCAGAAAGTGCTTCCACATAAGTTAATCCACTGTATGGAAGTACGCAAATCAAGACGGGGCATTCCATCTTTGTTTTGCTCACAGAATCAAAATAATACAGCTTTTTGCCAGCAAAGTCAACCTCCATTTTTTCACCAGGCTGATGGTCTAAATGCATCACCACCCCTCGTAGACGTTGTCCTTGCTTGAGTCTTTCGCAAAATTGTGTATAGGCAAAACCTTCAGGTTGCCCCAAAATATACTCCTGCCAAAGTAATTGGCGGGTTACACCTGTTCTGGTTAATTCCTTGAGGTAATAGTTTAGCTTGGAATCAAACTCTGTTTGGCGAGTATTGCTAACTTGTGTAGTAACACAATTGTAGATGAACTGAGCCAGCTCGCCATCTCTGAGAAGTAGTAATTGAGCCAAAGTAAGGCCACTGACCTTCACTCTCTGCTCGTAATAATCAACCGTGTTACGACTGATTCCCATATCGCGTGATATGGAGCGTTTTGAACGACTTTCTTCCAATAATTGGAGTATTCTTCGGATTTGCAACATGCCTTTTACTTTGTTTGCCATATATCTTTTTTAGCAAAGATAATATGGGTTCCAAATCCACCTATAAAAACATTTTTTCACCCTTGGCGCACTTTGCCGAAATGGCAACAAACCAATTAAAAGACCGATTAACAAGTGGCGCACTTTGCCGAAATAATCCCAAACTAAGAACCTTTAACAAGTGGCGCACTTTATGCCGGAATGGCAGATTTTAGCCTTATCAATCTATTCGTAAAAAACATTAAATATCAACTTTAACAAGTGGCGCACTTTGCCGAAATGAGTGGCTCAGTTTCATCCGAAACAAGTGGCTCAGTTTGCACCGAAATATTCAGTTAACATACAAATTATGGAAAAGACGCTTATCATTATCAAACCCGGTGCAATAAGTAGAGATTTAATTGGTGAAGTAATTCATCGCTTCGAACGAAAAGGTCTTCAACTTTGCGGTATCAAAATGATGCAACTCGATGACAAAATACTCGATCAACATTACGCACATTTAATCGAAAAGCCATTCTTTCAGCGCATTAAAAACTCAATGATGAAAACTCCAGTGATAGTTTGTTGCTGGAAAGGAATAGACAGCGTACATATTGCGCACATTATGGCTGGCCCCACCAATGGACGCGAAGCACCGCAAGGCACCATCCGTGGCGATTTTAGCGTAAGTATTCAGGAAAATATACTTCATACCTCCGACACGGTGGAGAATGCTAAAATTGAAATTGCCCGTTTTTTTAAACCCGAAGAAATCTTCGAATTCGACCAACTAAGCGCAAGTGTACTGTATGCTTGCGACGAATGCTAAAAAATAATCAATCTATTTATATGTTACTCTAGTCTTGAAAAATTACACTTTTTTGAATGAAAAGCCCCAACATTATTCTTATGTTGGGGCTTTTTGAATGTTGAAAATAGTTTGTTCAGAAAATATAATCAAGAGGAATTTATTACTTGCTAAAAATTTTCAAGTACAAAGTTGATAATCTTTGTTTTTCTAGTCTCAATTTTTTCTCTATCCCAAGTAATATCTAGTTGCGTC
>CAIWCC010000087.1 GCA_903911085.1 uncultured Bacteroidales bacterium | reverse complement strand
ATATTTATATATTTGTATTGGTTATATATTTGAAAGATAATCAAAGACACATCAAAACCAATTGACTTATTTAAATTGTCAATTAAAATGTGATAAAAAATATCAATTTCATAATTAACAAAATCAATACAATAAAAAGTCAAACAAATGAAAGACCAACAACTCAATATAAACGAAGTTATTGAAAAAAATAATCAAGTAGTGGTGGCAATTGGTGCATCGGCAGGTGGCCTGGAAGCTTTACAAGATTTTTTTAAATCGATGCCAATTGATACTAGTTTGGCGTTTGTTGTAATTCAGCATCTATCACCCGATTATAAAAGTATGATGGATGAGTTATTGGCACGACAGACAAAAATGAAAATTTTCATCATTGAAGATGGAATGCACATTGACCCAAATTGCATTTATTTGATTCCGCCCCGTAAAAATCTATCCATTTTTCACAATCAGCTCTTTCTTGAAGATTATAATCTCAAAAAAGGTTTAAATTTACCTATCGATATTTTTTTCCGTTCGCTAGCACTCGAAAAAGGGAAAAATGGCATTGGCGTAATTCTTTCTGGCACAGGCAGCGATGGCGCTTTGGGTACACGTGCAATTAAAGAAGCCGCCGGTATGATAATGGTTCAGGATGAAACCGCAAAATTTGATGGTATGCCGCGCAGCTCAATACAGACTGGAGTTGTTGATTTTATTTTAGCGCCCGATAAAATGCCAACAGCACTGCTCGACTATGTTAAACATCCATTTATTCAAAAAAATTCTACAACCGAAAATATATTGTCGCGCGACTATGATAATTTAACGAAAATTACTCTAATTCTACGTGATTTTTGCGGTATCGATTATTCATATTACAAAAGCAACACTATCATTCGTAGGCTCGAACGTCGTATAAGCATTAACCGTTGTAACTCGGTGGAAGAATATCTGATTTTGCTATCAGAATCGGATAAGGAAAAGGAAACACTTTTTCGCGACTTATTAATAGGTGTTACACGTTTCTTTCGTGATCCAGAGGCATTTAATTTTGTGGCCGAAAATGTAATTCCTACAATTTTGAAGTCCAAAAATAAGATTATTCGTATTTGGTCGGCAGCTTGTTCTACCGGGGAAGAAGTTTATTCATTGGCAATAAAAATAGCGGAAATTCTTGAAACTATTACACACGATGTTGAAGTAAAAATATTTGCAACAGACATTGACCGTCAATCACTTACAATAGCTGGTCAAGGTTTCTATCCCGATAATATTATGGTTGATGTGGATGCTCTTTTATTAAGCAAATACTTTAATAGAGTTGAAGGTGGTTATCAAGTAAAAGAACAAATAAGACGCATGGTGGTTTTTGCAACACACAATTTATTAAAAGACCCACCATTTTCAAAGCTCGACCTTATTGTTTGTCGCAACTTATTTATATATCTTAAGCAAGAAGTTCAGCTGCGAATTTTAAGCATGTTTTATCAAAGTTTAAATACCAATGGATTTCTATTTATGGGAAGCAGTGAGTCTATTGGAGAAATGACAGATGCTTTTTCTGCAATCGATTCAAAAAATAAAATTTACCAACAAAAATCGGGTTTCAAACCTAACTTGGCAAAAGATATTGGAATAATTATCGATAGCAAAAAAATGTATAATGATAATCAGTCATTTAGCAGTAAATTACTACCAGCTGCTAAAAATGAACGACTACTTGAAAAAGTATTGCCGTTGTATATGCCACCATCAATAATAATTGATTTAAACGATAATATTGTACAAATAATTGGCGATGTAAATTTATTTACCACCATAAATCAGGGACGGTTTACGCAAAATCTTTACGCCATTTTACCCGACTCGCTAGGAAGGTATGTGTCAAGCTTTATTCGCCGGCTTCGCAAACAAAATAAATCATTACGTTCCGATGGATTTGTACCTATAAAAGAACTGGATAACAATGAGATACGAGTTGAAGGGCATAATCTTGAAACAGACAAAAACTTTTACAATCTGATTGTATTTGAGTTCAAAGTAAAAGCAGATGAGATAGATTATAAATACAATACAATTCAACTATCCGACGAATATAGTGACCGAATAATCAGTCTTGAACGTGAGTTGCAGTACAATAAAGAAGCCCTACAAGCTACTATAGAGGAACTTGAAACTTCAAATGAAGAGTTACAATCGTCCAACGAAGAATTAATAGCTTCCAATGAAGAACTTCAAAGTACAAATGAGGAACTACAATCGGTAAATGAAGAATTATATACTGTAAATTCAGAGTATCAACTTAAAATTGAAGAGTTGGAACGATTGAATAACGATATGAGTAATTTACTGAATAATACAGAAATAGGTGCTATTTATCTTGATAGAAATTTGTGCATTCGAAAAATCACACCTATTGTTTCAAAAATAACAAACATAATTATCAGTGATATAGGAAGGCCAATTTCACATATTTCCAGCTTTAATTACAATCAACCAATTATGGACGATGTACTTTTAGTAACCGAAACCCTTCAAGTTGTAGAAAATGAGTTTATTGACCCAAAAGGGAATTGTTATTTAGTTCGCATTCGTCCGTATCGTATTGATAGTAATGCTGTTGATGGAATCTTAATCACTTTTGTTAACATCAATAATTATAAAGAAGAACAAAAGAAAGTCAGTATTTTATCACAACGGCTTTCCGATTCGCTTAGTATTGGCAAAATGGCCTGGTGGGAATGGAATGTAATAACAGGTCTTGTTACTTTCGATCCCAAAAAAGCAACAATGATTGGTTATACTGTGGAAGAATTTCCTACAGATGTGTTCAAAATTTGTGATTTAATTCACCCCGACGATTATGAGAATACCATGCAAATAATGCATGCACATTTAGAGGGTAAAACCTCAGCCTGGGTTACTACTTATCGTATTAAACGCAAAGACGGTGGTTATGGTTGGTATTATGACAGAGGTGAAATCATTGAACGAAATGCGGATGGAAAACCAACAAAACTTATTGGTACTGTGATAGATGTAACTGAATTAAAAACAATTGAAAGTGAACTTTTTGAATATAATAATTTCTTACACCAATCATTCAAAAACGAAACATTGCCTAAATTTATAATTAATACCGATGGCGCATTAGTCGATTGGAATAATGCAATTTATGAACTTTCATGCAAATATATTGATTGCAATTTTCCGAAAGATATTAATGATTGGCAGTTTATTAATACAGATGGCATTATTTTGAATAAGTGTGAAAATCCACTATTAAAAATTGAGACAGACGAAGATCACATAAAGTCTATACGTATTAAATCGCAGAAAACTGATGATATTCATAATTTTAACGTCAGAATTCAAACACTATTTGAAAATAATGGGAATAGAATTGGTTTCACTGTAACTTTTCTTAAAAATTGAATGTAAAACAAATGAGTTATGGAAAATGAAATCAAAAAAGACCTGAATAGTGTAATAGAAAAAACACTGACTGAAAACAAGATAGATATTTTTAATGAAGAAAGTTCGAAACAACATTTACTTGAAGAACTAAACATCTACTATCGTGAGCTCGAATTTCAGAACGATGAATTGCGCATTACTCAATTTAACTTGGAGCAAACCCGAGATGGACTTTCCGATTTAATAGAAAATGCTCCTGTTGGTTATGTAATTTACGATGACAACTTTATAATTCAAACAACCAATCACTATTTTGAAAAAATGATTGGTTTTAGCAAGGCAGATCTAAAGGGAAAACAACTTAGAAATTTCTTTCATTTTGATTCGCAAGATACCTTTTACTTTCATATAGAGAAACTTAAAAATTTCAAAATCAACAATCCTGTAGAACTTAATATCCTATCTGTGAATGGTGAACTAACTGCCAAAATTGAAAGTTACAATCACGAAAAGGATGGGAAAACACTTTATTTAACTGCTCTTACAGATATAACTATTCTTACAAGAACACAGTTTGAACTTAGCAAAAGTCACAATGATTTGAACAACATAGTATCAAATTCTCCCATTCATATTTGGAAATTTGATTGTAAATCATTTGTTTTTGCAAATTCTGCAATGCTGGATTTTTTTGGTATCAAAAACACAACTCAAATTTCATTTTCACTATGGAAAAACTCAATTCACCCCGATGATATAGATGCATTTTTAAACTGTTGGGAACCAGCAATGTTGGAAAAAGTTGAATTTGATTTTGAAATAAGACTTAAAACAAGATTAAACCATTATCGCAATTTTTTATGTCATGTGGTTGCAATATTCAATGATTCAGCCGAGTTCAGTCATTTTCAGGGTTATAATGTAGATATTACTGATAAAATTGACTCAGAAAAAGCACTGACTTTGAGTGAAGAAAAATATCGTTTAATAGCCGAAAATACTTCGGACACCATTTTATTGCTCGACAACAAACAATTTATAAAGTATGCTTCACCAACATACCACTTGCAAAACAATGAGTTAAGTGTTAATTACAATTTACATAGTTATTTTCATTCTATTCACCCAAGCGATAAAGAAACTATTCAATTTGCATTAAAACAAGCAATTGAATTACTAAAAAATGAACTAACATATACTTATAAGTTCTTTGGGAAAAATGGAGAGTATTTTTGGAAAGAAGACCATGTAAAACTACAATACGACAGTCAAGGTAAACATACACAATCACTTATTGTTAGCCGCGACATAACAGACAGAAAAAATAGTGAAGCCAAAATTGATGAATATCAAAAAGATTTGAAAAGCTATGCTGGACATTTACATGCTGTAAGAGAAGAAGAGCGAACCAATTTGGCACGTGAAATTCATGATGATATGGGTCAAATTCTTGTAGCTCTAAAAATAGAAGTCGGAATATTAAAAAATGAATTGTCTAAAAATCAAGATTTTATCAAAATACAAAAATCGATAGATGCATTTGCAACAATTACTTCAATGGTTGATAATATTATTAAAACTTCCAGAAGAATTATAACAGGACTGCGCCCCGATATTATTGAAATCTTAGGATTTGTAGATACTGTAAAAGCATATATTAAGGAATTTGGTGAACGAAATAAAATTGTAGCTACTTTCAGTTCAAATATTGATAAAACTTATTTAAATATTAATGTTGAACTTTCATTATTTCGTATCATTCAGGAATCGTTGACAAACGTTTCACGACATTCAAAAGCCACTCAGGTTGATGTAAAACTTACAAAAGAGAATTTAAAACTCGTTCTAAACATTAAAGATAATGGTGTTGGATTTGACACCAACGTTCACAAAAAACAAGAATCGTACGGAATGATTGGAATGAAAGAGCGAATTTTTCTTTTATCTGGTCAACTGAGTATTCTGAGTGAAGTAGGAAAAGGCACTGAAATAAATATTGAAATACCGATTGAAATAAACGACTGAAATCTGGTTTAAACTATTTCAGCAGAATTTATTTTTTTTCTATAACTTTTCGTTTGGATTATATTTTCAAACCATTTTCAAACCTCACTTTTATATAAAAAAAAATATTGTTGTCCGGTAAAAACAAAAGAAAAAATATTGTCGCTCCTAAGGAGCTCTGGTAATACTTGTAACTTATTGACTACCATAATGTCACTTCTCCGAAGCTATTTATAAAAAGTCCCATCGGGACGAAATT